>NZ_JAQYWB010000057.1 GCF_030145185.1 Desulfoluna sp. | reverse complement strand
AAAGGTAAGCCGGTTAGCGGCTTACCTTTGTTGAGTGCCGGGCGGTCTACTCTCTGTTGCACTTGCCTTCGCGTTGCCGCGACTCCTCGTTATGGAGCACCCTGCCCTGCGGTGTTCGGACTTTCCTCCCGGTTGCCTTGGCAACCCAGCGATCATCTGTCCCCCTCCAACCGTCTTCCGATTGTGACCGTGTTATACCTCAAAACGACGGAAAGGCAAATGGCGATTTTCACCTCGACTCACATGCGACGGAAACGGCCTGAAAAATAGACTTTTTTTTCAGGCCGAACCGTGAATATCAGTCGTCGTTTTCAAAATAAAGAATCCGATGACATCGGGGACAATGGTGAAGCCCTCCCAGCTTTTTGAGCTCAATGGCCTGCTGGGGAGGAAGATTCATAAAACAGCCGTAACACACCCCGCCGGAGACCTTAACCACTGCCAGGCGATCGGTGGTTTTAAGAAGCTTCTCGTAATGATCCAACAGAGCCGGAGGCAAACTCTTCACGACATCCTCATGCTCACGGGCCATGCCCTCCAGAGTTTCACGTTCCTCGACGGTATCGTTATAAATTTCATTCTCAATGCTCTTAACCTTCTCCGACTCGGCGGTGTGGGCTTCGCTGATCTCGGCCATTTTTTTTTCGCGGCCTTCCAGCTCATCCAAAAGGATAATCAGCGTTTCCTCAAGCTCTCCAACCCGCTTGGTGTTGTCGTCCACTTCACGGCGAAGTACCTGATAATCCTTGTTGTTTGTCACAACGCGCAGGTATTCCTGACTTTTGACCACACGGGTATTGAGCTCAACGACCTCCTCTTCAATGGCCGCATACCGCTTCTGTTCCCCAGCCAACTCCTCCTGGGCCACCTCAAGCTCGATATCGAGCTCCTTCAGGCGCGCGCCCTGAACAGCTGTCTGGGAAACCGTCCCTTTCAACTTCTTTTGAATCCGCGCCGACTCCGTCTCAATTTTTTGAAGACGCGCCAGTGTGTCAACCTGCTCCCGGGTCACATTAAGATTACGCATGTAATTTATTAAGCCTCCCATATCTATGAACCGGCCTCTGCCGGTGGATGTGTCGCTACCCGATAAACGCTGTCACAATTTCACATTGCCATCACGGCCACAGCCGCTGTCTGATACGGCGACATATCCGTCAAACAAATACAAAGGGGTCCTTCTCGAGGGTGCTCACCACCACATCCACCTTGAGGCCTCTCTCTTTAATTTTTTCTTTCAAAATTTGAGCCATCAGGGTGCATGAAAAATGCTCGGTCCCAAAATGACCGGCATCCACAAGCCCTTTCCCCATCTCCTCGACGGTACGGGCATCATGGTATTTTAACTCGCCGCTGATAAAGACATCCGCCCCGCTTTTGTAAAAGGCCTTCATGAGCGAAGCCCCACTGCCGGTACAGACAGCAGCCCGATGAACCGGCATCTCGGGATTGCCCACCACCTTTACCATGGGCATACCGAAGGCTGCCTTGATCCGTTCAGCAAGATCTTTCAAGCGGATGGCGGGATTGAATGTGCCCACCCGCCCCAGACCGGAACCCGATGCGTCGCCATCTGCCCCGGGCAACAGGGGATAGATATTGTACTCCATGGTTTCATAAGGATGCACAGCCCGCACCGCACAGAGCACATGATCTACCTGGGAGCGCTTGACCACCGTCTCCACCCGGACTTCGTCCACGCAGCTCATCTTCCCGGGAAACCCCTCAGAAGGCTCCGCTCCCTGCTCAGGCATGTACGTCCCCCGCCCCGGTGAGGAGAACGAGCAGCAGCTGTACTTCCCAATGGAACCGGCACCGCCGGAGAAAAGAGCTTTCATCACCTTGTGACGATACTCTTCAGGCACAAAAAAAACCAATTTCACTGTTTCGGAATCAAACGAAGGCATCAGGGGCACCGGATGATCCATACCGATCATTTCAGAAAAAACGTCATTCATTCCGCCGGGGGCACTGTCAAGGTTGGTGTGGGCTGAGTAAATGCTGAGGGGGGAGGAAACGGATCGGGCGATGATGCCGCCAAGGGGGGTATCGAGGTTCAGGGTCTTCAAGGGGGTGAAGATGAGAGGATGGTGTGTAATCAGCATCTCCGCCCCGTCGTCTGCGGCTGCAGCCACCACCTCCGGGGTGGGATCGAGGGCGATGTGAATCCGAGTGACTGTTTGATCTGTCCGACCAATCTGCAGCCCCACATTATCCCATTGTTCCGCAAGGGATGATGGTGCCAGTTCCTCCATCATGGAGATTATCTCAGAAACCGTTACGCTCATCTGTCCTCCATTCTTCTCTTAAAGGCCCTGCAACCATGCCGCAGGCACCCCTTCAATAAAAAAGGCGTGATGGCCTTTTAGCCAACACGCCTTGGTGTTTAAAAACTGTCCCGGCATTTTGCAACATCTTTCATGGTGCTTTATCCGCCTTGGTTCGTGAAAAAAAGGGGTGCATCTTAAGCCTTTAAGGGGCTTCCTTTTCCACGGTATATTTTGAGCTGGTGGGCCCACCTGGATTCGAACCAGGGACCGACCGGTTATGAGCCGGTGGCTCTACCAAGCTGAGCTATAGGCCCGTGCATCAAGGTGAGTATCATTACCCTTGGCGGCCCCCCTTTGTCAAGGGTTATCCACCACACAAACGGCATAGGACGTCCCTTTTTCCGGCAACGGCAAAGGGACGTCCCTCACCTTAGATCTCGATAAAACTTTTAAGCTTTTTACTCCGGGTGGGGTGCCGCAGTTTTCTCAGGGCCTTGGCCTCAATCTGGCGAATACGCTCTCGGGTGACGGCAAAGTCTTTGCCGACCTCTTCGAGGGTATGATCCGCCTTCTCACCAATGCCGAAACGCATCCGAAGCACCTTCTCTTCCCTCGGGGTCAGGGTCGCCAGAACCTTCCGGGTCTTTTCGGCCAGGTTCATGTTCACGGCCGCATCGGAGGGAAGCATAAATTTCTTGTCTTCGATAAAATCACCCAGATGGCTGTCTTCCTCTTCCCCGATGGGGGTCTCGAGGCTGATAGGTTCTCGGGCAATCTTAAGAACACGGCGAACCTTGTCCAGTGGAATCTCCATCTTATCGGCGATCTCTTCAGGGGAGGGTTCACGCCCCAACTCCTGGACCAGATAACGACTGGTACGGATCAGCTTGTTGATGGTTTCGATCATGTGCACAGGAATACGAATGGTGCGCGCCTGATCGGCTATGGCTCGGGTGATGGCCTGCCTGATCCACCAGGTAGCATACGTACTGAACTTGTAGCCCCTTCGGTACTCAAACTTATCCACCGCCTTCATCAAGCCGATGTTCCCTTCCTGAATCAGATCAAGAAACTGCAAACCCCTGTTGGTGTATTTCTTGGCAATACTGACCACCAGGCGAAGGTTGGCCTTGACCAACTCACTCTTGGCCTCCTTGGCCCGGACTTTGCCCTCTTCGATGGATGAGGCAATACGGGACAAAATGCGCCCGTTGGCCTTGATGCCAAGCTCACGCTCTTCGATCTGCAGCTGCAGATAGGCAAAATCGGGATAAATACTGAGAAGCTTCTCTTCCCCCAGAGCACTTTTGTCCATGGCCCAGGCGATAAAGGTCTGTGGATCAACCAGCTGCCCCCTGAACTCCGTGACGGAGGTACCAAAGGTGTCGGCACAGCGCCCCAGCACCTTGTTCATGGCATCAAACCAACCAATATTCTCGAGAATTTTGGCATCGATGATGTCCGAGACACTCACCTCCAGCCGCCACTCCTTCAGGAGATTAAATATCTTTTCGGTTCGACGACTGACGGATCGCCTGATCTTACGCTGCTCATCCGAGGAGAGCTCTTCGGTAAAAATACGATACCGGAGCCCCGTGTTCTCATCATGAATGATACGAATTTCGGCAATGGTCTTGAGAAACTCACCCACCAGATTCTTCTCGTCAACGGCTCCGTCCCCTTCGTCCACATCACGCAAAACGTTCTTGGGACGCAGTTTTTCAGAGGCAATGCCGTCGGCAAGTGAAAGAATATAGCCCACCGCGATGGTGGTATCGAGTTGGTGGCGCAGGACTTCCTGATCGCCCAACTCAATTTTTTTGGCGATCTCGATTTCCCCTTCCCTGGAGAGGAGGGTCACCATGCCCATCTCACGAAGATACATTTTTACAGGATCGGTAACCGTGCCGTAATCGGCCGCCCCGGTTTCGGAATCAAAGGCCGCGACCTTCTTTTTCGGGGTCGCCGGGCTGTCCATGGGCATCTCGGAATCCAATTCGGCGGGTTCGTCATCCTTCTCGTCCCCATCGTCATGATCCGAGTCGCTTTCCGCAACCACCTTGATATCCATCTCCTGAAGCATCACAACGATGTCATCCAGGCGATCCGAAGAGTCCACGCTATCCGGAAGCACCTCATTGATCTCATCATACGTGAGGACTCCGACTTTTTTACCCTTCACAAGCAGAGCCTTAAATGCTGACTCTTGTTTCTTCTTGCTCTTCTCGGGAGAGGTATCGGACTTGTTGGTCATATGGTTTTGCCTCCTGCAACCCCGGATTGATGTTTAACCTTCTTGGCTTCATCATGACGTCTCTTCAGGTCCTGGGAAAAGCGTCGTTTCTCTTCCAGCAGAGCCAGCAGAAGGACATGATCTCCATGCACTTCCGCCTCCCTGATTCTTTTTGAGAGGTCATCGCCTAATCTGTTTCTATTGCGGACATACTGATCAATCAGAGCAACACACCGCTGGTGAATCACCGGGAACTCATCAATGGCAAGACGCGCCACCCATTCCCTTTGCCCCTCCTCCCGAAGGTTCATAAGAAGCCAGTCCGTCATGGCCTCCGGAGGTCCGTCATAAGCCAGGGCCGTGGAGCAAAGCCCCTTGAGTCCTGGATCTTCGAAATAGTCTGTAATTCCAACATCCCTGCAATAGGCATGGATCCCGGCGTAACGGACAAGCATGGAAACGATCTGCAGCTCCAAGCTGTTCCCGGTCGGAATTCGCCCCACAGGTCTTTCAGGTCTATCGCTTTGCGAACCAGGCCCGGAATAACGGTGTCCCGCCCCCGGATCCTGATGAATTTTTTCACTGACCGCCCCTTCATCGATGCCCACCTTATCGGCCAACACGCGAATATAAAGAGAACGGGCCACCCGATCCTCTAAGGCGAGGAGGGGCTCCTTCATATCGGCAAGGACCTTCAACCGCCCTTCCACACTGAGCCCGTGACGCCGAATGGAAGCGTCCATTAAAAACTCCAGAAGATCCATGGCGTTCTCTGCCATGGACAAAAACGCCTCAGGCCCCGACTCCCGAACAAATGAGTCTGGATCGTGACCCGTGGGCAATACAAGCACTTTTGCCGTCATGTACTCTTTCTGAAACACCGGCACACTGCGAAGAGCCGCCCGGATCCCGGCTTGATCAGAATCAAAAACCAAGACAAACCGTTCGGCACCGCACCGTGAAAGAAGACGTACATGATCCCGAGTCAAGGCCGTTCCAAGCGTGGCCGTCGCCTGGGTGATACCATGTTGAAACAGGGCCAGAACATCGAAGTAACCCTCAACAACAAAGGCCATGCCGCTTTGACGGATCCCCTCACGCGCAGCATGGAGCCCATAAAGAGAACGGGCCTTATGATAAACAGGCGTCTCGGGCGAGTTGAGATACTTTGGCAACGCGTCATCCATCACGCGGCCCCCAAACCCCGATACCTGCATGGCTGTATCAACTATCGGAAAGACGATGCGATTCCTGAAGCGATCGTAGAACCGTCCCGTCTCTTCTTTGGCAATAAGCAACCCACTGTTCACCGCAATATCCACGGGCACCCGATGCGAAGAGAGACACTGAGACACGGCATCCCAGGAATCCGGCGCATACCCAAGACCAAAGCGTTCCATGGTCTCTTCACTGATGCCCCGGTTTCGAAGGTAAGCCAGCGCCTGGGTGCCCACGGACCCTTTGAGGGTCTGTGTAAAAAAATCGGCTGCCAGACGATTGGCCAGAAAAATTTTTTCCCGGGCACCTATTTTTTCTTTCTCTTCAGGGCTCAAGGCACGCTCCGGCACCTCAATGCCACAACGGCTGCCCAATGCACGCACGGTCTCCGGGAAGGTCAACCCGTCACGCTTCATGACAAAGTTGAAGACACTGCCCCCGGCTCCGCATCCAAAGCAATAGTAGATCTGTTTTGTCGGACTGACAGTAAAGGAGGGAGTTTTTTCGGAGTGAAACGGACAAAGACCTGCAAAGTTGCTTCCCGTCTTTTTCATCTGAACGGTTTCTGAGACAACCTGAACAATATCAGTCGCGTGCTTAATGTCTGTGATCACTGATTCAGGAATCAAGTGCAAAAAGCTCCTGTCCGCGAGAGTCGGTATCCAATCCAAAAAAAACCACATCGATGGCGACCGTAAAGGAGAGTCACACCATCGGCAGGTCGTCTGCCATACCACTTATTTTATATTCAAAGCCCTCACGCCAGGTGAAAGCCACTCATACTGAGTGATGGAACCCTTCATTTAACCGTCTGAAAGGACGCCTTGCCTCTGCCACGGCCGCAAAAAGGAGCCAACCCGCTAAAAAAACAGGATATACAAGTAAAATTATTCATTATAAATAAGCGAAGGCGATTGACGGTAAGTCCGCCCAAGCAGGTGCATAAGTTAATGCCAGTTGCATCTTTGTCAAGAACTATTTTTAAGTCCCCCACCCAAGCAGGGAGGAACACTCTAAAAAACGATTATGGATCCTGTGTCACCGCGCCGACAGGAAGAGGCCGGCCCCCCATTTGAACCATGGACGTTACCAGCCCTTTGAATCCCCCTTCAGCGAGCACTGCCACCGTTACCCAGCGCGCCTTTCGCGAGATAAACCGCTTCAGGGTCAAAAGATTCTCGCTGAGAGGCTGCTGGGCCTCATCAAAAGAACCCTTCCAAAGCACCCGCCCCGTCGCAGTCTCCAATAAAAGAGCTTTAAAGGCCACCGACGCCGGACGGCTCACCGACCAGTCAGAGCCGATGCGCTCCTCATATCGTTCGACTCGTCCCAAGAGGACACAAGGAGCTCCTTGCTCTTTCAATGCAGCCACCCGCTCCTCCAGACCCGTTGCCGGAGCCAGGGAAACCGTCGCCCTCACCCCATTTTCCTCGAGACACGCGGCCATCCGCTTCGCCAGCTCCGTTGCCAAAGCATCGGCAGAGAGAGAGGCCTCACGCCCCTCCTCCCGCTCATGGTCAATGTACACGCTATCTTCAGGCGCCTCCCAGGAGAAGGGCAGGACCACCACCGAATTGCAGGAAAATAAGGAGACAGGGACCACCGGCTGGCTTGGCTGACGCAAGGGGGAGCAGGCAAAGAGCGTCAGCATAAATAAGACGGGGAGCCAAAATCGTTTCCCGACGACGGGTTCTCGCGTGGGGTACCCCATGCACACCTCCCGGTATGACCGCCCGGAATCATTATGGCAACGGTCGTTGTTAAATCACACCCTTGGTAGAGCGAACCCCTTCGATGCGCGGATCGATGGAGACCGCTTGGTCCAGCGCGCGCCCCAGGGATTTAAACACCCCTTCGATAATGTGGTGATCATTCGTACCATACCGTACGTTGATATGAAGATTCATCCCCGCTTTAACTGAGAGGGCCTGGAAAAATTCCTGGGCCAACCAGGCGTCAAAGTTGCCATCCCGAACCCGATGGTCAGGAAAATTGTACACGAGGTAGGGCCGATTGGAGAGATCTAAGGCCACTTCCGCCAGGGTTTCATCCATGGGCGTGACGGCCAGGCCATACCGCCTGATCCCGGCCCGGTCTCCCAGGGCGTCGGCAATGGCCATGCCGAGGGCAAGCCCTGTGTCTTCGACGGTATGGTGGGCATCGATCTCCAGATCTCCGTCGGCCTTCAGGGTCAGGTCAAAAAAACCATGGGCCGCGAAGAGGGTCAACATGTGATCGAAATAGGGGATGCCGGTCTTCACATCCGCCCTGCCCCTGCCGTCCAGGTCGAGGTCAATGGAAATACGGGTCTCTTGGGTGTTGCGCGTGATGGTCGCTGTGCGTGTCATATTGAGATGCCTGTGAATCATCCGAGTTGAGGCGCTGAAATAGGGACAGAGGGGGTTTTTGACGTTTGTGGGGTGGCGTGTTGAAGGCTGACGTCCGGTGCTTCCACCGAAGCCCCGTTTTGGAACCCCGGAACAACAAAAAAATGCGGAATGGCTTGTAGAAAAACGTCAAAACCCCAATTATTTTATCCCAACCCAATTATCAGATTGGTCATAAAGGGTCAATATAAAAAAGTCTTTTCACTTCCGCATGTTGTATGTTACGAAGAATGTTTTTTCATGCATTACACCTTTATTTCGATAACACCTGAAAACAACTGAAAAAAATTGCCCTTTCAGAAGCCTGTGATGCATGCAGAGTGCTTGCCGAACAAAAATACATTCCCGAGCCATTCAGGTCGGAAAGCCACGAGAAGGACGTGTTGTATGAGTGTCAGAACCGTACTGGAAGATGCCATCAAAACCTGTACCTCAGATCAGGACAAAATAATCTCCCCGGAAGAGACCGTGGCCCGTTTTAAAAAAAAGGCCGAACACCTGGCCCTCGATATTTTTAAAGAGACCTCAAGAATCGACAACGGCAGGCTCGATATTCCCGTATTTTTCAGCCTCTGTGGCAAAGATGCCTCCTCCCTCACCGGAACGGCCAAACAAATGGGCAAAGGGGCCACCCCCCAGCAGTCTGAGGCCAGCGCTGTCATGGAATTGGCGGAACGATTCAGCTTTTTTGCCTTCAAGGCCGATGAGAGTCATTTTTTCACCAACACCTACCGCAACGTCAAAGATCGCGCCCTCCCCTTCGACTTGATTGCCCAATCGGTCCACGACAAAAAAACCCCCGCTGAAACGGCCGAAGCCCTCTTTTCAGATATCCCTTTCCAGTGGACACCGGCCTGGAACCTCACCCGGGGGGAAGAGATGCTCATTCCCTTTGACTGGTTTTTTACCATCAACGAATTCAACGGCCCCTCTGCCGGCAACTGCCGGGAAGAGGCGATCTGTCAAGGCATCTCAGAGGTTGTGGAGCGTCACGTCTGCTCCCTGGTGAGCCAGGGCAAGCAGATCACGCCCACCATCGACCCGGATACCGCCACCGACCCCGCCGTCCGGGAGATGATCTCGAAATACCGTAAAAACGGCATCCGCCTCGTTTGCTCCGACCTCTCCCTTGACACCGGCATCCCCACGGTGGGCGTGCTGGCCTGGGACCCTGCCACCTTTCCAGAATCCAGTGAACTGGTCTGGACCGCCGGGACCGCTCCCGACCCTGAAAAAGCCATGAGCCGAGCCTTGACCGAAGTGGCTCAGCTGGCCGGGGATTTCAACACCGGCGCCAATTATGTGGCCAGCGGGCTGCCCAAATACACCGATCTCGCCGAGGCCGCGTTCATCACCCACCCTCAGCCCTCCGTGCCCCTGACCTCCCTGCCGGATCTGTCAAACGCCAACATCAAGGTCGAGATCGAGGCGTGCGTAGCGGCCCTTAAAGCCATCGGGATGGAGATTCTCCTTGTCGAAACCACCCACCCGGAGCTCGGCATCCCCACCTTCTACACCATCATCCCCGGCGCCCACTTCCGCGAACGCAGCCTGGGAACCAGCGTCCCCATGTTCGTCGCCAAAGTGATCACGGAAAAATTTGAGCCGGCGGCAGCCCTTGCACGCATCGTAACGCTCGAAGAAGCTGTCGGGGAACGCTACTACTTCCACTTCTACAGGGGCCAGATCCTACTGAATCGGGGGGACTACGATGACGCCCTCGCAGCCTTTAAACACGCCCTGGCAGCCCACCCCGACACCCAGGAGATCCCGTCCATCTGCTCCTGGATGGGGGTTTGTCTCAAAGAGACGGGACGCTACCAAGAGGCCCTGGGCATTCTCAAAACCGGCCTCGACCTGGACCCCGAGCGTGAAGACATCTACAACCTCATGGGTTTTTGCCACTACATGATGGCTAATCATGAGAAGGCCATTGAGGCCTTCCGGCAAGCGCTCCGCCTCAACCCCAACTCCGCCATCGATTATGCCAACATCGCCTCCAACTACCGGGAACTCGGTACCCTCGACAAAGCCATCATCTACTTCAAAATGGCGCTTAAGATGGACCCCGCCATTGACTTTGCCCGATCCAACCTTAAAATGCTGGTAGAACCCGTCTGATCATAAAAACGCCGCCGGCCCCAGAGGCCGGCGGCGTGTTCACTCCCAGGCACAGAAAGAGCCCCCTGACCCGGATATTTCACGAAAATCAGACAGAATACCGTGGATTACATTTTGCATTTTTGAAACGACTAAAAATATGACTGCAAAGTACTGTCATTACGAATTATTCCTTAGTCCTGATTGTTTTCTCATGAAATATCCGGGCTGACGGCTTATACAGAGCGTCCGGTCGATACGTCCGCCGACATGACATCCCGCTCACTCCAGTTAAAAATTTCACCCCAATTCACCAACTCACCGGTGCCGCTTTCACTGTCGGTGCCAGAGCTTTTACGGATCGTCAAAAAATCTTCAAAATGTCCCAGCACCAGGTCCGTCAGATCGGGATCGAAATGCTTTTCCCGTTGATCCTCGATGAGGGAATAAATCACATCCGGGGGATAAGGGTCTTTATAGGGCCGCTTGGTAGAAAGGGCGTCAAAAACATCGGCGATGCACACGATGCGCCCGGCAAGGGGGATCCGTTCGCCGGAAAGCCCCTGGGGATACCCGGTGCCATCCCACTTTTCGTGATGCGCAATGGCAACCTGCTGACCAAGCCGCAACACATCCGACTGGGCGTTGGCCAGTATCCGTGCACCAATGGCCGGGTGGGTCTGAATCACATTAAATTCATTGCCGGACAACCGCGATGGCTTCATCAGGATATTGTCTGGAATGCCGATCTTACCGATATCATGCATGGCCGCTCCATACCGAATCCGGTCCACCCAAGCCCCATCCATATTCAATTTTTCCGCAAGAAAAGCACTGTAGGTTCCCATGCGTGTGATGTGACTCCCGGTATTTTCATCCCGGTACTCTGCAGCCGTCACAAGACGATTGATGGTATCGAGATAAGAGGCCTTCAACTCCTGATGAGTTTCCCTCAGGCCCCTGGCAAGAAGGCGTTCACGCAACACGCGCCGGATCCTCAAAACCACTTCGCTTGGCGCCATGGGTTTCAAAATAAAGTCCTCGGCACCGGCCTGAATCATCTGTTCGTAATTGAATTCATCAATGTGACCGGTCATCACGATAGGGTCGGCGGTGTACTGAGCCCGAATCAGCCGAACCAACTCAATACCTCCCATCTCCGGCATGTCCACATCCGTCAGCACAATGTCTACCGGATGATCATTCAAAACATCCAGAGCTTCCAGGCCATTTGAAGCCTGATGACAGACAAACCCCTGCTTTTCCATCACCCGGCATAGAATCATCCGAATGGTCTCATCGTCATCCACAATCAACAGGCGGGGCGAATCGTTTTCTTTCTGCATATCCATAGGCTGGTGCTCCCAAAGGATAAACCGGGTAAAATGAGGAATTACGGAAGGGCCATCAAGGAGAAACGGATGATCAGGTAAAAAACAGACGCTCTGCAGGCAGGAACCATCATTGCAACAAAAGGGAAGCCCTGACGACCCGCCAAAAAATCCGGACGCCACCTTGAACCCTGCCAACGAGTCTCTTCGAAACGCAGGAACCAGAAGTGACACCACCCTTTTTTCGAGCCGCCTCTTTCTGAATCATGAACAATTGAATGGACTTAGTATACCCCAAACCCATGACCTCAACAACGGAGAATCGCGCGTCATGCAAAAAGAGGGGGATCCCATCGGATCGCCATAGCCCTGCCCGGCCACGCAGCGGCTCCCCTCTCAGGCGTCATGCCGATTCGGGGTCATGGGTCTCCAGCACCATAAAACTGGCCGTCCCACTCACCACGAGGGTTCCGCGCGAATCACGAACCTCACCGGTCAGGTGAAGGTGACGACGCGAACGCGCCGTCACCCTTGCCGTAATAATGATATAAGGCTCATCACGAGCCACCGGCTTCACAAAGGTGGTATTGATGTGTGTGGTCACACTGGTGGTCCCCAGAAGCACGGTAAGCGGACCGTACGTGTTGTCCATGGCCGCCACAACCATACCGCCCTGCATCACCCCCATGGGGTTCCGATACCTCGCCTGCACAGGAAAACGAACCTCGATGGATTCTTTCTCTTCATCAAAGAGAAGAATCTCTGCCCCCATGTCCCGGAACACCTCCGGTGGATCAAACACAAAACCCATCGTTCCTCCCCATTTCATTCTCCTTGGTTAACCTCTGCCCACGCTACAACAAAAGCCCACACGCCCAAAGGAAAAACAGGCCCGCACCGCTAAATTATGGTATGGTTTGCGCGCCGTTCACATCGTCCCATTTGATTCGTATTTAACCTGTAACCGGGAGACAGACCGATGAACAAAATCTCGTTTGATAAAAAGGTTGCCATCGTCACCGGCGCCGGCGCGGGAATCGGGCGCAGCTATGCGCTGGAACTGGCCAAAAGGGGCGCCGCCGTGGTGGTCAACGACCTCGGAGGAAGCCGGGACGGCAGGGGAGAGGGCCACGAAGCCGCCGACAAGGTGGTGGCCGAAATCACCGCCGCCGGCGGAAAGGCCGTGGCCAGCTACGACTCCGTGACCACCATGGAAGGAGGCGCCGCCATCATCGAGACCGCCCTCACCCACTTCGAAAGCCTCGACATCCTCATCAACAACGCAGGTATCCTCCGCGACCAGTCTTTCCATAAAATGAGTGAAGAGCAATGGGACACCGTCATCAATGTCCACCTCAAGGGAGCCTTCTGCGTCACCCAGCCTGCGGTTCGTGCCATGAAAGAAAATGGCTACGGACGCATCCTGTTCACCGTCTCCAACGCCGGCCTTTACGGCAGCTTCGGCCAGGCCAACTACAGCGCAGCAAAAATGGGCATCATCGGCCTCATGAACGCCCTGAAGCTGGAAGTAAAAAAATTCGGTATCAAGGTCAACGCGATCTCCCCCACCGCCCACTCCCGCATGACCGAAGACATCATGCCCTACCAGATCACCTCAAAAATGGCGGCGGACCTCAACGCCCCCATGGCCCTTTACCTCTGCTCTGACGCCAACCGCTACACCGGCCTTACGGTAACCACTGGCGCCGGCTGGTTCGGGCAAAGCGCCGTCATCTCCGGGCACGGGCTCGCCCTGGGACAAGACGTGTCCGTCGAAGATGTCCGAGACAACATAAACGCCATCCTCTCCCTGGAAGACGGGGCGCCCCATACCGACGGGCTTAGCTTTCTTCTCCACGAGATCGGACCGGCCCTGGAATAGACCGACGCCATTTTTTAAGGGTGTGCTTCAACCGGATGAAAAACCAGAGCCGACACGCCCAAGCGTTGAACCGTACAGCCCATCCCCTCAGACGGCCTGTACGGTACCCTCCCCTGTTGCCACCCGCATTCATTTGTATTAATATAAATCCATGGTCACCGTTCACCCCAAGTACGTCCGATCGCACAGCTCCCATCCTGCCTTAATGTGCGTTCTATAACCTGTGCAACCGTCTTCACCCTTTGCGTCAACCGTCACCCCGACCCCTGATACCTGCGGATTCTATTCGACCCCCCAAGACAACAAGCCTGCAAAAGGAATCCCCATCACAGCCTTGAGCCCCGGCTACAGCCACCCCAAGGAGCACCGATCCATGAATCAATCCATCGACTCACATCTTTACACCCTGGGACGAATTGCGGAGACAAAACGGATGTTCACCGCCATTCAAACCGCGACAAACCATCAGAAAAACCTCTGCCTCGTGATCACAAGTGGCGCCCGAGGAGAGGGAAAAACCACGACGGCAACAGGGCTTGCCATCGCAGCCACCGACTCAAGGAGACGTCGTACCCTTCTCGTCGACTACAACTGGTACGCACCGGCCGTGCACCACTTTTTCAATATAGATCCCATAGAGAGCCCCGCCGCATTTTACAAGGCAGCCTCCCTGGATGAACTCATCGTGCCGACGGTAAGTGGCATCGACATCCTCCCTGCGGCCCGCATTACCGATGATTTTCACGGCACCCTCTCCATCTCCAAAGGATATGACCATCGCCTCATCCAGGACGCCAAAACCCGCTACGACACCATCATCGTAGACACCTCCTCCACCTTCCCGGAAAATCAACGCATGCGGGACCCCATCTTGCTTTCAAGCATCGCCGACGGCGTGGTGCTGGTCTTTATGACCAACAGGACCCCTCGATCCACATTGAAGCGCACGGTCACGGCCATGCGACTCAGTGGGGCCAAACTCCTTGGGGTCGTGGCCAATCAATGGAAAAATCCTATCAGGCACTAAGGAGACGCGGCCATGTCCTACGTTGTCAAACGCTACACCCACGGTATGAAACGATACAAAGCCTGGTTTCTTCTCGCCCTCCTGATGCCTGGGCTTTATCTGCTCTCCGCCTTTTATTCCCCGGATCAATACAGGGCCTGGCAGGACATCCAGCTTCCTCTGGAGGCTCGCTTTGCGTCCACCACCACCCCCACCGTCTTCACCTCTTTCGACGAGGTGATCAGGAACCAGGACCTCTTCTTTCAACAAAACTTCTCCGTCGATCGCTATTTCAACCTCACCATAAAAACCGTGGAACATCTGGAAAAGGAACGTTACCAGAAAGTCACGGCCGCTATACGCAACAACCTCTCCCTCTCCCGCGAAGGGGAGATCGCCCGCATCACCTACCTGGGAAAAGACCCTGAATTGGGCAGCCACCTGGTGGGATACTATGCACGAAGACTGTTGAGAAAAGCCCAGGAGGGCATTCAACTCGGTGGCATTGAAATCGACACGGACCTCCTGCCCAAACTTGCCAGCAGTATTGAATCCTCGGCCATACGAGCCCTCTGGCGTGCCGACCGAATCATCCCCATGCTCACCTTGTTCAGCGCGTCACTCCTGGGGGTGCTGGTCCTCATTGCGGCCCTGGAATGGAACGACGCCACCCTAAAATCCGAGCGCCAGATCGCCCGATATGTCAACCTGCCCGTCCTGGGCTCACTGCCCGACCTGAACCTCGTCTCCCGGATCCTTGGGGAAGACGCATCCCCAGAGGATCCAGACACTTTATCCTGAATAAAAAGCTCACCGCAGGTGGTCCTTTCAGCTTTTTTTGTTTTCGGTCAAGACGGCTTGAGGTATAAATTATTCATCACAGGGTTTACCGATTGTCTCAGCACACACCCACTCACGGTCATCGACCTCGACCTCGACGCAAAGGACCCTTCATGCACCCCGCTTCCGATAACGCGCCCAGGGCCAACATGCTTCTCTCCCTGGCTTGTTTTGTGGTCGTCGTCACGGGCATCCAGGCCGCATCCTCCATCCTGGTTCCCTTTCTCTTCTCCGTGTTTATCGCCGTGGCCGTCTCCCCCCCTCTGTTCTGGCTGGAGAGCAAAAAAATCCCGTCTGGACTCGCGGTTCTTTTGATCGGATTTATCGTACTCCTCCTCTTCCTGCTCCTGATCAACATCGTCACCGGAGCCCTGGAATCCTTTACAAAAAGCATCCCCGCCTACCAGCAGCGCCTGGAGGCCCTGGTGAGCAGTGTGGTCCCCCTGCTGCAAAAAGCCCACATCGACATCACCAGTGAGACCCTGCTCAACGTCGTCAACCCAGGCCGCATGATGACCTTTCTCGGTGCGCTGCTGACCCGCTTAGGTGGGATCTTTACCAACACCTTTTTCATTATCCTGACGGTCATCTTCATCCTCATGGAAGCCTCGGGTTTCTCCCTGAAACTTCAAGCCGCCCTCGGCAACGACAACGCCTCTCATCATGGATTTCACCGCATTGCCGAAGGCATCCGCCACTACCTGGCCATCAAAAGCGCCACCAGTTTTGTCACCGGCAGCCTGATCTATGTCGGCCTGATGCTCTTCGGTATCGACTTTCCGGCCATCTGGGGGCTCATCGCCTTTATCTTCAATTTTGTCCCCAATATCGGATCCATCATCGCCGCCGTCCCGGCCATCCTCCTGGCCCTGGTTCAATTCGGAGCCATGAAAGCCCTGATGGTTGGACTCCTCTATGTGGCCACGAACGTAGCCATCGGCAACCTCATTGAGCCCCGGGTCATGGGAAGCGGCGTGGGACTCTCCGCCTTGGTGGTCTTTCTCTCCCTGGCATTCTGGGGCTGGATCATGGGCCCCGTGGGCATGATTCTTTCTGTCCCCTTGACCATGGCCCTGAAGATTACCCTGGAAGCCCGAGAGGACACCCGATGGTTCGCCATCCTGCTGGGACCGGAAAAAGAAGCAAAACAACACCTTCAGAAGGACACCGAATGAAACGCGAAATTCACGTCATCATTGATGAAACACGCTGCACCGGCTGCGGAGCCTGCGTTGACATCTGCCCCCACGACACCCTGAGCCTTGACGATGGCGTCGCCACAATCACGGGTGACGACTCCCTCTCCTGTGGCCACTGCCTGGCCGTCTGCCCCGCAGACGCCATCACACTCACCGGTCATACCCCCATGAATCAGGGATATCAGACCTTTGAAACCCCCAAGGGGTGGCTCTCTCCCGGAACCTTTGATGTGGGGGCCCTCGTTCAACTGATGGCTTCCCGGCGATCCTGCCGCCACTACACAAAAGAACCTGTCCCCATGGCAGTGTTGGAAGACCTGACAAAAATTGGCACCACCGCCCCTTCCGGCACCAACTCCCAGGCATGGCAGTTTACCCTGCTCCCCGATCGACCGTCCGTGGAGGGGGTTGCTCAAGGGGTCCTGAACTTCTTTCAAAAGCTCAACCGCCTCGCCCGCATCGCCCCCTTACGCGGCACGCTCAAGCTCGTGGGTAAACCGGAGCTCTCTGCATATTACACCGATTACCACGACCGCATCGAGGAAGGCATCGCCTGCTGGAATAACGAAAAGTGGGACCGCCTCTTCCACGGTGCCCCGGCCGCCATCCTCGTCAGCTGCTCCCAGGAGGCCTCCTGCCCCACCGAGGATGCCCTCCTCGCCTCAAACCAGATTCTTCTCGCCGCCCATGCCATGGGCCTCGGGACCTGTCTCATCGGCTTTGCCGTGGAAGCCCTGGCCCAGGATAAAACCTTGAGACAGCTCGTCCAACTCCCCGATGGCGAAACCGTCCACGCCGTCATCGCCATCGGACACCCCGATGAACCCTACAGGCGCCCCTCGGTCCGCAAACCCATTCCCCCCCGCGTGATCCGCCTGGGGGCCAAATAAAAAAAGCCGTGACAGCCCTTTCGGGACCGTCACGACTTTTTTTGTATCCCTTACGACAAATCCAGAATCTTTTTCATTTTTGCAAGGAGCCTCGATTCCTCCTTAGCCAGAGAGTGGTCGGCCAGGGCAATATCGTTGGCAAGTTTCATGGCCTTCTTCCGATCGCTCTTCCCCTCAATCAAAACCGGCAGGGCGTGAAGGGCTTTATCAAAATCCGTTTGAAGGATGCGGGATTGCTCTTTGACGATCTTGTGAAGCTCTCGTGCGGTCAAGCGCTTCAGGCGCCTGCTGGCCTTGACGATTCGGCTGCCCATGGCCATCTCCGCCTCATCCACGGCCCCGTCAGCGCTGGCCATGGCGATGATCATCCGGATGGCCCCTTCCGGGTACCCGCCCTCCTCGATCTTCCCAAGCCACAACAGGCGGTCCAGACTCGTCTCCCGAGTCTTCTTTTCCCGGGTCGCCCGGCTCTCTTCGATGGGTAATCCAAGGCCCGACCCATAAAGCCAGGCCATCACCGGGTTATCGTACAGGGCATGAAACACCTTCTCCTGCTTCATATCGCTAAGCGCCTGCCCCCAATCAAAGGCAGCCACCACCATTTCAGAGAGGGCCCGTTCTGCTTGAACAAAGGGATTCTCTTCTGAGACGGGCCGTCTCACCCGACGAACCAATTCAGCGGCATCTTTCACAGGCTTCATCATGGGGTTCTGATCGGAGAAGAGACTGCGCTGAAGGCGCATGGGGTGCATCTCCCGCAGCCACTCGGCGGACAACGGCGTGACCATGGCGCGTACCAGGGGGCTCAACCAGGTCGAATAAAAAGCCCCATTGCGTTCTGAAATGGAGGCGACGAGCTCAAAAGCCTGTTCATCTTCCACGCCATCGTCATAGGCCAGAATATCCTCAATGGTGCGTTCTAAAAATGTGACCTTGTAATCGTTCAACCATGCTTCAGACGGCGCCTCGACAATCTCCATTTCATAAAGCCCCGGTGATAGAAAGTTGATCATCTCCACGCTCCCGATGATCTCCTTCTGTTCCTTGCCGGCAATGGAGCTCGCCACGAAGATCCCCAGATGCCCGATGGTGGGGTGAATGACGTAGACGATCACCTGCCCGCGTTGTTTGATCTCATCCACGGACTTGTAGACCATGGGAATCCAGTTGAGGGCCTGCTGTGGAGGGGTAATATTATCCCCGCTGGACGCAAACACCACCACAGGATCGCTGAACCGCCTCAAGTCAATGGGAGGACCCTCATCCAGCGTCAATTGCCCCTGGGCCAGGTGATTCCCCACAAAAAGATCGGCGACGATGGTATGAATTTCATCTCCCGTCATCAAAAAGAAACCGCCCCACCATGTTTCAAAATCAAGAAAACGTTCCTCTTCCGTATCCACATTTTTATACAGATTGTACGGTTTGGACCAACAGGTATGTCCCGGGTTGAGGCCTTCCATGCTCATGACCAGATTGGCTCCGTCAAAGAGCCCCCCGCCCAGATCACTGACAAAATCGTTGATCCAGACACCGCCCACGAGCCCTCCTTTGTATCGCATGGGGTTCGTGCCTCCCACCCCCGACCAGTAGGAGAGAGGGGCGCCGTTCAAGACAATGGGTCCTGCCAGGTCAGGCCGCTCGGCGGCCACAATGGCGGTGGCCCAGCCCCCCTGACAATTCCCGATCACCACGGGTCGAAGGGCCTTCGGATGCCGCTTCACCACCTCCTCAAGGAAAAGAATCTCGGCATTTTTCACATCGGCCAGGGTCTGGCCCGGCATCGGCTCGGTAAAAAAGAGCACAAAATAGACAGAATGCCCGTTGGCGAGAGCGTGCCCGATTTCTGACGCCTCTTTGGATCCTCCGATTCCCGGACCGTGACCGGCCCTGGGATCGATGATCACCATGGGGCGACGGCTCGGGTCCCGGTGATCCCCTTTTTTTTCATCCCCCGTCACCCTGCGGTCGGCTCCGCCTGTAAACCCCTGTTCCCGGGCCCCGCGTTTTCCGTGTATCAGGGCCAAGGCGTAATTGGCCGGTTTTTCGAAGGTCCGGGCATCGCAGATTATTTCGTAATCAAAAATCAACACTGGGGGCTGGCCCTTCTCTAGGTGCTCCCGGTAATTGTTTCCCCTTTTCCGAAGCACATCCCAAAAAAGAACGGAACGCTGTGAAGCATCAAACATATACCGGGAAGCATGGGTCAAGAGATCAACGGTGGATGACATGGGATTGGCGGAAACTGTGTCCATAAACCCTCCTGAAGGATCTTACCAGATCTGAAACCATCCATTGATGGCCGCAATTCACGCTCAGCACACCAGGCTCCGGCAAGACGTCATTGATATCGTGTGACAGGATTGTTCCAATAAAAAACAAAGCCCAACCGGCTGTGGGGAATCGATAGAAGAAAGGGTGGTCATGAGAGCCGGAAAAGGGCCTCCCCAGGCAAGGACGCCAGGGCCAAATCGAAAAGGCAGGTGGTATTATAGCAAGATAGCATCTCTTATCAAGAGGTTATTCAGAGCCAGGGGTCGCAAGAAGGGATCCGTCTTCGTCGCGACGATCCACCGTGTAGTAAGGGGCGCGGTTCTTATAATCTCTAAGCGCCCCGGCCCACTCGGTGTCATCGACAAAATCCAGGTTTAAGGAGGTGTAATCACCATACTGGCCGGATGAGACGCCGAAAAGGGGAAAATAGATGGAAAGACCGCAAATCTCATCCAGATTTGTGGCCCCATTGACGATCACCGCCCGAGAAAGAGCAGCGCCCAACACAGTCCGGGTTTCGCTGGAGACACCCAGCGCCTCTGCAAACCGACGCAGGTCCACGCAGGTGTCATCATTATAATCGGGGATTTCATTACGCGCCGAGGTCACCGCTTCGGGTCCCAGCGCCATCATCTCCAGAGCCAGGGCGTCCACAGCCGCCCCGAGAGAGGGCAAGGCCTTGAGATCCGTCACCGACAGACTGAGCCCCATATCGCCGCCCCCCTCCAGATAGGTTTCAGAAATAATGCGTCCCAGCACCTCAGGGGTCTTTTTCACGCCGGAGACACCGGCAAACCGATTCAGAAAATCGGTATAATTCCAGCCCGTAGAAGGTTCCAGCATTTCAGAGGCCACCATGTAACGCGCCGAATCGCGCAACTCCCAGGCAACCTCCGCCTCCGCCATCAAACAGGCGTCAAACCCCAGAAGATCCACCGGCTGTCCCGACAAGGCGTCCGCCACCTCCTTCATGGAAAGCGCATCCCCAGAGCTGGCATCGTCAATGGCAATAAATTTGGTCCCAACTTTTGCGGTGTCCGCCCCGGAGGGAGCCCAACCGCTCCCGTGATCCCAGAGGATCAAGGCGGTGTAGTCCGAAGGATAGGCCTCCTTACAGAAGGAAACAAACTGCCTCAAGGTCTCACTGCGGCCCATGTTCAACTCATCGGACTCATCCCCGGCAAGACCCAGCCCCACCGAATCGGTCAGTCGAACCGAGGACATCGACGAGGTGTCCGTGTCATGACGAATTTTATAGAGACGCGTCCCCTCCCAGTCGCCCTGCGCTTCGGAGTGATACGGGCTGCGATCAAAAAGCACGATAAGATGAAGGTTCTCGTCGGTGGCGGCAGCCTCCATCTCATTAAAATCGGCCAGCGCCCACTCTTCGAGATTGTTGTCCCCGTCAAGATAGACCATCACCGTCCAGCTCGACCCGGCGACGCTGAGAGCGGGAGTCGTGTCATTGTCGCCCCCGCACCCCGTCAAGAAAATCGCAGCCCACAGGCCCACGGCAATCATCCGAGACAAGACCCCGCTGAGTGTGCGTTTCAAAACCCTGCGGCCCAGTGATTTCCCCATCGTCCCACACCGATAAATCATGCGAGCAGCCCCTTTAGAATGAGATTAAAGGCTATATTTAGAGATTCTTGCGAGGGTACCTTGCCAGGGACCAGATAACGCTTAATCACCAGCATCACGTAAAAGGAGTAGAGCAGTTCCGCCAAACCTTCCACCTCAAAGGGTCGAAACTCACCGGTCTCGATTCCCTCTGCCAGGTACCCCGCAAGAATATTCCGCGATGCCTGGTTGATTTCGTGGAACCGATCTTCCGCCTCCGTCAGAGGAAACAGAGCCTGGTCATGGGTGATGAGGCGACGCAAAACCTGATCCGATTCCAAATACCGGTACCCGGTGATAAAGTACGCATAAATCTTGGCCGCACAGCTCTCTTCTGCGTCGGCCACCTCGCGGGATGCCCGTTGCCAGTTGCGAAGGGACCATGCCACCGCCGACTCATAGAGATCCTTCTTGTTTCGGGCATAGAGATAAAGGTTCCCCTTGGTCATGCCGAGGGCATCGGCGATATCTTCCACCGTGGTCTTCTTGAAGCCATGCCTGGAAAAGAGCAGAAGAGCCGCTTCATACACCCGTTGTCGTTTCTCCTCTTTGCCCATGACCTCTTCCTTCCTTTTTACTGGGGTTGTCAAAGGCTCAGGCAATACCCCGTTCTTTTTTTACATGGTCCCAGGCATCCTGAATTTCGCGAAATTTCTCTTCTGCAAAATGCGTAAACTCCTCGGGAAGGCCCTTGGAGGCAATTTTATCCGGATGGTATTCATTCACCAGCTTCCGGTACTGCTTCTTGACAAAGTCGTCGGAATCATTGCGATCACATCCCAGAACCGCATGGTACTTGTCGCTCTGGTCTACATAACGCGCCTTGAGCTTAAGATACCCCTCGGTGGGATATTGAAACAGATGCACCGCCGATAAAATCAACGCCTCCTCCTGAGGGTTGAACTGCCCGTCTGCGGTGGAGACCCTGAGCATGACATCCAGCATCACCTCGAGCATCCGGGGCTGATTTTTAAAGGTGGTATAAAACTGGCGGGCAAAACTTTCAAAGGACTCCGGCGAGTTGATGGCTTCCCGAAAAATATCAATGGCAATGTTCCGGCTCTCACGATTCAGGTGGAGGTCCCGGGTCATGAATAGATCAATGGATTCGATCTCATCCTGACAGACATGGCCGTCAGCCTTGGAGAGTTTGGCCAACATCGAAAAAGCGGCCACAAAAAAAGTCATCTGGGCCTCTTCATTCCCCGACAGCCCCCGTCTCTCATCACGGTTCAGTTCACTGCCGTCTTTATCAAAGGCATGCCCGAACACCGCTCCGGCAACAGCACCCACCGGCCCCCCCAGGGCAAATCCGATGGTCCCTCCCACCACTTTACCAAGCCAACCCATATATCCCTCTACCCCTGATGTTGAAAAATAGTTAAAAATCAACGCCCCGAATGATTCACCCCCGCCCGGGGGTCGTGACGCAATGGTTTAAAGTAACACGCAAACGAGGGGTGTCAAGGTTGATCCCCGGCATCCAAAAAGCCGCCCTCCCCTGCTCTTTCGGCGTCACGGAAGACTGACGCCGGCACAGCCCCCCGCCCAAGTCCTCGCTCCCTCAGCCGTAACTCACTGAAATCATATTTCCAGACGGCATCGCCCGCGAAACCGCCGTGCCTTCTCGACAATCCGCTGTCATCGGTGATACAAGGTGAGGACCTTTTAAGCTTCACTTCTATATGGAATAAAATGAATGAACCTGATTCTTCTTTTCGATGATGATTTTACCGATGACCCGAAAAGGGTCCGGCTGACGGGACGACGCCTTCGCCACGTACAGGACATCCACCGGGCGGCTGTGGGAAGCACCCTGGCGGTGGGATGTGTCAACGGTGCCCTGGGAACCGGAGATATTCTCTCCATAGAGAAAAACGTGCTGGAGATGGCCGTCACCCTTGATGACTCGCCGCCCCCCCCTTTGCCCCTCACCCTGATCCTTGCCCTTCCCCGGCCAAAAGTCCTTAACCGGGTAATCATCGCCGCCACCAGCATGGGGGTCAAGCGACTGGTGCTTCTCAATGCGGTACGGGTAGAAAAAAGTTTCTGGCAGAGCCCTCGCCTCTCCGACGAGAATCTTCTCGCCCAAAGAGTCCTGGGCCTGGAACAGGCCAAAGACACGCGAATGCCGGAAATCCTCTTAAAAAAACGGTTCAAGCCCTTTGTGGAAGATGAGCTGACAGCCCTGACAGCCGGAACGCTGAAACTGGCGGCACACCCCTACGATGCCGTCCCCTGCCCGGTGAATGTCGCGGCCCCGACCACCCTGGTGGTGGGACCGGAAGGGGGGTTTATCCCCTATGAAATGGAGAAACTTAAAGAGGTGGGATTTCAAGCGGTCTCCATGGGTGCGCGCATCCTGAGGGTGGAATCAGCCATACCCGCCCTGCTCTCGCGCCTGTTTCCCCTATAGACAAACCGGGCCTCGAAAATTAAAAAATCTGGATTTTACAGGCGATTTGGCTCACTGACCCTCCTTGACGCTGCCCCCCTTGACGCTGACCGGACGGCAAACACATCATGCACGCGACAGGATCCACCATGACCCACTCACTGATCATCACGGCAGACATCCACGGACACCTGCCCACCTGGCGCTTGATCAAAGCCCAGCTGAAACCCGGGGACGGCCTTGCCGTGGCCGGAGACCTCTTCGATACCGTCTACGGAAGAGCCCATCCCGAGTTTGACCCCTTCACCATCCGGGAAGAATTTCAAGCCCTTGCCAACCCGACCTGGTATGTCTGCGGGAACTGCGACCAACCGGACTTCTATTCCGGAGAGCTGAGCCTTGCCTTCTCCTGGGAGGAGAAGACCCTGCTTCTGGCCCATGGGCACAGCCACCTGCCCGACCTCACCGATTACGACATCGTGATTCAAGGGCACACCCACGTCTCCCAGCTCGACACCCTCATGGGAAAAGTCTTCCTCAATCCCGGCTCTCCGGTGATTCCGCGCGGCGGGCATCAGGGATTTGCACGACTCTCGGACAACCGCCTTGAGCTGGTGGAGCTCCCCGGTGGCCGGGTGGTGGAACAGCTGGACCTGACCACCACCCTCACCCCGAGGTAAGCCCTGGAGTCCAGGGCCACAAACGCACCCGGGACCTGATTTCGGTGTCTTCTTGAGAGAGAATCAGGCGTTTTTCATGGCGCCGAAGAGGGATTTGTCCATGGCCTTTTCATAGGCCGCCATACCGGTAATCTTCTTCTCCTTCACCAGCTGCATCAAATGCTGATCCATGCTCTGCATGCCCTGGGAGGTTCCCGTCTGGATCATGGAGTTGATCTGAGCGATTTTGCCGCTGCGGATCACGCTGGCAAGGGCCGTGGAGCCCAGAAGAATCTCATTGGCCGCACAGCGCCCTGTCCCGTCGGCGGTCTTGAGAAGTTGCTGAGCTACCACCGCCTTCAAAGACTCGGAGAACATGGTGCGCACCTGCGCCTGCTGGTCGGCAGAAAAGGCGTTGATCACGCGGTCCACGGTCTTGGACGCGCTGTTGGTGTGAAGGGTCCCGAACACCAGAATTCCCAACTCTGCACAGGTCAAGGCCAGGCTGATGGTCTCCTTATCCCGCATCTCCCCCACAAGAATAATGTCGGGGTCCTCACGACCAGCCACCCTCAAGGCGTCAGCAAAACTCGCCGCGTGGGTTCCGATCTCCCTCTGGGTAAAGATACACCGACGATTCTGATGCACAAACTCCAAGGGGTCTTCAATGGTGATGATATGGGCTTCCCGACTCTTGTTGATGTAATCGATCATGGCGGCCAGGGTGGTTGACTTGCCGCTTCCCGTGGGCCCGGTCACCAGAACCAGCCCCTGGGAAAAATCGGCAATGGTCTTCAGTACCGGGGGCATCCCCAGCTGTTCCAGGGTCAGAATATCGGTGGGAATCAGCCGAAACACCGCACCAGGGCCGTTGTGATGGAAAAAGAAATTGCACCGGAAACGCCCCACCCCTTCCAGCTCATAGGCCATATCCAGATCGAGATTTGCTTCATATTCTTTCTGTTTCTCCCTGGGCAGGATCTCCCAGAGCACCTCTTTCATCCGCTCCCGATCCAGCACCGGATGATCGGTGTCCACCAGCTCCCCTTTTAAACGCAGAAGAGGCGGGCAACCAATGACCATATGGAGGTCACTGGCCCCTTTTTCGCTCAGTTCCCTGAAGTAGGTATCAATTACAGCCACAGCATCCCCCTGGACGGCTCAAGCCGTCCGTTTTCAGTTGCATCATCCTCACCCCGCAAGCTTTGCCTTCAATTGTCGCTGAGTCGTCTCAGACTGCACATGCGTCAACGCCTTCTCCGCGCTGATCAACCCCTGATTAAACAGGTCCATCACCGACTCATCCATCAACTTCATGCCGAAGCTCTTGCCCGTCTGCATGAGATTGGGGATTTGGAACACTTTGGAGTCCCGGATCAAACCCGCCACCGGCAAGTTGATGATCAGGATTTCAGCGGCCATAAGCATCCGATCATCCGCGTCCGAAGGGATCAGCTTCTGAGTGACCACGGCTTTCAAGGTTTCCGCCAGGGTGGCCCGAATCTGAGACTGCTCACCCGGGGGATAGGAATCGATGATGCGATCCACGGTTTTCGGGGCGTTGGTGGTGGAGAGGGTTCCGATGACAAGATGCCCCGTCTCGGCTGCGCTGATGGCCAGAGAGATGGTTTCAAGGTCCCGAAGCTCCCCGATGACGATGACATCCGGGTCCTCCCTCAGCGCCCCTTTCAACGCGTTGAGATAAGAACGGGTGTCTCGCCCTATCTGCCTCTGGTTCACGACCCCCTTCTTTTTGGGGTGAACAAACTCAATGGGGTCTTCCACGGTGAGAATATGGTGCGCCCGCCGCTCGTTAAGAAAATCCACCATGGCCGCCAGGGTGGTGGTCTTGCCCATTCCGGTGGCACCGGTCACCAGAATCAACCCCTGGTGCTGATCCAGAACCTTTTCCACCACCTCGGGAAGCCCGGTGGATGGCAGCGTAGGGAGAGCGGGTGGGATCACCCGAAATGCCGCGCTGAGCCCTCGGTTATGAGCCATGGCGCTCCCCCTGAAACGACCCACACCCTTGATCTCGTAGGAAAAGTCAAGTTGATGATCTTTCTCCAGGAGCTCCTTATCCTCCGGTGAGAGCAGCTCCAGAATCAGACGCCTGGTCTGCTCGATCTTCAACTTCGGAGTTTTGGTTTTAACCAACGCCCCGTTCCTGCGCATAATAATCGGTTCACCCGGCACCACGTGCACATCGGAGGCACGCAACGCGACACCCGCTTGAAACACCTTATCTAATTCTGCCACATCACACCTCTCGAACCCCTTCGCCCGCTCATGCGTCTTCGTCGGGAACGACCCAGAGGTACTGGGTCGTTGAGACAAACACAATAGATCGAATAATTTCACCATCAATGGTGGCCTCGGCGACTTCGCTGAACAGATCGGAGTTCTTGAGAACATAATCAGACACGCGATCGTACCCGGTGATATCAATTTCCCCGCTCACCACCTGGCCGTTGATCAGCTTGATCTTTAATTTACGGTAAAGCGCCATCTTCCGCTCGGCAAGGTCGCACCCCTTGACCTCCAACCAGAGAATATGCTTTTTGGGGACAATCATGGGGCGCCGTTTTTCATCTTCCCCATTGACGGCCTCGTACATGACGATATCGGACTCATCGTCCAGAAGAAAGGTTCTGATGTCCCGGCCCACGATATTCACAAGGCCGTCCAGTTGGCTGTTGTTTGAAAGGCACAACCTGATCTGACAATCTTTTTTGGGATAAATACCCATACGTGCTCCTTAACTTACCAAGCCCTAATCTGCCGCATGCCCATATTACATGCCACAATTCCACGGCTCGGTGCTCAATCCGTTCCATCGATAGAGGTCTATTTGCCACTACCTCCCTTATCGTCCCAAACGCTGCCGACATTGAAGCCTTTTTTCCATCTTGTAATATCCCGATAAACCTTATAAATATATCCTGTAATAGAAAATTTTGTCAATTATTAAACAATTGTTTACATCTATTTATCATTAGGAATTCACATGAAACCAGAGGGTACGAGTATCCTGCTCATCAACCCCCGAGGCAAGGTGCTGCTCATGCTCAGGGACGATCTGCCTCACCTTCCCTGCCCCAACATGTGGGATCTGCCGGGCGGTCATGTCGAGCCCGATGAGACACCGGAAGCCTGTATCAGACGGGAACTTCACGAAGAACTCAATTTTTGTCCCGACCCCATTCGATCCTTTGGGGTCTACGATTTCCCCGACCGCCTGGAATATGTCTTTACCGCCCGGGCCGACTTCAACCCCGAGGCCATTGCCCTGACTGAAGGACAGAAAATTGCCTGGTTCTCCTTGGCAGAAGCCGCCGCCCTGAATCTCGCCTTCGGCTTCAACCTTGTCATTGCCCATTGGGGAGAGAAACAGGCCTCCGATTGACACCACCGGTGAAAATACACTAAAATGCACGAAATCAACTTAGGCGGATGATTGATCATCTCCTGAAATAAGCAAATCCATCAGTTGCCACCGTACGGAGAAGGAATGGCCGACGAAAAGCGATACAGTGTTGAAGAGGCCGCAAAGGAACTCAAAACCGGAGTCTCTACCCTTCTTCTGTGGCAACATATCTACAGCGAGTTCCTCACCCGCCCCGGCGATGAAGGCGAGCCGGCCCTCACCCGGGAAGACATCCTCCTCTTCACCTATATCTCCGAATGCACCGAATCGGGACTCACCCAGGAAGAGATTCGCCAGGCCTTGAGAAACCGGGCTTCAGGACAAGGCCCCCTCTTCTCTCGGAACGCCTTCCGGCAAGACGAAGATGACGATATCCTCTCCCTTCTCGATGAAGAAAACCCCACGCCGTCCCTTCTGGCCCGGCTCGTGATCCAGCAGCGCCGCCTTGCCGAAGCAGAGGAACGCAAAGCCTCCGCCATGGAGCGCCGCCTATCCATCGAAGAGGAAAAAGCCCGCAGCCTGTCCGCCATCCTCACCGCCCTTCAAACCTCCGGGATCCCCTTGGCCGCATCGGCTCCTGCCGCCCCTTTACCCCCCAAAAGAACGGCGGAACCCATACCCGCCGCACCCATAAAGGATCCTGCCAAAAGGGAAACGCCCCCCACCGAGAAACCGACCTTAGATGATCTCAGCGCCCTGGTGAACGAGCCCCTCCAGGACGAAAACATAGACGATCTCAGTGCCCTGGTGGAAGCACCCACCGAAGAGCCCCTGGATGATCTCTGGAGTCTTGTTGAAGAAAATACCGTCCCGCCGGAGGACGGGGGAGACAATCTGTGGGATCTGGTGGAGAAGCCCCCGGAAGAAGATCTGGACAATCTCTGGGCACTGGTGGATGAAACGCCCGAGGAAGGAGGGGCCGCAGAGCTTGACGACCTGTGGGCGTTGGTGGAAAACACCCCGACGACGAGCGATAAAACCCCCATGAGTGACACAGGCCTGGACGATCTCTGGGCTGTTGCAGATGAACCGCCCTCCCCCCGGCCCACACCCACGGAACCCATGGGGCAGAAAAAACCCGCCGAAACCGACTCGGAACAGGATAACCTCTGGGACCTCGTGGAGACGCCCCCCACCGAGCCCGCACCGAACGACGAAACCCTCCAGTCCGCCCCCTCGAAGGCAAGCGAGCCGGATCGACCCTTCCCCTCGGACCCGGCAGCGTACAAAGATTATATTTTAAAGGAGATCATCGGCATGAAACGCCGGGAGGAATTGTCTGCCGCCCAGGTAGCGGTCCGCCTCAACAAGGAATCAAAACCCACCTTCAGCGGAAAGGGTCTCTGGGAAAGCCGTACCATCGATGGCATTTTTCGCATCATCGAAAAAGCCGGCCCCCGAGACTGAGTTTTTCACCGCACCCGACATCCGCACTTAGAAATGGGAGGCGTTGCAGCCCATGCCTCCGCCCTTCCAGACAAAAAGACATGTTTTTTGTAACTATTCAGCTCTCAAAAAGCTGCCTCCGGCGGCAAGGTGTGCCACCTTGAAAGCAGGTTGCGAATGCGTTTTGCCCCCATGTCACGGCGTAGCCCATTGGCGTTGTCCGAATGGTGACGCATTGACATGGCGCAGGCGGACTTGTCACGGCGTAGCCGCAGGCGAAGACGGATTCCTCGGGTCAAATCACATCCGCTTTTAAGATGAAATTTAACCAAGAATAATTTTTAAAGCCTGTTTGTTAAACTTTTCATAAGTTTAACCCCCGGCAGGGCCACCGGAGGCATGAACTGAAGGATAACCTCCTTCTTATCTATTTGGCTCCGGCATCCCGCGCAAAACGGGTGTCCACAAACTTATCCAGGTCGATCTTATCCGTTAAAATGCCCATCTCGTCTTTCATGTAATCCTGAATGATGGCCAAATCGTCAATCACCGGAAAAAGCTCGTCCGTAGAGATACGCTCTTTGGGTTCGGTGAGAACCTTGTAAATCACATCGCTGTTCTGACCCAGAAAATCGGCACCGATAATGGAGGCCGGTTTCGGCTGCGCTTCCACCGCCAGGCCAGACCGCACAAGGCTACGGGTCAGCTCGTGGACGGCGTCTGGATTTTTCTCAATCACTTCGTCACGCATCACCAGAACACAGCAGGGATGCTTGGGCCAGAGGTCACACGAGAGATGAAGGGCTTCACCATTGCCGCTGTTGATCACCTGGGTCCCGAAGGGCTCGGCCACGATAAACCCGGCGATCTCACCGTCCTCATCCAGATTGATGGCATCCGGCATCTGAAAAGGCGCCACCACCTCCAGAAACACATCGGCTTTTTTGTCACTCGTTGTGCCGGGGTTCAGCCCCTTCTCTTTAAGAAGGCGGTGAAACAGCATGTTGTGAACGGAGAGCTGGTAGGGGATCAACACCACCTTACCCGCAAAATCTTCAATGCGCTGAATGCCCGCCCGCATGCTCTTCACCAGGACACTGCCCGACTTGTGGGTAAAGAGAATCAGCTTGATGCCCACCCCGGACTTGTAAATATCCATGGCCGTGGGCGCGAGAATAAACGCACCATCCAGAGCACCGGTCGCCAGATCATCGGCCACCTCGTTCCACCCGTTTTTCAACACCGGCTGGAGGCTGCAATGCTTAAAGATCTCCATTCCCTTCTTCAGCTTGAGGTCCGTCACACCAAGAATCAAGTGGTCGGTGATCCGCAAGTGCCCAATCTTCAACGCAGGCTTATCCGTCATACATACACCGCTTACAACACCAGATAGGTTACCCAGGCCGTCACAGGAGCCACACTCCCGACAGAGCCTGAAGCACGTCCCCAACTGGCATTGGAGGCGTGCCGCCATTCATTTCCGAAAAACCCCGCTGTCGGCGAGGTCCTTCGATCACTTATAACCGCGCAGAATCAGTGCTTGAAACTCCGCTGACCGGTGTAGACCATGGTGGCGTCATATTCGTTGCACGCCTCGATGGACTGATAATCATTCATGGAACCGCCGGAATGCACAATGGAAGAGACCCCTTCACGAAGCCCCACATCGGCGCCATCCCGAAAAGGGAAAAACGCATCGCTGATCATGGAGGCACCTTTGATCCCCCCATTTTCTGCTTTCACCCGTGCGTCAATCTCCGCCTTCTTGTCGGCATCCGTCAGATCGACATAACCCACGCCATAGGTCTCAAAGGCGTAGCGATCGGCAAGCTTCTTGTAGGCCTTGTCCACCGCAATCTCAGCCACGCCCACACGATCCTGCTCGCCGGTGCCGATGCCCACCGTCACCTGGTCTTTCACATAGATCACGGAGTTGGAGGTAATGCCAGACTCTACGAGCCAGCCAAAAAGCATGTCCTCATACTCGGCATCGGTGGGTTCCCTATTGATCGCATAACGGGTCCCCTTGTAATCGCATTCGGCCAGCTTGAGGTCCTGGCGGGTCCGGGCCTCCGGAACAAAGGAGAGCTGAGCGATCAGCCCGCCGTCCATGAGGCTCTTGAAATCCACCACGCGCTCTCCCACATACCCCTGGAGGCGGTCCATGTTGCCGATACGAATCACCCGGAGGTTCTTCCGTGCAGAGAGGATCTCAAGGCTGCCCTCTTCGAAATCAGGGGCCACAACCACCTCGGCATACTGATGACTGATGGCTTCAGCCGTGGCCTTGTCCACGCTCCGGTTCAGGGCAATACACCCTCCGAAAGCCGCAATACGGTCAGCCATGTAGGCCTTGGCGTAGGCCTCCTCAAGGGAATCGGCACGGGCCGCACCGCAGGGGTTGTTGTGCTTGACGATAACCGCCGTAGGGCGATCGGTAAAATATCGCAAAATATTCAGGGCATTATCAGCGTCGGTGAGATTGGTCTTGCCCGGGTGTTTCCCGGACTGGAGCAGCTCAATATCCGAGGCAAGGTGACGCCCGGGGGCAAGGGTCTGGGTCTCGCCCACCACCAGGTTACCGTTAGTCAGGCGATAAAGCGCCGCCTCCTGGCCGGGGTTTTCGCCGTAACGAAGCCCCTTCTTAACCTGGTCAATGGTCCAGGCCACTTTTTCATAAAAAAGAGTCTGGCGGTTGGCGCCGTCCACAAACGAAATCTCCATGGCCGGGGCAAAATGGTCGTCCATGATGGTTCGGTACATCTTCTTCAGATCGTCTGCCATGTTCTATCTCCCCCCGCAGGATGTCGTCTGATGGCTTTATCAAAGGTCGGGCAGGCGATACCGTAAAGCGCCTTCGACGATCTCATGACAGCCACCGCATCCTCCTGTCGGGTCCGGCTCAAGGTTTAGGACGCGCTATAACAACCCGAAACGCATTCCGGGGTCTGTTTAACAAGATAATCGGCAATATGTCGGTCATAGGCTGCGGTATGCTCAAAGGCCTTCACCGCCAGCCCGTAACGCAGGGCCAAATCCGTAGCCCCCCCGTTGGCCGTCAGGGCGTCAACAACCGCGCCGTAATCGGAAGGGTTCACCACAGACGCCACACGCAGGTAATTCTTGGCAGATGCCCGGACCATAGTGGGACCGCCGATATCAATATTGCTCCTCGCCTCCTCCACACTCACCCCATCTCGGGCCACGGTGGAAGCAAAGGGATAAAGATTCACAACTACCATATCTATCGGAACTGCACCGGTTCTCTTTAAGTCTTCCTGATGAGAATCGTTATATTTTTCGGTAAGAATTCCCAGATAGATCTTAAAATCAAGGGTTTTAACAAGGCCCCCTTGGGTCTCCGGCTGACCGGTATAATCCGATACCTGGACCAGATGCTTTCCAGCCGCATCGCCAAGAATTTTTTCAATGGCCCCGAAGGTGCCCCCCGTTGAAAAAATACGAATCGACGGATTAATCCGCACCAGGGCCGGGATAAATTCATCCAGCCCGCTCTTGTCCGACACACTGATCAGCACCTGATTGACCGTGACCCGGTCATCGATGCGATCGACAATATTCATCCCCATAGTTCTGTCCCGTTTTGTGTGGTGCCCCCGCTTAAGGCGGCGTCGTGTGATAGATGATTTCATAGCCCATGCACCCTTCCAGACAGGCGTACATTGCAGTCATAAGACGATTTGTGCCTTATCAACAGGGGCAACATCCCCAAAAACTGCGGGCCGCGGCAGGTGGCGCAATATTAAAACAGCCCTTGCCAAAGATCAAGGAGCATTCCTCGACGCAATTTCGTGACAAGCCCCCCACACCTGACCTGGGGAACCCTGGGTTCTACCCCTTGACTTTTGATGGAATCAGCTTAATTTGAGGGCATCCCAACCCCTGCCGGGAAAGGATGGCTATCCTGACGCACCCGCCCTTCCACGAGGCGTCGTACCCTTGACTCCAAGACCTTAAGGACTTCCCATGAGCACCCTTTCCGTCAAACAGTTTTCCGCCTGCACGAACGCCGACGTCGCCGACGCACTCCTCTCCCTGGCCTCCCCTCTCCTTGCCGCCTGCGGGGAAGACGATGCCATGAAAAAACTCCTGGTCTCACTGGCCGTGACCGGCTGGAACCTCTCTCTGTTTGAAAGCCCTGGAGAGGACGGCTACCGACAAAAAATCGAACCGCGCCTTCCGGCCGAGCTGCAAGGCGACAAAAAAGAGGTCTTCACCCGATTCATCCTGGAACTCATCGCAGCCAAGCAGGCGACCTACCCGGCCATGCTGAAAGGCATTAAATCATGGGACCTCCAGTTGAAGGGCGAAACCCTCACCCTCACCGTGGATGCCCTGCCCGTAAAACCCATTTGATACACACGGAGACACCACCATGCTCACCCTGACCCAGTTCCGCTACAGCGCCGACAATTTTGCCTACGTGGTCAGCGGACCGAAAACGGCCATCGCCATCGACCCAGGTGCCGTCGATGAGATCCTGGAATTTATCCACACCCAGGGCCTCACCCTCACCCACGTAATCAACACCCACACCCACCCGGATCACACCGTCGGCAACGCCCCGCTGATCCAGCACTCGGGCGCCACACACCTGGACGTTCAAACCCTGATGGACACCGGACGGCTGGACATTGACGGAGAGCCCCTCCTCGTTCACCACACCCCCGGCCACATGGAGGACTGCCTCACCTTCGAGATCAAAGGGCACCTCATCACCGGGGACACCCTCTTTAATGGAACCGTGGGGACCTGCTTTTCCGGTGACATGGAGAGCTTCTTCCGCGCCATCACCTTTCTCCTGACCTTTCCGGACGACACAAAGATCTACGCCGGGCATGACTATGTCCAGGAGTCCATGGCCTTTGCCAGAACCATCGAACCGGAAAATGAAGCGGAGATCGCACGGTACCTCACGCTCTACGACCCGGCCCACGTTGTCTCCACCCTGGCCGATGAGAAACGAGCCAACCCCTTTGTACGGTTTAATGAAAAAAATTTGATAAAATCCATGAAACAAAGCGGACTGCCCGTCGCAACCGAACGGGAACGATGGAACTCCGTGATGGAGCTGTGCTGATGGAAACAAACGAAACGGTGACGAACCCTGAGCTCTGGAATGAAAAAGCCGTGGCCGCCACCATCAAAGCAGAAAAAATGCTCTGGGGAAAACACAACGAAGCCATCCAGGCGTGGCTCTATGAATCGGGTTTTTCCCTCTCCACCTTAAAAGAGGCCCTCCTTGGCTGGCAGGTGCGCAACACCCAGCGCCCGGCCGAAAGCTGGGGGCTCTCAGGCACCGATAAAATTCTCCTCCCCGAAGGGATCACCCTTCCCGTCATCGAAAAAAAAGAGCTGAAACGCATCGTCATCTACCGCATAGGCCACGGCCACGACGGCGACTACCACACCGTGGAAGGGAGCGCCCCCACACCCTTTGTCCTTGAAGGCACCACAAACCGAACCGCCCTCGTCACCCGGGAGCTGGACGCCCTCCTCCTCTACCAGGAGCTGGGAAAAAAGTGGACCGTGGCCGCCACAGGAGACCTGCCCCCGACCGCCCTCGTCGACGCGCTGGAGCAAGCTGAAAAACTCTGCCTCCTCTCCATGAATGGGGATGAAGAGGCTCTGACCCCCTTTCACCCCAAAGCCACCCAAACCCACGTCCTAAAAGCCGAAAACCTTCTCGCCCTGGCCCGATCGGGCACCCTGGCAGAACACCTGGATGCACTCTTCGGGTAGGGTTGCAGATAACAAAAAAAGCCTCCGGCGGCGAGGTGTGCCACCTCGAAAGCGGGTTTGCGAATGCGCATCGGGTACCGTCACTTCGGGCTGAAATGCATCCGCATTCGCATGAAGTGCAGGAAAATGCCCAGTGCATAGCAAGTGCGAGAGCTGCAGGTGGGCAGAATCCAACTCAGCCGTTGGCTTAAACCGGAATCACTCCGTCGGCAAGGCGTACCACCTTGAACGCAGGTTTCCACGACGTCTCTGTGTAAACGCAAAAAAGCCGTAAGGACTCTCAACGAGTCCTTACGGCTTTTTCACTTGAAACAGATAAGGGAAGGGCAGACTCACAACGGTCAAGGCGGTAAAGCGCCTTTGCCGTCACAACCCCGCTTTTTCGTTGTAACTATTCAGCGCTAAAAAAGCCTCCGGCATACATATTAACCCGTGGCCTTAGTCATCGTTTCAGCCACATTCTTTGAAATAGGTATCGAGCGTGGTTCTCTCTCGTTCCCAGGCTCCGCCTGGGAATGCTCCCCGGAGGCTCCGCCTCCATGCTTGAGGCCCAGCAATCTGTGAGTTTCACTCCAGCGATACGACTTTTCGTACCGGCAAGGCGGAGCCTTGCACCCGACACTCTTAGGCAGGGCCGCCGGAGGCACAAGCTGAAACGTTACTTTTCGTTTACATCAACCGATTGACCGCATCGAATTCCCCCTGAATCTCCTGGGCAGGCTCAGCGTCCATGAGACTCCCCACAACAATCGCAAGGATGGATACCACAAAGCCGGGAACGATCTCATACAGGTCAAAAAAGCCGCCTGAGAGCTGTTTCCAGACAATCACGGTAAGGCCGCCGACCACAATGCCGGCAAGGGCCCCGTTACGGGTCATGCGCTTCCAATAGAGGGAGAGAAGGATGATGGGACCGAAGGTGGCACCGAATCCGGCCCAGGCATAGGATACAAGGCTCAATACCGAGCTGTCCGGGTTACGCGCAAAAAACCAGGCCAATACCGCCACCAGAATCACAGCCACGCGGCTCACCCAGACGAGCTCCGCATCGGAGGCGTCTCGCCTGAACAGCACCTTGTAAAAATCCTCGGTCAGGGCCGATGAGGTCACGAGAAGCTGGGAGTCGGCGGTGCTCATGATGGCGGCCAGGATGGCTGCGAGAAAGACCCCGGCCAAAACCGTGGGGACCAGCTGATGCACCATGACCATAAAAATCTTCTCCTGATCGCCTGCGGCCAGGGGAGCATCAAGACAGATCAAGCCCACAAGACCCACCACCACAGCAAAAGAGAGGCTGACCACGACCCAGGCCATGGCGATCTTTTTGGCCTTTCGAATCTCAGCGGTGGTTCGAATGGCCATGAAACGAGCCAGGATATGAGGCTGGCCAAAGTAACCCAGCCCCCAGGCTGCAAGGGAAACCACGCTTAAAACAGCCAGTGGCACCCCTTGGGTGTCGGTAAAGAGATTGAGGAGCTCGGGGTTGATGGAACGGATCCCATCGAGGGTGGCGGAAAGGCCCCCCACCTTCAGGATTCCCAGGGTCGGCACCACAATAATGGCCACGATCATGATGATCCCTTGAAAAAAATCGGTCCAGCTCACCGCCATAAACCCGCCGAGGAAGGTGTAGGAGATGATCACCGCCACACCGATAAGAAGGCCGAGGTCATAGGTAAGGCCAAACACGGTGCTGAAAAGCTTGGCCCCGGCCACAAAGCCAGAGGCGGTATAAATCAGGAAAAAGATCAGAATAAAGATGGCTGAAATAATCCGAAGCAGATGCGAGGTGTCCCGAAACCGGTTTTCAAAGTAGTCAGGCAGGGTGATGGAATCGCCAGAGATCTCCGTGTAATTCCGAAGCCTCACCGCCACAAATTTCCAGTTCAACCAGGTCCCAAATGCCAGCCCGAAAGCGATCCAGAACGACTCCAGGCCCGCTACGTAAGCGTACCCGGGCAGGCCCAGCAACAGCCACCCGCTCATGTCCGACGCCTGGGCGCTCATGGCCCCCACCCAGCTGTTTAAACCGCGTCCCCCAAGGATGTAATCCGAAAGGGTCTTCGTCTTGCCGTAATAAACCCAACCAATCCCCACCATAAAAATCAGGTAAAGAATAAACGAAATCAAAATCGAAATATTACTGTCCAGCATACGTTTTTCTTCCATTCCCCATGGTTCATCCACAAAAAAAAACCGGAGCCGCGCCGATTTTACGAACAACCTCTGGTTTTTATCAGAACCTCACCTGCTTTTCAACTCTAAGGAAAATAGGCAAACAGAGAGAGAAAACAAAAGCTGCCTCCGGCGGCAAGGTGAAGCCACCTTGAAAGCGGGTGGGCGAATGCTCAACGGCTGGCGGTACCCTGGGCACCTCGCGTTCGCATTCGCGTGACGGGTGAGGGGGTGCGCCGTTCGCATCAAATGCTTGAACTGGCCATGTTTCAGTTTCCACCAACACAGGTGACATGACGGCGGCGCCGTAGGATGTGCAAAGCGCGAAACGTGCCCATCATGGATGGGTGATTTGTAAAAATCGTTCTTCGTGCTTGGTTCTTCATTCGGGAAATATAAATCCAAGGTAACTATTCAGCTATCCATTTTGTCTTTATCGCCCCGGTCTGACAGCGCCCTACGCTTTTCGTCTTCCCCGCGCAGGCGGGGAGCCATGGTGGTTGTGAGAAAGCGTATGCGTTGTGTCTTTTTATGGTGAGGTAACCCGAGCATGGATCCCCGGTCATCCGGTTGTTCCTGCGTTGCAGGGTGTCTCAGGTTTCGGTCAGGCCGTATGCAACGACTCTCCGGAGAGCCGGGGAAGACGATTCCATGGAGCATGGCGGCTTTTTTGATACCCACCTGTTTCTGTTTTTGTGGGCCCGGCCGGTTTGACAGTACCCAGCGATTTTCGTCTTTCCCGCGAAGGCGGGAACCCATGTATGAAAATCCGTATCGTCCTCATTTTTAAAATGAAGTACCGGGTGGATGCGTAGGGTGCGCCGTGCGCACCGTCAGGCGTATCGTAAACCGGAAACACCGCATTTTGAAATAAGACTCGTGGTCATCGTTAACTTGCGAGGCCGAGGGTCCTCTCTACGGTAGAAGGTGCGGG
>NZ_JAQYWB010000135.1 GCF_030145185.1 Desulfoluna sp. | reverse complement strand
ACGGTATTCTGTTTGATTTTCTCACCCTTCGGGCGAGCCGGGTGCACTCATCTGCCGCGTTATCAGAGCCTTGAGGTAAACCACTACATCTTCAGCTCTGATGCCTTGCATATGAGCGCACCCAACTCGTGAAATATCCGGGCTATGAGATTGAATATCAGAGTTATTTCATCTATCTCCTTGATCTTTTGAGGATTGTGTCTATTCTCTTAAACTTTACTATAATTTTCACCCAAAGTTTTTTTCTTTTTTCCTTTCTTTCCTTTTTTATCAATTATAAACATTGATTCAAGTATACCGGTCAGAATTATTTTTTTAGCTCAGTCATACACCGACAACTGGAGGATTCATGTCAATAAGATCGATCAAACTGTTTGTTTCGCTATTTTTCTTTTTGGTTCTGACTGGCTGTTTAGATGACCACCATTACGGGACGGTTTCTCCCGGCGGCAGCGCATCCATACCGCTCGAACTGACCACAGTGGATCACCTGGCCGGCTCCCAGGGTGGCCAGGGCTCCGCCAATGGCGATCTGTCCACAGCCAGTTTTTATCATCCCAGCAGCTCAGTCCTCGTGGGTACGGACTTGTATGTCTATGGTAGCAATTGTATTATCCGGAAGATTGATCTGGCGGCCAAGACGGTCAGCACCTTTGCCGGCACATTTGGAACCGGTGGCTCAACGGACGGTACCGGCACAGAGGCCTCTTTCATGATGGAGGCCATGGCCACCGATGGAACCAGCCTCTTTACATGTAATAGGAATAACATCATTCGCCAGATTGATATCGCCACGGCCGAGGTAACCACCCTGGCCGGCACCTACTCTTCTGGGTCGGCTGATGGCATCGGGACTGAGGCCCGTTTTAGTGAGCCCTATGACATGGCTGTCATCGACGGATTTATTTATGTGGTTGAAAAAAGAACTTGTTCCATCCGTAAGATTGAGATCAACAGCAAAACAGTCTCGACCCTGCCCCTGACGGGAGGCGCATTAACATTCCCGACGGGTCTGACCACCGACGGTACAAATCTCTTTGTCGCCGATTATTCGTCTGATGATATCAAAAAAATTGATCTCGCCAGCAATACCATTTCCACGCTGTGTACCATTCATTCTCCAGGTCGCATTGTCTACTCAGGTGCTGGCGCAGTCAAAAAACTCTTTGTGAGTTCCGCTGTGGAACCGCTGATCTATACCGTAGATCTGACGACTGACAACCCCACCATCCTGGCGGGGGCCGAAAATACATCTGGATATGTCGACGCCAATGGTGATGAGGCTCGTTTTAATGGCCCTAGGGATCTCAGTATCGATACAGATGGAGACACACTTTATGTCTGCGACCGGGAAAATCACGCCATCCGCGCAATCGATATTCCCACACAGGACGTAACCACCCTGTCCGGGATGCCCGCTGAATCAGGTTCAACCGATGCTACGGGTGTCGATGCTCGTTTTAACGGCCCAGAATCCATTGCCAGCGACGGTACAAACCTCTATGTCGCCGACACCCAAAACCACACCGTGCGCCAGATTGCAATCGCTACCGGCCAAGTCACCACCCTGGCCGGTAAGGCCGGAGAAAAAGGCACAACCGACAGTGTCAAATCTGCGGCCAGATTTCGCGAGCCCATGGGCATGACCCTGGCCGGGGATTCACTTTACGTAGCCGACAGTGACAACCACACAGTACGCCAGATTGCAATCGCCACCGGCCAGGTCACCACCCTGGCCGGTGAGGCCGGAGAAGTAGGAGTAACCGACGGCACGGGACATGATGCGCGTTTTTGCTCTCCCCAGCGGTTGACCAACGACGGCACATTCCTCTACCTGACGGAATCTGCTTTATCCATTCGCAAGATTGAGATCGCCACTGGTAAGGTTACAACCCTTAACGATGAAACGGGAAACCCGGCTGTTTTAGATGGCCATGACCACCTAAGCGAGCTCACACTTGTGGGCAAGATTCTCTATGTGGCAACAGATAATCATACCATCCTCAGGATGAATCCTGCCACCGGAGAGATTCGTACCCTGGCCGGAAGTTCCGGAGACGATGGCTCGGACGACGGCACAGGCGCCGATGCACGGTTCGATGGCCCTTCAGCTGTTGCCAGTGACGGTACAAACCTCTATGTAGCCGACTCCGAGAATCGTACCCTGCGCAAGATTGTGATCGCCAGCGGCGAAGTCACCACCCTCTCCGGTTCTGTCGGAATCCGCGGTGCCACTGATGGCCCCGTGGCTGCGGCCCTGTTTGGATCCCCTGCGGGACTTGTCGTAGACATGACCAACCGTCGGCTGTTTGTCGTTGATAATTCGAATAATTGCATCCGCAGCATCAGATAGTCATGTAAACAAACCAGGGGACAGGCACTCCACGCATGTTGAATAAAGCGACCTCAAAAGAGTTCGATGGATCGCCCCCTCCTGGGGGGGCAGGGCTCTCTTTTGAACTGTTTCCGGCCCCGGGGGATGGGTTTCAAGGCGTTTTGTCCTCACGCCTTGGAACTCTGCTATGACTGGATTTATGGATGATTGGAGATTGCTGTAATCAAAATGGGGTAGCGACTCTTTGGGGCCTGTTCTTTCGAACACACTATGTGCATGTCGCCTGTCCCCCCCCCTTGCTCCATTTTTTATTACCCCATTTTTCCATTTTTCAATCCTGTTGTTCTTTTGTGAGAAGAGTGGTAAATCCTTTTTCCAATGAAAACACTGACACAAAAATTGAGTATGCGGACTTCATGGTGGCGTTCCTGACGGAGCGGCACGTGGATTTGTATTGTATTCATTTGTCGCCGAAGGGCGACGGGTGAATCTGAACAAGGTCTCTTCGTCTCCTTTGGTGGTATGTAAACGCACTTGAGGAGAAAGCAGATGCATCAAAAAATCCTGACGGGCGATCGCCCGACCGGTTCCCTTCACCTTGGCCACTATGTGGGCTCCCTTATGCAGCGTGTTGCGTTGCAGGACACCGCTTCCCAGACCATTCTCATTGCCGATATGCAGGGCCTTACGGACAACGGTCACAACCCGCGCAAGGTGGCCGATAATATCTTGAATGTGCTGGCCGATTACCTGGCCGTGGGCATTGACCCTGAGCGCACCGTGATCTGTCTTCAATCGTCGCTGCCCGCCTTGGCCGAGCTCACCATGTATTACGCCAACCTCGTGTCCGTCTCCCGGCTTGAGAGAAATCCCACGGTTAAAACGGAAATTGCCGGAAAGCAGTTCGGTCGGTCCATCCCGGCAGGCTTCCTTTCGTATCCCATCAGCCAGGCGGCGGATATTACCGCGTTTCGAGCCACCCTGGTTCCCGTGGGTGAGGATCAGTTGCCCATGATTGAACTGACAAATGAGGTGGTGCGCAAGGTCAATCAGGTTGCAGGGAAAGCGGTGCTGATTGAGTGCCGACCCTTGCTCAGCAAGGTGCCCCGGCTTCCGGGAATGGACGGCAAGGCGAAGATGTCCAAATCGTTAGGCAATACCATTACCTTGGGCAGTGACGAAGCGGAGATCAGGCAAGCCGTCAAAATGATGTACACAGACCCGAATCACGTGCGCATCGAGGATCCCGGGACGGTGGAAGGCAATGTCGTGTTTACCTATCTGGATGCTTTCTATCCTGATGAGGCCTATATCCAGCAGTTGAAACGAGACTACCGCCACGGGGGCCTTGCCGACAGCCGATTGAAAAAAATCCTCGAGGAATGCCTTCAGGAGACCCTTTCGCCCATCCGGCAGCGTCGGGCGGAGGTTATTGACGATAAGGCCCGGCTTATCTCCATCCTTCGTAGCGGTACTGAGAAAGCGCGCTTAGAAACCGAGGCCGTTGCCCGGGAGGTGAAGGCCTCTTTTGGATTGGATGTTCTCGGATAAGGTTGCAAGAAAAATATAAAAGTACAAAAGCAATGCCTCCGGCGGCGAGGTGTGCCACCTCGAAAACGGGTTTGCGAATGCGCATCGGGAGTCGTCATTCCGGGCTGAAATGCGTCCGCATTCGCTTGACGTGCAAGGAGACTCACAGTGCGTTGCAAGTGCATGAACTGTAGATGGACGGAATTCATTTCAGCCGTTGACTTTAACCGGAATAACTCTGGTGGCAAGGTGAGCCACCTTGAAAGCAGGTTTCCGCAGGGATTCTGGTGAGCCAATGTATGATTATTTATTTTTAGCAGCCTAACAAGCGATGACAAGTGAGGGGACAGGACAAGTGAGGGGACAGGCGTTTCACGCCTGTCAAATATGCGCATATTGCCTGCCCCCTTCCTCTCAACATAACAGACGCATGTCGCCTGTCCCCCATTTTTGTCCCCATTTTTTAGATCAAGAGTCTACACTTTAAACTGCGCGACAATGCTGTTTACCTGGGCGGCCATTTCCTGGAGCTGCTCTGCATGCGAGGCCAGCTGGGTGTTGGACTCGGCAATGCCTCCGGCTTCTCCGTTGATCTGAACAATGTCTTCTGTGATCGCCCTGGAAACGGAAGAGCTCTGGTTTACGTTCTTATTAACCTCTGTCATCCCCTGTGAGACAAAAGAGATATTATTGGCTATTTCCTTCGTGGCCGTTGATTGTTCGTCAACCGAGGTTTTAATGGTGGCCACGATCTCATTGACGCTTTGGATGATATGAGCGATCTGGTCTATCTCGCCTGCGGTACCCGACGTCGTTCCTTGGATTTTTTCAATTTGTTTTTTTATCCCAAGGGTGGCCTCGGCGGTCTGGGTGGCCAACTCCTTGATCTCATGGGCGACGACGGCAAACCCTTTGCCTGCGTCTCCGGCTCGGGCCGCTTCAATGGTGGCGTTGAGAGCCAGCAGGTTTGTTTGTTCGGAAATTTCGGAGATGGTTTCGGTGACCTGCCCGATCTCCTGGGCGGCACTCCTGAGTTCGATCATTTTTTCGGAAGCGCTTCGGGACTGCACGACGGCCTCATCAGAAATACTCCGTGCTGTATCCGTGTTCTCGGCGATTTCATTGATGGTTACGCTCATCTCTTCTGCGGCGGATGCCACCATGGAGGTATTGGAGGAGGCTTGTTCGATGGCCACCACGATGTTGTTGAGATTTTCGTTCATCTCTTCTGAAGCACCCGAGAGGGCCTTGGCCCGGCCTGTTGTATTGTTTGCCCCGGTGGAGAGCTGGCTGGAGATGACGATTAATTTATCAGAAGATTGATCGACCTTGTTGCTGTTGGCTGCAATGTCGGTGATCATTATTTGAAGTTTTTCAATGAACACATTGAACCACCTTGCCATCTCACCCACTTCGTCCTTGCTGTCCACCTGCAGGCGCATGGTCAGGTCGCCTTCTCCTTCGGCAATATCTCGGAGCCCGGCGACGACCTGTTTCACGGGTTTGGCAATGGAGTTGGAGACGAGAAAGATCACCGTCCCGATCAGCAGAAGGGTTGCGAAGCCCAATCCCAACAAGACATTTCTTAAGGTATATATTTTCGCGTGCAACTCTTTTTCATCGACGATCGTTGCGATGGTCCACCCGGTGGTGGCCACCTTTGAAAAAAATGCAATCTTGTTCTCGCCGTTGTCCGTAAAATTGTAGATGCCGGCGTTGCTTTTTTTCATGTACTCATCAAGCCCGGAAAGGCTTCCACCGCCAATCTCACTGAGTTTTTGTTTCATGACGAGCGATGGATCCGGATGGACGATGAGGGTTCCGTCCTGGGCCAGCACGACCCCGTAGCTTTTGCCTTGCAGGTCCAGCGCCTCAATGGTGGTAGAGACAAAATTCAACTGGATCCCTGCCCCCACGATTCCCTGGGGAGATCCCGTCTCATCGGTAATCGGCGCCACCATAAAAATCGTGGGATTGCCTGTTGTCTTCGATACCAGGGGGGGCGTGACCAGGGCAGGCCCTCCAGCCATCAGTGATTGAAAATACCCTCGGGCTGAGACGTTTCCAACAAAGCTGAAGAGAGAGTTGTCTTTTTTATTGACTTGGATGGTATGATAGACACCTTTACTGTTTGCTGCGTAAATATCTGAATAATCATTTGGATATGCTTTTTTTAAGTAGAGATATCGGTTCTGATTCAGTGTGTCAATTTCATGAAAACCGCCATTCACATTTTTTGCCTGAGGGGTCTGAGCGATGGACTCGGTCTCCAACAGGTGGGTTTTAATCCAGACATCCACCACCGTTGATTTTTCTGAGACGGTTTTGAGAATGTTGTCTGACAGGTCCTCCGTGATTAGATGACTCATATATACATACGTTATCCCCCCGAAAAGAAGCAGGCACACAAGTACGATAGGGATCACCGCAAAACTTATTTTTTTATTGATTGTCATATTGCCCATGATTGATTTGCCTTTCATAACCATTTATGAATCCTTAAGGTTGTTGGTGCGTTGAGCGGGTGCCGAAATGACTGGGTTTAAATGACTCCACGGAACGTGCCAGTTTGATGCCTTTTTTCAGGTATGAGTAAACTCTTTTGGTATCATCATTAAAAACAGATTGATCGGCTGATAAGGGCCGGAGTGTTTAAGGCTGGTATTGCCTTTTTTCCCATCCATGGGCTGAAGAGGATGCGGAATGGCATCGCCGGGAGACCCTGTATGGAGGAATGCCCATTAAAAAAAAGGAGATGGCGGGTGATGCAGTGATGCATGCCGGATGCGCTGTGGCATCGGCGGGCATGCCGGTGGCTCGTCGATGGGGAAAGGATGAAACTATCGCGCAGGAGAATAGTAAGGGGGACGTCAGGAAACCAGGGAAACCTGGGACCAGGCGCTCCAGGCCTGATGAATGCGGAGATCTTAAAAGAGTCCGTTGGATCGACCCCTCCCGGGGAGGCGGGGTACCAAAGAGTCGCCCTATTATCAGGG
>NZ_JAQYWB010000056.1 GCF_030145185.1 Desulfoluna sp. | reverse complement strand
GTCGCCCCAGATGATGAGGAAGGGCAGGGTGGTGCCTTTGAGGGCGCCGGCGTTTTCGGGGATGCCGATGGAGGCCGGGGCCACGAAGGCGGTGAAGTCCGAGGGGTGCTCCGAGACCACGGGCAGGGCGTACTCGCCGCTGAAGGAGGGGGCGACGATGATGGGCTCTTTGACGCCGAGGGCTTCAATGATGAGGGGAAGCACCTCCTCTTTTTCGATATCGGCGGCAGGGGACTCGCCGTATCCGGGCAGGTCCACGGCGATGGCGTCGAAGCCTTTGTCGGCGAGAAGATCAAGGGTACCCAGCTCTTCCCAGTTGAGGGATGAAAAGCGCATTCCGTGAAGAAAGATGATGCTCTGGCGGTTTCCTGCGCCGCTTCTTCGAAGAAATACATCGGATTCTTGAATACGAATGGTGTGATGGGTGGGCATGGATCGCATCTCCTCATGGTTCTTTTTTTTTAAATGTGGGTGTGCCTGTGAGGTCCTGGTGTGATGACTGTCCTTTGTCTGATATATCAGATACCAGAAGATTGTGGAAGCCAACATTTTTTCAGTGAATTCGCAAAAGGCCGAATGTGCGTTACCGACATTCAACAGGACGTGGGGCCCCTATAACAAGGGCTGTTGCTGCGGGGTGCGGTGAACGGTGATTTTTTGCGAATGCTGCCGCGTCTATCCGGGGTGCGTTGCCGGGGTCAACAGAACCGACGGTGAGTGCGTGGCACCTCTTCCCGGCCTTGCAAACAGCAGCAAAAACTGGCTTTTTATGGCGTGCCGTGTGTCTGTCATCTCCTGTGTTCTCATCAGGGCATCATTCTCTGTCTCAGAGAACCATGAAACAGCCAAAAAACCAAGGACAAAAAGTGGGGCCGGTTGCATCCTTTCCGGGGGATGCGTATGGTAGGCAGGGTTCAAAAAGGGCCGCGTCTTTCAGGCTCGGCGAGGACGGTGGAACCCCTGACGCTTCAGGCGAATGAGGTCGTGAGGTGGCCAGAGTCCCAACAGCTTTAGATTTGATGTATTGAGACGCACAGGAGACGGACGACGCATGGATGGGTACAGGGTTCCGGTGGGGGTGCACCGGGTGGAAGAGAAGATTGGAGGGAGTCTGTTTATCGCCACGGCGGGTCGGGTGGCCTCTTCCGATGAGGCCCGGGTGTTTCTGGAGACCGTGAAGCGGGAATTCAGGGACGCCACCCACAACTGCCATGCCTTTGTGGCGGGTCCTCCGGGGGACTCTCTCTCGGGCATGGGGGACGACGGCGAGCCGCGGGGCACGGCCGGGCCGCCCATGCATCAGGTGCTCACCCATTGCGGCGTCGGCGAGATTGCGGCGGTGGTGACCCGGTATTTCGGGGGCACCAAGCTGGGGACCGGCGGTTTGGTTCGGGCCTATGGCGGGATGGTGAAGCGGTGTCTGGAGACGTTGCCGACGATTTTTTACGCGACCTCTGAGCCGGTGCAGCTGGAGGTGGGCTACGAGGATTTAAAGTCGGTGAAGCATGAGCTGGCGGCCCATGGGGGAGAGGTGGTTTGCGAAGCGTTTTCGGCGGTGGTGAGGGTGACGGTGAGGCTGCCGGAGGCTTCGAAAGCCGGTTTTTTTTCCCGTGTGTCTCAGATGGCACGGGTGGTGGAGGGGTAGATGGCGATTGATGATTACATCCGGGGCATGACGCATCACGCCGTCTTTTCTCACCAGATTGCCGCACACAAGGTGATTCCCGGACGGGAATCCAAACTCGGGGAGCTGGATCCGCCTTTGCCGCCTGCCCTTGCCGTGGCGTTGAAGGGGCTGGGGGTCGATCGGCTTTACAGTCATCAGGTCGCGGCCATCGAAGCGATTCGGCGGGGTGAGCACACCGTGGTGGCCACCCCCACGGCCAGCGGCAAGAGTTTGATTTACAATCTCCCGGTGGTGGAGAAGGTGCTGGAACACCCGGACACCCGGGCTCTGTATCTTTTTCCGCTGAAAGCCCTGGCCCAGGATCAGTTGAAGAGCCTGGAGCGTCTGACGGGTGCCATCTTCGCCGGTGAGCCGGTGAGTGCCGCCATCTATGACGGGGACACCCCGCCCCATGCCCGAAAGAAGATCCGCACCCGGCCTCCCCATATCCTCATGACCAATCCGGAGATGCTGCACCTCTCCATTCTCCCCTACCACGCCTCCTGGGCAACCTTCCTGAGGGGACTTCGGTTTGTGGTGGTGGATGAGGTCCATACCTTAAAAGGGGTGATGGGGTCTCATATGGCCTGGGTGTTCCGGCGTCTCAAGCGGATCTGCCGGTATTACGGCTCGGATCCGTGTTTTGTTTTCTCTTCAGCCACCATCGGCAATCCGGCGGAGCACACCTCTTTGCTCGCCGATGTGAAGGTGTCGGCCATCACCGAGAGCGGATCCCCGGCGTCTACCAAACATTTTATCCTGCTCAACACCCCGGAAGCGGCTTCCCAGGCGGCCATCAAGCTGATCCATTCGGCCATGCACCGGGAGCTTCGGACCATCGTCTATTGTCAGTCCCGGAAGATGACGGAGCTGATTGCCCTCTGGGCGGCGTCCAAAAAGGCTTCCTTCGGTGACAAGATCACTGCGTACCGCTCCGGCTTTCTGCCGGAGGAGCGCCGGGAGATCGAACGGAGGATGACGGAAGGCGAGCTTCTGACGGTGGTCTCTACCAGCGCCCTGGAGCTGGGCATTGACATCGGCGGGCTCGATCTCTGCATCCTCGTGGGGTATCCGGGGAGCATCATGGCCACCTGGCAGCGGGCCGGGCGTGTGGGGCGAAGCGGGCGCGATTCTCTGGTGGTGCTCATTGCCCAGGAGGACGCTCTGGACCAGTACATGATGACCCACCCGGAGCTCTTTTTTTCCATGGAACCGGAAAAGGCGGTGGTGAACCCGGCCAACGAGGTGCTCATGGCCAAGCACCTGGACTGTGCGGCGGCAGAGCTTCCCATCCGTCGGGGTGAGCCTTTGTTTCAGCAGGCGTCGGTGGCCGATAAGCTCTCCCGGATGGAGACGTACGGAACCCTTCTGGCCAGCGCAGATGGAGAGATGCTCTTCTCCCACCGGAAATTCCCGCAGCGGTCGGTGGCGCTTCGAGGGACAGGGGACACCTTTGATATCGTCGACGGCGGGAGCGGTGAGCTGATCGGCAGCGTCGACGGGGGCAGGGCCGTGCGGGAGACCTACCCGGGCGCGGTGTATATTCATCGGGGCGACTCCTATGTGGTGACGGAGCTGGACCTGGACAAGCGCGTAGCCGTGGCGCACAAGCAGCGCGTTCATTATTTTACCCGTATCCGCAGCCACAAAGAGACAGAGATTTTAGAGGTGATGGATCGCAAGCCTTTGGGGAATGCCTGGGTGGGCGTGGGGAAGTTGAAAGTCACCGAGACCATCACCGGTTACGAGAAACGGCTGGTCAAGGGCCAGCGGCTTCTCACGGTGATTCCCCTGGACCTGCCGCCCCAGATTTTTGAAACCGAAGGGCTCTGGCTGGAGGTTCCCGAGGCGGTGCGGGTCGCCATGGAGACGGAGCAACGCCATTTCATGGGGGGCATTCATGCGGTGGAGCATGCTGCCATCGGGATCCTGCCCCTTTTTGCCATGGCCGATCGAAACGACATCGGGGGGATCTCCATTCCCCATCATCCCCAGCTGGGCAAGGGGGCGGTGTTTATTTACGACGGATTTCCCGGGGGCATCGGGATCTGCAGCGGGGTGTTCGGCGAGGCCGATGCCCTGTTTGACCGGACTCTTTCGGTGATCAGCGCCTGTCCCTGCGAGACGGGGTGCCCGGCCTGTGTCCACTCGCCGAAATGCGGCTCAGGAAACCGGCCCATCGACAAAGAGGCGGCCCGGGTGCTCCTGGAAAAGTTGAACGTCCCTTTGGATGAGGCCCTTCGTGCGGCTGAACCCATGCCTCGGTTCCCGGCACCACGGAAGGAGAGGGGCGATGAACAGCCTGCCGCCCCCGGGCGGTTTGCCGTTCTGGACGTGGAGACCCGGCGGTCGGCCCAGGAGGTGGGGGGCTGGGGACGCGCCCGATTCATGGGGGTGAGCTGCGCGGTGCTCTACGATTCAAAAACCAACGACTTTTCCACCTGGACCGAGGACCAGATTCCTGAGATGGCCAGGCTCCTTAAGGATATGGATCTGGTCGTGGGGTTTAATATCCGGCGTTTTGATTACGAGGTGCTCTCCGGCGTCTGCGGCGTCGATTTCTACAGCCTTCCCACCTTGGATCTTCTCGATGAGGTCCACAAGCGGCTCGGGTACCGGCTCTCTCTGGATCACCTCTCCACTCACACCCTGGGCGCTGAAAAAAGTGCCGACGGGCTGACCGCCCTGGCCTGGTGGAAGGAGGGGCGGCTGGATCTCATCGCAGAGTATTGTACGAAAGACGTGGCCCTGACCCGCGATCTTTACCTCTACGGTCGCGAAAAAGGTCACCTTCTCTTCCAGAACAAAGCCTGTACCCTGGTGCGCCTCCCTGTTGTCTGGTAAGGCAACTCCCGGAAAATCCAAACAAATTGACGCCCCCTTGTCCCTGCGTGTATACTGATCGGGCAATCATCAGCATGTCGCACACATCCCTGGCGGACAGGCCTTTTCCGCCGGTTTTTCATCTTTATTCAACCCCCAAACGCCGGAGTGTCATGATTTATGAAGTTATGGCGCTACATTTTTAGCTGGGTTTTTCTGGTGGCCGTGTTTTCTATCGCCCTTTGGTTCAGCGTGTTCCAGTTGAAGGGTGAAATACGTCGAGAGGACCACCTGGCAGAGCTGCGCGGCTACGGTGGGGCGCTTGAGGAGATGTTGTCCTATCGCTGGAAGACCCTTGAAAGCCTGAGCCGCAATCCTCGGGTGGTGGGGGCGCTCCCAGGGGGAGGCTCACCTCCGGGGTCGGAGATGGAGCGATTGCTTGATGTGCTGGCGGCGGTGGAAGATGTGGCGATTGTTTACCTGATGAACCGCGAGGGAGATGTCGTTACGAGCTCTGCGTACGAGGGGGGGCAGCGGTTGACGGGGAACAATTACCGATTTCGTCCCTACTTCAAGTATGCCATGACGGGAAGAAAGAGGGTGTTTCCAGCCGTGGGGGTGACCACTTTGCGTCGTGGGCTGTACCTGTCTCATCCGGTGATGGGGCAGGGGCTGGATCCCGTGGGCGTCCTGGTTTTTAAGTTGGACATGGAGCCTGTAGATACGCTTTTCAGCCAGGCCTCGTCTCCCGTTGTCCTTCTCAATGCTGCCGGTGTGGTCTTTTCCGGCAACACCCCCGCATGGCTCTACCATGGCGTGCAACATCCCGTCGAGGCAGAGGTCGATTCCTTTGATTTTGAGCGGCAGTTTGTGGGGCATTCGCTCAGGCGTCTGAACTGGGCCTATGATGACAAAGAGGTCGAGGTGGGGGCGCTTCGGTACCGAATTGAGAGGGTGCCGGTCTCGGTTTATCGGTGGCGCCTGGTGGGGTTGTTTGTCAATGATGTTTATCCCCCTTTGCCGCTCGGTCAGCGGCGGATTACCCAGGCCGGATATTTGTCCGGACTGATTATGATTACAGCGGTCATTGTTCTCTGGGGAACGGTCAGCAGGCGTCTGCAGGCGGAGCTCATTTTGACCAAACACCGGGAAACCCTTGAGGACGTGGTGAACCGGCGGACCCGTCAGCTGGAGAAGGTCAATGATACCCTGGTTGAGGAGCTGGAGGAGAAACGGTTTGCAGAAAAACGGCTTCGGGAGAATGAGAATTCGTTTAAACGGGCCAACCGCATTGCCGGGCTTGGGAGCTGGGAGTGGGACCTGAAGGCCGATCAGGTTTTTTTCTCGGAAGTGATGATGGAGATCTACGATCGTGACAGTGATATCCGGGAGGGCCGGTTCGAGGAGGTGATCCATCGCATGGTGCATCCGGATGACCGGGAGAGCGTCATTCGGATGGGGCGCCAGTTGGTGGAAACCGGTCAGGGACATGCCTTGGAATACCGGATTGTTCGAGCCGATGGTGCCCAGCGATGGGTCCGTGCAGAGGTGCCGGAGGTCAAGGAGTTCACGCGATCCGGCGAGGTGGTTTCCCTCATTGGGACGGTGCAGGATATCACGGAGCGCAAGCTCAACGAAAACTCGCTTCTGCGCTTTAAGGCCGCCATGGAGCAGTCCGTGGACGGCATCGCCGTTGCTGATTTGAAGGGGGTGGTGGAGTTTGTCAATCCGTCTTGGGCGGAGATGCATGGGTACCGCGCCGATGAATTGACGGGGGTCAATCTGGAGACCTTTCACACCCGTCTCCAGGTGGACGATCATTTTCAGGATTTCCTGAACAAGGTGGTGCAATACGGAAGCTGTGAAGGGGAGATTGGGCATGTGTCCCGCAACGGTCGGGAGTTTCCTACCTGGACGAGCTCATCGCTCATGGCGGATCGTCAGGGCAACCCCATTGGCATTGTCTGGATCTGCCGGGACATCAGCCTACAGAAACATGCCGAGACGGTGTTGAAACGGGCCAAGGAGGAAGCGGAGGCCGCGACACGGGCCAAAAGCGCCTTTCTGGCCAACATGAGTCACGAGATCCGGACCCCCATGAATGGGGTTATCGGGATGATTGATATCCTTCTGGATACCGGATTGACCCATGAACAGAGGGATTACGCCGAATCGGTGAAGTCCAGTGCCGACGCCCTTCTCATTCTTATTAACGACATTCTCGATTTTTCCAAGATCGAGGCGGGCAAACTGGATATTGAAGAGATTGAGTTTAACCTGCGGACGGTCCTGGAGGATCTCAGCGATGTGATGGCCATTAAAGCCCGAGAGAAGGCGATTGATTTCGGATGTTTGATTCACGATAACGTGCCGGTCTACCTTCTGGGGGACCCGGTTCGGCTTCGGCAGATTTTAACCAATCTGGCAGGCAATGCCGTCAAGTTTGTGGAGAAGGGCAGTGTGATGATCCGGGTGGCCTTGAAAAAGACATGTGCGCAGCGGGTGAGGCTCTTTTTTGAGGTGGTGGATACAGGCATCGGGATCCGGGAGGAGGCTCTGGCACGGATTTTTGACTCTTTCTCGCAGGAGGATGCGTCCACCACACGCAAGTATGGGGGGACCGGGTTGGGGCTCTCCATTTCCAAGCAGTTGACCCATTTGATGGGGGGAAAGATCGGGGGAGAGAGCCGCCTGGGCTGGGGTACCACCTTCTGGTTCACTGCTGAGTTTGAAAAACAGGTGGATGTCCAGGAGGAGTGGTTTCATCACAGCAACGCCCTGGAGAATATTCATCTGCTTATTGTGGATGACAACTCGGTGAATCGCCTGGTGTTCAAGGAGTATGCCCGCTCCTGGGGATGTCGTGTGGCCGAAGTAGCCTCGGGGCCGGATGCCCTGGCGGTTGCCGATCGGGCTTTTCATGAGGGCATACCCTTTCATGCCGCCATCATCGACATGCAGATGCCCGGTATGGATGGCGAAGAGCTGGGACGTCGCTTCAAGGCGCAGGCGACCACAAAGGGGATCCCCCTTCTGATGGCCACCTCCATCGGTCAGCGGGGGGATGCCGTGCGCATGAAAGAGGTGGGCTTTGCGGCTTACCTGACCAAGCCTGTCAGAAAGAAAGAGCTCTATGAGCGGTTGATTCAGATTCTGAACCAGGCGGAGGCAGGGGCTCGGTTTCTTCCCCTGGCACAGACGGTGGAAGAGGAGCGAGGTGCGTCGGCCCCAGAAGGGAAAGGGATGCCTTCCATCCATGTTCTGCTTGCCGAGGACAACCGCATGAATCAGCGTGTGGCGGTCAATATGCTGAAGAAACTTGGGCACACGGTGAGGGTGGTCAGCAACGGCCTTGAAGCGGTGGGCGCCTTTGCAGAGGAAGCCTTTGATCTGGTCCTGATGGATGGACAGATGCCGGAGATGGATGGCCTGGAAGCGGCGTCGGAGATACGGCGGCTGGAAAAGGAGACGCCGGAGGTGTTGAGCCAAAAGGTGGGGCACGTTCCCATCATTGCCGTCACGGCCAACGCCATGACCGGGGATCGGGAGCGTTTTCTGGGGGCGGGCATGGACGAGTACATTGCCAAGCCCATCAAGAAAAAAGATCTGGAAGAGGTGATCAATCGGGTGGTGGGGGCCGAGTAGCTTTTCAGCACAGAGGCCGGGGAGGGCGTGTGGAAGAAGATGGTGTGAGATTTCTTAAAGAATCCGTGGGGGGCACCTGTCGGGCAGATCATGGCCTGACGCTGGAAGAACTGGAGGCCGTCTTTGCCCTCGTTCGGGCCATTTTGCCGCGGGATTCGGTGACCCGGGGGCATAGCCTGAGGGTGATGGATTACGCCCTGGCCCTGGCACGTCGGGTGGGGTTGCCGCGCAAGATGTTTCCCCACCTTGTGTTTGGCAGCCTGCTGCACGATTGTGGCAAGGGCGGGGTCTCCGATCATATTCTTCAGAAACCGGGGGCGCTGACCCCGGATCAGATGCGCCTGATGGGCCTTCACTCCGAACGGGGGCACACCATCACCCGCTGTGTGGGGCCTTTAGAGGTCGCCTCCCTTTTTATCCGGCAGCACCATGAACGCTGGGATGGGTTGGGGTACCCCGACGGCTTGTCGGAAGAGGAGATTCATCTGTGCTCGCGGATTATCTCTATCGTCGATGTGTTTGATGCCCTGACCTCCCATCGCCCGTATCGGAAGCGCATGCCGGTTCAGGCGGCCATGGGCGTGATTCGCAGTGGCCGGGGGAGTCGCTTCGACCCGGACTTGACGGACCTTTTTTTGACCCTGCTTCGAGAGAAGATGGTGAGCGTCCGGGAAGGGGGCGCCAGGCTTTTTCGCCCCTGGTTTACTCCGTCGATCGTGGTCGCCGAAGCCGATGGCCCTTTGCGGAGAGGCTTGACGCGAACCCTTTCATCTCCAGCCTCCCAGTTGTCGGTGGTGCGCTCCGGGGAAGAGGTGTTGACCCTTCTGGCGGCGGGACCGGTGGAGATGATCCTGGTGGGGGAGACCCTCACGGACATGTCTGGGGCGGAGTGCCTGGTGATGAGCCGGGAGTTTGCGCCCCACGCCGTGCGATTAATGCTCTGCCCCTTTAATCGCCTGGAGGCGCTGGTTGCCCAACGCGAGCAGGCGGGAATTTATCGTTTTGTGCTGGTGCCCTGGCATGAGCGGGAGTTTAAAGAGCTCGTGGAAGAGGCCCTGGTGTGGCGGCAGATCTATGCCGCGATGCGGGGGGGATGATGGCCGCAACGCGGAGGGAATGCTTTTAGGGGACGGCCTCAAACAGAGGGGTGGAGAGATAACGTTCCCCGGTGCTGGGAAGGATGACCACCATGCGTTTGCCCCTGGACTCGGGACGTCGGGCCACGGTCAGGGCGGCATGAACGGCCGCACCCGAGGAGATGCCGCAGAGCAGTCCTTCCTGTTTGGCCAGAAGCCGTGCCGTTTGAAAGGCGTTTTCCGAGGCCACGGTGACCACCTCATCCACCACGCTCATGTCGAGAGCACCCGGCACGAAACCCGCACCGATGCCTTGAATTTTGTGGGGCCCCGGAGAACCGCCGGACAGAATGGGCGACTCGGCAGGCTCCACGGCAATGGCCTGAAAGTGGGGGTTGACCCGTTTCAAGACCTGGCTGATGCCGGAGATGGTGCCTCCGGTGCCTACCCCGGCAACGACCATGTCCACCTCACCTCCGGTGGCGGCCAGAATTTCCGGTGCCGTGGTTTTCCGGTGAATGTCCTGGTTGGCGGCGTTTTCAAACTGGTTGGGGAGAAAGGCGTTGTCGCTTTTTTCGACCAGCTCCCTGGCGGCATCGATGGACCCTTGCATGCCCTTGGCTCCGGGGGTCAGGATCAGCTCTGAACCGAAATGGTTGAAGAGCTTGCGGCGTTCGATGCTCATGGTCTCGGGCATGGTGAGGCAGAGGCGCAGGCCGCGCCGTGCGCAGAGCATGGCCAGGGCCACCCCTGTGTTGCCGCTGGTGGGCTCCACAATGAGGGTCTCCTCGTTGATCTGCCCGTCACGGATTCCCGCTTCCAGCATGGCAAAGCCCAGTCGGTCTTTGACGCTGCCGCCGGGGTTGAAAAATTCAAGCTTTGCATAGAGTTCGACCGGCAACCCCTCGGTTATGCGAGTGAGGCGTACCAGAGGGGTCCTGCCGATGGTTTGGTCTACGGTGTTGTATCTGAACATGGGGTCTCCTTAAGGGGTTGGGCGAGGTCCATGGACATGCGAGAACCCGCGCTCGGGGTGGTTCATTTCGTTTTTGATCCGTTAGAGTCCACGTAGATGAGCTCCGGGGTTTCGATGAAGACTTTGGTGTCGGGGGGGACGGATGCGGTGAGCCAGACATTGCCGCCGATGGTGCAGTTTTTCCCGATGGTGGTGCCCCCGCCCAGGATGGTGGCGCCGGAGTAGATGATGGCGTTGTCCTCAATGGTGGGGTGGCGTTTTTTGCCTTTCAGGTGCTCTCCGGCACCGGGGGGCAGGGAGAGAGCACCCAGGGTGACACCCTGATAGATGCGCACGTTTTCTCCCACAAGGGTCGTCTCCCCGATGACGACGCCGGTGCCGTGGTCGATGGCGAAGCGTTTGCCGATCTGTGCTCCGGGGTGGATGTCAATGCCGGTGGCGCTGTGGGCGATTTCGCTCATGATGCGAGGTAAAATGGGCACCCCGAGTTCGTAGAGTTTGTGGGCGACGCGGTAGACGCTGATGGCGTAGACACCGGGATAGCTGAAGATGATTTCATCCACGCTGTGGGCGGCGGGGTCGCCGTCTCGGATGGCGCGAACATCATCGGCGAGCATGCGTTTGATGTCGGGGATGGCCCGGAAAAATTCAATGACCGCCTGGTGTCCCTCATTGGCGCAGGAGACGCAGGATTTGTTGTACCGATAGCAGTCGTGTCGAAAGGAGAGCACCACCTGCTCGGTGAGCAGATCAAAGAGGGTGGTGGTGAGCTGCCCGATGCGGTACGTCAGGTTTAAGGGGTCAATTTTCTTTCCGGCAAAGTATCCGGGAAAGAGCACCTGCATGCCGATCTTGATGATTTTCTTGGCATCATGCCGGGACGGAATGGGCTCATAGCCTACGTGCATAAAGCATTCTGGCTCGTTGCAGCTCTCGATGATTTTGCGAGTGATGTCGGGCATCAATTGACGGAATTGGGTGATGGATTCGTTTTCGGAACGGCAGCGGTCTGCCTCTTTGGGGAATACTTGATCCATGGGATGGGGGGTGCTCCGAGTAAGGGTTTTCTTTCATGGTCTGAAGGGTCAAACGACTCTCAGGCCGGTCCGGCCTTGTTTGACGTACATACCACATTGTGGTAGTATGGCGCAACATTGCCTGTCAGAATTAAGGACTCTTTTCGCCGATACAAACCCGAGGGCTCATCCGATGTCAATCAGGATACTTCTGGGAACGTATGGGCTGATTTTATCGGAGAATGCATGGACAGTAAAGAGTTTGCGACCATCCGCAAACGGCTCGCCAGGACCCAGAAAGGGATGGCGGAGGTGCTGGGCACTTCTGTCAAGGCCGTCCACAGCTACGAGCAGGGGTGGCGTTCCATCCCCGCGCATGTGGAGAAGCAGCTCCTTTTTCTGCTGGTCCGACAAAAGGGCGGGGGGGGTGCCCCCTGTTGGAGGGTCCGGCAATGCGAGCCCGAGCGGAAAAAAAAGTGCCCTGCCTGGGAGTTCCAGGCCGGGGACATGTGCTGGTTTCTTGCAGGGACCCTCGGTGATGACATGGGCGCGGCCTCCTGGGACGATAAGATGAAACGGTGCCGGGAGTGTGCGGTGCTTGATTACAAAACCCTCCTTGGCGTGTGACGCCTGATGCCGTCAAACAAACCGGTCAGTCCGTGTCTCTGGCTGTCAGCACGAAAAAAGGGATTCCCAAGACCTGCGCGGAGGCCTTTTTTTTAGACCCGCTATCGTTTTTTGCTCGTGTCCTTAAAGGAACCCATGAAGCGATTTCTCCCCCTTTTTCTTGTGCTGATCTCTGGTGGTATCGGGGTGCTCCATTTTGCGACACCCGGCCACGATATGTTTCTCCACGACACCTGGCGGCGTCTCAGCTATTTCCCCATCGCCGTGGGCGCGATTTTCTACGGCCTTCGGGGTGGACTCCTGGTCGCTCTCCTGAACTCCATCGCTTTTATTCCCCATCTGCTTCTCTTTGTCGGCAAGAACCCCATGACCTATCGGAGCGAGCTGACCGAGGTGCTGCTCTACTTTTCCGCCGGGGCGCTTCTCGGGATTCTGTCCGGTCGGCAGCGTCGGCTTTCCGAAAAATACCAGAAGATCTCTATCCAGCTGGAATCCACCCTGGAGCGACTCAAGGAGGATGCCCGGACCCTGTTGAGTTTTGAAGATCAACTTCGGATCAGCCAGAAACGGGCCGTGGCCGGAGAGCTCTCCTCGTCTCTGGCCCATGAGATCAAGAATCCCCTGGGAGCCATACGCGGGGCCGCAGAGATTATTCTGGATGAAGCCCCGGAAGAGGGCCTCTCCCGGAAATTTGCCGGGATTCTGATCAAGGAGACGGAGCGGCTGGACAAGACCCTGGCCGGGATGCTCTCCATGGCCACGGCCGGTGAGTCGGGCCGGGAAGGGGAGGAACACCTCCTGGCCGAGGTGGTGGGGCATGTGACCGACACCATGGCCATCCGCCTGAAAGACCTGGACGTGGATCTTGAGATGGTCTGTGAGGGAAAAGCGACAGGGGTGAGGGTGGAGGCGGAAAAGGTCTCTCAAGTGTTGATCAACCTTGTTTTAAATGCGGCGGACGCCGTGGGGCCAGGGGGCCACATTCATGTGACGGCGACCTTGGGGGAGGGCACCTGTACCCTGGCTGTGGTGGATGACGGCCCTGGCATTGATCCCGAGTTCTTTCCAAAACTCTTCGAACCCTTTGTCTCCGGTCGAGGCGACGGGACCGGGCTGGGGCTTTCGATCTCCCGGCGCATTGCCGAAAGCCTCGGGGGGAGCCTCATGGCCCGGAATCGCTCGGGTGGGGGGGCGGAATTTTTATTTCGGTTTCCTGTGGGGGGTTGAGCCTTAAGCCCCAGCGGTTAAAACGGATTTTTCTACCGTGGCTTCGCCACCTTGCCGCCAGAGTTATCCCGGTTTATGTCATCCCGTCAATTGGCAGGGAAAAACCGGCAGCTCATGCACTTGCGACGTACGATGCATTCCCTTACCCGTCACGCGAATGCGGACGCGAGGTGTTTTGAGTACCGACAGCCGTCTCGCATTCGCAAACCCGCTTTCAAGGTGGCTCACCTTGCCGCCGGAGGCCGCTTTTGATTTTATTCTGGAGGATTCCATGACCGGTACCCTGCTTCTGATTGACGACGATGAGAGCCTTCTGGCCGTCACCTCGCACAACCTGACCACGGGAGGGTTTTCCGTCATTGAGGCTCGCAGTGGGGAGGAAGGTCTGGCTTTGTTTCGGAAGGAATGGATGGATCTGGTGGTGACGGACGTGAAACTCTCCGGGATGGACGGCTTGGCGGTTCTTTCGGCCGTGAAGGAGATCAACCCGGATGTGCCGGTGATTGTCATCACGGCCCACGGGTCCATTGAGTTGGCGGTGGACGCCATGAAGCACGGGGCCTTTACCTTTCTTACCAAGCCTTTCAGCCGGGACGCCTTAAGGCTCTCCTGTCGCAAGGCGCTGGAGATGGGGTCCCTCCAGCGAAAGAACCGGCAGCTCATTGATGAGATTGAAACCATGAGGGGGCACGAGGCCCCTGTGGTGGCTTCCGATGCCATGAAGCAGCTTGTGAGCACCGCCGTCCGTGTGGCGAAAAGTGAGGCCCCGGTTCTGATTACCGGGGAGTCCGGGACCGGCAAAGAGGTGGTTGCCCGTATGATTCATCGGGAAAGTTCCCGCAGCCGCGGTCCTCTGATCACCGTCAATTGCGCAGCCATTCCGGAAAATCTGGTGGAAAGTGAGCTCTTCGGGCATGTGAAGGGCGCCTTTACCGGGGCGGTGCAGGATCAGCCCGGAAAGTTTCGTGCCGCAGACGGAGGCACCCTGTTTCTCGATGAGATCGGGGATCTCCCCTTGAGCATTCAGGCCAAACTCCTGCGGGCCATCCAGGAGAAAGAGGTAGAGCCCGTGGGCAGCCAGAAAGTCATCTCCTGCGATATTCGCCTCCTGTCTGCCACCCACAAAGATTTGCCCGTGGCGATTCGCGACGGGAGCTTTCGCGAAGACCTCTTTTATCGGATCGGCGTGGTGCCCCTGCAGATTCCCCCTTTGCGGGACCGGCCCGATGAAATCTCGGTTCTGGCCCATCATTTTCTTTCCACCTTTGCCCTGCGCGCCGGCAGAACCCTCTCTTTCAGCCAGGATGCCATCCGTGCCTTGTCTGCCCACCCCTGGCCCGGCAATATCCGTGAGCTCAAAAATGTGGTGGAGCGCTGCGCCATACTCGCCGTCGGTGAGAGGATCGACACCCCGGATCTTGCCCTGGTCGGGGCGGCAGGTGACGCCCAGGCCAGGGCCTTCCGCCTCCCTCGGGAGGGGCTCAGCCTCCCGGCCCTTGAACAGGATCTCATCCGCCAGGCGCTTGATCGCTCGGGAGGCAACCGTTCCCAGGCTGCTCGACTCCTGGGTGTTCCCCGGCACGTGCTGATTTATCGCCTCGAGAAGTATGGCATGACAGCATGAGAGGGCCAGGCGCCAGAGATTCGCCCAGTTTTTCGTTTTTCATCCCTTCGGCTTTTCTGCTCGGCACACACAATTTCGTCCCTGACTCTTGGCCCGGTAGAGGGCATCATCGGCTCGTTTGATGAGGGAATCGATGGTTTCCAGAGGGGAAAGCGAACAGGCGGCGGTACCGAAGCTTGAGGTGATTCGGATGAGCTCCTTCGTGTCGGGCCGGATGATCTCCATCTCCTCCACCTTTTTCCTCAAACGTTCTGCGATGTATTCGGCCTGGGTGTCATCCGCCCCCGGCATGGCTATGACAAACTCTTCTCCCCCGTATCGTCCCAGAAAATCATAGGTTCGCAGTGCCTCTTTCAGGGTTTTTGAGAAACATTGAAGCACCAGGTCCCCTATCTGATGACCATAGGTGTCGTTGACCTGTTTAAAATGGTCGATGTCGGTGAGGAGAAAGGAGAGTGGCGTCTGGCCCCTGTGCGCTCTGTCAGTCTCCTGGGCCAGCTGCTCCATAAAGGCCCGGCGGTTCATCATGCCGGTGAGGGGGTCGGTGTTTGCCAGCTGGAGAATCCGGTGTTCCAGTTCGATGATGCGCTGGCCGATCAGGATGCGGTATTTCAACTCTTCCTGATTGAATGGCTTGGTGAGGAAATCATCGGCCCCTGCTTCCAGGCCCTGAATGATGTCTCGTTTTTCTCCTTTGGTGGTGAGGAGGATGATGTAGATATAGCGTGTGATATTTAAGGATCGGATGTTGCGGCAGAGTGTCAGGCCGTCCATGTGGGGCATCATCCAGTCTGAGATCAGAAGGCTGGGGGGCTCGGGTTGTTTGATGATGTCAAAGGCCTCGCGGCCATTGACGGCCACGGTGATATCGTATCCCCATTTGAGGAGGTTGGCCTGAAGCACGCGCCGGGATATGGGGTCATCTTCAGCGATCAGGATTTTCATGATTCATTCCCTGTAAGGTGAGTTTGAGTTCATGGGTCAGGTCACCGAGTGCTTTTTCCAGTGTGGAAAACTCGTCTTCAGCCAGCGTCAGATTGTTTTGTTTTGCGTGGGTTTCAAGGCGCTGGGCAGAGTCACAGGCTTTTCGGGCGTCGAAATTGCTGACGGAGCCTCTCAGGCTGTGGGTGATTCGCTCCAGAGCGTGGCTGTCTTTGTCTGCGATGTTCTGCCGGATGCGCTTCAGGAGGTCGGGCAGCTCCTGGAAAAAAAGTTCGGCAATTTCCTGAAAAATGTCTTGATCATCCAGCACGGTCTCCATGGCTTTGGCCAGATCAAAGGTTCGGGGTTGAAAGGCTGGCGGGGATATCCCCTCACGGCCTTTCTTCTCCGTGATGTCTTGGGTCAGAGCCTCTATCACGCGGAAAAGAATCTCAGGTTTGATGGGCTTGGGGACATAATCGTCCATGCCTGCCCCAAGGCATTTTTCCTGATCGCCTTTCATGGCGTGGGCTGTCATGGCTACGATGGGAATGGTCGGCCCTTTGGGAGGCGACTGCCGAATGGCCCGGGTCGCTTCAAAACCGTCCATTTCAGGCATTTGAACGTCCATGAGGATCAGGTCGAAGTGACCTCGGTGAAAGGCCTCCACGGCGTCTCTGCCGTTGACCGCCACGGTCACCTGGTGCCCTCTGGATTGGAGGAGGTTGACGGCCAGGGCTTGGTTGACCTGGTTGTCTTCCGCCAGCAGGATGGTGAGCTGCTTTCGAAGTTCACATGCCGTGTGTCGCGTGATAACGCCCCTTTTTTCATCTTCCGGCAGCCCCAGGGTGATGAGGAGGGTGTCGAGGAATTCTGAGGCCTTGACGGGTTTGGATACATAGCCTTCGATGCCGAGTTCCCGGCAGCGCTGGCCCTCTCCCTTCTCGCCAGTGGCAGAGAGCAGGATGAGTTTTATCCCCTGACCAAAGGGTGCGTCCTTGATCAGCCGGGCCAGCTGAAATCCGTCGATGTCCGGCATGTGTCTGTCCAGCAGAGCCAAGCGGTATGGGGTTCCGTCATGAAAGGCCTGGGCGGCCAGATTCAGTGTCTCTTGGCTTGTGGCCGCGGAGGTGGGCACCAGGCCCCAGGTGGTGAGCCTTTCCTGGAGCAGGGCTCGGATGATGGCGTTGCCCTCCGCCACAAGGACGGGCAGTCCCGCCAGGTCCTGGCGCTTAAGGGGGCGGGGCGCTGTCTCTTCTGGACCGTTCAGCTCAAAATGCGCGGTAAAGTGGAAAACGCTTCCCACCCCGTTTTTTTGAGCGTCCTCGTTTTCTGGGGATAAGGGGGGGGCTTTAAGACATGGGTTCGGGCTTTCGGCGTGAATCTCTCCACCCATCAGCTCCACCAGCTGTCTGGAGATGGAGAGCCCGAGGCCAGTCCCCCCGTATTTTCTTGTGGTGGAGCCGTCCACCTGACTGAAACTTTTAAAGATGGATTCCCGGGTGCTCGGGGGGAGACCGATTCCGGTGTCTGCCACCCTGAAGTGGAGTGTGACCCCGGTCGGGGTCTCCTGCTCTTTTTCGACCCGGACGACCACCTCGCCGTTGTCGGTGAATTTGATGGCGTTTCCTGCCAGGTTGACGATCACCTGACGCAGCCTCCCCGGATCACCGATCAGGGCCGTGGGCACCTCGGGGGGAATGTCACAGATCAGTTGGAGGCCCTTTTCACGGGCCTTGAGCGAGAGGGTGTCGAGGGTGTTTTCCAGGGTCACCCGCAGATTGAATTCAATGGCCTCCAATTCCATTTTTCCCGCCTCGATTTTGGAAAAATCGAGGATGTCATTGAGCAGGCCCAGGAGAGAGGTGGCCGACATCTGAGCCATCTCCAGGTAGTCGCGCTGCTCGTCGGTCAGGGCGGTGTCGAGGACGAGGTCTGTCATGCCGATGATTCCGTTCATGGGGGTACGGATTTCATGGCTCATGTTGGCGAGAAATTCACTCTTGGCGGTGTTGGCTGTTTCAGCGAGTTGTGCCATGGCCCGGGCTTGTTCGATGGCCTGCTGGAGTTCCTGGTTGATCTCCTTTAACTCCGTCTCGGATTGTTTCTGGCGGGTGACGTCTCTGCCGATGCCGCGAAAACCCACAATCTCTTCGCTTTCATCTCTGATCAGGGAGACCGAGGTCTCCACGTGCCGGGCGACCCCGTCCTTTCCAATCATCTCCCAGGTTGCCCCGATGGCGGGTTGGGTTGTGCTGTATACGGTGGTGAAAATTTCAAACACCTTTTGGGTGTTGGCCGGGTCCAGAAAGTCCTGGTAATTTTTCCCGGTGAGGTCTTCTTTTGAAAATCCCAGGAGGCGGCAGAAGGCGTTGTTGAAAAAGAGAAAATTGCCTTTGAGATCGACCTCCAGATAACTGTCCTCGATACTCTCCACAATGGTGCGATATCGCGCTTCGCTCAGGGTCAGCTCGGTGGCCGCTTGCTTGTACGTGTCCCTTTGCTGTTCGAGTTGTTTAATTCGGTGTTCGAGTTCTAAAGGGCTGGGTTTCAGCGACATGGTGTGCCCTTAACCTTGGGGTGCAGGGGGGCGGTCGGGTGGACCGGGACTTATGATCAACGGGATGTCTTATGAACAGGCTGTGTGACGTCAGGCGTTCCGGCTGCATTTTTTGGACAGGCAGGGGGACTGTGTGAGGCGCTGGGCAGGGGGGGCTGTGTGGCATGGCCTGATTTTACAGGCTATTTTCTTTACTGAATAGTTTAACTGTATTGGCGGGGCGGGTCAAGGGGCATGGGAGGCTGGAGGCGTGGACCTCTCCCGCGGTTCTCCTGCCTTTGCCGTGGGTCGTGCCGCCGGGGGTATAGGTGATGCCTCTGACGCAGTGTTTCATTTTTGCTTAAAAAGAGGTATCTTATACGGAATATCCCCAACAGAAGCCATCCATGTTTTCCAACCGATAATCAGGAGGCGGCTATGCCCGGTGTACGTCGTTTTGAGGTGGATGATGTTCTTTATCCGTTTGAATCGCATTGGTATGAATGGGATGGGGCGTGCATGCACTATATCGATGAGGGGGAAGGGATGCCTGTGGTGATGCTTCATGGCAATCCGACCTGGTCCTTTCTTTATCGGAAGGTGATTCGGCAGCTGCGCGGGACCTGCCGATGCATTGCACCGGATTATCCTGGGTTTGGGTTTTCGGATCATCCCAAGGGCTATGGGTACACCCCGCCGGAGCATGCCGGTTGGGTCAAGGCCCTGCTGGCTCACCTTGCGCTGGATCGGTATGTGCTGGTGATGCAGGACTGGGGCGGGCCCATTGGTCTTTCCATCGCCGTGGAGGCACCGGAGAAGGTGGCGGGGATGCTGTTGTTAAACACCTGGTGTTGGGCTCCCCTGATGAACGCCCGCCTCTTTTCGTGGGTCATGGGGGGGCCGTTTCGGGAATGGATGCATCAGAAACACAATGTGTTTGCCCGTAAGGTGCTGCCCTGGGGTATCGCCGGGTCGTCGAAGTATGACCCGGACGTGATCGATGCCTACCTTTCGCCTTTCTCTACCTACGAGTCCCGGCGGGGGACCGCCGAGTTTCCGTATCAGATTCGAAAGTCCAGCGCCTGGCTGGCCGCCATTGAAAACCAGTTGAAGCTGTTGAAGCCGGTACCCAAAGAGATGGTCTGGGCCACGAAGGATCCGGCGTTTGGCAGCGATGCGTATATTCACAGGTGGCGGAGTTATTTCCCCGATATTTTTGTTGAGCGCGTGAACGATGCCTCCCATTACCTTCAGGAGGACTGCCCGGAAAAAATTGTGGCTGCTTTGGGGCGGGTCTTTGATACGATCGCTATTCGTGAAAATACTGAACCTGATACGTGAAGACGTCCAGTCCGGGCTCCTGCCAGGCCTGCTTGGAGAGGCCGGCTTTGAGGCAGAGCTGAGAGAGAAAGGTTTCCGGGTTGGGGATTTGTTCCCAGACCTGGGGGAGAAAGGTGGCCGATGCGCCGCCTTTTTTTATGATGACCCCGTCAAGTCCTGTGCGCAGGTTCATGAGAAGGGCCTTGGGGGAGTCAAAGGCGAGGGGGGCCGGTGAGGTGAGGAGGCTGATTTCGATCTCGATCTCATCAAATTCGCCCGATTGCACCGCGTTAAACCGAGGATCGCGGAATGCGGCGGCAAAGGTGTTGTCTTTCACCGAGTTCCGAAGGGTGGTGACGGGAAGCAGGGTCCCGATGCAGCCTCTCAGCTTCCCTTGTCGTTTTAAAGTCACAAAGGTGGCCTGTTTTTCTTCAAGGGAGGGATCTGTAGAAAGGGGCTCCGCTTCTGTCAGGTCCCAGGGGATGTGGAGGGCTTCGGCCAGGGTTCTGCGCGCCAGCTTTACAAGGGCCATGCCCTGGGTTCGGTCAAGGGGGGGGATGGGGGCGGTTGCCATGGGGACCTCCTGATTATCATTCAAAGCCATGGCATTTTATCCCCCGGTGCGAGGGGGAAAATGCCATGGCCATTTGTCTTTTACTTTCGTGGTGACTCTGCCCTATAGCAGCCGGATATTCCAGTTCCACTCTCCGGGTCGTTTTTTAAGCTTCACGGTTTTGGGAATGGGTTCGTGCATATGGACAAAGAGGGAGTACCCCCATTTTTTAAGGTCGGAGGATTTATCGGTGATGTCCACTCGCCAGTTGGGGTAGATCCAGTGGTTCTCTCCGTGTTTGGCCACCCAGGCCTCTTCGCCTTTGGGGCTGGCAAAGGGTTCGTGGGGGTTCAAGTCGGGGGTCAGGGTCCGGGCGATGGTCAAGGGGTAGTAGCCGGCCACCACCACGCCCGTGGGCAGGGGGGAGGCCTGGGCCAGGTCTCTGAAATCTTCTTCAGAGAGCTCTGGAGAGGCCATGATTCCGGTGAAGCCCCTTTTTTTGAGGGCATCCGCCGTCAGGGTGTTGGCGATGTTGCAGAAAGGACCCGCCCAGAGGTGGAGTCCTTTTCGCTTGGCCTCGGGGAAGAGGGCGATCTGCCAGGGGGCACCCAGTACAAAATTTTTGGCGCCGAAGTTGACCAGACGTTTGACCAGGGCCGCATAGTCCTTCTCTTCGTCGGGCCAGATGACGGGGGAGAGCCACCACCAGCGTCCGCCCACGCCAGCTTTGCGGGTATTGGGGACGGATTTTTCAGAGATCCAGGTGGCCGTTTCGGTATTCTTGGGGCCGTGTCGATCCTCACGGAAGAGATAGAGCGTGGTGGATCGGTCACCTCGTTTGGGCTTGTAGCGCATCACTTTGGGGAGCTTGGCCGTTGCGGCGGACACGGGCTCGATGGTGAAGGCGTCGGCCTCTTTGGCGAGGGCTGCGATGGCATCTTTCAAGCCTTTTTCACGGCGGTCGATGAGGAAGACAGGGGTCCCCTTGGCCGGGATGCGTTCTTTTTGCGGGGCGATGTTGAATGTGCCCCGCTTGGGCACGCTGCCCTTGACGCGGCGGATGAGGTGCCCTCTTTCATCTTCATAGCCGATCCGCAGGAGATCGCCGGGGAGCAGGGCTTCCCGTGGGCTGAACGAGGCCTCTTTGTAAGAGCCCTGAAGCTTGCCGATCATGAGGCCTGAGGCCGTTTGAGCCTTGGTGTCTACGGGATTGAAGGGGCGCTGGGGAAGAAAGTTGTAGTGGGTGCTGGGGCGTCCCAGGGCCAGCTCTAATAGGCCCTGAGCGCTTTTCTTGGCCTGTGGGTCTTTGCCGTTGTCCCGCAGCATCTTGTACGCGAGCGTGGTATAGTAGACGTAATGAGGCCCTTTTTTACGCCCTTCGATCTTCCAGGTGGTGACCTGGGGGATCTCCAGGAGGACCTTGACCAGGGTGTCCAGGGAGAGGTCCTGACAGGAGAAGAACCGCTCATTTTTGTGGCCCTGCTTGTAGAGCCGTCGGCAGGGCTGGACGCAACGTCCGCGCAGGCTGCTTCGGCCGCCCATGTAGCTGCTCCAGTAACAGCGTCCCGAAACCCCATAGCAGAGGGCGCCGTGGATAAAGACCTCCAGGTCGATGCCGTCGGGGACCGCTTCGGCCGCCGCTTTGATCTCTTCGACGTTGAGCTCCCGGGGCAAGACGATGCGCTTGGCACCTGTGGCGGCGACTGCTTCGGAAAATCCTTGCGTAAAGGAGACGTTGGCCAGGGTGGAGAGGTGCAGCTCCCCTTTGAACCCGGCGGCTGCGGCCAGGGCAGGGATGGCTGGATCGGCGAAGATGATGGCGTCTGGCTGCACGAGTCGGGCGAGTTTTTCGAGCTGGCTTAAGGCCCGCTCCAGCTCATGCTCCTTGAGCAGGGTGTTCATGGTGACGTACACCTCGGCATTTTTTTCATGGGCGAGGCGTGTCAGGGCGGCGAGCTCCTCCATGGAGAAGTTATCGGCCTCCATGCGGGCGGAAAAGCTCTTCAGGCCGCAGTAGACGGCGTCGGCTCCGGCGGCCAGGGCCGCGAGAAACGCGTCTTTGCTTCCGGCCGGGGCCAGGATTTTAGGCGGATTATGTGTGATGCCGTTTTCCGGCATGGTGTGACTCCTTTGTTGTCGAGGGTTCGCGGCTGTTTTGCCCCCTAAATGTAAAACACCTCATGCCGGTAATCAAAGGGACGATGAGGCGTCGTGGTGTTGCCAGTTGAGGTCTGCATCCTGATTTTTCCGGCGTGTTGTAAGCAAGAAGGGCCGAGGGATGCTGTGATTTATTTGTGGTCACCACCATGGGGGGAACACAACGGAAACAGAATATCAAATTTGAAGGTAAAGTAAACAGATTCAATGGGTGACACCGTTTCTTCCCCCCCTGGCGTGATTTATCTGATACAGGAAGAGTCAATGCTCTGAAAAAAAAAGGGGTGTTGAGAACAGATGATAAATTTGATACCCAGAGTTGTTCGGACATGCGTGGGGTCGCATGTGTAGATTGTGAATGGATTTTTAGGCTGTTATCGTTTCCTGGACAGGGGGCGTCATGCTTGTTTTTATACCTGTTTGAAGGGATCCCTTCCACTTTTCTCGAAGAGTTTATCTGTGATGGGTGATTTACGGTTTACATGGGTCGGTGAGTTTGCCGACAGGGAGACGGAGAGTGCGTACCGGGGCTCTTTCTGGCCGGAGATGGTGCGTGGGCTCTCCCGTATCTGTGTCCTCCTGGCGCTGGGGTTTCTCCTTGGAGGGTTTGCTTTGCCTGTCGAACAGGGCTGGGGCCCCACCGTCCGTGTCCTCTCCTGTCTGCGTGGGGTGACGGCCGCCATGGGGCTTGTTCCTCTGATGCTTCTGGCGCGAGGCCATGTCCTGCGGAGAGTTCCCGGGGTCATGGCTTTTTTTATCCTGTGCGTCGGGGCCTGCGAATCGATCACCTCCGTGTTTATCCACCGGCCGTGGGCCGGGAATTCCATCCCTTTTACCCTCCTGTTTGTGTTCCTCTTCTATTTTGTGGCTCCCCTTGCCTGGCGGTATATCCTGGCTGCGGCGGGTCTTATCTCGGTGCTTTGTCTTGCCATCCTGACCCTTTGGGGGGGGCGCACCTGGGCAGACCTGTTTCCACTTATTCTCCTGTTGTGTGTCGTCAACGGCCTCGGCTTTGCCCTGTTTATTCAGATGGCCCGATGGCGAAGGCAGCGCTTTTTCGAGATGGAGGCCATTCAGCGGTCGAACGAATCCCTGCGTCGGGACGTGGAGGAGAGAAACGAAATCAATCGTCACCTGGAGCACCTGGCCATCACCGACAGCCTTACCGGCGTGGGGAACCGGCGCAAGTTTCTGGAGGTGGCGGAGATGGAGCGGCGTCGTGCCTGCCGATACGGGGTGTTCTTTTCTCTGGTGATGCTCGATATTGATTATTTCAAGAAGGTGAACGATCGATACGGTCACGAGGGAGGCGACATCGCCCTTTGCGAGTTGACTCGGGTGGTGGAAAAGCAGCTCAGGTGTTCAGATCTGCTGGTGCGTCTCGGGGGCGAGGAGTTTGCGATACTGCTCCCGGAAACCCGCCAGGATGAAGCCTGGATGCTGGCCGAACGTGTTCGTCAGCAGGTGGCGGCCCATGTGATTCATACCGGCGTGCTGCGTTTCTCGCTGACGGTCAGCATGGGCGTGACCGAGGTACAAATAGATCAGGAAGATTCGGTGAAAGGGATGCTGAATCGCGCCGATGCCGCCTTGTACAAAGCCAAAAGCAGGGGGCGCAATCGGGTCGAAATCTATCGGGTGGATCGCTAAACTGTCTCTTTTCTATCCAGGCCTGCGGTGGTCTGGGGTGATTTTTCTCACCGCTTGGCGGGTGTGTGTTTTTTTTACTCAGTGTCACAAGGAGATGAGACAGCTTTGTCTTGATGCAGGAGAGAGACAGGGTTCGGTTTGATGGAAACCGTGCGTAAGAACTTGGATTTACGTCGCTTTATTTTTAATTTTCTTGTTTGGCACGGCATATGCATTAAGATTTAGGCATCATTATCATTAACCCCAACTCGGAGGTGAGGCATGAACGCCATCGAATCCCGAACGACCCCATATGAAGTGTCCCTGGAAGAGGTAACCCTGGAGTCCTTGATTGCCGCCGTCAGTGAATCTATCGAACCCGGTGAGGAGGCGATTATCCCCCACGTCGTGAATCAGATTCTCCGGCAGGGAAATGCCCGCCTGCGCTCTTGCTGAACAGCGAGGGGGGGTGCATTTCACGCGCCGTGTCCCTGGCCCGGATATTTCATGAGAAAACGATCATACCAAATCAATCCTATGTTATTACAAGTATATACTGTAAAAATTTAGATATTTCAAAAATGGAAAATGTAATTCACGGTTTTCTGATCGCTTTTCTCACCCTTCGGGCGAGCCGAGGGCACCCATCTTCTTCGTTATCAGAGCTTTGAGGTAAACCACTACATCTGCAGCTCTGATGCCTTGAATATGGGTGTCCTCGACTCGTGAAATATCCGGGCTGGGTGTGTGATGCCTGAAGGCACTCTCCCTATTTGATTTTTTTGTCAGAATTTTATAAAACCCCTAAGATCATGGGGGCCTGTGTAAAGTCGGCCCGACAGCTGCCAGAGGCAGCCGTCGGGCCTCGGTACGCTGTGATGCCCTGCAGGACCGCCATGGGCACCCCGCTTTCATCGGGGGCTTACCGCCCTCACCTGAGGGCTTTTATTTTTTTGATCTAAGGTATTGTGCGTGCATTTTTTAGCGTGATTCAGTGACGCCTCGGCGTTTATTCGGGGCTCCAGTGGCCGCTTCCATAGTTAACAAGATAAAATTTATTCGTTCAGAGGGACAAGAGTTATGACAATCCAGGAAAATTCCATCGTTCGCCAGAGAGACAAAGAGACCTACGCCGTGGTTCCCCACGTACCCTGCGGGGTGATTACCCCCGACACCCTCCGTAAAATTGCGGATGTGTCTGAAAAATATGAGGCCGCCGCTCTTAAAATCACCAGCGCCGCCCGTATCGCCATCGTGGGCCTCAAGGAAGAGGACGTGGCCAAAGCCTGGGAAGACCTCGCCATGGTCCCCGGCCAGGCCGTGGGCAAAGTCGTGCGAAGCATCAAAGCCTGCCCCGGTACCACCTTCTGCTCCATGGCCAAGCAGGACGCCCTCACCCTCGGCATGACCCTGGATGAAAAATACCACGGCATGGAGCTGCCCAGCAAAACCAAGATGAGCGTCTCCGGCTGCCAGAACCAGTGCGCCGAGAACTGCATCAAAGATGCCTCCCTGGCCGGTACAAAAAACGGCTGGACCCTCATGGCCGGTGGCATCGGCAGCGGGCGTCCCCGCCTGGCCGACATCATCGCCGAAAACCTTGAGACCGAAGAGGCACTGGCCATGTTCGACCGCCTGGTCACCTACTACAAAGAGAACGGCAAAAAACTCGAACGCCTGGGTCGCATGATCGATCGTGTCGGCCTTGATGTCGTGAAGGCTGCCGTGGCCGGCGAAAAAGCGGCCGCTTAAAAAAAGGGCCTCCGGCGGCAAGGTGAGCCACCTTGAAAGCGGGTTTGCGTCGTCGCCGCGATAAGCTGCAAAGATTTCTCGATAGCCAAAACCCTTTCCCCTCCTTGCATGGGGGAAAGGGTTTTGGCTTTTTTATTTTAAGGGGAAGGGGCGGATAAGACGGATCGAACCGGAGGCCTTATGGGGTTCAGGGGATTATTCCCTGGCCGCCGGAGGCTGTTTTTTCTCCTGTGACGCTTTTTCGTGAGGTTCGATGTACATGGCCTCAATGGTATCGGCATAGTGCGCTAAGATAACCTTGCGCTTGAGTTTGGCGGTGGGGGTGAGCTCCCCTGCTTTCTGGGTGAGCTCGGCAGGCAGGAGGGCAAAGCGTTTGATCTGTTCAACGCGGCCCAGGTGGCGGGTGTGATCGGTGATGCGTCCCCGGTAGAAGGCGATAACCTCCGGGTGGGTGACAAGCTCTTCGTTGGGCATCTCTGGAAGTCCCAGGACTTCGGCCAGGGCGTCGAGCATGGGGAGGGAGGGGACCACCAGGGCCGAGATGTAAGGCCTGCCGTCTCCAATGGCCATGGCCTGCTCCACATAGAGATCTTCTGTGATGGCTGCTTCTATGGCCTGGGGGGAGATGTTTTTGCCCCCGGCGGTGATGAGGAGTTCTTTGATGCGGTCAGTGACCCGGAGGTGGCTCTGGTGGGTGATTTCTCCGAGGTCTCCGGTTTTGAACCATCCGTCACAGGTCAGGCAGGCGGCCGTGGCCTCGGGATTGTTCCAGTAGCCTTGCATTAAAGAAGGGCTTTTGGCCTGGATCTCTCCGTCCTGGGCGATCCGTACAGACACCAGGGGGATGGGCCTGCCGCTGGTGCCGAAACCAATGTCTTTGGGGGCACAGACGCAGATGGGGAAAATTTCCGTCAGGCCGTAGCCCACCCCGAGTCGAATGCCTGCACTGATGAAAAACTGATTGATCTCTGGGTTTAAGGCCGCTCCACCCACATGGAAGAACTTGGCCCGTCCCCCCACCCTCTCCCGAATTTTCCATAACACCAGCTTGTCTGCGATGGCATACTTCAGCGAAAGAAAACGCCTGGGGCGGTGTTTTGAATTCAGGAGCCCGTGGTACGCCCCACCCGTTTTGATGGCCCAGTGAAAAAAGGCCTGTTTTTGCTTCGATGCCCGTTGAATCTTCTCCTGGAGGGTACCGTATATTTTTTCCCAGACCCTCGGGGGGCTGGCCATGTAATGGGGCTTCACCTCGGCAAGAAAATCCTCCACCTGACGGGGGTCATGACAGTAATGGTTCTCCGCGCCGAGGGAGAGCATGAACCAGGTCCAGCTCCTTTCAAAGATGTGGCTTAAAGGCAGGAGGGCAAACGAGACGTCTTTGTCTCCCACGGGCATGGGATAGCCCGTGCCGTAAAGGGATGCGAGGATGTTTTCGTGGGTGAGCATCGCCCCCTTGGGCGTGCCGGTGGTGCCTGAGGTATAAATCAGGGTGTAGAGATCCGAGGTGGCCGCTTCGTCCAGACGGCTCTCCAGGACCTCTTGAAAGGCCTTGTTCAGGTCTCGGCAGAGAAAATCGGTAAAGGAAAAACTCTCCGTGCCTTCTTTGAACTGCACGTTTGGAGAAAAAGCCACGAGAATGCGCAGCACCGCGCTGGATTCCATCACCTGAAGGGCCTTGTCGTACTGCTCCTGGTCGTTGACAAAGAGGACCTTGATACCGGCATCGCGGATGATATGAGCGGCCTCCGCCGCCGAGTCGGTCGGGTAGATCGGCACCGTGACCCCCCGCACCGAAAGAATCGCCAGATCCGCCAGGGTCCACGCCGCCCGGTTCTGAGAAAAAATCCCGACCCGGTCTCCCACATCCACGCCACAGGCGAGCAGCGCCCGGCCAAGACCGTCCGCCATCTCTCCCATTTCTTTCCAGGTCACCGATATCCAGGGGCCGTCTGCCCGGTCCTTTAAGGCCACTTTGCTGCCGTACACGGGGATGCGTCGTCGAATCATACGGGCCATGTGCTGCTCGCGGTGGAGATACGCCTGAAATTCAGCGGGGTGGTGGGATGTCATATGATGCCTTTTGGGTAATAAGTGTAATCATCGTTTCAATAATAGAACATGATTACTCAAAATGGCAAGGAAGGATCAAAACGGAGGGCATGGGGGGTGAAGACGAGTCGAGGGACATTCAGGGCGGCAAGGTGGTACACCTTGCCGCCGGAGGCTTTTTTTTCGTTGATTTATTTCCAGTCACCCAAGCGGTCGGGGCTATTTTTTTGCCGGATAGGAAACATTCAAGACCGTGTTCCAGGCTGCGACAGCGGCCTTTTCTTTTTCTAACAGGGCCGTTGTATCGCCTGTGATGGTGATTTTTATGATGTTATCGCCGCGCCTGATTTTATTCACAACAGCCATGTCTTTATCACTGACAACCGCACCGAAAACGGAATGTTTTCCATTCAGCCACGGCGTTGCTTTGTGGGTAATAAAAAACTGGCTCCCGTTTGTGTTCGGACCCGCGTTTGCCATGGAAAGGATTCCTGGCTTGTCGTGAATAAGCGCCTGATGAAATTCATCTTTAAATTTGTAGCCCGGGTTTCCGGTTCCTGTTCCCAGGGGGCATCCACCCTGAATCATGAAGTTGTTCATGACGCGATGAAATGTCAACCCATCGTAATAGCCTCGGTTGGCAAGGTTCACAAAGTTGGCAACCGTGAGGGGCACTTTTTCTGCGTAAAGAGTTAAATTGATCACGCCTTGACTGGTTTCAATCACGGCTTTTATTCCCGTGGTTTTTTTTGTTTCATCGGCCAGGGCGACAGAGGAAAATAAGATAAAAATACCCAGGCTGAAGACCACCAACGATTTAAAAAGTTTCATATTTCTCTCCTGATAGGTTTGTGCAGCAATTTCTGATTTTCGTGAAAGTTATCGTACACCCTTTAAAATTACAAATCGAAAAAAAATTAGGGCCGGGATGCCTCCGGCGGCCTTGCCGGGGGCCAAACTTTTGAAAAGTTTGATAAACAGTTTTTAAACATACCGAGGCTCCAACGTTACAGTTGTAACTGTTCCGTTCCAAAAGAAGCCTCCGGCGGCAAGGGTGGCGGAAGGCACTCAGGCAAAAACACCTTGAAAGCAGGTTTCGGATGCATTTTGCGTTTAAATCAACACCCGTTTCATAAAGCCCGGCAGTCTCTTCTAACCAAGATGGGTTCCCGCCTTCGCGGGAAAGACGAAGACGGCGTGGGAAAGATACAGGCCGGTGTGGGAAAGACGAAGACGGTGTGGGAAAGATACAGGCCGGCGTGGGAAAGATACAGGCCGGCGTGGACAAGACAAAGGCCGGGCGAAAAAAGGGTACAGAGCATGATACCTTCCGTCCCTCCTCGTCTTCCCCGGCTGCCCGGGAAAATGGATTCGGTTGTGCCGTTTTACAGCCCGATACTCGCCACCTCTTGTATCACCAAGTGACCGGGGATCCATGCCTGGAGTTATATTTCCCTTCTGTATCATAGCGGCCACGGGTATCTCGCGGCCTTTATGAGCGCTTGGCACCTGTCCCTTCGCAAACCCGCTTTCGAGGTGGCCCACCTCGCCGCCGGAGGCCCGCTTTTCCTCTCCCTTCACCCATACAGAAGCACCGGCAGATCCTGCACTTGCGACGCACTGTGCGTTTCCACGCACTCCACGCGAATGCGGACGCATTTCAGCCCGGAGTGACGACCCCCGATGCGCATTCGCAAACCTGCTTTCAAGGTGGCCCCACCTTGCCGCCGGAGGCCTGCCCTTTTCCTTATCCCTTCCTCCCTTCGCCCATACAGAATCACCGGCAGATCCTGCACTTGCGACGCACTGTGCGTTTCCACGCACTCCACGCGAATGCGGACGCATTTCAGCCCGGAGTGACGACCCCCGATGCGCATTCGCAAACCTGCTTTCAAGGTGGCTCCACCTTGCCGCCGGAGGCCTGCCCCTGTCCTTACCCTTATCCCTTATCTCTTATCCCCCTCTTTTTCTGCAGCCGGCAGCATTTTTCCGATGATTCCGAGCAAGACCACCGCCACGAGTCCCAGGGCTGCGTAGAGACCCCAGCCTTTGGCCTGGAATTGTTTCATCCAGTCGCCGGACCAGAAGGGTTTTGAGACCTCCGTGATGATTTCGGCCTGGATGGGGGTGGGAAGGGTTTCCAGGAGTTTTGTTTGGACGAGGGAGAGGTCATAGGTGGGCGATGTAAGGGTGGGGTGTCCGCCGTTGAGGGTGAGGGTGCCGGGGGCATGGGCGAGGAAGCAGATGGCCGGGGCGGTGTAGACGGCTTCGATGGTGTTGATGGAGAGGGGTTGGTTGTCGTTGTGGTTGATAACGATGCGCAGTTGGTCCTGGTCTTTGGGGAAGTGGGAGAGGGGAATTTTAAGGGTGGTTTTTTCGTCTGTGGGGTTTTCCCAGGATAGCACGCGCCTGGTTTCCCAGCCCATCTGCCCGGGCTTGGGGACCTGGAGGGTGACGGTGCGTTTGAAGATCCCCGTGGTGCTCAGGTTGAGGGAGACCCACCAGGGAGAGGCCTGGGGAAGGGTGAGGGGCCAGGTGGTCTGGTTGAGCGTTTCGTCGTACTCGGGGGCCGGGGTGAGAGGGAGTGTGACGTTTTCCGTGCGATCCATGAAGAAGGGGATTTGCGTCTTATCCTGTGCGAGCCGAACCCCTGTCCGGTTGGGGGCAAGACTCGCCTCCACGGGAAAGGAGAGCCGGTAGTATCCGGGGGTGTCGATGGGAATGGCAGCGGTCCAGGTGAAGCCATCCTTTTTAAAGGGGCCGCCTTTGAGTTGGTATTTGTCGGTGAGGGCGAGCTCGGTGAGGTTGGGGTTGATCTCGGGCTTGGAGAAGAAGAGGGACTGGTCGATTTTTCTGGTATTCGAGCCGGGTCTTGAGAGGATTTTTTCCTTTTCTCCGGTGCCGGTAACGGCCATGTACTTGCCGGGTTTGTCGGCGGAGAAGACGATGCGGGGGAGAAAAAGGCCCACGGTAAAGGCGGTGGGGGTTCCCAGATACTTTCCCTGTGGATCGAGCTTGATGACCAGGGATTTCCCCAGCCATTTTTTATTGATCTTAAAGGACAACGCGTTGCCCTTGGCGGTGACGGTAGAGATGGAGCCGTTTTGAACCGGCACAAAGGTGCGCTCGCCGTTTTGAATAATCTCCCGCCCGACGCGCCAGTGGCCCTGGAACTGGGTTTCGGTGATCATGTTTACCGTATCGATAAAAAGGCCGGAGCCGGGAAGAAGGGTTCGAATCTCGGTGATTTCTCCGGATTCGGCGGTATGAAATTCTGGGGTAATGGTCTTTTTGGCATCATCACGGCCCGTTGTTTTTCCTGACGCTGTTACCCTGTCTACGGGCAGGACTTTCATCTTGAATGCCCGATCAAAGCTTCTGAACCTCAGCCGTATTTTTTGATACTGCCCCGCTTTGATGGCTATTTCAGCCCGCGTTTGCCCCCCGGACCTGAAAAGCGCCGCGTTTTTGGCCAGCACGGCCCACGCATTGCCGCTTTTTGCCTCCACATCCACCTGCCCCACAAATTTTTGATCTCTGATGGTCACATAAAGAGTCTCAATTTCAGGCTTGGGGGCTTTTCCTTCCCAGATAAACTCCCCCTCATCGGTCAGCTCCATCCGCTCTGGCTTCAGGCTGAACCGGACCACCCGCGAGGGGTCTCCCCAGAACAGCTCAAAGGACCGCTGCCTTCCGTCCGGCCCCGCAAGGGCCAGATCAATCCGATCCCGCCCCTGCATCGTCTCCACCGCCATGAAAAGCTCGGGCGGCAACACCGCTTCGGTGATTTCAGCTTTAGCCGCATGGACATAGGCCCTGGTTTTCCACGCCTCATCAGCATGAAGGGGAAGGGCGGTGAGAAGCAGGATAAAAAGGATGAAAAGGGTCTGCGTTTGTTTCATATGAACTCCAAATAAAAGAGCCTCCAGCGGCAAGGTGGGCCACCTTGAAAGCGGGTTGCGGTTGCGCTTAGCCCTGAGGGGCCAAGCGCAACCGCAGTGATTTAGGGTTTGTGTGGTTTCACCGTTGATGTGTGGGCAACGGGCGTCGAACAAGGTGCGTGTCGAGATAAATCTATCTTGAGAGCATTCACCATGGAGGCAGAGCCTCCGGAGCGCGTTACCAGGCGGAGCCTGGGAACAAGTTGTGTGATATAAATCGTATTTAATACGAAGAGTACGAAGGCGGATGCATCACAAACGTCCTTTCCATTTCATCAAAAAAATCCCCCCCCTCACACATCCTTTCGTACGGTAACGCCGACCAACCCGGCTCATTTTCCCGCTGTCGCAACCCGCTTTCGAGGTGGCTCACCTCGCCGCCGGAGGCCGCTCTTCGTTTTTCTGTCCATTCCCGTTTTTCTGCCCATTTCCATCCTCTTCCGAAAGAAACTTCTGGTAGATGACGGAGACGAGGATCATGACGATGGCCAGGCCCACAAAGGAGCCGACGCGGTAGAGTTGGCCGAGGGACCAGAGGTCTCGGATGAATATTTTAAGGCAGGTGATGCCCAGAAGAGCGATGGCGGCCCATCTGATTTTGGGGTCTTTCCCTTTAACGCCCACGGCGAGGAGGCCCATGGAGAAGAGCATCCAGCCGATGCTGTAGGCCAGTTGTTTGGAGAGGCTTCCCTGGGTGAGGAAGCTGAATCGTTGGCCTGTGGTGGCGAAGAAGCTGGCGATTTCAATGTTCAGGATAGCAAAGCCGGTGAGGGCGAGGGTGACGCCCCAGAAGGGTTTTTGCTCCAGCTTGGGGAGGGGCCAGGGGGTGGCCCGGGGTTGGGCGGTGAAAAGGGTCAACAGGGTTAAGATGCCTGCGTAGAGGAGAGTGGGGGTGTTGACCAGCGGGGTCATGAGGCCGAAGGCGGTGCTGAATCTCAAGGGAAAGGCGAGGCTTTTCAGAAGGCCAATGAAGATGAGAATCAGGCCGGTGAATCGAAAGGGGCGATCCAGGCGTTTGGGCCAGAAGAGCATGGCGGTTCCGTAGAGAATCCAGGCGGCGGCAGCGGCCACGGCACGTTGGGGCGTTTGGCTCAAAAAAGCGCTGAACGCGTGGCCGGTGGCTAAGGTGGTGCTGGACGCCAAGGCGAGGAGCATAAAACCGGCCAATAGGAGAAAGGCCAGAAAGAGGTTGCGGGAGAGACCGCCAAAAGCGCTCCAAGGCTCCTTTTTGAAGGTCAGGTAAATCATGGCGATGAGGGCCAGGTAGATGAAAAGGGCGGGGTTCACCCAGGGGCCCATGGTGGCGATGGCTTCGGGGAGCAGCATGGGCAGGAGGAGGAGGCCGGAGCTGCCGGAGATGAAGAGGAGGAGCCCTGCGATTCTCATGGCGATGTGGAGCCGGGTGATGCGCCAGGTGATGGCGCCGAAGCCTGCCCAGGCCAGGGCGTAAGTGGCCCAGTGGCTAAAATCCCCCTGGGGGATAAGTGTAAAGGCCTCGCTCGGGCCGGAGAAGAGGTCGGCTATGGCCAGGTTGACGAGATAGAAGCCGGTGCCGAGGCTCATCCAGAGAAAGGTGTTGGGCAGGTCCAGACGACGGAGTTTGCGTGTGGGCCAGGGGCTGAGTTTCACGGCAGCGCCCAGGGCCGCGGTGCAGGCGGCGACGGAGAAAAAGGCCGGGTTCAAGACGGGAAGGCTCCCCGCCGCTTTCATGAGGGGCAGGGCGGTGAAGAGGACCAAAAGGCCGGAGGGGGCCATGAAAAGGGCCACCCATCGGAGGCCGGAGTGCTCGATGCGCCGGTTGAGCCAGAGGAGAAGAGAGGCTTCAAAGACAAGGGCCACACCGATCCAGCCATGGGGGAGCAGAAGCACGGGGAGGGTGGAGAGGTAAAAGAGCAGGGCTCCGCCGTGAAACGCTAAAATGCTGTTTCGATGGGGGGTATTTTCCAGCCTTTTTAAAAGAAGCGCCACGGGGCCGAGTTTTAAAAGGGCCGGGATGAGCGGCAGCCATCCGGAGAGGTCTCCGGGCCAGAGGCGCTTGGCGGCGTAGAGAAGAAAGAGCATCTCCGCCACCTCAAAAAGGGCGGCGCTGTTCCAGATGCCGTGCCATTCGTCTTCTTTTCGGAAGAAGACAAAGGGGAGGACCAGGGCGGCAAGGAAGAGGACGGAGGACCAGGCCACAGCAGAAAAAAGGAGCTCCGTCCCTCCATGACTGAAGACCCAGGCCGATTGGGCGGTGGCCGCAGCGAGGATGGCGATGATCCCGGAGGGCTGAAAGCGCACTCTTCGGCTGAAGAAGAGAGAGAGTCCGAGGAAGGCCACCAGGGTGACCATACCGGCATGAGGGTAGTGGGGATGCGGCACGGCAAAGGCCGCCCCCAGAAGGAGAAAAACGCCCACGGACGGGGCGGCGGTGAGCCATTGGTCCATGTTGGGAATGCGTGGCTTTTTCCCCGGGATAGCTGGGATCTTCAGGGATGCGGCGATTTTGGGGAGCATCTTGATAAAGGCGATCATGCCCGCTGCGAGGAGGCCACCTGCGATCAGGAGAAAGAGGAAGAAACCCATCCCGATGAATTCCGGGGGGCTGGAGAAGAGCCAGAACAAGCCTCCTCCGATAAAGAGAAGGATCAGGATCAGCACCTGAAAAACGGCACCGACCACCAGGCTTACCCCGATGCCTGCCAGCTGAAGGACCAGCATGACGGGCCAGAAGAGAACACTGTGAAAGGGGGTGCTGAAAAGGCTCAGAAGGGAGGCGCCCACCACCGCTGCGGGAAAGAGTTTCAGCCAGCGGAGCATGGTGGGGTTGTGTCCGTGGCGGATCATCAGGGCCACGGGGCCGAGGCCGCCGGTGACGCCGTAGATCAGCAGGAGAAGGTAGCTCACCGAGGCGCTTTGGGCATTGAACCGGGTGGCGGCCCAGGCAAGGGCGGGCACAAAGGTGAGGACGGAGAAGGGGACGACCTTCGGGTGCCACCCTTTGTTCTGGAGTCCCAGGGCCAGAGCAGCGGCTGAGGCGGCGGTGAGGATGAGCAGGGGGTGCCAGCCTGATCGGTCCAGGATCATGACCATCGCCACGGCCAGGGAGGGCAGAAAGGATAAAAATCCCGCCCATCGAATAGATTGGTTCTTCTCCGGCATGAGGTCACCGGGCGAGAGAAAGAGGGCAAAAAGGACGGGGATGGCGCTCCACATCACGGCCATGGAAAGGGCCGAGCTGGATCCATACGAAGCGAAAGAGGCGAAGGTGGCGCATCCTGCGGTGAACAGGGTGCCTGCGGCGGCAACCAACAGCAGAAAGGGCGAGGCCAAGTAGCGCGAGACCCGCTGGAGCCCGATGCTGACAACGGCCAGGTAGAGAAAAAGAAGAATGAGGTCGCCCCGGCCGCTGCTTACCAGAAGCGGGGTGACAAAGGCACCCAGGGCACCCAAAATGGCAATGGAGATGCGTTTGTAAAAGACCGAGAGCGCAAAGGCCGTGGCCGAGATCAGGGAGAGAAGGCCAAACCCGAATGTTTTCGGAATGTACTGATAATAGAGGGTGGCGGCAAAAACCACGCTGTACAGAACACCGATGCCCCCGGAGGCAAGAGTCTGCCGCAGGATGTCATACCGCTCGGTTTTTATGCGGCCCGAGGAGATCAACAGAACCATGCCGGTCACAGCCCCGATGGCGAGTCGCAGCTGGGCGGGGATGAGGTTGTTGTCGATGGAGTATTTGACGAAGAATCCAGCCGCGATAAAAAGAGCAAGCCCCCCCATCCACGCAAAGAGTCGCGCCCCGGCAAAGAGCTCCCAGTCCACGTTCTTTTTAAAACTCTGCCACTGAGAGGCCCAGGTGGATTGCGGGGCGCTGGGAGCCGACAGGGCCTCTGTCGAAGGCCGGTCCGCGACTTTGATAAAAAGCCCCGGAGGCGTCAAAAGAAGCCCCCGCATCACGCGCTGTCGCGCCGGTTTTGGCGGCAATGAAACCGGTCTCGCCGCCACTTCCTTTTCAAGAATCATCTCCCGCACCGGTGCCTCCCGGGGAGAGGGCGGCGTCGGTTCTTCGGCCTCGGTCGCCGAAGGCTCCGCATCGCCTATCCCCGGATCAACGCGCGTGGCGTAAAGCCGCTGCACATCCTGTTCAAGAGCGTCGATGCGTTTTGAGAGCGCTTTGTTAATGCTTTTCATCTTTATAAAAACGCAAAGAGCAAAAATGATGAGGAGGAAGAGGGTCATGGGGGCTCCATAAAAAGGGCCAAAAGCTGAGAAGAATGATCGATCGTCAAGGGCTCCCGGGTAGCCCATCACTGCGCTCGACCAGAGAGGCCTTGTGAAGGGCCGAGGAACATAAAATGTACCGAAAAGCGATCCCACCGGAAGCACGGTGAAAGCGGTTGTCTTCTGAATTATTTCAGCCGCGAAGAGCGTCAACGCGTCTTCATCATAAACAGGTCCAAAGAGAGTTGCAATCGCACTTTCATCCCCGTTTCCAAATCAACTTTCAACGTTCTTGTCAATAGGCTGTGATTTGAGAGGGGGTGGGGAAATGAAATGATACGAAGAGAAGCCTCCGGCGGCAAGGTGGAGCCACCTTGAAAGCGGGTTTGCGAATGCGCTACGGGTGACGTCACTTCGGGCTGAAATGCGTCCGCATTCGCGTGGAGGGTGAGGGAATGCCTCGTGCGTCGCAAGATGCAGGAGTTGTCGGGGTTGGTATTGCGGTGTGTATGGCCACGTCCGTGAGGTTATTTGGGTTCCTTTGTTCAACCGAATAGCGGTTCTCGGGCCGTGTTTGAAACGGATGTTTTGTCGTACCTCGTCAAGACATTGGGCGCGTGGAGAGGAATTTAAAAATACCTTCTTGCAATTGCAGGGGGCAGAGAGTAAAGATTAAATCTTTGTGAATACAAAGGTATGGGCCTGTTTTGTGCTCATTATTCGGGCCGTTAAGGGAACACTGTTGATGATTGAAAACAAATTCATCTCACTGAGTCGTGTCTGAAAAAACGCGAAACACGGGGAATATAGGACGTTCTTGTCCCGTATTCTTGCCATAAGCGGAATAGAGGACAAAAATGTCTGTTTTTATCCTTGAGAGGGTGTTATCAGGCAGAAATGTCTAATAAAAATGGAATACGGGACACTTTTATCGCATATTCCATAAAATGAAGGGAATATATGCGACAATTCTGTCTGTATTTACCCCTGAGAGGGGGATATGGGACGGAATTGTCCGCTAATAATTGTTAGCTGAATATGTAGTAACAATATATAGAAACGGATAGTTAAATGAATATTCAAAAATCTGAAGGTTTTACTGAAACAGAAAAACTATTATCTGATTTGTGTGATCGTACTTTTTTAAAATTATGGTCATACCCCAACCCATTTAATGAAAATAAAGATGAGTTGTGCGATCTTATTGCTGTCTTTGATAAACATGTCTTTATTTTTTTTGACCGAGAAAATCTTTCTCTGAAAAAGGGAATTCAAGACTCTGAAGTAGCATGGAAAAGATGGGTAAAAAAATCTATTACAGCCCAAATTAAAACTGCTCATGGAGCGGAAAGATACATAAAAAGTGGTAGAGGTATATTTTTAGACAAAGATCTCTCCAAACCTTTTCCTCTATACATTGATAGTAATGAATTTGTTTTTCATAAAATTATTGTTGCTCATGGTGCAAAAGAAGCATGTAAGAATGCATCAAGAGACAATGTATATGGTATCTTAGCAATTGCTTACGGTGATAGACGCACTAGAGCAACGATCCCTTTTTTCTTAGAATTAGAGAGAGATAAGCCAGTACATGTTTTTGATAGTCAGAATTTAGAAATGATATTATCCGAATTAGATACTTATTATGATTTTACGGCCTATTTAACTTCAAAAGAATCAGCTTTAGAAAAGTACACAATTATTTCATATTGTGGGGAAGAAGATTTATTAGCACATTATTACTCGAACTTCGATGATTCCAAAAATCAACATTATATAGGCACACTCGATAAAAAGGTCAATGGAATATTCATCAGTGAAGGGGAATGGTACGCATTCTGTAAAAGCCAAGTATATCTTAGAAAAAAAAGAGCTGATAGGAATTCATATTTCTGGGACGAAATTATTCAAAGAACCAGTAATTTCACTTTAGAAGGTACCATACTCGGTGAAAGCCCCCTTAACGGCAAAAGTGCCATTCATGAAATGGCAAAAGAACCTAGATTTCACCGCCGTTCACTTTCAGATAAAATTATTGAATCGATTAAAACTTTTCCAAATGATGGATCTCAACTTTCAAGAAAAGTATCCTTTATGCCATCATTTATAAAAAGTACTGCATATGTTTTTATGCAGCTTCACATACCTGATAATAAAGACTCTTACGAAGTATATCGAGAAAAAAGGCGTACACTCCTTGAAATTGCTTGTGGTTCGGCAAAAAATAAATTTCAAAATTTTACAAAAATCGTCGGTATTGCAATTGATGCTCCGAAGTTTTCAGAATCAAATTCAGAAGATTTTATTCTAATGGATTGTTCAGATTGGCCTATTGAGCAAAAACAATATTATGAAAAATTAAATGAAGATTGGAATTTTTTTAGTACAAGCAATATGAAGCAATACAAACAAACTTCTACAGAGTTCCCTAAGCCAAAAAGCAAAAGCAAAAAACTCAAAATTGGTCGCAATTCTCCTTGTCCTTGTGGCTCTGGCAAAAAATATAAAAAATGTTGTTTATAATCAGCTAACAAGGCTTTTTCAGCGGAGCGCAAAAAGCCACGCCCGCTGAAAAGCGTCGTTATGAGGGAATATGAATAAAGAAGAAGTCTCAATTCTAAGAAGAATGTTCCCGACTAAAGTTATTCAGTGGTCGCTACTTGCGTTGCTTGGGACACCTATAGCCTCAGATAAGCTGACAAAAGCATTACCAATGAGCTCTCTGTCCAAGTTTTTTTCTGAAAACCAATTATTGGCTTTTTGTGTTTGGCAGATTTTAATCATTTTGGTTCTGATACTTATCATTATTGATTACGCTTTAATTTTTAAGGATACGTACACTCACAGAAAACAAAAGCATCTTGATAATATGGGCTCCTTTCCATTTGGAGTGGGTAAGGGCCTCAAGGGCAAATATTAATTTCCTCCTCAAAAACCACGCTTTTCTCAAATCCGAAGTGAGCATGGGGTCAAGAAAAATACTCTTTTTTGGGACAAAAAAGGAAGATTTTTCTTG
>NZ_JAQYWB010000055.1 GCF_030145185.1 Desulfoluna sp. | reverse complement strand
TATCAGGTTGATCAAACGTCGTTACAGTGCTGCGCCCCTGTTTTCTTTTTGAAATATCGAAGAATGCATAACCATTATGGCAAATAATGGATGGGGGGCTATTTGTCTCTTGACAGGGGGCAATCATATCAGGATGGGCAAAGGGTGTGCCGTGCCCATCTGGCGCGGGTGCAACCGATCACGCCGAGGAGAGATGCTGCGTCGTCAAAATTTATACAATTTTCAGCGTTGTGGGTTTCCCGACTGCCAGATGGGCACGCTTCGCCCTTTGATATTAAATGGGTGCCCATCCTACGACGCCGCCGTAATCTCACCGGTGTGACAGGGAACCCACGGCTGTGAATAAGAGGCAATCACATCTGCTATTAAGATGAAATTTAATCAAGGTTATTTCGTAAAACCTGTTTGTTAAACCCGTCTTAATAAAATCAGGCAAAAGTTTAGCCCCCGGCAGGGCCGCCGGAGGCATAAGCTGAATAGTTACAATATTTTTTTCAATCCGTACCCTTTGAAGAGACGGTGGACCGGTTTGTGTCCTCGTCTAAGGGGTAGGGTCAACGTGAAGGTGTTTATGATTCTTTCGAGTCTTCGGTTGGTTTTTCGACCCATGGAGGCGTGTGACCTCGCGTTCATGCGGCGTTTTTTGAGTGATGGGGAGTTGACGCGCTGGCTTCCCGTGGATTACCCCTGTCCCTTGGACTTAATCCATATCCATGTGGACCGTCGCCTTGAACATTGGGATCGGTTCGGGTTCGGAACCTTTGTGCTTCAAGACGCAGAAACCATGGATCCTGTAGGATATTGCGGTTTGGAACATGTGGTGGACAGCCCCTTCATCGATCTGCGTTACGGGGTGACCCAGGAGGCCCAGGGGCGTGGCCTTGCCTTTGAAGCGGCGCTGCGCATCGTGGCCCATGGCTTTCAGGGGCTGCAATTGCCGCGGATTTATGGGGCCGCCATGCCGGAAAATCGTGCCTCCGTGGCTGTGCTAAAAAAACTGGGCATGCGTCCGGATAAACGTTTCGACTGCTATGGGGACAATCTCTTTTCTGCCTCCGTGGACAAGGCCACCTTTGAACAGCAGGAGTGGCCCATGGCTCAAAATGCCTGACCCTGTGCCTGATAGACTCACAAAAAAAAACCGCTTCCTGATGGATGCGGTTTTTTTGTGGATTGGAATAAGGGGTCAGGGACGGGGCCGACGGGCTTTGGCCATCTCTTTCTGCTCTTCAGAAAGGTGCTTGAGAAGGGTCCCCAGGGGCCAGGTTTCGCTGGTTTCGGTCAGGGTGGCCCACAGGGTTCGGGGCAGGCTGCTTGCCCTCCAGCCCTTCATGAGCTCCTGGAGCTGGCTGCCTGTGATCCCAGCCATAATGACGGCAACACCGCCCAGGGGTTCCCGGTGGTCAGGGGGCTCCTCAAAGAGCTGCTTGACCGAGATCTGGAGATCACCGCGTCCGGCAAAAGCGACGGAGAGATCGTCCCATCCAAGGTCGTGGACCAGGGTGAGAAGCGCTTTTGCAGATTCGTCTTCAAGGCCGCAGACCAGAAGTCCGCGGGGGCCGTAAAGGGGCGTCTCGTCGATTTCAATGGGGCGCATGGTGCCGTCGCTCATGGGGTCTCCATCCCTTTTCTTAGTTTAAATAGGCGATTATTTTCTGTGCAAGTTTTCCTGACAGGCTGCGGGTGGCTTTGGCTCCGGCCTCTTCGTAGCTGAGGTGTCCTGATCGCTTGTTTTCATTGAAGTTGCCCACGGTCTTTCCCGTGACGGGGTCGATGATGGAGACATCCGCGGTGGCGCGCATGAACTTGAAGTTGGGGTCGTTGGTCTTGACGCGGGAGAGGGCGAGGGCCACCTGCAGGATGACATCGCTGTCGGAGGGTTGGTTTCCCACAATAAAACCGGCCTCGGTGAGTTCGCGGGCCAGTTTATGGCTCAGGTCCTTTCCCTTGGGGGACTTGACGTTCAGGCTGATCCGGAAATTGGTTTTTATCTCCTGAAGGGTCGCCACCAGGGTTTCAAACTCACGCTGATCGGTTTGTTCGGCGGGTCGGCCAATGACCTGGAGGCGGCTTATGAGGGCTTCGCGTTCAATGAAGAGGTTCATGGCTTTGTTGAGATGCTTGAGTTTCATCAGCTTACCCGGGCTGGTTTTGGCGGCGTTTTGTTCCACAGCAATCCGGGCGCTGATCCGGGCGATGTCGTTTCGCCATTTCCGGGCCGCCTGTTCTCGATTCAAGGCGACGTCGGCCACATACTCTCGACCATCCTTCACCACGGGACCGACCTCGACCCCTTCGAGTTCGATGGTGGAGGCGATACGAATCTTGGCCTGTACGTTTTTGTAAAGGCTGTTCCCTTTTGCGGAGTCGGTGACGGCCCGGGTGACCGAGGAAATATCGCTCTGGATCCGGGATTTAAAGGTGTTGGAGAGCTCGGCCTTGGCACGACGGATCGCTTCAGGTCGGGACTGTCCGTATCCCCGGGCAATGAGGTGGGTGGAGGCGGAAAAATCAGCGACGATCGTCACCGGTGTCTGGGCCGGGGCTGGGGCAGGCGTCTTGCTCATGTCGGGCCGAGGGGGCTGAACGGGCGCGGTGACGGCTGCGGGCGCCGGGGACGAGGGGCGTCCTTCGAGTTCGTCAAATGCCTGACGTGCGCGTTCTCTTTGAACCGCGCTTCTGTCGGTTCGGGTTTTCACCGGTGAGGAGGTGACGCAGCCGGTCAGGACCAGCGACGTGACCATGAGGACGGGGATTAATCGTTTCATTTTTTTATCTCCCTTGATGGGGGCTTTAAGCCGGGAGAATGACGACGCCGTGTCGGTCTCCCGGCCTCGTCATTCATTGGGGCTAATATATGGTGTTGTTAAAGACAAAGACGGTCTGCCCTGCCTTCACATGAACGGTCTCAAGATAGGTGTCGGTCTCTGCGCAGGTCGCAGCCGAAGCCGAGTATTCACCGGGTTTCACAAAGCGGCTTGCGATGTAGATCTCACCCGGCAGGGTTCGCCAGCAGCGGGTATCTGCGGTTTCGGTGGCACTGGCGGCCACTTGTCCGGCAATCTGGGCGAGCAGGCCTGCAAATTCCCCCTGTTCTTTTTCCACGGCCTTGGCGGCCGCATGGACGGCCACTTGTTTGGCGACGGCCCGGGTAATGGTTTTGGCCCAGATTCGCGCTTTTCTGTCGTTCAGGTTCTTGACGGCGATACGGGAGATATCCTCGGCAAGGGTGGCCTGTGTGGTGATCTTCTGACCGCTCTCATCTGACAGGACCAGGCTGCTGTCGGAGCATCCCACCGGAAAGGTGACATATTGAGGGAAGGCAATGGAGATGGGGCCGGTGGGGCCCATATGGGTGAATTTATTTTCGATCTTTTTGGGGGCTTTGCCGTTTATGTGTATGTAGACGATGCGTCCCATCGACCGTGTTTTTTTGGCTGTGGGTACTTTACCGGTGTAGCTTGTTGCGATCTCTCGGGCCTCTTTGAGGCGGTCTGCGGGGCCGGCGACTCGCACCAGGTCTTCATACAGGGAGGGCGGGGTGGGGGTGCCGTAGGCCGTGTTGTAATCTCTGTAGGCCTTCAGCGCCTCATAATAATAAATATAAGCGTCACTGTACTCACCGTCCATTTCGCTGAGGATGCCGCTGATATAGCGGCCCAGTGCGTCCTCTTTATAGACGTTTTTGGTCTCATACTGGGTGTTGTATTCCGTCAGGAGGGTATTGAGCTTCCGGCATTCCACCAGGGCATTCTCGTAGGACCCCTGACGGATGTAGGTGAAGGCGGAAAAAAGATTGATCAGCGCCCGCTCGAAATCTTCACCGGGGTAGTCGACGATCAGGTCGTTGACAAGAAACGAGGCCGCTCCGGCGCTGATGCTTTTGGTCCACAGACGTTGAGCCATCTCATCGGCTTCGTTGAGCTCGGCAGCCGCCTTTACCAGGTCACCGCATTGGTAATGGATCATGGCGCAGTCGAGGTGATACAGGAGTTGGGCATGGGAGCCGTAGTCTTTTTGCCTGGTTTTGAGCATTTCTTGGGTACCGACACAATCGCCGGCCTGGAGGAGACGGTCAAGATTGGCGTAATCGAATGTCGGGGCGCATCCGGTGGCTGAAATCAACAGGATCAGAAAAAAAACAAGTCGTTTCATGGGGGGCATATCTTCCTCATGACAAAAGTATAAACAGATGACAGGGCCGGCATCCGGCCTGAAGCGTGGGGATCAATCGGAGAGCCGCCTGGATTCGCAGAAAATCCAGGCGGCCTCTTGCCTTGGTGGCAGCGTTTCGAGCGGTCGCTTTAGAATCTGAAGCGGCTTTGTTTGAGAAGCTTTTTGATCTGTTTTTCTCCAATCCATACCTTCTTGTTTTTTTCCAGGTCGATGAGTGTCAGGTCCACCTGATAGAAGCGAACGGACTTTCCGCCGTCCTTGTTCACGATGCTGTTGAGTTCGCCCTGCAGCATGAAGTCGGCGGCGATCTCTTCTCCAGCGGATTTGGCGGTCTCTTCGGATGCGTAGGACGCCTGGTCCAGGCGCTCATCACGAATCTCTTCACGTTCGCTGCGGCTGGCGGCAAATTCGACCAGGCCGGAGTTGAGAAGCGCTCTTTCCAGGTTACGCACAAAGGTTTTCACGTTGATGTGTTCGTGGCTTTTGTTTTTGACGCCTCCGATGATGACCACCGGGCTTTTGCCGTTGTTGGCCGTGGTAAATTGGGTGATCCAGGGGCGTGAGAGGACATCGTTGATCATTTCGTCTGCCACAAGACGGGAGTCGGTGTCGTTCCACTTGCTCCCCACGTCTGTGACGGTGTCACTGTCTACCCGCTGGGTGGAAATGGTCTGACAGGCCGGCAGGAGGGCAAACAGGGTGAAAGCGATAAGAAGGGCACTTTTTTTCATGTGATGAGTTCCTCGATTTGTCTGATTTTAACAGCGTGGCTTTGTAAAAAAGATTACAAGCCTGGACATTTGGTACCCAGTTTTCACTGGTTTGTTCCTTAAATATCAGTTTCAGTGCAAAACGTCTGTTATGCAATGTTCTCCTGGTTCATTAAAAAAATGAACACAGGGTAATGCCCTTGACGGGTTGTTGCTGGCGATGGTGACGTTATCCCGCACGACGTCATGAGGACGGCGTACAGGGGATAACCGATGGATTTTATTTTAAGGCCAAGGGGACCATCCCTCCATTTTTTACATTCATCCCTGCAAGTAGAGAAATTATAGGAAAGCGGATCAATTGATGTCAACATGAAAAATGGTTTCATTGAACTCCGCGGAAATGAGAAAAATAATGTGTGAATTTCGTGTGATATGAATTGAGTGGCGATGTCGACGGGGTCGGGTCTCTCGAAAATTGAAACGATGGTTTGATTACGGATATTTATATCTGTTTAAAAAGTGCAGAGAATGACCGGGTCGGTGGTTGACAATTTCTCTCATCGGTGTTTCAGTCATTTTTGAGAGAGCGGTCTTCCGGATAGCTCGGAAGAGTGGATGTCTGCTGATAAAAAAATTGCTGGATGAGTAATTGCCCGATTGTAAAATTTTGGTGACGGGTTATAATAACCCCAGTTTTTTTCGTGAAGGTCTTCCTCGCTGTTTTTCCCCGGCCTCAAAGGGTTCCCCCTTTGCTCTCGGGCTGTTTCGGGGCAGGGTGGGGACGACAAATGTTCAGCTGATCGGTATGTGCTCATTGGGTGGCAAAGAAGCTATCTCTTGTGCATTACCCTATCCCATGAAAGCTTTTTCAATTGGCTAAAAAGAAAACAAAAGTTGAGTGTTATCGTTACTTGACATCACAAGTCAATTTGCGTAAAAAAGGTATCACGTGTCTGATGGGTGTGTTCAAGGCTGAACGGCGTACACACGTGACGAATCAGGTCACGAATAGTGCGCTTTTTTTGTCTTAGACTCGTTTCTTTGACGACATCTGGTTGTGATGGTCGGATGGATTTCCGTCTGTCATCTTATGTTCATCCATATCTGCGAGGAGTGTGACAACCCCATGGATAAAATGAGAACACGATCTTGCGTTCTGCCCCTTTTCATGCTGGCCATTTTGATTGTTTTGCCGGTGTTGTTGTCTGCTGGGACGGCAGAGGCGGGTGCGAAGCAGAGACCCTCGGTCTCCTTTCCTCATGAGATGCATTTTGATCTGGCTGAAGATTGCCTCTCTTGCCATCATGACTATCAGGATGGCGAGAATGCCCTGGACGAGGACCTCCTTTCGGAGACAGAACCGGAAGAGGTGATGACCCTGAACAGCATGCATCGGGAGGACCTCAGCGCGGTTGCCTGTGCTTCCTGTCACGGTGGAGAGAAGGCGAAATCCGATCCGATGGATGCCTTTCACGGCCAGTGCATTTCCTGCCATGAGGCAGAGAAATCCGGCCCTGTCATGTGCGGTGAGTGCCATGTAAAAGCAGACTGACCGGGTGCGGCAACAGGCCTTGTTGGGTGGGTGGCCGCATGACGAGAGTACGTTAGATGACAGCTTCATCCGGGGGATGGGGTTGAGATAAATTATAATGGGAGGGAATCGTGGTTAAAGCCAAGAGAAAACCGTTGGAAGAGATCGCCGAGGCCATATCCACTTACGGCAAGGTGCTGACCGTTGGATGCGGCGGGTGCGTATCGGTCTGTCTGGCCGGTGGGCAGCGGGAGGTCTACGAACTCAACGCCGAACTTGAGCTCACGTTCAAGGAGAGCGGCACTTCCAAGCAATTGGGCAATTACACGGTGGAACGTCAGTGCAATATGGATCTGATCCAGGAAATGGACGATATCGCCGAAGGGTATGATTGTATTCTTTCCATGGCCTGCGGTGCAGGGGTTCAGCTCATGGCGGAGCGTTATCCCGACAAGCCCGTTTTCCCAGCTGTTAACACCGTGTGTATCGGTGTCGATCGAAACCTCGGGATGTATGAAGAAAAATGTCGTGCCTGTGGTGAGTGTGTTTTGGCTTACACGGGGGGGATCTGTCCGGTGACCCGATGCGCAAAAGGTCTGTTTAACGGCCCCTGTGGCGGGACCAACAATGGCATGTGTGAGGTGAGTCAGGATGTCCCTTGTGCGTGGGTGGAAATTTACGAGAGGCTTAAAGGCCAGAATCGCTTGGATGACATCTTGAAACTTCAGAGCGTGATGCAGTGGCAGAATCAGTTGCAGCGTACCGTGGTTCAACCGAAGTACGAGAAGCGTTATTACAAGTGATGCCGTGGTGTTTTAATGGAGCCTCCGGCCTTAGGGCCGGTGAAAATCAGCCGCTCCCGGCACCGGTGAAAAGGGTTCCCCTTTTTACTCAGACGTCAACCCATTGAAAAGGAAAGTGGGGCTCTCATGTACGATTTTATCAGGGGTCCGATGGTCTGGATCTCCATTGCGATCTTCTTCGGTGGCATCCTCTGGCAGGTGTTCCGGTTTCTGACCCTCTCTCAAGCCATTGAGGAACCGAAACTGAAACGACCGGCAGGGCTGGTGGCAGAAGTGCCTCCCGCAGGTGTCGGTGGGTTTCTTCATGCCCTGAAGCTCTCCATCTTTAAAACCAGCCCGGGGATGATTATCGTAACCTCGGTTTTTCATCTTTGTCTTGTGATGGTGCCGCTGTTTCTTTTGGGGCACAACATTCTCATTGAACGGGCCATCGGGTTTTCCCTGTTCTCTTTTAGTGAAAGAACCTCCGATGTTTTGACCGTGATCTTTCTGTTCTGCGGGCTGTTTTTTCTCTACCGACGGCTTTTCCTCCCGCGGGTTCGGATTATCACCAGCGGCTATGATTTTCTGATGCTGCTTCTGGCCACGGCCCCATTTATTACGGGCCTTCTCGCGTACCATCAACTCTTTGACTACAAGACGTTGATGGTTCTGCACATTCTGGCCGGTGAGGCGATGTTGATCTGTGCGCCCTTCACCAAGTTTGTCCACATGGTCTACTTCTTCGCGGTACGTTTTTCCGTCAAGGGTGAGTGGGCGCTGGGCAGTGGCAACAGAAACTGGTAGCCCCAAGGGGCTTCCTCTTATACGGAGAGTTGACATGTTCAAGAAAAACACAGCCGGGGTTGATACCGACCTCATCAAAAAACGGCTCGACAGCAGAAAGGCAAAGATGAAGCTCTCTCTGGCTGCATGTGCTCACTGCACCCTTTGCGCCGAGAGCTGTTTTCTCTTCAATGCCCGAGACAATGATCCGACCTACATGCCCTCCTACAAGTTCATCAATTCCATCGGCGTGCTTTATAAAAAAAAGGGGATGGTCGATCGGGCCGCCCTTCAGGATATTCGCGACGTGGTCTGGGATCGATGTGTGCTCTGCACAAGATGTTACTGTCCCTTTGGCATCGATATCCCGGAAATGATCGCATTTGCCCGCACCATCTGTCGTGAGCAGGGGGTCTTCCCCGATTTTGAGAAAGAACAGAAACATGCAGGGTGAGTGACCGTCGGTGTTGGGCTGTTCTGTACCTCGATATCAAACATATGACGGCAAGGTGAAAGCTCCTCACAGACCCGTCAAACATAACAAACAGCGAAGGAATGTGCCGATATGAAATCAGGAAGCAATCTTGAAAAAATTCTCGCAGCAGGACACTTTGCATTTACCGGCGAGCTGGGTCCCCCACGTGGTTCCAATGTCGAGCATGTCAAGGAGAAGGCCCAGCACCTGGTCGGCCGTGTAGACGCTGTGAACATTACCGACAATCAGACTGCCATGGTGCGTATGTCCAGCTGGGCCGCATCACTGCTGGTCAATGAGCTGGGGCTTGAACCCAACTACCAGATGGTGTGCCGGGACAGAAACAGGCTGGCCATGCAGGCGGATATTTTAGGTGCCTCTGCCCTGGGAATTCGCAACATGCTTTGCCTCAGCGGCGATCATCAGATGTTTGGTGATCATCCCAACGCCAAGGGTGTCTTTGACATTGATTCGATTCAGCTCATCAACGCGGTGAAGCAGATGCGTGATGAGGGAAAATTTCTCTCCGGTGAAGAGATTGATGGTCCGCCCAAGCTCTTTATCGGTGCCGCGGCCAACCCTTTTGCCGACCCCTTTGAGTGGCGGGTGCATCGCCTGGCCAAGAAAGTAGAGGCCGGTGTGGATTTTGTCCAGACCCAGTGCGTCTACAATATGGAGAAGATGCGCGAATGGGTCAAGCAGTCCGTGGATATGGGGCTGACTGAAAAGGTGTATATCCTCCCCGGCATCACCCCCATGAAAAGCGTGGGTATGGCCAAATATATGAAGAGCAAGGTGCCAGGCATCGAAGTCCCCGATGAGGTGATCAAGCGCCTTCAGGGTGCGGAAAAGGGCAAAGTCGCTGAAGAGGGCATTAAGATCGCCTGCGAACAGATCGAAGAGTTCAAGGAGATGAAGGGCGTCGCCGGTGTTCATCTGATGGCCATCGAGTGGGAACACAGGGTGCCCGAGATCGCCGAACGCGCAGGGATGCTTCCCCGGCCCATTGTCGAGTAAATTGCCTGTGTTTGTGAGGTGAGAGTACCGTAACCGTTGTGTTTGATTTTGAGGCCGCGATGCAATAGGATACCCTTTGTTCGCGGCCTTTTTTATCAAAAGGAGCCTTTGTGTATCCGGACAAACGGGATGGAACCATTTGTGCGCTGGAGGAGGAGAAGCGAAACCTGATGCTGGTTTCACGAGACCTCAAGGTGATCGCCACCAATTTCCGTCCCGGGTTGAGATACATGGGGACACAGTGTATAGGCCGCACCTGCCATGAACTTCTCTACAGACGGGACCTCCCCTGCAGCCCCTGCCTCGCCGTCGAGGTCCTTCGGACGGGCAAACGTGCCGTAAAAAAAGTGGATCCTGTGAATGGGAAGATCCAGCGTGAGGCCTGTCACTATGCGTATCCGCTCTATAGCGGGGACGAAATATCCTATGTGGTCCTGCTCGATTATGATGTCTCCTCCTTTGAGGAGATGGAAGAGAACCTTGAACGTTCCAACGCCTTTTTAAAAAATCTCATCAACAGCGCCGTGGACGGGGTCATTGCCGCCCATATTGATGGCCGGATCCTGATTTTTAATGATGCCGCTTCGGATATCTGCGGGTTCAGCGTGGAGGAGGCGTTGGCCGGGATGGATATTCGGAAAGTGTATCCCCCGGGAGTGGCCGAAGAGATTATGGTCAAGATGCGCGGTACAGATTCCGGGGGGCCGGGTAATGTGAAAGCCCTTCGGGTGGATGGCATGGACAAGAGCGGGCAACGGGTTCCCATCAATCTGGATGCGGCGATTGTTTATGAAGAAGGTCAGGAGGTGGCCACCATCGGGTTCTTTCGGGACATGCGCGAGTCCTTGCGTATGGCAGAAGAGCTCAACGTGACCCAGCTTCAGCTTCTTCAGGCTGAAAAGATGTCCTCACTTGGAAAGCTGGCCGCCGGCGTGGCCCATCAGATTAACAACCCCCTGGGGGGGATTGTTCTTTTTGCGCGGCTCCTTCTCGAGGAGTACGAGCTGCCCGAGGAGGCGCAGCAGGATATCAAACGCATTCTGCGTGATGCCTCCCGGTGTCGGGATACGGTGCGCGAGCTACTGGAGTTTGCGCGCCAGACCCAGAAGGCCATGTCGCCCCTGGATATCAACCGTGCCATCAGCCGGACACTCTATCTTCTCGAGAGCCAGACGATTTTTCATAACATCGAGATCCGCTCCGAATTGGATCCCACGCTTCCCCACGTGATGGCGGATGGGCAGCAGATGAACCATCTGTTTATGAACATCATCTTAAATGCAGCTGATGCCATGGGGAATGAAGGGGTGCTCACCGTCAGGACCGGAGTGACAGGCATCGGGTGGGTCTTTGCCGAGGTGGTTGATACGGGTATCGGAATCCCGGAGGCCTTGTTGAAACGAATTTTTGACCCTTTTTTTACCACCAAGGAGGCCGGGGAGGGGACGGGGCTGGGGTTGAGCCTGGCATACGGCATTGTGGAGAGTCATGGCGGCACCCTGACCGCGTTTAATAATGAGGGCGAAGGGGCCACCTTTCGGGTGGAAATTCCTCGCCCCCGAGGGCCAGGGGAGTCAGACAGCCATGGATGACGCGAACATAAAGATTCTGATCATTGATGACGAGGAAGATATCCGGGAAGGCTGCAGGCGTTCTCTGGCCCGAAGCGGCTGCGAGGTGCTTACGGCTGCGGAGGGTTCGGAAGGGCTTTCCTTTGTGTCTGAGGCCACCCCTAAAGTGGTCTTTCTCGATCTGAAGATGCCGGGGATGGATGGCATGGAGGTGCTGGCCCAGATCCAGGAGAGGGCTCCTTCCTCCCTGGTGATTATCATGACCGGTTACGCCACCGTGGAGTCCGCGATCACGGCCATGAAGAGCGGGGCCTACGATTTTATCGCCAAGCCCTTTGAGCCGGAACAGATTCGTCTGGTGGCCGGACGCGCGCTGGATCACATTCGGGTGGTGCGACGGGCTGAAAAGTTGAAACGGGAGCGTGAGCGCACCCTGACAGACCTGGGGACGGAAAAGAGCCGGATCGCGGCCATTGTCGAGTCGTTGCCCAACGGGGTGGTGGTGACCAACGCCTACGGCATGGTGGTGCTCATGAACTCGGTGTTTCAACGGCTCTTTGTCGGGGATCGTTTGATGGAGTCCCAGTGCCATATTTCCTGGTACATCGAGGACTCTGATTTTTGTCTCTGGATCAACAGCATCTCTACCGGGGTCTTCATGACCGATGGCAAGATCCCTTCCTGTGAACTTCAGGTCCCGGACAATGGGTTTTATCTGGCCCGAGGTCAGCACGTCCTGTCGGCGGAGGGGGAGTGTCTGGGGTCGGTGGTGACGCTGACGGATATCACCGACCTGAAAACCTTTGATCAGATGAAATCCGAATTTGTCGCCAAGGTCGCCCATGAGCTTCGATCCCCGCTGACGGCCATTTGTGAGCAGCTCGCCCTGGTGGAAGAGGAGGTGGGGCCGGCGATGGGGGAGGAGAACCGGGGGGTGATCGTGAGAGCGCGCGACAAGGCCGGAGCCTTGATCGCCCTGATCGGTGATCTGCTGGACCTGCAGCGTATCGAAGGGGGCGGGGAGTTTTCTCACCCCCGTGAGGTGGATCCCGGAGGTTTGTTGCGGGCCATGGTGGATTTTTTAAGGGCTCGCGCCCAGGCTCAGGGGGTGGGGCTGACCCTTGAACTGCCCGAGACGGTTTTGCCCCTGCTTTTTGCCGATCCCTCGTCGCTTGAGAGTATTTATGGTAACCTGATTACCAATGCCATCAAGTACACAGGCAGCGGGGGCCATGTGAGGGTGTCTGTCTCGGTTTCGGACGATGATGAACTCTGGGTGGCCATCGCTGACGACGGGTTTGGCATTGAAGAAAAGTACCAGGAGAAGATTTTTCAGAAGTTTTACCGGATCAAAGATGATAAAAGACGGTTTATTGTCGGGACGGGTCTTGGGCTTTCCATTGTCCGCCAACTGGTGGAGGGACTCTTTGGGACGGTGGATGTGATCAGCCAGCCCATGGTGGGCAGTACCTTTACGGTCAAACTTCCGGCCCTGACTAAGGCCGATACAGAGGGCGTATGATAGCTAAAAATCCGTTTCGAAATGAACGAGTTGAGGTCCTTATCGGCGAACTGAGTCGGGCCACCCAACGCATGGAACGTCTCATCAGGGAGCTGCCCACAACGGAGCCTCGGGTGCTGGGGGAGCTGCACACCCTCTCCATGCGTATCGATCGCATGGTGGGGGAGGATCCCGGCCGGGAGCGCCGATTCATGTTTCTCGACCAGGCAAAACGAAAAGCGCAGTATCAGCGGCAACGTTACATGCAGGTTGTTCTTCGGGGCAAGCTGCGAAACGCCTGAGAAGGGCGTCTGTTTTTCTGTTCAACGATTCTCTGGCAGCCGAAAGTGTTCCCCCCGAATTATTTTTCTGCTGCGAGACGTTCCTTTTTGAGTCTCTCCTCGGTTTGTTCATCCCTTTATAATCCGGTTCGTCGCCCAAGCTTCGAAATAACGGCTTGTCTGTGGTTCTTTGGGGCCTTGATCATCGTTTAGCCCGAAGGGTGAGAAAAGCGGTAAGAAAACCGTGAATTGCATTTTGTATTTTAGAAATATCTAAATTTTCCACGGTAATCAGCTGTAATAATATCTTATTTCTTTGGCGCGATCGTTTTCTCATGAAATATCCGGGTTAGGCCAGTCAAACGAACCCGGTCCTTCCATGACCACGATTTTTCAGAGGGCCACAGGACCCTATCCCTATCTCTGATCCCGATCCACTCTGGGGGGTGCTTGAAGCTCTGGTTCGAAGAGACGGAGCAGGGAACATCAATGTGTGGTAATCACAGAGGACTTTGGGTGCTTGAAGAAACCGGCATGGACATTTCGAGGCAATTCAGGTATACCCATTTTTTGCCGGGTGTAAAAAATTGACACACGGCAAGTGAACAAAGTTTCATGTTATCATTCCAGAATTATTGTGTTTTATGTGACCATTGGTCGTTTCGGAGGGAATTATGATTAAGGAAAGAGTCGAAGACGGAATCGCCATTATTACCCTGTCTCATGGTGCCACCAATTCCATTACCCTTGACACCCTGCGTCAAATGGATGCCATCGTTAAAAAGGTCAACGAAGACGATACCATGAAGGGGATTGTGCTGACCGGGGAAGGCCGGTTTTTCTCAAGTGGATTCCATCTCCCTGATTTTATCGGGTTCCAGTCTCACGCAGAGGCCGTCGCCTGGTTTGAAGAGGAGGAAGAACTCCTCCTTAACTTTTTTACCTGTGAAAAGCCCGTGGTCTCTGCCATTAACGGTCACTGCGCCGCCGCCGGCCTCATCTGGTCCTTTGCTGCCGATTACCGTGTGGTGAAAAACCATCCCAAGATCCGCATGGGGATGAGCGAGATCAAGATCGGGCTGCCCCTGTCCATTGCTCAGTACAGAGTGGTTCGTTATGGATTAAATGACGATCGCACTTACCGTAACGTGATGTTCTTCGGTGATATGGTCGGGGTTGAGAAGGCTCTTGAGATTGGCATGGTGGATGAAATTGTGGAAGAAGATCAGTTGATGGTTCGCGCCAAGCAGATCGTGACCTCCTGGATCGACACCCCCAACCGTCCTTTCATTACCATGAAAAAGATGATGCGTCAGGATACGGCGGACAGCATTCGTTATCGATTGGATAAAGAACCATGGCGTGCTGGGTTTGATATTTTTACCAAGCCGGAAGTTCGCGGCACCCTTGAGTTTGTTCAGTCCATGATGGAAGGCAAGAAGTGATTTGATCCCCTGGGAAAAGGCATGATCAAGGTGAGCGATGCGTGAGGCAGGATCCAGAAAAAGCTTTGTATTTCGTGACCACCTGGGGCTGATTGTCCGGAAGTATATTTCGGCCGTGGTCACGGTGACGGTGATTGTGATGCTCAGCTCCATGATGGGGTTTGGGGAGGGCTTTTTTACCAACTTCATCATCGGGCAATGCGTGGGCACCTGTGCGTTTGCCTTTACCTTCACCGCGTTGATCTGCCTGCGCTGGAAAGGGCCCCTGGTCCAGATGACCGGGGCCGCCCTTGCCATGGCGGCCGGAGCCTGTGCCGGTATTATCTTCGGCGCGTTTCTGTCGGGCAAAGATCTCTTCTTTTACATCCCTGAGAAGAGTGAACTCATCGTTCAGGTGGTGATTCTTACCGTCATGGGCGGCTCTCTGTTTCGGTTTATTCTCAATTCCCAGGAGAAGATCCGTCAGGCACGGGAGAGAATTCAAACCGAGAAGATCAAGCGGCTCACCATCGAAAAAAAAGTAGTGGAAACCAACCTTCGCCTCCTCCAGGCCCAAATTGAACCCCATTTCCTCTTTAACACCCTCTCCAACATTTTGAGCCTCCTGGACACCGATGTGGACCGGGGCAAAGTGATGATGAACGATCTTATTTCCTACTTAAGGCTGTCTCTTTACAAGACCCGTGAGGAGATGGCCACCATCGGTCAGGAAATGGAGATGATTCGGGCGTACTTGAATATTTTTAAAATCCGCATGGGTGAACGGCTCTCCTATGCCATTGATATCCCCGAATCATTGCGTGGCATTCCCTTTCCCCCGATGCTGATTCAACCTCTCGTGGAAAATGCCATCCAGCATGGGCTGGAGCCGCGGATCGAAGGAGGGGATATCTCCATCGCCGCTTCGGCCATACCGGGTAAGCTTTGCATCGACGTGGCCGACTCCGGCCTCGGGTTTCATGAGGGCAGCCACTGGGGTGTCGGCCTCACCAACATCAAGGAACGCCTGGACTCCCTGTACGACGGCAAAGCCAGGCTTATTATAAAAGAGAACAGGCCCCACGGATTTCTGGCCTCCATAGAGGTACCCCATGACCGAGATTAGAGCGATTATTGCCGATGATGAAGAGCAGCTTGTGATCTACCTGGAGTCCATGCTTTCACGGATCTGGCCCGAGCTGGTTGTCTGCGGCCGTGCCGGAAACGGGCGGGAAGCTCTGGAGCTTATGGAACTCGAATCCCCGGATATTGCCTTTTTAGATATTAAGATGCCCGGCCTGACGGGGATGGAGGTGGCGAGCCAATGCAGCCGACAGACCCGGGTGGTTTTTATTACGGCGTTTAATCAGTATGCCGTGGATGCCTTTGAAAATGAGGCCATGGACTACCTGCTCAAACCCGTGACCGACGAGCGTCTGTCCAAGACCGTGGACCGACTGAAAAAGCAGATGGAAGGAGACACGCCCCCTGCAGAGCTGAAAGGGGTCATCGAAGAGGTGATTCGCGCGGTGGGTCGTCCGGCCGCTTCGTCTCATCTTAAATGGATCAAGGCACTCCACCGTGATTGCATTCGGTTGATTTACGTGGACGATGTGTTGTTTTTTAAATCCAGTGCCAAATACACCACGGTCCTCACCGTTGATGGCGAATCTCTCATTAAAAAACCCATCAAAGAGTTGACCGATGAATTGGACCCCGAGACCTTCTGGCGGATTCATCGTGGCACCATTATCAACGCCGGATGTATCGATAAGGTCAGCCACTCCCTCACCGGACGCCTCGCCGTTAAACTGAAGGGGTCTTCAGAGATCCTCACTGTCAGCCGCAGCTACGCCCACCTTTTTAAACAGATGTAGAAGCAAGACGAATGGAATGATTTTGATTCGGCTCCGGCGGTGAGGTGCCTCCTCTCGAAAAGGGGTGTGACGTTGTCGTCACGGCGGCAGCGGTATGTGAAGAACCCTTTCATTTTTCGGTCTTGCCTGTCCCCTCTGGGGGGCATTTAATACCGATCCTTTTCCTCAGACCCCACGAAATCCCATGTCACAGACGTGCCTCTGCTCTAAATCGTGTCTCTAATCTATGTTTTTTTATGAGAACAATACTGAATCATTATTCATTATGTCTTGAAATTGAACGCCGTTTATCTTACTATACGTTCGATCGTCTGAGTATACGCCCTTTCGTCGCAATTCATTTCCCAGGCGATTCCTCCCCTTCGTAGGCTTCATGAAAATGTGACTCTGTTTTTTTACGTGGCCATCATGATTGTTAACAAAATATACACGTAGGAGGAATTTATGGTTAGAAAGATCAGTAAAGCAGCGGTTATCGGTTCTGGTATTATGGGTGGTGGAATTGCCGCTCTCCTCGCCGGCGCCGGGGTGAAGGTCCTGCTTCTGGACATCGTTCCCTTTGACCTGACGGATGAAGAGAAAAATGATCCTGCGGCCCGTAATCGCATCGTCAAGGCAGGTATGGACGGAGCCCTCATGGCTCAGCCCCCTCTTTTCTACAACAAGAAAGATGCCGGGCTCATCGAGATCGGGAACCTGACCGACGATTTTGACAAACTGGCCGATTGCGACTGGATCTGTGAAGTGGTCGTGGAGAACCTCAAGATCAAGCAGGAATTGTTCAAGCGGATCGAAGGCATCAGAAAGCCCACCTGTATTGTCAGCTCCAACACCTCAGGGATTCCATTAAAGGCCATGAGCGAGGGCCTGAGCTCCGAGTTCAAGAAGCATTTTCTCGGCACCCATTTTTTCAACCCCGTCCGCTGGATGCATCTTCTGGAATTGATTCCCGGTGAAGAGACAGCACAGGAAGTGCTTCGTTTCATCGAGAAGTTTGGTGAGATCAATCTCGGCAAAGGGATCGTCTGGGCCAAAGATACCCCCAACTTCATCGGTAACCGTATCGGTATCCAGGGCATGGGTAAGATCATGCAGGAAGTCGTCAAGCAGGGAATGACCTTGGCCGAAGTGGACGGTCTCTTCGGCCCGGCCATGGGCCGTCCCTCCAGCGCTATTTTTGGTACCGCCGATCTCGTTGGGCTCGATACCATGGCCCACGTCATGGAAAACTCCTACGATCTTTGTCCCGACGACGAAGAGCGGGAGACCCATGTCCTTCCTGAGTTTGTGACGAAAATGGTTGAAAAGGGCTGGCTTGGCAACAAGACCAAGGGTGGTTTCTTTAAAAAAGAGAAAAATGCCGATGGCAAAAAGGTCAAGTTGATGCTTGATCCCGCCTCCGGCGAGTACGTTGAGTTCGTTAAGCCGGATCTGCCCTGCCTGAACGCCGCCAAAGCGGCTTCCTCTCCTGTCGAGAAAATCAAAGCCATTATTTACGGTGATGACAAAGGTTCTAAGTTTGCCTGGAGTTGCTCGGCAAACGGTCTTATCTACGCAGCCAACCGCATTCCTGAGATTGCGACGTCTGTCGTTGAGATCGATAACGCCATGAAGTGGGGGTATGCCGTAGAAACCGGCCCCTTTGAGACCTGGGACATGATTGGAGTCAAAGAGTCCGTGGCACGGATGGAAGCCGATGGACTGGTCGTTCCCGAAAAAGTCAAGACCATGCTGGCTGGTGGAAACGAGACGTTTTACAAAGTGAAAGGCGGGCGTCAGTACTTTTATGACTTCGCAACCGAAAGTTATCAGTTTGTTAAGCTCAGTGGCACCGCGCTCTCCCTTGCGACCTGCAGGGCCGACGGCAAGGTCGTCAAGAGCTGCCCCTCCGTCTCCCTGGTCGATATCGGAGACGATATCTTCTGTGTCGAGTTCACTACCAAGATGAACGCCCTGAACCGTGAGATCATCGAGTTCATGGGGGAAGTCAAGGATTTCGCTCTTGAGAACGCGGCCGGTATCGTCATCGGCAACCAGGCCGGTGGCATGCCCGGAGCTTTCTCTGCCGGTGCCGACCTTGACTACGTTCTTGGGCTTTGTAAAGGCAAGAAATACGCGGAGATGGATGAATTTCTGGCTTTGGCACAGAACGGCATCAAGGATATCCATTACGCCAATATCCCCGTGGTGGCCGCTCCCTATGGCATGACCCTGGGCGGCGGGTGCGAAGTGTGCCTCGGTGCAGCCGACAAGATTGTGGGTGCCGCCGACCTCATGATGGGCCTTGTGGAAATGGGCGTGGGTCTTCTCCCTGCTGGCGGTGGCTGTACCAACCTCTGGAAGAAGTTTGTCTTTGCCCTTCCCGAACCTGTTCAGAAAGATACCGATCTGTCCAAGCTCTTTGTGCCGGTCTTCATGGCCATCGGGATGGCCAAGTACTCCATGAGTGCCAAACAGGCCTTCAGTCTGGGGCACATGCATCCCTGGGCCGACCGTATCGTCATGAACCGCGATCTCCTGATTGGCGAAGCCAAGAAAGAGGTGCTGGCCATGGTAGACGCCGGGTATGCGCCGCCCGTGAAGAAGCCGGTGCCTGTCATGGGTGAAGCCGGTACCGGGATGATCAACGCACAGATCTTTAACATGCTCAAAGGCGGGTTCCTCAGCGAGCATGACTCATTTATCGTGACGCGCATCGGCACCGTCATCTCCGGTGGTTCCGTTAAGGAAGGCACGGCGATTGATGAAGACGTCTTGTATAAGCTCGAGCGGGAAGCCTTTATCGATTTTGCGAAAGAAGAAAAAACCATCGCCCGAATCGAGCACATGCTGAAAAAAGGCGCCCCACTGCGTAATTAAGGCGGCGGCAGATCCGGTGTCGGCGGAAGGCAACGCTCCGACCGGGACCATGAAACGTGTGAAATGTCTGTGCTTAACGAACGACGTAAGGAGAATACTATGCGCGAAGTATATATCGTTGAATCTGTACGAACCCCCGGCTGCAAGAACAAGAGGGGGCAGTTTAAAGAAACCCGCCCTGAAGACCTTCTCTCTTTCATTATGAAGGCCTGTGTGGAGAAGACGGGCCTCGATCCCAAAGAGATCGATGACGTCATGTGCGGTTGTGCCTTTCCGGAAGCCGAGCAGGGCTTGAACATCGGCCGTGTTGCCAACCAGATGGCCGGGTTCCCCGAGAGCGTATCCGGGGCCACCGTCAACCGTTTCTGCTCCTCCGGCATTGAGGCCATTGCACTTTCCCATCTGCGGATCGCTGCCGGGTGGTCTGAAATCACCCTGGGCGCAGGTCTCGAATCCATGACCTATGTCCCCATGGGCGGTAACAAGCCTCGCCCCCATGCTCAGTTTGCCGTCTCCAACCCCGAGATGTATATCTCCATGGGCGTGACGGCTGAGAATGTGGCCGAGCGTTACGGTATCACCCGTGAGGAGTGTGATGAGTTTGCCGTGCGCTCCGTCAACAAGGCACTCAAAGCCCAGGAAGAGGGCTGGTTTACCGAGATTGTCCCCACACCGGCCTATAACTTTGTTCTTGGCGAGAACGGTACCTATGAGAAGAAGCACTTTATCGTCGACAAGGACGACGGCGTCCGAGCCGGCACGACGGTGGAAGGGATCGCCCGTTTGAACAGCCCCTTTAAAGCCGGGGGGGTGGCCACCGCGGCCAACTCCTCTCAGACCACCGACGGCGCTGCCGCCACCCTGCTTGCCAGCAAGGAGGCCTGTGAGAAGTTTGGTCTTAAGCCCATGGCAAAGCTGGTGGGGTACGCTGTGGCCGGTTGCAAGTCCGATGAAATGGGCGTGGGGCCGAAGTACGCCATTCCCAAAGTCCTGGAGCAGACCGGTTTTACCCTGGATGACATCGACATCATTGAACTCAACGAGGCCTTTGCCACCCAGTCCCTGCACTGCATCAACGAACTGGGCCTGGATGAATCCAAGATTAACCTCAACGGCGGCGCCATTGCCCTGGGCCACCCCCTGGGCTGCACCGGTGCCAAACTCACCGCCACGCTTCTGGCCAACATGAAGCGTGTGGGTGCCAAGCGCGGTCTCGTCTCCATGTGTATCGGTGGCGGTATGGGTGCCGCCGGTGTTTTTGAGCTTGTCTAAGCAAACAAGTCTGCTTTAGCGGGCGTAAGGTAGAGTCACTCGGCGTGCAGGAAGGGCTGGACACCTTTCCTGCATTCCTCTTACGTGGTTAAGCAGGAGACTTGGCTGGACAAGTGGGTCGGGGCATGGTTCATGAGAACAATGAATTTTTTAAGCATATATTCAAAGACTAATTCCCTTCTGTGTATATGTGTTTTCGTGGAGCGGTCCCGGCCCTTTTTTATCTTCGGCAACGGTTCGGAGGATGTTGGCGGTGGCCTTCGCCATGGAAATTCTTTAAAATTGGGCAAGAGAGTCATCGTGTTGGACGCTTTTTACTTGCTGAAAATACTTTTTTTTGGTCTTATATTACGCATGTGAAGTAAAATGGGCAAAAGGCAAAAGGCAAAAGGCTGAAGGCTGAAGGCAAAAGGCTAAAGGCTGAAGGCAAAAGGCTAAAGGCAAAAGGCTGAAGGCTGAAGGCAAAAGGCTAAAGGCTAAAGGCTAAAGGCTAAAGGCTGAAGGCTGAAGGCTAAAGGCTAAAGGCAAAAGGCTAAAGGCTGAGGGCTGAGGGCTGAAAAAGCGGGTGATAGGTCTTGGGGCACGGTGGCTTGCCTTGCCGCCGAAGGGATTTTTTTCGGGTAGTAACAAATCAGGAGAGAGCGATGGGTGAGTGGAAAAAGACAGGGTGCGTGCTGTGTGCGCAGAACTGTGGGATTGAGGTGCAGACCGAAGGGCATCGCATCGTCAAGGTCCGAGGTGATAAAGAGAACGTGAGAAGTCAGGGGTATCTTTGCCGCAAAGGGGCCAACGTGGCTTTTCATCAGAACCATGAAGGCCGACTGACCCATCCTCTTAAACGCACGGAAACGGGGTTTGAGGAGATCTCCTGGGATCAGGCCTTTGCCGAAATCGGTGCCAGGCTTCGGGCCATTGTCGATGAACATGGCCCGAAGTCTTATGCGTACATGGGGGGCGGAGGGCAGGGGTGCCACTTCGAGGCCGCCTTTGGTATGACCCTGATGAAGGCCGTGGGATCCAAATTTTCCTACAACGCCCTGGGCCAGGAACTCACCGGTTACTTCTGGGCCTGCGGGCGCATGATGGGGCGTCAGAACCGTTTTGCCATTCCCGACGAGCACCACGCCGAGATGATCCTGGGGATCGGGTGGAATGGGATGGAGAGTCATCAAATGCCCCGAGCTCCCCTGGTGTTGAAGGAGTTCTCTAAAAATCCGGATAAATTTCTCGCCATCATTGATCCGAGACGATCCGAGACCGCCCAGGCAGCCAACCTGCATATTCCTGTGCGCCCCGGCACGGATGCGCTTCTGGCCCGGGCCATGATCGCTTTGATTTTGGAGAAAGGGTGGGAGAAGCGAGACTATCTGGAAACTTACTGCACAGGTTTTGCCGAGATCGAGCCCTGGTTTCGGGGTTTTGATATCCGGGGCGCGCTGTCCGTGTGCGAGGTCTCTTATGATGACGTTTATGCCCTGTGCGGAAAGCTGGTGACCCTGAAATGGTGCATGCATTTTGACCTGGGGATCTACATGAACCGGCACAGCACCCTGACGAGTTATCTCTACATGCTTCTGGCCTCTGTCTGCGGGCGTAACGGCGTCCCCGGCGGCAACGTGATTCCCGGGACCATCGTGCCCCTGGGGAGTCACACCGACGAGCGGGACGAGAAAAACTGGCGGACCGTGGAGACCGGGTTTCCCGCCTTGAACGGCGCCTATCCTCCCAACGTGATGCCCGAAGAGATCCTCTCCGATCACCCTGAGCGGCTCCGCGTGGTTCTCTGCTCCGGTTCCAACCCGCTTCGAAGCTACGCGGACACCACAGCGTATGAAGAGGCCTTTAAAAAGCTTGATCTTCTTGTGGTCTCGGAGCTTGCCATGACGGAGACCGCGGAGCTGGCCCATTACGTGCTCCCGGCCAAGAGCGGGTACGAGTCCTTTGACGGTACTTTTTTCCCCTGGAACTATCCGGATGTCTATTTTCAGATGCGTCATCCCGTGGTGTGTCCAAAAGGGACGGCCAAGGAGGTGGGGGAGATCTATACAGGCATCGCCGAAGCGGCCGGGTATATTCCAGAGATTCCGGCTTTCGTGTACGAAGCGGCGAAAAAGGATCGAAAAACGTACGCCGCTGCCCTCATGAGTTTTGCATCCAAAAACAAAAAGGCCATGAAGGTTCTCCCCTTTGTGCTGGCAAAAACCCTGGGCGAGGAGTTGGGTTCGGCCAACCTCGCAGCCCTCTGGGGGATTACCCTGGCCATGCCTGCTGCCAACCGGAAAAATGCGGAGCGGGCGGGATTTTCCCTGCCGCCATTCTGGCAGACGGCGCTTCATCCGGTGAATCTCAGCAAAGCGCTTTCGGGCATGGTGCGCCATCGTGCCCTTGCCCCTGTGGCCCTCCTGACGCCGCAGCTCACCCAGAGCGAGGCGGTGTTTAAGGCGATCTACGATCACCCCGGAGGCCTTTGGGTGGGAAAGATGGATGGGGACCGCAATCTCGATGAAATCCGACACCCCGATGGCAAGATGCATCTTTTTATCCCGGAGATGGCAGAGTGGGTAGAGCAGATCACCCCCGAGGCTGAAGCCGAAGACCTCAAGATGAAGGAGGAGGCCCCCTTCATCCTCATGGCCGGGCGGCATACCTCCAAAAACAGCAACACCCTCATGCGCGATCCCGCCTGGAACGAGGGCAAACGCCCCTGCACTCTGGCCATGCATCCCGGGGACGCCAAGCGTTTTGATTTTACCGACGGCCAGAAGGTGAAGATTATCACCGAGGCCGCCTCCGAGGTGATTGAACTCGAAATCACCGATCACATGCGTAAGGGCCAGGTGGCGATTCCCCATGGTTTTGGTCTGCTGCACAAGGGTGAGGTTTTCGGGGTCAACGTTAACCGCCTCACCAAAAATACCCATCGGGATCCCTTTGCAGGGACCCCCCTGCACCGGTATGTTCCCTGCCGTGTGGAAGCGGTCTAACCCGGATATTTCACGAGTCGAGTGCTCTCGTTTCCAGGCTCCGCCCTGGGAGCGAGAAAGAGTGATGAGAACAGAGGCATTTTTTTTGAAACGTCCGCGTCGATTTTCTTAAGTCGGGGTCTTCAACGGTTCGCCATCGTTCCCTCTATACTGCCTGTATGACCTATTGGTTATTTTTCCTCCAGTAAACGGTTAAGAAAAGAACTGGCATTGAGCATGTCTTAGGTAGTATAAAAAAAATGTTGTTTAAACTCCTCTGAGCTTCCCCTGATTCTGTGGTTAATTTTTTGTTATAATGAGAGGTCTCTATGACAATTCGCGGGTTTTCGTTTGACGGATATGTGGATGAAGTCAAAAAGTTTCACGGTCATGTGGCTCCAGGGATGGTTGCCGGGGGCTTTATGGTGGAGTTGGCACTCTCCAACTTGCCGGAAGGGGCGCTTTTTGATGCGGTGAGTGAGACTCGGGCGTGTATCCCTGATGCGGTTCAACTTCTCACGCCCTGTACCATCGGGAACGGGTGGCTCAAAATTGTCTCCACCGGTCGTTTTGCCCTGGCCATGTACGACAAGCATACCGGCGAAGGGGTGCGGGTGGCTCCCAACCATGAGATCCTTGATCAGTGGCCTCAGTTCAAGGCCTGGTTGTTCAAGCTGGTGCCCAAGAAAGAGCAGGATACCCTCGCGCTTTTAAACGAAATCCGAGATGGGGGCGTTTCACTTTTTACCTGTGAAAAGGTTGTTCTGGATGGGTCTTTCCTTGGCGGGAAGAAAAAAAACGTCAGCTTTATCCGCCGGTGCGTCCACTGCGGAGAGGGCTTCAGGACCCTGGACGCGGTGGAGATCTGTCCTGCCTGCTCCGGAGAAACCACGCTTTATGAACACAAACATGCGGAAGCGCTTCGTTTGATCTCAACACCCCTGGAGAATGCCGTGGGAGGTCATGCCCTCCACGACATGACCTTGATCGTGCCCCGAAAACAAAAAGGGCCCGCCCTCGTCAAGGGTCAGCGCATCACCGAAGCCGATATCGAGACGCTTAAGAATATGGGTAAAAACCGGGTCTACCTCGAAGAGGAAAATCAACAGGAAAGCCTGGTGCATGAAAACGACGTGGCCATTGCGTTTGGCGATACCCTGGGAGGAGATGGCACCGTGGTTGTCGGTCCGCCTAAAGAGGGAAAGGTCGAATTCATCGCCGAGCACGACGGCCTCTTTTACGTGGATATCCCGCGGATCAATCGCCTCAATGCCATGGCCGACGTCATTCTCGCGACCCTGCCTTCGTATACCCCTGTCTGCAAAGGCAGTGTCCTTGCCGGAACCCGAGCCGTGCCTCTGTTTCTCTCCCGAGCCGAGTTTACCCGGTGTATGGCGCTGGCCTATACCCCCTTGTTCTCTGTGGCACCCTACACCGTGCGTCGGGCCGGAGTCATCGTCACCGGCACTGAGATTTATGAAGGCCGCATCAAAGACGCCTTTTTGTCTTACGCCGAAAAGACCCTCGGCCGTTACGGAGCCAATATTGGCGCTTCTGCCTTTGTCCCCGATGACCCGGATGTGCTGGCCGCTGAAGTCACCCGCATGATAAACGATGGCCTCAAGCTGATCATCACCACGGGCGGCCTCTCCGTCGATCCGGACGATGTGACCCAGGTGGGTCTCGAAAGAGCCGGTTTTCATATCTCATCCTCGCGATCTCCGGTTCTTCCCGGTGCCATGACCCTTCTGGGCAGACGGGGGGAGGTCAGCGTCGTGGGCGTCCCCGCCGGAGCCCTTGCCTCGAAGAAAACCGCTTTTGATCTGATTCTTCCACGCCTTCTGGCCGGAATCGAGGTGACGCCCGATGATGTGTATGAGATGGGTGTCGGGGGGTTGCTGGTTTAAAGACTTTTTTATCCCCGGTCGCGGAAAATCGTGTGGAACTCGATACTGCAGCGGCCTTGAGCGTGAAGCCGGTTTTTCCTCGCGTCGCTGAACGCGTAGACTGATCGTCCAGCGCTTGCGCTTGAGTGGCCGCTGCTTCCGTGGGCCTTGATCATGGTTTCGCCCATTGAAAAGACCCCGATCATTTGATGACCCTGGTTCTTCCGAGGCCCACATGGACGATAACGAATCCAAAAGCTGGACACCTCTGCCTCTGCCTCTGCCTCTGCCTCTGCCTCAGCCCTCAGCCCTCAGCCCTCAGCCCTCAGCCCTCAGCCCTCAGCCTTTAGCCTTTAGCCTTTAGCCTTTAGCCCATCCCCCATCGCCGTTTTTACCTGGCCAGGGTCCTTACGTGTCCATTCATGGGGTGATATAAACCGGAATCATCCCGGTGGCACGATGCGGTGCTGTGAAACGTAACCCTCTGTGTTCCCTCTAAAATCAATGGCATTTTATTCTTGACATCGTCCACCCATGGACTATTCTGTTTGACAGAGCTGTCAAACATATAAGTCAGACATAGGTGTTATGATGATAGAATCCCAGGAATTTCAAGAACCCCTTGTAAATACGGAACAGCGCATTCTCGATGCGGCCAAGCTCCTCTTTGTTCAGAAGGGGATGGACGGCACAAAAATGCAGGATATCGCAGATTCAGCGAAGATCAGTCGAACCTCTCTTCATTACTATTTCAGAAGCAAACAAAAACTGTTTGAAGCGGTTTTTTACGATCAGTTTGATCGGTTTCTCCCTCGGGTGACCAAGATTATGGAGCAGGAGATTACCTTTGAGGCGCGGCTCGGCCAATTTGTGGATAAATACCTGGATTTGTTTCTGGCGAACCCTTACCTGCCGAATTTTATGATGAATGAGCTGAACAGAGACCCAGAGAAGATGATTGAATTGTTCGCCGGGGAGGGCCTTTTTTCAAAGCGGGTCCGGGAACAGGTGGAAGGGGAGCTCAGATTGATGAATCCTTCACTTGAGGCGTCTCATTTTATTCTTAACCTGATCAGTCTGTGTGTGTTTCCTTTTATCGCAAGACCCATGGTGAAAGCGTTCCTCATCAATGGAGAAAAAGATGCGTTTTCTCATTTTATCAGGGAACGAAGGGCTATTATCGTCGATACACTGATGTGCTCCATTAACGATGCGAAATGACGATGCTGAGCCCCGGTCGGGGTTACAGATGATTTTTGATGTGAGGTAAGGACCCATGAAAAAAAATGGGATGGAACCGGATGCTTTGCGTGCCGGTTTGGATGTTGGTTCCACAACGGCGAAGTTGATCGTTCTGGAGGAGGGTGGCAAGACGTTGTTTTCCCGTTATTGCCGCCATGGGGCGGATATTGTCAATACCCTCGCTGATATGTTGACGGCGGCCCGGGAATTTCTTGGAGACCGCCTGGTGCAGCTGGCTGTCACCGGATCGGCCGGTATGGGCATTGCCGAACGCACGGGCATGCCGTTCATTCAGGAGGTGGTCGCGGCCGGTGAGGTGGTGCAGCGTTATTTTCCTCAGGTTCAAACCCTGATAGACATTGGCGGCGAAGACAGCAAGATGATTTTTTTCAGCCCGGAGAGGCCGCCGGACATTCGCATGAACGGGAGCTGTGCCGGAGGGACGGGCGCATTTATCGATCAGATGGCCTCCCTCTTGGATCTCTCCGTCGGTGACTTAAATGGTCAGGCGGCGGCATCCACCGTGATTCATCCCATTGCGTCCCGGTGCGGGGTCTTTGCCAAGACCGATGTGCAGAATCTGGTGAGCCGAAAGATTGCTATTTCTGATATTTGTGCCTCTATTCTCCATGCCGTGGCGGTGCAGAACCTCAATACCCTGGCAAGGGGGATTAAAATCAAGTCGACGATCCTTTTCTGCGGGGGACCGTTGACCTTTTTCTCTTCGCTGCGGGATCGGTTTCGCCACTGCCTTAATCTCTCCGACACCGAGACCCTTCTTCCGGCCAACAGTGAGTTTTTTCCGGCCTGGGGGGCCGCGTTGAATCCTGTTTCCGAGGGGACCGGAGTCCGGCTCTCCACCTGGCAGGATCGGATCGGAAGCTGCGCCGCCACGATATCGTCTGCGGGGCATCGTCTGCCAGCCCTCTTCAAAGACGCGGCGGCATTTACCCAGTGGCAGGAAGAGCGCGCCACCCTGGATATTCCTCGGGTGGACCTGGCTCAGGCGGAGTCCCCACTGTTTTTGGGGATCGATTCCGGTTCCACCACCACCAAGGTCATGGTGATGGATAATCGGAACCGGGTGGTCTTTCACGATTACCGTCCCAACCGGGGCAACCCGGTGGACACCGTCCTGGAGGCGCTCTTTTGTTTTCGCGATAAAATTGGAACTGAGGCGCACCCCCTCATTGCTGCAGGAGCGGTGACCGGCTATGGGGAGGATTTAATCCGATCCGTTCTGGATATCGACCTTGGGGTGGTGGAGACTCTGGCCCATTGGCGTTCCGCTGCCCAATACGACCCCGAGGTCTCCTTTGTCCTCGACATCGGCGGGCAGGATATGAAGGCGATTTTTATTCGGGATCGTGGGATCAGTCGGATTGAAATCAATGAGGCCTGCTCTTCGGGATGCGGCTCTTTTATCGAAGGATTTGCCCATTCGCTGGGCCTATCGGCCGAGGCCTTCGCCGATCTCGCCTGTCATGCTGCGGCCCCGTGTGACCTGGGGACCCGATGCACGGTGTTTATGAACTCAAGAATCAAACAGGCTCAGCGGGAGAACGCCGAGATCGGTGACATTGCGGCGGGCCTGGCGATAGCCGTCATTAAAAACACCCTCTATAAAGTGTTGAAACTTCGCGACCCCTCCGAGCTGGGAGACCATATCGTGGTCCAGGGGGGAACCTTTCGGAACCCCGCGGTCATGCGTGCCTTAGAGGTCCTTACCGGGCGTCAGGTCGCCGCCTCACGCTGGCCGGAGATGATGGGGGCCTTTGGAGCCGCACTCCTGGCCCGGGAGGGCTTTGAAAGCGAGCCGGCGGCGGTTCGGGCTGTGGATCTGGCAGCGCTTGATGCCTGCCGTCATTATACCACGCGACAGATTACCTGTCGGGGGTGCACCAACCAGTGCACGGTGACCCGATTCTCGTTTGATCGGGGTCGGATGTTTCATGTGGGAAATAAATGTGAACGGGTCTTCAGCAATCGCGGCAGGGAGAGGGTCCGGGGCACGAATCTGTTCTCGGCCAGGAACCGGCACCTCTTTGATCGCAGCCTGGAGCCGTCCGCCCCTGCAGCGAGTCTGTGTATCGGTATTCCCCGCATACTCGGCATGTTCGAGACCTTTCCTTTCTGGCACACGCTGTTCACCGAATGCGGGTTTAAGGTGGTGCTCTCCGATCCGTCTACCCCTGAGATTTATGAAAAGGGGCTCGGCACCATCATGGCGGACAACATCTGTTTTCCGGCCAAGCTTGCCCACGGCCATGTGGCCGATCTCCTGGGCCGGGGCGTGGATCGAATTTTTTATCCCTTCGCCATCCATGAATCCAACGATCAGCCTGATGCGGTGAACAGTTACAACTGTCCCATCGTGGCCGGGTATGCCGATGTGTTGAAGGGCGCGGTGGAGACCGGGGCGGAAGAGGAGATCCCCTTTGATGCGCCGACGCTCTCTTTTCGAGATCCGGTGCTGTTGAAGAGAGCTTGTTTCAGTTATCTGAAAACACTTGGGGTTTCCCATGGCCGGATGCGCGAGGCCTTCCAGCAGGCCCAGGACTCCCAGAAGAGGTTTTGTGATCAGCTGTGTCAGGAAGGGGAGGCGTTGCTTGACGCCGCCGCGGAGCAAGGGCGCACGGTGGTCGTGCTGGCGGGGCGTCCTTATCATGCGGATCCTTTGATTGAGCACCAGACCTCGGAGATCCTCGCCGATCTGGGCGTGGATGTGATCCCGGTGGATCTTCCGGCGCGTCTCTGCTTAAAAAGTCTGACGGAGTTATCCGCGGTCTCCCAGTGGACCTTTCCCAATCGGTTGCTGAAGGCGGCTCAGTGGGTCGCGGACCAGCCAGATCCGCATATTCAGTTTGTGATGCTGAACTCTTTCGGGTGCGGGCCGGATGCCTTTATCATGGATGAAATTCATGACATCCTGGCGGCTTCGGATAAAATATTTACCCTGATTAAAATTGATGAAATATCGAGCACCGGATCCTCCCGCCTGCGTCTTCGTTCCCTGGTTGAAACCCTGAACGGAAGGGCTCCTGCTGAACCGGCGCGGGTAAAACCCATTAAACAGACGCCACCCTATCGCCGGGAAGATCGAATCAAGCCGATTATTGCGCCTTATTTTGCCGATTGCTATTCCCCGTTTTTCCCGCCTATTTTTAAACTCTTGGGCTACGACCTGCAGGTGCTTCCTCCCTCCGATTCCCAGTCCGTGGAATACGGCCTGACGTATGCCAACAATGAAATCTGTTATCCGGCCACGGTCATTATCGGTGATTTCATCAAGGCGTTTAAAACCGGTCTGTATGATCCCCGAAACACGGTGGTCGGGATGTCCCAGACCGGGGGCCAGTGCCGGGCCACCAGCTATATCAGCCTGATTAAAAGGGCGCTGGTGAGTGCCGGGTACGCAGAGGTCCCCGTGATTGCGGCCGCCTATGGCAATGGCGCGACAAACGATCAGCCGGGATTCGAATTTCAGGTGCGCCGCATCATCGGTCCGGCGTTGAGCAGCCTTTTGTTTGCCGATGCCGTCTCGCGGCTTTTCTATAAGACCGTCGTGCGAGAGAGGCAACCCGGCCAGGCTCTGGCCCTGCGGGATCATTACCTGGATGTTGCACGTGCCTTCTCGGAAAAAGGCGATACCCAGGGGCTTCTTTCACTCTTAAAAGAGGCGGTGGTGGACTTTAACGCAGCCATCGGGGATCCTTCCCCCCTGCCGCGGATCGGGGTGGTCGGTGAGATTTTTCTGGAATACAACCGGTTCTGCCAGATGGGGGTCGTGGACTGGATGATTTCCCAGGGGGTGGAGGTGAGTGTGCCTTCCCTGCTCGATTTTGTGATGCAGTATTTTGTCAATGTAAAGGTCAATCGGCGCAGTCACTTAGAACATGGCGGGGCCTTCATGATCAAGCAGATGTTCATGGAGCGCACCGCCATGAAACGGATTCATTCGTTTGAACAGGTGCTCACCGGATTCTCCTGTTACGAGCCCCGTGCCGGGATCCATCAGAAAGCCCAGCTGGCCTCCAATATTGTGAACCTTGCCAGTCAGTTTGGAGAGGGGTGGCTGATTCCGGCAGAGATCGCCGAATATGCCCGGGAGGGGATCTGGAATGTGGTCTGCCTTCAGCCCTTCGGCTGCATTGCAAACCATGTGATCGCCAAAGGGATCGAGTGGAAGGTCAAGAAGCTTTATCCCGAGATAAGCCTTCTCTTCCTTGATTTTGACGCGGGGGCCAGTGAAGTGAATATTTTAAACAGGCTTCATTTTATGATTGAGAGCGCAAAACATCATCACCAGGTTGCCCTGAAACGCAGCGGGGGCCGATAAGGAACGAAAATCGTAACTGTTCAGCTCCAAACAAGACTCCGTCGGCAAGGGTGGTGAAGCCTCTGAGGCAAAAACACCTTGAAAACGAATCGCTTTGAGGCCTTACTCTGTGATGGGGTCCGCTACGGGTTTGGGCGTTGTGTCTGGGGGAGGGATGGGGGCTTCCGGGGCGTCGGGCTGCTCGTCTTTGATCAGGTCGTCTTCGTCTTCCATGGTCATCCCGGCGATGGAGTCCATGACTGCTTCCCAGGAGCGGCCTGTGCCCGTGGCCACGAGAAAGGAGCGTACCTTTTTGACGCCGGGGATCTGGGCTGCATGATATTCGGCGGCCTGCATCGCCTCTTTGGAGCTGACCACCCCCAACAGCACGGCGTGGCACTGCACGGATTTGACGAAGATGTTGGTGGAGAAGACCGCTTTATCGGCCAGCAGTCGGGCGTTGAGTTCCGTGGTAATGCGCAGGTTATCGGCGATGTTGCAGGCGGTCTCGTCCCCTTTTTTAAGGATATAGGGGACCGGAGGCTTGCCGGTGACCTCCCGGGCGATGGCCACAAGCCGATCGGCTTCGGCCAGGGTTTCACATTGCCCCACAATAAAGGGGAAGCCGTAATAGCACTTGGCCGAGACATCGAGCACCATGGTGACATCATCGGCCAGAATTTTTTCCAGCATAAGGGCGGTGAGTTTTTTATCATTTAAAATGTGCTTGATACTTCGTTCGTCTACGGCGGTTTTGTAGACGGTTTTTGCCCCACTGCGGATGGCCGACCCCACGCTGCAGGATGTGAATAATAAAAGGATGATCGCTGTTGCTGTGAGATAACGTTTCATGGGGTACCGAGTGTGAGTCATGTTTTGATTTTGCCCAAGTCTTAAACCGGATGGCCTCTGTCGTCAAGGCATCAGGCGGTGCTTTTTTGTTTCCAGGGCTCATCGTCTGTGTTCAGGAGTCCATGGGTCTTGTGGATCGTTTCCCTGGCCTCCATGATCATGCGTTCGATAAGTTCGGACACGCTGGGGATATCATCGATCAGCCCCACGGATTGTCCGATGGTGAGCATGGCCTCCTCGGCGTTGCCCTCTTTCCAGACGGCCCTGGCACGTTCGCCGGAGATGAGGGGCAAAAGATCCGTGAGGTCTCCTCCGGCCTTTTCCACCTCCTCCACTTTTTTCATGATGGCATTGGACAGGGCGCGGACCTGAAGGCCGAAACCGCTTAAGAGCGACTGCAGGTTCAGGGAGGTGTCGTATTCTTGTTTCTCCATAAGCACCTTGTGGATGTTGGGGTGGACCTCGCTCTCCCGGGTGGCAAGAAAGCGAGTGGCCATCATGATGCCATCGGCACCCAGGGAGAGGGCGGCGGCCAGGCTGCGACCGTTGGCCATCCCGCCTGCGGCCAGTACAGGAAGATCCACCTCGGAGACCACCCTCGGCACGAGAACCAGGGTGGAGACATTGTCTTTGTGGGGAAAGCCCCCTTCTTCAAATCCGGCGATGGTCACGGCATCGTAGCCCACCTTCTGGGCGTGGACCGCATGTTTCACCGTGCCCACCTTGTGCAGTACCTTCACGCCGGCCTCATGGGCCATGGGAAGAAATTCAGGCCCCAGAAAACGGTCCACCGGGGCCCCGGCGATCTCCATGGCGCACACTTTTTTTTCACAGCAGACCCGGAAAAAAGCCTGAAGCAGCTCAACAGGCAGGCGAATGGAGGGCATGGTGGTGATGTTGACGATAAAGGGGGCCGAAGTCAGTTGCCGTGTCTCATCAATGGCCGCTCGCAATTCATCGGCGCTGTTGTAGTTCCCGGAGGTGAGGTTGCCCAGGGCACCCGCGTTGCTGATAGCCGCTGCCAGGGAGGGTTTGGCGATCCAGAGCATGCCTCCGCATTGAATGGGGTACCTGCAGCCGAAAAGTTCTGTCATGCGAGTTTTCATGGGGTATCCTTTGCGTGAGAGGTGGGGTGTGTTTGCGGATGCGAGGATGAACCAGAATACCCGTACGTTAGCACACAGGGGGAAAAGGGGTCAATGTCCGGTTGGTCTGCCGGTCGATCCACGGGACGCGGGAGGGGCGGGCAGGGGGGCGGATGATTTCTATATTTCTGCACCCGAAATGCGCAATACTTTGTCATTGGGCTTTCTCCATGGATTTGGCCTGATCGGCCGGGACTTGAACAAAAGAATCTTCTTTGCAGTTCTCTTCACCTATGGTAATTCCGAAAGATTGTGTCACCCGATGACCTGTTCACCATCCCTTAACCCGATCCCGGGCTGAGTTTAGATGTCGTTGTACGAAGTCGATGAAACGGCTGCTCTGTCCTGATCGTGTATCTGCGACGGCGTGGCCACTATAAAGTGCCGTGTTCGGCTGAGCCGGAACCCTGCATTTTTCGGAACCACCATTTCATACCCCTGAAAGAGCTGTTTGAATGATTTAAGCTGACGTTGCGGTGTGTTTTTCTGTGCCGCAGGGTTTCCTGCGTTTTCATGATGGCTTTTGACCCGATCCCTTGAGGTTTTGTTTATGAGTACAAATCAGATTTTTGATAATGAGAAGTACCTGCGCGAGCAGGCCGGTGAGATCCGGATGCGTATTGAGCAATTTGACAACAAACTCTACCTGGAGTTTGGCGGAAAGCTGATGTTTGACTATCATGCCGCCCGTGTGCTTCCCGGCTATGACCCCAACATTAAGGTCCGCCTCCTGCAGAAGTTGAAAGACCAGGCGGAGGTACTGATCTGCATTTATGCCGGGGACATCGAACGGAAAAAAGTCCGTGCCGACTTCGGTATCACTTATGAAACAGATATCCTCAAGATTATCGACGACCTGTCTGAATGGGGCATCGAGGTTCGTGGCGTCATCATCACCCGTTTTGAAAACCAGCCCGCGGCGGTGCTCTTTAAAACCAAGCTGGAGCGACGCGGTGTTAACGTCTACACCCACTATTTCACCAAGGGTTACCCCACGGATGTGGACACCATCGTCAGTGAAGAGGGCTACGGGGTTAATGATTACGTAAAGACCGAAAAACCCCTGGTTATCGTCACCGGGCCCGGTCCAGGCAGCGGCAAGATGGCCACCTGTCTCTCCCAGCTCTATCATGATCATAAACACGGCATTCAGGCCGGGTACGCCAAGTTCGAGACCTTCCCCGTCTGGAACCTGCCCTTGAAACACCCCGTGAACATTGCTTATGAAGCCGCCACGGCGGACCTGGCAGACGTCAACATGATCGACCCCTACCATTTAGAAGCGTATGACAAAAAATCGGTAAACTACAACCGTGACGTCGACGTCTTCCCCGTGCTGAAGCGGATTCTTCAGAAGATTTCGGGTGACGAGACGTTCTATCGTTCTCCCACCGACATGGGCGTGAACCGTGTGGGCTTTGCCATCGTGGACGACGAAGGGGCCAAAAAGGCCTCCATGCAGGAGCTGATCCGTCGCTACCTGCGTTATCGCTGTGAATACGTCCTCGGCATGGTGGATAAGGATACCGTCCAGCGCGCAGAGCTCCTGATGAAGGAGTTTGATCTCACCGAAGAGGACCGCCCGGTGGTGGGACCTGCCCGGAAAATCGCAGAAGAGGCGAAATCCGACCCCCGCCTCGGCAATGAAGGGCTCCACTGCGGTGCCGCCATCAAGCTCAAGGACGGCACCATCATCACCGGCTCCAACTCGCCCCGGATGCATGCTGCGGCAAGCGCTATCTGCCGGGCCCTGAAATACCTGGCCGAGATTCCCGGTAAAATTCAGCTCCTGCCTCAGTCCACGGTGGATTCGGTGAACAACCTGAAAACCGAAGTCCTCGGTGAAAAGAACCTCTCCCTGGATCTCCAGGAGACCCTGATCACCCTGGCCATCAGCGCCACCAGCAACCACGCGGTACAGCTGGCCATGGAAGGGCTCAAAGAGTTCAAAGGCTGTGAGATGCACATGACCCACATGCCCACCCCCGGCGATGAAGCTGGCCTCCGCCGCCTGGGTGTTTACCTCACCACCGACCCGGTTTTTTCGTCTAACAACTTGTATACGGCGTAAGTAAAAAGGCCCGCTTTGCGGGCCTTTTTTGTGAATAGTGAATAGTGAGTGGTGAATAGTGAATAGTGAGTGGTGAATAGTGAATAGTGAGTGGTGAATAGTGAATAGTGAGTGGTGAATAGTGAGTGGTGAATAGTGAGTGGTGAATAGTGAATAGTGAATAGTGAGTGGTGAATAGTGAATAGTGAAAAGTGAAAAGTGAAAAGTGAAAAGATGGTGGCCGAAACAATCATCATGGTTTTTTTTATCATTGATGGAGCGTAGCGACTCCCCGAACGAAGCACCAAGAACCAAGCACGAAGCACGCTTTTTTTATTTAATGGAGCGCAGCGACTCCTCGAACGAAGAACCAAGCACCAAGCACTAAGCACGCTTTTTTTATTTAATGGGGCGCAGCGACTCCTCGAACGAAGAACTAAGAACCAAGCACGAAGAACCTTTTCCCCTCGTTCCCAGGCTCCGCCTGGTAATACCCCCCGGAGGCTCCGCCTCCAATCTTAAACCCCCGCAACCTCTGAATTTCCCCCTTGCACCACGGCTTTTTAAAATTGATGAAGCGCAGCGACTCCTCGAACGAAGCACAAAGAACCAAGCACGAAGCACGCTTTTTTTAATGAAGCGCAGCGACTCCTCGAACGAAGCACGAAGAACCTTTTCCCCTCGTTCCCAGGCTCCGCCTGGTAATGCTCCCCGGAGGCTCTGCCTCCATGCTTAAAATCCCCGCAACCTGTGAGTCCCCCCCTGCGCCCCGGCTTTTTAAAATTAATGAACCACAGCGACTCCTCGAACGAAGCACAAAGAACCAAGCACGAAGCACGCTTTTTTTTATTTGATGGAGCGTAGCGACTCCTCGAACGAAGCACAAAGAACCAAGCACAAAGCACGCTTTTTTTATTTAATGAAGCGACATCCCCCGTCTAAGAAACAAAGAACATCTTTTGCCTTTCAAGACAGCTGTGATACGTGTGTTGAACATGTTGCGGCCACGTAAGATGTGCCAGGGTCGTATTTTTATACCTGTTTATCAAACTTTCTTGTCGCGCCGTAGCCCTTGGGCGAAGGCGGATCAAAAGTTTGGCCCCCGGCAGGGCCGCCGGAGGCACGCTTTTTTTTATTTAATGGAGCGCAGCGACTCCCCGAACGAAGAACGAAGAACCAAGAACCAAGCACGCTTTTTTTATTATTTTTTAAGGGGAACACGATGAACGATACGGTTTACCGGCGCGTGCCTGCCAGTCTTTTTATCCGATTTTTGCTGGATCGTCCTCGGGCCATCTCCGTGGGCCTCATGCTGGCGGTCCTTCCCGCAGGCGTCCTGATCCTGCTCAGCTGGCTCATCACCTCCATGGACGGCAAGGGACCTGATTTTGAATCCCTTTTGGCCGCAGGAGCCCCGTTCACTGCCACGGTGGTGGACGTGAACCCCGTGACACGCATCACCATTCAGAACCGAAACCCGGTGCGCATTACCTATCGTTACCAGTGGGGAAATATCCCCATCACCGATACCGTTCAGACCCTGGCCGAAGCGGGCTACGACCTCAAACCCGGCCAGACCGTCACAGCCCTTGTGGGGGACGCCGACTCCATCCTCCCCGATTTTCCTCCAGTGCGTTTCCCCTCATGGGCCATTGCCGTGATCGCCGGAATGTTTTTCATGATGGGCCTCCCGTTTTTGATCTATGCCTGGTTAGGAGCCGTCGCCAGACGGCGGCTCTACCTTCGGGGCACCCTCATTGACGGTACGGTCGACTTCCTTTCATCGGCCCACTGCGTGCCCTTTACCGCCACCCGCATCCAGGTGGCATTCACCGGTATCACCGACGAGGGCAGGGCGGTCAAAGGCACCTCCGTGGTGGTGGTTGATGAGAGCTGGCACGGGAAAAAAAGGGGCAGCGCCGTTCAGGTGCTTGTGGACAACGCCTCACCGGACCGCGCTTGCGTGGTAGAAGAGACGGTGCTGGCACGGTGTGCACCGCTGGGATGACCGCAGGGGAAAGATTAAATGCGTGCCTCCGGCGGCAAGGTGGCGCCACCTTGAAAGCGGGTTTGCGAATGCGCATCGGGAGTCGTCATTCCGGGCTGAAATGCGTCCGCATTCGCTTGAAGTGCAAGGAAACTCACAGTGCGTCGCACGTGCATGAGCTGTAGATGGGCGGAAGCCAATTCAGCCGTTGACTTTAACCGAAATAACTCCGGCGGCAAGGTGTGCCACCTCGAAAGTTGATTACGGGGTGCGACGGCCTCCAAGGGTGGCGGTTGACACATACGGTGTTGCAAACCCCGAAAGATGTCGGCCTGAATTTTTCTGCCTTCGGCGGGTGGTGGCCATTCCCCTGCAGTGCCTTTAAAGCTGATGCGCATGGGGTGCCGGTAAAGATCAATCAGTCGATATCGTTTTTTAAATCTGTTCATCAAACTTTCTTGTCGCGCCGTAGCCCTTGGGCGAAGGCGGATCGAAAGTTTAGCCCCCGGCAGGGACGCCGGAGGCAACTCGGAGATTTTACAATGAAATTTGGTATTCCCGTTTTGTTGGCTGTGTTGTTCTTTTCTTCAACCGTCTCCGCTGGCTTGAAGGAAACAAAGGCAACAGCCCCGGACCACCCCAGAGGCGTGGTCCTTATCCACGGCCTTGCGCGCTCGGCCTCCTCCATGAAAAAAATGGAAAAAGCCCTTCAATCCGCTGGGTACCAAACCCTCAATATCGATTATCCCTCCACCGAGTATCCTGTGGAGATCCTCTGCCGCGACCACGTGGCCCCCAAGGTCAACGCCTTTTACAAATCCACCGGAGGCTCCCTCGCTTTTGTCACCCACTCCATGGGCGGGATTCTTCTCCGGTACATGGTGGAACACGCCCTCATTGACGCTCCATACCGCGCCGTCATGCTCAGCCCCCCAAACCAGGGAAGTGAGGTTGTGGACAAGTTGGGCAATCTCTCTCTCTTTCAGGCCATCAACGGCCCCGCCGGGAATCAACTCGGCACCGGCCCCGATCAGATCCCCGCCCAGCTCGGCCCTGTGACCTTCTCCTTGGGCGTCCTCATAGGCACCCGTTCCATCAATCTTATCCTCTCCGTTCTGATCCCCGGCCCCGACGACGGTAAAGTGGCCGTGGATAAAGCCCGTGTAACCGGCATGACCGACTTCCGAACCCTTCCCGCCACCCACCCCTTCATCATGAAAAACAAAACCGCCATGGAAGAGACCTTGAGGTTTTTGGAAAAGGGGCGGTTTAGCAAATAGCAAATAGTGAATGGGGGTTAGTGAATAGTGAACAGGATGCGTTTTACGCACAAAAGACAATAAAAGCCTGCCTCCGGCGGCGAGGTGAGCCACCTCGAAAGCAGATTTGCGAATGCGCATCGGGTGTCGTTACTCCGGGCTGAAATGCGTCCGCATTCGCGTGATGTGCAAAGAAACGCACAGTGCGTCGCAAGTGCATGAATGGTCGGTGGGCAGTGTCCAACGCAACCGTTGACTCTCACCGGAATAACTCCGGCGGCGAGGTGAGCTACCTCGAAAGCTGGTCTTTTGCCTCGTGTGTGAAGTCCTGCAGCATAACCCTTGACCTGCGGATACCGTTGACCCGTAGGATGGGCAAAGCGCGAAGCGTGCCCATCATTGATTGATAAACCGCCGCCAATCATAGCCCCGAAACCCTGGCTCTTAAGAAATAGAGGGAAGGGTGCGCTTTACGCACAAAGGGAAAAGAGGCCTGGTTCAAAACAGGGCTCCAATTTTGAAGGTGGAGTGAAGGCACCACGGGACCCTCCTGGGCGCGCCGTGCTCCGTCGCGGCTTTTTTTGCCGGGGCTTGCCCCGGCCAGAGTTACCCTGAAATGCTTATTATTGAACCATGCCGGAAAAGACAATAAAAGCCAGCCTCCGGCGGCGAGGTGAGCCACCTCGAAAGCGAATTTTTGCCTCGTGTGTGAAGTCCTGCAGCATAACCCTTGACCTTCGGATACCGTTGGACCCGTAGGATGGGCAAAGCGCGAAGCGTGCCCATCATTGGCTGATAAACCGCCGCCGATCATAGCTCCGAAACCCAAGCTCTTAAGGAATAGAGGATAGGGTGCGCTTTACGCACAAAGGGAAAAGCAATAAAAGCGTGCCTCCAGATGCCTTTTTTCGGCCTTGGTCATCGTTTGGGCCGGGACCTTTAAAAAACCGAGAAAGACGAACCGAAACGGAGCGCCGCACCCCGGTGCGGCTTTTTAGTTCGTCGTTACCCATGCCGCACCGGAGTGCGGC
>NZ_JAQYWB010000134.1 GCF_030145185.1 Desulfoluna sp. | reverse complement strand
GCCCGGCGAAAAGGCGCTTCCGCCTCTTGAATCAAGGGGCTGTGCCAGGCACCGCTCACGCGCAGGGGAACAGCACGTCCCCCTTTTTCGCGAGCCACTTCGCCAAACCGTTTCACGGAGTCTGGATCGCCGCTCACCACGATTTGTTTCTCCGCGTTATGGTTGGCGGCCCAGACACCTTTATAATGAGGCGCGCCCTTTTCGCGAAGGCTTTCGGCCAGCGCCTCCACCGCAGGGAAATCAAGATTCAGAACCGCGGCCATGGCCCCTTTGTGTTTTCGAGCCTCTCTGTCCATCAACTCACCACGCGTCTTGACCAGGGTCAGCGTGTCGAAGGGCGTAAGAACACCGACGGCGGCAAGGGCGGAATATTCACCGAGGCTGTGGCCACAGGCCACATCAAAGCGATCGCCCCCCACCTTGGCCAGGGCCGCCATGAAGGCAAGGTTGACGGCGGTAACCGCCGGCTGCAGGTGAACGGTTTGAGTCAATGTGTCCATGGGGCCTTTAAAACAGAGCCGAGACAAATGGGAGTGGGTGATCTCGTCGGCCATATCAAAGACCTCACGCACCACCTCAAACTCCTGATAAATATCTTCTCCCATGCCGATGGCCTGGGCCCCCTGACCGGGGAAGAGGAAAGCGGTCTTCGTCACTGTGGACCTCCCGTATCAACCCAAAAAGCCCCCTTTTCATTGCAATGCTCAGGGCTCGATGGCGACGCCGTTGCCGGCTTAATCATGAATATTAAAAAAACTGCGGGCGTAACTTAAAGCCCGGGATTCATCGCGGTTGTGGCAGCCGTCCTTAATAAAACGAATGGGATCGTGCACCACTTTGGTAACGATGGCCTGACCCATTCGACGAATGGCGGCCTTCTCCTCTTCGGAGAGACCCGTAAGGCTGGAAAGGGTTTTTTCGACTTCGCCCAGGGCGATGGTCTCCACCTTGGCACGCACCGCCTTGATGGTGGGTACGGTGCTGAGCCCCTCCACCCAACGGGAAAAAGCCACCACGCCCTCCTCCACGATACGCTCCGCCTTGATGGCTTCGGCTCGTCGGGATTCGATGTTGCCGTCGATCACCTCTTTGAGGTCGTCGATATCATAGACGTAGGCATTGGAGAGCCGGTTGATGGCCGGATCGATATCCCTGGGCACGGCGATATCAATAAAGAAGAGGGAACGCCCCTTCCGGTGTTTGATCACCGGGCGCACCATCTCACGGGTAATGACGCTGGTGGGAGACCCCGTGGAGCTGATAATAATATCCACCTCTTTCAAGGCTTCAGGGATCTCTTCCAAGGCGATGGCGCTTCCGTTGAAATGACGGGCCAACGCCACCCCACGTTCCAGGGTTCGGTTGGCCACAAAAATATCGCCGGCCTGATGCTGAATCAGATGCTCCACGGCCAGCTCCGCCATCTCTCCGGCCCCCACGAGAAGAATCTTGCGTCCCTCAAGGGAGCCAAAAATCTTCCGGGCCAGTTCAATGGCCGCATAGCTGATGGAGACGGCGCTGTCGCCAATCCCTGTTTCACTTCTCACTCGTTTGGCCACATGGAAGGTGCGATGCATCAGGCGGTTAAGCAGGGGACCCGTGGCTTTTTTCGCGGCGGTGAGATGATAGGCATCCTTCACCTGTCCCAGAATCTGGGGTTCTCCCACCACCATGGAGTCAAGACTTGCCGCCACACAAAACATGTGGCGCACCGCCTCTTCCCGATGGTGCACGTAGAGGCTGGATTCAAACTGATCCACGGGCAGTCCCTTGAGCTTGGAAATATACCCCTTGGCAGCCGCCACAGCGGCATCGCCATCCTTGGCGGCCATCAACACCTCCACCCGGTTGCAGGTGGAAAAAAGCATCACCTCATCCACATGAGGATGCTCCCGCAAGGCATCAAGGGCTTCCATGCATTCCTGCCGATTCATGGCAAGGCGCTCCCGAATCTCTACCGGAGCCGTCTTGTGATTCAAACCTGTCAGTACAATTTCTAGCATAACGCCATATCTCTCGTCCCAGACGGGCAGATCCCTGTCCACCGGGAATGTCATCCGTTAAAACCGGGTAAATTCCCCGTGGTGACCATCCATAAAAAAATTGACACCGAAAAGGGTAAAGAGCAACACCGCAAACCCTGCAATAGCCAGCCAGGCGGCTTTGCGTCCACGCATGCCCCCCACGAGTCGTTCATGAATCAGCACCGCATAAATCACCCAGGAGATTCCCGACCAGACCTCTTTGGGATCCCAGCTGATAAACCGATGCCAGATAATCTTGGAGTAGAGCAGGCCGGTGACCAGCCCCAGGGTCAACGCCGTAAACCCGGCGATGATACTGGCATAGCCCATGCCATCGAGCTGCTCCAGCGAAGGAAGACGCCGGTAAAAAAAACCGCGCTTCTTCTCCTTGATGGCGTTCTCTTGAAGTATATAGAGAATACCGGCCCCACACGCCATGGCCAGGGCGGCTTCCCCAAGAAAAATCGTGATCACATGGGCAAAAAACCAGAAGTTGGCATACACCGCCTCCGGCTGCGTCGGGGGAAGATCCGGGATACGCATGGAGGCCGTGAAGGCCAGGAGCGTCAGGGGAGCGGCGTACACCCCCATGATCTTAATGCGGTACTGGAACCGAAGAAAAAGAAACACCAGCGCCACCGCCCAGGCGGCCAGCCCCAAGGTCTCACGCAGATTGTGTATGGGCAGGTAGCCCGTCTGAACCGAGACAACGACAAGGCCTAAGGTATGGGCCAGAAACCCTGCACCCAAAAAAAGATACCCCGCCTCCTGAAGCCGCTCTTTCTGAAAAAATAGATAGAGCATATAGGCCACCGCACTCGCCAGATAGAGAACCGCTGTCAGAATATCCATCATCCCGCCTCCCGTGATTGACGCCGATATCACACGGTGTTGTGATTACAAAAGAAAACCCAGGGTGTCGCAGGTATAACCCTCTCCGAGCACCTCGGCAAGAAAGGCATCGATGCCTTCTTTATCACCGGCCGCCACTTTCCCGAGAAGTCCGCCCGCGATCAGGGCCTCGAACAGAGGCTTATGGGCCTCCGGCTCATGGGCCTCGGCCAGAAGCTTTTCACGCACCCGCCCCATCAACGCCAGGAAGGCGCCATACTCATCGCCGTACTCCACCTCCAGCTTGCGCCGCATCCACTTGGCAAAGGCGGGGCTCTTTCCGGAGGTCGAGACCGACAGGGTCATGTCACCCCGCTGCACAATGGAAGGCAGGACAAAATTGCAGGCGCTGGGGTAATCGGCCACATTGCAGAGCTTGCAGGACGTTTCAGCGTCCTTGCTCACCTGGGTGTTAAAGACCTGATCATCGGTGGCCACGATCACGAGGAATTTCCCCTCCATGTCGGCCGGGGTATACGCCCGCTCCGTCAGGGTAATGGGCGCATTTTCCGCCAGGGTCTTCAGCTCATCGGTAAAGGCTTTACTCACCACGGTGACCTGGGCACCGCAACGGACCAGGGTCTCGACTTTTCGGGTGCCGACGGCACCGCCGCCCACCACCAGGCACGCCTTCCCCATAATATCAAGGCTTACGGGATAGTATCGCATGGGTTTGCTCTCTTTCAGTCTGTAATGCACGCCGGAAGGCCCAACGCAGATCACTTTAAAGATCAAAGGATTTCAAGTCCTCTCCGAGGACCAGCTGACCATCATATGTTCTGCGGCACTCTTTTTCAATATCAACTTTGTCGCAGGCCGGGTAAAAATGGGTCAGCACAAGGGTCCCGACTTGCGCCGTTTTTGCCATCTCCCCCGCCAGAGAGGGGGTGAGATGGTGGGGGACCGCCTCTCCATCAGGCGTCGAGCACTCACAGACAAACAGATCCGCCCCTTGCGCCAGAGCAACCAGGTCCTCGGAAGGACCGGTGTCCCCGGAAAAAACCACAGACCGGCCCCAGGAAAAAACCACCCGGCAGGCCAGACTCTCCGGCCGATGGACCACCGGCCCCGTCAAAACCGCCAGGTCGCCATGATGAAAAAGGTCGCGGCCCGCAACGGAGAGCTCGGTGAGGCTCACCAGGCCGGGACCGGGGTCTATCCACCCTCCGTACACCCCTTTGAGCTTCTCAAAAAACGCGCCGAAGCCTTTCCCTCCATAGATCTGAAGCGGACGGGTCCGACGGCACTCTGGATATTGGGTGGCAAAAAGTAAGGGGACCAGCTCCGCCGTATGATCCGGATGAATGTGGGTAAAAAAGATCCCGGTGAGATCATCAATGGAGACCCCCACCTCCAGAAGACGACGCATCGTCCCGGGGCCGGAATCGATGAGCAGGGTCTCGGTCTCTGTCTGAACCAAGGCCGCACAGGCACTTCGGCTCAGCGAGGGGACACAGGTCCCCGTTCCAAGCAGGGTTATTCTTGCCATGGGTCACCCTCCTTCTTTAATTGATATAGTCATGCGTGAATCGATGTCGCCGTCACCGACGGCAACGCCGGAAGAGCCCGGGCCTTAAGACGCTTCCCTGAGACCCCTCGGTGGCCTTACCTAAAAACGGGGCCGTAACCTCAGGGAGAGCTTCCCGGAAGCTCGGGCGAATAGGAAATTTTCCCGGAAAAATAAAGGGTTGTCCTTATGGACGCAACGCGGCCTTCCCCCTATAATGATGTTTACCTGTTCATCCTTCACACATTTCCCACCGTTATACGATGATGGGCGGCCTGCAATGGGCCGCCTGGTTTGTCTTTTTTCCCCTTATCCCCTCCCTGCCCTACCCCTTATCCCCTCCCCATCCATGCCCCATCCCCGCACCGCGAAGGCTTTCATAAAGAGCAATCCCCACACTGGTGGAGAGATTCAGGCATCGGATCTCCCGATTGATGGGGATATGATAACGAGCTTCCGGGTAACGCGCCAGCACCGCCTCGGGTAACCCTTGGGTCTCCGACCCGAAAAAAAGAAACAGTCGCTTGCCCCTGGGCATCTCCCAAAAGGATCGGGAACCGAGCTTGGCAAACAGCGCTACCTCATGGGGCTGGGGGGCCATTGCCTCATAAAAAGCATCAAGTGTCTCCCACACAGAAAGCGTGACATGCTCCCAGTAATCCAGCCCGGCACGCTTCACCTGGGCACTGTCCAGGGAAAACCCCAGGGGCTTGATCAGATGCAGATGCGCCCCTGCCCCCAGGCAGGTCCGCCCCACATTCCCTGTATTCCAATGGACTTGCGGAGCCACCAGCACCACATGACGCTCCAGCCCCTCCTCGTGTTCCATCCCCACACCCCGTCCTCCCATGGCATCCCCCCATTCACAGATCGGGGGTGCATTTCCGTTTAAAAAAATAGTTCAGAGCCGTCACCAAACGGCCCTGAAACCAAAGCAATATCGTAACCCATAACATATCATGGAATCGTATCAGGTTTTCCGGCATGGCAACAGGATGAGCGAAGGCCCTCGATCCCATGGACCAGGGGGTGATCCCCCACGCCCCTGACACAAGGGGCCTGCACTCGCCACGCATTCTGCGCCCCCCTTGCACACCACGCGAATGCGGACACGAGAGGCCCAGGGTACCGCCAGCCGTAGAGCATTCGCAAACCCGCTTTCAAGGTGGCGCCACCTTGCCGCCGGAGGCTTCTTTTTTATGCCGCTCTGCCGTCAAAAAAACCAGCTGCCTCTCAGGATGAGCTCGCGGGTGGGGGCGGCTTTTTTGCCGTTTGGAAGGGAGAAGCCTCCGTACTCGGTCTCGGGGGCGCCCCAGGGAATCAGGGCACCGATGTCCACGCGAAGGTTCTGCAGGGCGTCCCAGACCAGGGTGGGTTGCAGGGTGCCGGAGGGGTCATCGAGGTTGGAGATAGAGGTCAGGGTGAGATTGACGAGGGGGTGGGCTTCCATCTGGACGCGCAGGGCGAGGTAGTTCTTGCCCAGGATAAAAACCTCACCGCGGGACAGGCGGGAGGCGGTGGCCGGGTCGGTGAGGGCGTCGGCATAACCGGAGGTGCCGTACCCGTTGTGGTAGACCTCGATAAAGCCGTACCAATTTTTATTCCAGGCGACCCAGGAGAGGTCCATGTTGGCAACCGCAGAAAAAATCCCCCCATCCTCATCGGAGACAATTAGATCACCGCGCCAGGCCGCCTCTCCGGCATACCCGGAAAAGCCCACCCCAGAAAGGGTGTGATCCCGATGCCGGGCCACAAGAAGATCGGCATCGAGGCTGCCGAAGCTGCCGTGCAGCTTGGTCGCATAACGCGAAGCCGCCGATGTGACCTCCCCGGTGTCCGCCTCGCGTCCAGGACCGACGATGACCTGAAGCTCACGCCCTGTGGCGTGGGTGTAGCCCAAAAAAACGAGATCATCCCCGGCCTTGTAATCACGCAGGGTATCGGTGGGAGAGAAGGGATTGACCAGATCCATGGGGTTAAAGAGGAGCCCCCCGCCCCAGGTCACGGCCTGGCGTCCGATGCGAAGATCGGCGCCTCCGAACTCCCCGTTGATGCTGAAGCGATCCAGCCGGTGCAGGGTGCGCTGGGAAGCAGACGACGAGACCTCACGTGTCAAATCAAAGAGTCGATACCGGTCGATGTCACCGGAGTCCCCACCGGGCAAGGGAAACCCAGCGGCCGCAAGATCTGAGCGACGCTGGGTCGCCTCGCCCCCTGCGAAAAGGAACTCATAATCGAGATCCCCGGTCACCGCCTCGGAAAAAGAGGTCCGGGTGGTAAGTCGAAACCCGGCAGCGCTCTCCAGGTCGTCATAAGGGGCCTGATCCGACGGATCCAGGCTCCCCCGAACATCCTCGGCATCGTAGCCGATGCCACGTGTCGAGACCTGGGCCAGGCCGCCGGTCTCTACGGAGAAGGCCAAAACGACCCAGGGAAAGGCCATCAAAAAAGCTGCCGCAAGGGCCACCCCCCATCGGCTCACGCCCCCCCGTCCAACCGCCCGTCCTTCATGCGAATCACCTCACGGGCTG
>NZ_JAQYWB010000054.1 GCF_030145185.1 Desulfoluna sp. | reverse complement strand
GGCGACTTGCTTTATGAAAAGCCGCAACGAAGGGATGAAACGCATCGGTTGCTGGGCTTCACGCATGGAGGCAGAGCCTCCGGGGAGGCATTACCAGGCGGAGCCTGGGAACGAAATAAAAAAATCGTCACGCGCCCGATCTCTTATGCATACGAGTCACATCTCTCCATCGGTGTCGCATGAATGCCGCGGCGGAGCACGGCGCGCCCGAAAGGCCACACCGTCGAAAACTCGAACAATGCGGGTGTCGTGACAGCCGCCTCTACGCACCGTGCTCCGTCGCAGCTCTTTTTGCTGAGGCATGCCTCAGAGCCAGGTTTTTCCTATTGCCTATCGCCCATTGCCCATTGCCTGTTTTTAACCTGCTGTCGGCAAATGGATCGTAAACGCCGTCCCCTTGCCGGGGGTGCTGATGACATCGATCTCGCCTCCATGGTTTTTTATAATGCCGTAGCTCACGGAGAGGCCAAGGCCGGTGCCGGTGCCCGTGGGTTTGGTGGTGAAGAAGGGGTCAAAGACTCGGGAGCGGATGTCTGCGTCCATGCCGGAGCCGGTGTCAGCCACGGTGATAAACACGGTGCCTGGCTCCTCCAGGCCTGTGGTGACGTGGATCTCGCCTTTTCCATCGATGGCGTGAACGGCGTTGATGATGAGATTAATAAGCACCTGCTTGATCTTTTCCGCGTCGGCATAGATCTCCGGCAGGGTATCGGCCAGTTCAGTGACCACCTGGATCCCATCCATTTCGGCCTGGTGGCGGGTAAAAGCAAGAACCTCCTCGATGATCCGATGAAGATGGCAGGGACTTTTTTCAGAGGGACCGCTCCGGGCAAAGTTCAGCAGGGACTCCACCACCTTTTTGCAGCCGATGACGTGTTTTTCAATGACGGTAAGATCTTCTTTGAGGGTGCTCTCATCCTCGGCGCTTCGTTTGAGGAGCTGGGTGTAGCCGAGAATAATGCCCAGGGGGTTGTTCACTTCATGGGCCACGCCCGCAGAGAGCTCCCCCACGGCCGCCAGTTTTTCGGTGGTGGCCATCTTTTCCCGCAGGGTAAGGGTCTCATCCACGTCCCGCACCATAAACAGAAGGGTCCCTTCCCGACTGTCCACGTCCGTGAGGGTGACGCCACTCACCAGCGCGCGAAAGGGACGGCCCCCCACCCCTCTTAAGGTCACCTCGCTGTTTCTGATCCGGCCTTCCCGGGAGAGGGTCTCCAAAATCGAGTCAAACGCGTCTCCATGGACAAAAAGCGCCCCCAAAGAGGCCCCTGGCCCCAGTCGCGATCCGTCTTCCAGCTGGGCCACCCCGGCCGGGTTCAGAGCCAGGATCTGCCCCTCACCGGAAGTCACCAGGATCATGTCCTCGGAGAGTTCGAACATCCTGCGATACTTCTTCTCCGACACGGCCAGGGCTTGGGTGCGCTCATCCACCCGGGCCTCCAGGTTACGGTTAAGCCAGGAGAGCTCTTCATGGGCCTGTCTCAAGGCCCTGCGATCTTTTAGAATCGCGCGGTTGATCACCCAGACCCGCTCGAAAAAAACGGTCACCGAGGCCACAAGGATAAAGGTCAGGGTATTCACCGAGCCACTGAAGGGACGAATATGCTCCCACACCCCCGGGACCTCAATCAAAAAAAGAAGTTGCTTGACGATATGACCCGCGGATCGAGAGACGGCAAAAATGGAGAGGGCTGCGCAGACAAAAAGAAGATAGGTCCAGAGGATGTTCTCTTTGTCCAGGGAGGTGAGCCGCACCATGCGCTCAAAGCAGAGAAGAGAAAACACAATCATCAGCAGAGAACCGACGAGATCCACGCTGATGATGGGAAAAGAAGAGACGATCATGACGCTCTCCCCTGATCCCTGCGCGCCAATGTCTGGTTCACAAGCTGGCAAAGCCCCACCCAGAGAAAGACAATGGCAGGCACACAGAGAAGATGGTCGAGCTTGGCGATATAATAAACACTGGCAAGCCCCGGAATCGATGAGATGAGATGAAGCTGGCCGGTGGATAGGCGCTCAACCGTGACAAGCGCCACCTGTTCATCCACAAAATGCACAAAAATCACATCCACATTCCAGAGGATAAAAAGAAAGGCCGCATACTGAACATTGCGCCACCCCTTTTGAACACGCAATTCATCCCGCTTGATACGAAACGCCAGAAACCCCATGGCCAGCGCAAAAAGAAGGTGGGCCGCCTGGTGAACCAGGATGCCCTCAATCCCCCCATGGCCCTGGGTGGCATGGGCCGGTAAGGCCGCCAGGAAAAAAAAGAAAACAAAAAGACTGACAATGCGTATCATGCTGTAGAGGTCCTTTCACCGGCAGCACCACGAAGGCTCCGTAGGATGGGCAAAGCGCGAAGCGTGCCCATCTTTCATCGGGAAGCCCGAAATGATGAGAATGAATTAAATTCCGGCAAACCGCCACTCTTTCCCACCGTGACCGGATATACCCGCTATTGTAACGATCAAGAGGATGGGAGCCCTGAAAGCTTAAGATGTCGCCACAGGCGCATGGCTTTTTTATAATGGATGGTCGAGCGACTCCTCGCCCCTCGCCTATGACCTATCGCCTATGACCTATCGCCCATGGCCTATTGCCTATTGCCTATCGCCTATCGCCTATTGCCTATTGCCTATCGCCTATTGCCTATCGCCTATCGCCTATTGCCTATTGCCTATCGCCTATTGCCTATCGCCTATCGCCCTCTTCCCCTTCTTCATCCCCCATCGCCCCAATGCTGCCGTGATCAACGTAAAATTATAAAGATAAAGATACAACGCCCCAGCCCCGATGGTTTGCGGACCCCCGGGCAGCACCAGCCCCCGGCTGCCCGTGAGCAACTCCAGTTGATCCGGAGAGAAGGCATGGTATTCAATCCAAAGCAGGAAAAGAAACATGGGAAACAGATAGGTGACGCCCATTTCAAAAAACGTATCCAGCATCACGTGCTCATACGCCTCATCGGCTTCTTGATCCAGCCCCTTATATACCGCACTTCGCACCGCCTTGTCATCAATCTCGCACGCGCTTCGTTTGGCGGCCAGGCGTTCTTTAAACCGCCCCTCGGCCTCGGTGGCCTCCCCCCCTTTCCGCATCCGGGTCAACGCCATGGAGAGCAGCGCGCCCAGAAGCGCCGCCACACAGATCTGCCAAGCTGGCGACAGACCGGAAACAGGAACAAAACACAGGCTGATCAACGAGGCCAGGCACTTCATCAGCGGGATCACCAGCCCGCCAAAAACCCACTCCGCGCCCATATCCAACAGATTACTTAATGCATCCATAAAAACCTCAAAAAGCCGCACCGGAGTGCGGCATTCAAACGAATACCGTTGCGATCCCCGGTCCCCCCCCGATGCAATCGGGCTCGTTCCCAGGCTCCGCCTGGTAACGCTCTACCGGAGGATCTGCCTCCATGTTCGAGTTCACCGAAACCGATGAAATGGGGTTACCTTTTGCCACACCCCAACCCGGCAAGGCGGAGCCTTGCTCTCCACACACCCAGGCAGAGCCTGGGAGCGAGGAAAAAGCCGCACCGGAGTGCGGCGCTCCAAAGAATCCCCTTGCAAACTTACTTTTCAACCTTCTCAAATCTCACCATGGGGCAGCCGGAGCAGACATCCAGACCGGGCCAGGGCTGACCGCCCTTGCCAAGGAGAGAAGGACCGCCGGTCTCATCGATTCGCTTCTGGAGCTGAGCTGCGGTATCGAGGATCTGAGTTCCGGGCACGAAAACATTCATGTAGTTCATTTCGGACTTACCGGAAGACTTGGCCCCTGCGCACATGGTGGTCATGTTCAGGGTGTTGTTGTTGTATGCGTAAACGCTGCCTGAGCAAACCGCCGAGTTGGGGGTAGTAAAAAGGGTCAAATTGGGTTTCCCGGTGGCACCCATGTAATCATTCATAATGTGATACGCCTGAAAGGGCACCGCCATGATGAAGACCACATGGGGATCGATACCTGCATCATCGAAGGTGTCCAGGGGTGCCATGAAGATGCCCTTGCAGGCACCCACCTCAAGCCTTGCTTTCTGTTGGGGTGCGTCCCAGGAGAGTTCTGGATCAAGGAGGTATTTTTCGTGGTTCTTGCCGTCCACCTCCCTGGTAAGCTCTCGAAAGCCAAAGACAGGCTGGGCATTTTTGCAGAGGAGACGATCCGGGGCCATAAAGAGGCTGTGCCTTGCAGAACGGGCCGCTGCCAGATGCATACAATAGGAAATTTTTGCTTTGGACCTGTGGGTGACAGGAAGCGTTGCGATCTCTTCTTCATCAAAGATATAGCGAATGCCGACAGGGTCGAAATCAAGGCGAAAGTTCCAGATAAAGGAATTATGTGCTTCGGTATAGTTCATGATAAACCTCCTGGGATGTGCGGCCCCCGTTTGAAGGGGGCCGGAATCGTTATGTTCAGCCGACGTTCAGTCAGCGATATCTCCACGGCGTAACACATATCTTTCTCGCCCTATCGGAGAAAAGGGATCGCGTTGGTGTATTTAAGAAACACGATCAGGAGAATCAATGCAAGGGCACGTTTCAGAAAAATTTCGGGGAGCTTCTTCTGAATTTTAGGCCCGATTTTTCCACCAATGATGGATCCCACAGCAATGAGGGCGGCCATGATCCAATCGGGAGAGTAGCCTGAGAGAATATAGCGCGAAATCCCGCCCACGGAAGTTCCAAAGGTGCCGCAAAGGGAGATGGGCACGGCCAGGTACATTGGATATCCCATGATGGTGGTCATAAAGGGCACCAGCATAAACCCGCCGCCCACGCCAAAGGCAGAGGCGATACAGCCGATAACAATCCCACCGAAGAAAAGGGCGATGGGGTTGGCATGGAAGGCCTCTCCCCAGAACGAGAAATGAATGTTGGTGGCGTTCCACCCTTTTTCCAGGACCACTTTACCCATGTTGGCCGCACGGCCCTCTTTCTTGGCAGCGGCCATCTCCACATCAAACTTCTTAACGATGGCCTTCACAGCCTTGTTTTTGTTGATGGACTTTTGGGTGGATTCGTACCAGAGCTTGATAAAGAGAAGCAGGCAGAAAAAGCCGAGATAAAACTTGTACGCTTTCATGGGAAGGTACTTGGCAGAATAGGTGGGGCCGATCCAGAAGGCTCCCAGCAAAATACCGGCAACAAAGAACAGGGCCACTGGCCAGGCGAAGCGCCCCTCTTTAAAATAGGAGTAGACCCCGGTGATGGGAGAGCAGAGGCTTAAAAAAAGGTTGGTGGGCTTCACGGCGTTGGCGGCGTTGACGCCCACCATGCCCTGGGTGCCGATAAGGGTAATCTGAAAGGCAGCGGTAAAGAGACCACCGGCGGCCCCCACGATAACAAACATGCATCCGATCAACACGGCCCCCAGAAAAACCACCAGGGGGTTCATGTAGGTGCCGCCGATGCGAAAGTAGAAGCCGCGCTTCTGAATGGAGGTTTCACCGACTTTTTCGCCGTTTACAAAAACGTCCAGTATGGTATCCGGAGCAATGATCTTGCTCACCTTAAATGAGGCGGTGAACTGACCCGTGGTCTTATCCAGGGTGACAGACGCGTCCTTGTTCCAGCTCTTTGCAGGGTCGTCACCCATGATCATACGGGCGTTCCCGCCACCGACGGGGCGCTCTTTTGAGATCGTGTTAATGCCGAACTTGTCCTCATGGGTAAAGGTGAGAAATTTCCACTGAGCGGCGGTGGAGACGGAACCCAGCTTGCTTTTCACCTCCTCGGGGATGGACTCCCACGGGTTGATCTTATTGACTTCGACATCCCACCTGAAAGGGGCGAACCACTGGCCCTTGGAGACCGTTTTCGGGGTGGCCAGAGCCGCAGGGTTACTGGTAAGAGCATAGAAAACAGGGGGAATTTCTGTGTCGCCAAACTTTTTACCCAGTTTGGTGGCTTCCTCAGAGCCCAAAGAGTCCGAGGCCTTGAACAATTTTGACGAACTCACCACAAGGTAAAGCTCTTCACCAGGGGCAATCTGCCCGGTGATTTCCAAGGTCTCCCCCGCCTTGGGGGTGGGGGTTTTAAGGCTTACCTGCGGTGCGGCCCAGGCGGCGGCACACCACATAAACATCAGACCGGTCAACACGGCCATTTTTAACATTCGTCCCTTGCTGCGCATTACAATCTCCTCCAAAAAAATCAAACGCTTTATCAATCAATACGGCTTCATCAAATTAAATTGATGAATATCATTTATTCTCTTGGAGAGAGGGCATTACAAGCTTCGTGCCAACATAAGGAAAATTTTTACGAAAATTCTATTTTTCATAATTTTAGCTATTTAACGCCAAAATTTACCTGATTCAAAGCAAAAGAATCCAGCCCGAATCGCAACCTTTTGGATGCGGTGCCTTAAATTTATTGCGCATTATTTTTACGTCACCGCACTCTTCGCCTCAAGCCCAAGGCCCCGCAGCGCCACCCTGGAAAAACCTCAACGCCTCCCCTCAGTGGCAAGCTGACAGACGTACCGGATTTTTTTCAACCCGAACCTTTAGATGACTGCAGGGTTTGTGTATGCTGTGACTCGTTCTCATTCGCTTCCAGGCAACAACCCCGAAGATCATGAAGGAGGCCCCTGTGTTCAGAAAAGTAAAACGCGCCGAAAAAGAATTAAGCCAAGAGAAGACCCTGGCCATTTTAAGCTCTGAAGAACACGGCGTCCTCTCCACCATAGGCGAAGACGGCTACCCTTATGGTATACCGCTCAACTACATTTTTCATGGCGGTAAAATCATCTTTCACTGCGCGACAAAGGGCCACAAACTCGAGAATATCGCCTTCCACAAAAAGGTCTCCTTCTGTGTCGTTAAGCAGGCAGACCTTGTTCCGGAAAAATTCAGCACCCGGTTTCAGAGTGTCATCGCCTTCGGCAACGCCAGGATTCTTGAAGGCGATGAAAAAAAAGAGGGGCTGCGGGCCATCGTACAGCGGCTCTCCCCCGACCATATTCCCGCCGGGGAGACCTACATCAAAAACGCCTGGGAAAAGACCACGGTGGTCGCCGTGGATGTGGAACACATGACTGGCAAGGCGGCACCGGCTCCGAATCACGCTTAAAATCGGGCTCGCCTGAGACGTTCACTCCCTAAGGCGATATCCGGGTGGCCTGTCCCGCGGCACCCGTCAGGAGGTGTGGCATCCGAGCCCCTTGATCTTTCAAACGAAGACTATTAAATCAAAGACAGTTATCATTTGATCCGGGGAATCGACAGCCGTAGAGCATTCACAACCCGCTTTCAAGGAGGCTCCACCCTGCCACCGGCTGATTTATGCTGTTCCGGACTTTGCCGACAACACCATCGAAAGTGACCTATGCATGACTGAGCACCTGTTAAAAGAGGCCGTGTATCTTGACCTTGAGACCCTCCCGGACGGGACCCTTCTCGCTGTGGGAGCGGTTCGGGGAGACACCGTGTTCGCCCAAAATGGGGCCGCTCTTTCATCCGTGCTCACCAGGCTGGACGACTTCTGCCGGGGAGCATCCGCCATCGTGGGGCACAACATCAGCCGCCACGACCTGCCGGTGCTTCAAAAAATTCAACCCGGCCTCGCTCTGTTCTCCCTTCCGGTCATCGACACCCTGATTCTCTCGCCTCTGGCCTTTCCGGAGAACCCCTACCACCGGCTTGTCAAAGATTACAAACTCGTCTCAGCCAGCCGCAACGATCCCGTGGCTGATGCCCGGCTGTCGGCGGAGCTTTTAAAAGACGAGGTGGAGAGTTTTCAGACCCTGGGGACGCAAAACATCCTGCTCCCGGCTTTTTACGCCCACGCCTTTGCCCGGGCCGGATCGCCCTGTGGGGCCATGGCCCCCCTCTTCGGCACCGAATCCGTTGAAACCGATCTCTCGGACACCCAGGCCCTGGAGCTTCTCTTCTCCGTGGCCGAAGGGAAGGTCTGCCCCCATGGACTATCCGGGGTATTCGACCTCTCACAAGAGCCCCAGTTCTGGCTCTCTGCCTCCTACGCCCTGGCATGGCTCACCGTGGCCGACGGCAGCTCCGTGCTCCCCCCTTGGGTCCGCCACACCTTCCCCCTGGTAAAAACAATTCTCTCCGTTCTGCGGGAAACCCCCTGCGGTAAGGCAGCGTGCCCCTATTGCGAGGGCATCCACAACCCCCGCACCCAGCTTGAAAAATATTTCGGTTTTCACGACTTCCGACCCCTCCCCGACGGGCGACACCTCCAGCACGACCTGGTGCTGGCGGCCATGCAGGGCGACTCGCTCCTCGGCATTCTGCCCACAGGGGGCGGAAAATCTTTGTGTTACCAGCTCCCCGCCCTGGTGCGGTATCAGCGGCGAGGCGTGCTCTCCGTCATCCTCTCCCCCTTGCAGGCCCTCATGAAAGACCAGGTGGACAACCTGAAAGGGCGCTTGGGCACCGAAGCGGTGGGCGCGGTTTACGGAATGCTCACCCCCCAGGAGCGGGGAGAAGCCCTGGAAGCGGTGCGCATGGGAGAGATCGGGCTGCTCTACCTCTCCCCGGAGCAACTGAGGAATCCTTCTGTGGTCAAGATCCTGGCCACCCGGGAGATCGACTGCTGGATCTTTGACGAAGCCCACTGCCTCTCCAAGTGGGGTCACGATTTCCGGCCCGATTACCTCTACGCTTCACGCTTTATCCGGGAAAATCATCAAAGCGAAAAACCGCCCCAGATCACCTGCTACACGGCCACGGCCAAGAAAGAGGTAATGAAAGAGCTTGTGGATCATTTCGACACGGAGTTGGGGGTGGACCTTTCGCTTTTTGAAGGGGGCGTGGAGCGGGAAAATCTCAGCTTTGACATCCAGATGGTGGTGGAGGCGGAAAAAGAGGAGACCATCCTGGGGCTTCTGGAAACCCACCTGGGCACCCCCCCAAACGGATCGGCCATTATCTACTGCGCCACAAGACGACGGACCCAAACCTTTGCCGACGCCCTCGACGCTGCCGGATGGAAGGCCGAGGCCTTCCACGGCGCCCTGCCCGCCCCGGTGAAAAAAGAGGTGCAGGATCGCTTCACCCGCGGGGAAACCCCGGTCATCGCCGCCACCAACGCCTTTGGCATGGGCATCGACAAAGACAATGTCCGCCTCGTCATCCACGCGGACATCCCGGGGTCTTTAGAGAACTACCTCCAGGAGGCGGGCCGGGCCGGACGGGACCAGAAAGAGGCCCACTGCGTCCTTCTCTACGCAGACAAAGACATCGAGACCCAGTTCGACTTCAACGCCATGTCCGAACTCACCCAGGGGGATATCGCCAAAATCCTCAAGGAGCTCAAAGTCGCCAACGCTCATAAAGACGCCAACGGCGAGATCGTGATGACCGCAGGAGAGCTGTTGCGCCGCCACAACGTGGAGCTCTCGTTCTCCGACGACGCCGGGGACCGGGGCGACACCCTGGTGAAGGCGGCCATCTCCTGGCTGGAGCGGGCGGGCTACGTGGAGAGAAATGAAAACCGCACCTCGGTCTTCAACGGCAAGCCGGTCCATGCCAGCGACGGGGACCTCTCCCACCACCTGGACCGGCTCAACCTCCCGGCCAACACACGGCGCCTCTGGGAGGCGGTGCTCCGCATCTTCGACGGCACCAGCCCGGATGAAGGTTTAAGCGCCGACGGCATCGCCGAGCAACTCGGGGCCATGGGGGTGGTGAAAAAAGGGGCCTTCGAAGACTCCCGGGCAATCCTCTCGCTGGTGCACCAGATGGCCGAAGCCGGCCTGTTAACCAAAGGCGCCACCATGACCGCCTGGGTCACGGCCAAGGGGCTCAACAAGTCCAAGACACTCCTGGATGCCCGCTGCGCCCTTGAAAAGGGCATGCTCAAAGCCCTCATGGAAGAGCACCCCGAAGGCAAGGGCGAGGCATGGCTGCCGCTGTCCATGACCCATCTCTGCCGCAAAATGGTGGCAGACGGATTTGAGGAAGCCAAAACTCCGGTCATTCAATCTTTGTTAAAAAGCCTCAGCCGGGATGGACGAGGGGAAAAAGGAGGCACGAGCCTCGACATGCGTCACCAGCACCAGAGCCGGTTTCTCATCAAATTGAACCGGGAGTGGGAGACGATCTCCACCATCATGGGCCGCCGCCACAACCTCGCCTACACCCTCCTTGCGGCCATCACCGAGGCCGTGGGCGGTGCCAAAGCCCAACAGGGAGCCCTTCTCGCCTCCTTTACCAGCACCGATCTGGCGGACGCCATCCGCAGGGACCTGAACCTTCATGTGGATGAGACAAAAATGCTGGCGGCCATGGACCGGGGCCTTCTCTTTCTCCACGAACAGGAGGTAATCACCCTTCAAAAAGGGCTCACCGTCTTCCGGCAGGCCATGACCCTGCGCCTCACCGAGGCGGCCAAAGGACGCAAATACTCCAAAAAAGATTACGAGCCCCTGATCAGCCACTACAGCCAGCGCACCTTTCAGGTCCATGTGATGAACGAGTTCGCACGCCAGGGCCTGACGAAAATGAGCCGGGCCTTAAACCTCGTCATGGCCTACTTCTCCCTGGGCAAACGGGCCTTTATCAAGCGCTACTTCCCCGACAAAGAGGAGTTCCTCGCCCTGGCCACCGGGGAAGCTTCCTGGAAACGCATCGTCGAAGAACTTCACAACCCGGATCAGGAAGCCATCGTCACCGCCCCGGCCGAGGAGAGCCGCCTGGTCCTGGCAGGCCCCGGTTCCGGCAAAACCCGCACCATCGTCCATCGCTGCGCCCATCTGGTAAAGGTCCAGCGGGTCCGGCCCCAATCCATCCTCGTCCTCTGCTTCAACCACGCCACCGCCGTGGAGCTGAGAAAACGCCTCCGGGACCTTGTGGCAAACCACGCCCGGGGCATCGCCGTCATGACCTACCACGCCCTGGCCCTGGCCATCACCGGCAAAACCCCCGAAGGACGCGGAGAAAACCTCACCATGAGCCTGGACGGGGTCATCGACGAGGCCGTTGCCATGCTAAACGGAGAAGACGCCCCCGAAGGGCTGGAGGCCGACACACGCAGGGAACGCCTTTTAGGCGGCATCGAACACATTTTAGTGGATGAGTACCAGGACATCGATGGCAGGCAGTACAAACTCGTGGCAGCCCTTGCAGGAAAAAACAAAATGGACGGCGACGGCAGGCTTTCCCTTTTTGCCGTGGGCGATGACGACCAGGCCATCTACGGATTCCGGGACGCCAGCGTCACCTACATCAAGGAGTTCCAGAGCGACTACCAGGCCCAAACCAGCCATCTGGTGGAGAACTACCGCTCCACCGCCCGCATCATCGCCGCCGCCAACGCCCTCATCGCCGAAAACCACGCCCGCATGAAAGCCGAGCTCCCCCTCACCGTCAACAAAGCCCGCCAGGAGGCCCCGAAAGGAGGCCGGTGGGAAACCCTCGACCCCGAAACCCAGGGCCACGTGCGCATTGTTTCTGCCAAAAACCTCTCGGACCAGGCCCGGTTCATCGCCGCAGACATCAAGCGCCTCCTCGACCTGGACCCGGACACCACCCCGTCCGATATCGCCGTCTTCTCCCGCACCGGCATGGACCACGCCCCCCTCTCCCTGGTCCGCACCGCCCTGAGTGCCGAAAACCTCCCCGTCTCGCTCTCCCTCTCCGGCGGCGCCGGCTTCTCCATCACCCGGACCCGGGAGTTCCTCAACGCCTCCGCCTGGCTGAAAAGCCATAAAACCGAACGCTTCACCGCCACCGCCCTCTCCGACCCACTCGCCGCCCAGGGCCTCCTCACCCCCGAAGGCCCCGGGGGTAGGTTTCTTATAGAAACTTTAAGGGACTGGGAAGCCCAGACTGCGAACTCCCGCCAACAGGCCGGTCACCTCATCGACTTCCTCCACACCGCCGCCCGGGAAGAACGCCGCGAAAAACGCAGCGGAAAAGGGATTTTCCTGAGCACCGCCCACGGGGCCAAGGGCCTGGAGTTCAAACACGTCTTCGTCCTGGACGGCGGCTGGCCAAACCACCCGAAAACCATCGAAGAGGAACGACGCCTCTACTACGTCGCCATGACCCGCGCCATGGAAACCCTCACCCTCTTCTCTCTTATAGGAGCGCAAAACCCCCACATCGCCCCCGTCCAAAAAGCCCCCCACAAACCCTGCACCGCCCCGATCGCTCCCCCTCTCCCCGACTTCCGCTACCGACTCATCGGCATGGACCACCTCTTCCTCGATTTTGCCGGCCAGATGATCCCCCAGGCCCCCATCCATCACACCCTGGCCGCCCTCTCCGTCGGAGATTCCCTGACCCTTGCCACCCGCAAAAACGTCACCGGCCTCTGGCAAGGCGAAAAAATCCTGGCCCGCCTCTCAACCGAAGGTGCCGCCCACTGGATTCCCCTGATCCCCGCCATCCACTCCCTCACCGTAGTGGCCCTGATCCACCGGACACGCGAAGACGTCATCGACCCCTCGTTTGCTCAGAAACTAAAATGCGAGGCCTGGGAAATTCCGATTTGTGAAGGGGTGTTTCAAAAACGATAAGGACAGAGGAACAAATGAAAAAACGTTCTTCGTGCCTGGTTCTTCGTGCTTCGTTCGAGGAGTCGCTGCGCTTCATCATTTTTTTAAAAAAGCAAAAACGGCCTCCGGCGGCGAGGTGAGCGACCTCGAAAGCGGGTGGAAAAAAACGTTTTTCGGGGGTGGGTCAAAACAGGGTTACACGTTTGAAGGTGGAGTGGAGGCTCCAACGGCCCCTCCTGGGCGCGCCGTGCTCCGTCGCGGCTTTTTTGTCGGGGGCTTGCCCCAGCCAGAGCTACCCCAAAATGCTGATTATTGAATCAGGCAAATATTATTGAGCCAGGCAAAAGACACCTAAGTTGACACGTTCACGCTCTGCGTCAACATGCAGAACGACAGCATCGATTTCTTCGCCTTCCCTGAAGTCTCGAAGCACGTCTTCTCCTTGATCACCACATGGGATGTCCGAAAGGAAAGCAAGGCCGACAACCCCGCCTTCAAGTTCGATAAAGATACCGATATGTGTGATGGACTGAATCTTACCTGAAACCCTGTCCTTTGGTTTGTAAGTACGGGCAAATAACTCCCACGGGTTGTCTCTGCACTGTTTCAGGCCAAGCGAAAGACGCCCGCGTTCTACGCAGATATCCAATACCATCACCTCAACAAGGTCACCGACGTTCACCATTTTAGACGGGTGCATGTTCCTGTCGGTCCAATGCAAGTCAGATACGAGAACAAGCCCGTCAAAGCCCTCTTCGACTTCAACGAAAACTCCGTAGTCAACAATCCGGGTTACACGCCCTTCGACACGGGAACCTTCAGGATAACGGCTGGCAATAGCTCTCCATGGGTTGTCCTGACATTGTTTAAGCCCAAGAAAGATACGACGACCTTCTTCACTGAGCCGAAGAACCATCACGTCAATAAGGTCACCCACGTTTACTATTTTAGAGGGGTGAATCGAACGGGTACCCCAATGCATATCGCAGACGTGAAGAAACCCCTCAACACCCTCTTCGAGTTCAACAGAACACCCGTATTCAACAAGCCCGGTTACGCGCCCTTCTAAACGAGCACCTTCAGGATAACGATTGGCAATAACTGCCCATGGATCTTTCGTATTCATATTTCTTCCTGCCCGTCTCGGTGTCATCGCACGGATAAACAAATTAAAAAAATGTGTGTGTAAGTTGCCTCGGGCAATTGTGGCTACGTTAATGAATGTTCGTTCCTAACCATGCAGGTTAAGTCCTATAAGAATCAAGACAAATCCGACCAACTGAGTAAAAAACGGTTTTTTAGCAACACCCCAAAAACACAGGATAAAAACGATGCATACAGGGTTTATGAAAAAACATCCCAATCCCCAAAAGATACTTTGACCGAAAGCTTCTATCAAAAGATGAATTCCGCCGACAACAAATATGATTAGCCCTATTAACGTGATTGCAATGGTCATCGTTTCTATCTTCAGGTGAATTGTCCGGAATATGCCGTTGCAGCCCGCTCTGAGTTTGACGTCGGACTCCCTGACGACTCTCTTCGGCCATGAATGCCATGACAAAAATGCCTCCGATGGCCCCTCTCATCCTACAGACCAGGGGGTCTCTCCTGTCTGCAGGGCCTTTATTTTCATGGGATCAGTCTTCGTTTGATGCACAATCATTACACGAGAATGGAAATCAATACAACGCAAGCTCGACGCAGCCCACCGGAGGCCTTTTTGTGGTGCTGAATCGTGACGGCGGGATAACCAAAAAACACAGAATCACGCAGATGCGGCTGCGCCGCTGAAAAACACCGGGAAGGCGGACTCAAAAATGGGCCAAGCCGCCAACAGGTAAGGTTCCTATCACCTCCCCATGCAACGACATAGCCCGTGGAACGCCGCACTCCTGTGCGGCTTTTTTTGCGGTCCTTTCCGCCGAGGCGTCAACGTGGCCCCAGCAACCTGTCTCTGAAGTGTTTATTGATGGGTTTTTCCCCGATCCAGATGGAAAATATGGCCCGGGCGAAGTCTGCCCCTTCAAACGTTCCCAGCAGGGTGTCGTTGAGGGACAGATCCAGGCCTTTTTCGGGAATGTAGGTCAGTGCGTAGCGGTCTTTGGGGGCAACCGTCCGGTAGGCCAGGCAGAGGCGGTCCAGGGCGGGGGCAATGCGGGACAGTGTTTCTGTGTCGGTGTTCTTTTCGACCATGGTGCGCGTGGCCTCTGCGAAGTCTTCGGCCTCGATGGACTGGAAGTATTCAAGAACCAGACGCTTGGGGACATCCGAAAGCACATCGTTGGATAAAACGTTCTCAGGCATATACAGGCCCCCGGCATAGGCCCTGATGAATTTCAGATACCGCAATGTGGCAACACCCCGAAGTTTGAGAGTCCCTTTGTCTGCCTGGCAGATCAAGGCAAAACGGACCCCGTCGATGGTGACGACGGGGTCCAGGGCATGGCTCGGAAGCACCGTGCTCAAAAAAAACAGAAGGGTTGGGATGAGAGTCTTTATCGGCAACATCATGATCCTTATCTGAGCCTTGGGGTTAAAGAGGCCTGCCGGGGGCTAAACTTTTCAAAAGTTTAACAAACAGGTCTTAAAAAATTCTTTTTGAATGAATTTTGTTTAAAGGCGGATGTGATTTGACCCGAGGAACGAGGGGCAAAGCGCATCCGCAAGCAGCTTTCAAGGTGGCACACCTTGCCGCCGGAGGCTTTTTTTGGAGCTGAATAGTTACGCCTGATTTTATAAAGACAGGTTTGACAAACAGGCCTTGTTCGATTTCATAGAAACCTTCGCGAATGTCTTCACCCTGAGGAACGAAGGGAGAGGGCATTTGCAACCTGGGGTCCAGGGGATCATCCCCTGGCCGCCGGAGGCAGGCTTTCCCTGCCCACTTTAACCATAGAAAGCCTTTTCTTTTCATAGGCTTCCAAGGCCTTCCAAAGCTGCCTTCGCTCGTCATCGGTTTCGCGGGTTCCAGCAAAGACATGGGTGATGTGGGGCCGCCTGTCGAGCCAGAACAGGCCGGAGCACTGGCCGGGTTCCATGGCCGATGCCAGCCAGACAAGGGTGTCGGCTCCCTGCTCCGGTGTTCGCAGCAAGGGGCGGATCTGTTGATGAAACCGGGGAAGGGATGTGGACAGGCCCGGGGTGTCCACCCATCCGGGGTGCATGGCATGCACGGACATATTTTTTTGCTTGAGCTGCTCTGCCCAGAGTTCGGTGAGGATGACGAGGCTTCGTTTGGCCCATGCATAGGCGGTGGCCCCGTCATAAGCTTGGTGATTCATCTCCAGGTCAGCCACATGAACTCTCTGGGTGTACATCCCGCCGGAAGAGACGTTGATGATCCGAGGAGCCTTTGTTCTGGAGAGCCCCTCCAGGAGGTGTCGGGTGAGAAAAAAGGGACCCAACAGGTTGGTGGCGAAAGTTTTTTCAAGACCTTCGACGGTTTCCGAACGCTCGGCGAACATCGCGCCGGCGTTGTTGATCAATACATCCAGAGATGGTTTGTCGTGGAGGATGGCTTCGGCCACCTTTTTTATGTCTGCCATGAGGCCCAGGTCGGCGATGTAAAAGTCGATGTGGTTGTTGCCTGTTTTTTGGGAGAGCTCCCTTTGGGTGGCAAGGGCCTTTTCCCGGTTCCGGGCGATAAAGGTGAGCTTGGCCCCCCGCCGAGCAAGGCCCAGGGCCGCGGCTTTTCCGAGGCCCGATGTGGCACCGGTTAACACAACGGTTTGTCGGGTGAGAGACTCTGCATTGGCCCTCCAGAAGGATTTGCTTAAGCGGTGGCCCCATGTGCTGAACCCCAGAGCCCCTGGCAGGATCAACCGATCGGCAGCGACATCCATGGGGTGCGAACGAGCCGAAAAGAGGGACACGGATTGAGGGGGACGGGCAATGGGGGAGAGTGCTTTTTTCATTCCCGCCATGGATGCTTTGCCAATGAGGGTCAACGCGGGTTTCATCATCTTCACCAACCGGGGAGATAATGCGGAAAAAACAAAGGCCGCCGTATAGGTCACCTGTGTTTGAGGCCCATTCCCAGACAGTTCGATGGTATCCGTCACAGAAAAAGAGCCTCCCATCCCTTTGAGAACCACCCGGTAAGGGGCCTCGTATTCAGCGATGGTGTAGATCATTCGGACCGGAAAGAACAGGTACCTCAACGTCAGTTCAAAGGCTGCCCCCAATTGCACCGGGCCTTGCGATACCATCACCGACCGCACCACACCGGGGTCCCACTGCTCAATGTTTGTGAAGTCGCTGAGATAGCGAAATACATCGTCAATGGGCCTGCGAACAGAGATTGTTTCCTTGAGCTCGATCATGGTTCCCTCGGTGTTTCTGTTGGGGGTAGCAAGAAAGGGTAGCTTCTGTGGAAGGCGCAGCCGGTGAGCGTGATCGTCAGGGGCCGTTGTTAAAGATGGGACAGGGTCACAATGTCGATGGGACGGAGGCTATTCGCTCAGGAGAGAGGTTCATATTTGACGTTCACATGGGGGGGGGCCGAGCCATGCCAAAAAGAGCTGATTGGCCTCGTTAATATAGGCGATAAACATCTTTTTATGACGAAATATCCAGGCTAAATGACATTACATTTTATACCCCATGAGACGATTAATGGCTATGAGTTTCGAGAAGAGGTTTCATCATGTATTGCCTGTTCCGACACCAGGACGCCTGAGAAAACAAAAAGAAGCCTCCGGTGGCGAGGGTGGCGAAGCCACTGTAGCTAAAAACATCTCGAAAGCGGGTTATGAAAAATTGTTCTTCGGGCTTGGTTCTTCGTGCTTCGTTCAAGGAGTCGCTACGCTCCATCACTTTTAAAAAAAGCAAAACTGCCTCCGGCGGCAAGATGGGCCACCTCGAAAGCGGGGGGGAAACAATTCAGCCGCAGATGAACACAGATGCACGCAGATGCGGCCATCGGCAGACGAAATCAAAAACAAGCCAAAGGCTCCAACAATTCGGGTTCATATCACCTGCCCATATCCGAGATAGCCGGTGGAGCGCCGCACTCCTGTGCGGCTTTTTTTGCGGTATAGCTGCACCTCTGAGGTTTTGCCCTGTGTCAAGACGCGCCCCCCTTCCCTGAAATATCAGGGCTAAGCCATTTGCGGGATGTATGCATGACACGAAGAATAATGATCGTTTGATCTTTGATGGTGTAAGGTAGGATAAAAGGAAGACCGGTAACAATTAATTCCCGCGTACCAAGAACCCTGCCGGGTCGACCAAGCTCCGGATGATCGATCAGGCTATTTGCCGCGCTCCATATTTTTCGAGCGACCTTCTTTGCGGCGTCAGGTCGATCCTGTGAAATATATTCCACGGCATCATCGATATTTTTAAGGGCTGCATGCGTCCACTTAAGGAGCATCTATCCCCCACTTTCTGAACGTCTCTGCCACTTCATCCCTACTGGCAAGATCGTCCCTCTTGACCTCATTCAGGCCTTCATGGACCTCTTTTGCAAACCACTCTTCATAATCCAGAAAGCGATCAATGGCCTGGTTGATCACCCAGGAGCGTGGACGGTTCAAGCGTTTGGCCAGACCATCAACCCGCTCCAGAGTTGTCTCTTCTATGTTCAGGGTCGTTGTCTTCATGGGTTCATCCTTCGTTTTATTTACAATCATTACACGAGAATGCGTATCAATACAACGCAGGTTCGACACAGCCCGTGGAGCGCCGCACTCCTGTGCGGCTTTTTTTGCGTTCATGTTGTAACCCTGAGGTTTTGTCCTATGTCAAGACGCGACCTCTTTTCCTTTTGGTTGGTGCGGGAGCCGCACCCTACGCTCGGGAACCGGAGGTATTGGATAATGGTATGCTTGCGCACCATTTACCCGAAAAACCAAAATCCTTCTCCATTATTCATGCAACACGAAGGGTAATGATCGTTTAATTTTTGATTGTGTAAGGGAGGATAAAAAGAAGGCCGGGGACAGGGCGGTCCCGCGTATTGATCATACGGCCATGATGTAAATGAAGAAAAAAACTTATGGTTTATAATCGGACCCGTCTTCGCACACCCGGCTTTCCGAAAAGACCTTCACGTCGGCCGACCCCGGCACTACCAATCAAAATGGGTAAAAACCGCCGCCGATTCGGCTAAAATCACCCGTCCATGTAACGACATAGCCCGTGAAGTGCCGCACTCCTGGGCGGCGTTTTTTGCGTTCATGTTGTAACTCTGAAGTTTTGTCCTATGTCAAGACGCGACCCCTTTTCCCCAGGAAGATAACGGGGAACCTACGTTGTTCATGAAAAGAAGAGGCAGATCAATTGTAATGTATTTTGGTTGTGTGGCTTTTTTCTATGTTGATGGATTAGTAACACTCTTTTTCTAGTTTGAAAAACTCACTACACCGAGGTATGTAAAGCTCTAAATCACAGAAAGAAAGGGATTGTTATCTCGATTAAGTGATAACTCTATCTGTTTGGCTTCATGTATTGGGCACCCATTCATTACCTGTGTATCCCCCCCCCGTTCCCTCCATACTAAGATGGCTCTTCAGGTGGAGTATGCCTTCGATACCATTTTTATTCTTGCAGTTTGAGTAGGGCAGTATTTATGCTGAAACATCGAAATTCATCTAATTCAATTGAAAAATCAATTCGTTATTTATCCCAAGCGATTACCTCTCTCTCTAATTTTAACGACCTGCCAGATCTCATATTTAATGATTTAAACCCTATCCTCCCATTTGACTGGATGGCATTATTCAGCACGACTCCTGATCTGTCAAATGTATCGGTACTCACCAACACGTCGTGTCATGTGAACTGGGATGTACTACATGCAGAGGCGTTTCCGAAAGACCCACTGTTAATCAAAACCATTGAGCAACCAGCAGGTTCTTATGTTATCGGCCGGGAAGTTTTGGATATGACCAACGAGAAAGACCGGGCAAATTTTGAACTGAATGCGAAACTGAATGACACACGGCATCTCCTCACGATATCCGGTGGCATTGATGACAATAGAGCCTCTTGTATCGGTCTTTACCGATTTAATGAAAAGATGCCGTTTGGAGATCTTGATAAAGAGTTAACCGGAAAGATTTCCGATATGCTTGCCATGGGCGCAAAGTACACCGTCCTTCAGCAAGCCCATCACCAAAAAGCACTCATTATCGATGGATTGGTAAAGGTATGTGGCTTGCCCTACATTGTCTTAAATTCTGGCCTTAAAACCGTAGAAATTTCTATTATAGCGAGTGATCTTCTATATCAACTCACGCCTATTCATGCCAAAAGCCACCTCCCCCAACGACTCTGGGAATGGATAGAACAGACCGTTGCACCGACTGGAAAGCTCACACAATACCCAGGCATGTGGGAACATGAATTCCAGACCCGGAACTTTTCGATGCAATGCAAAGCCCACACCATAAAATCCGATACCGGGCACCTCCTGCTTCTGATTCGATTGATCCGCCACGCTGCCCGTGAAGAGTTTTCTTCTCTTTCTCATTTTGGCCTCACCCCACGGGAGATTGAGGCTTTGGAATACCTTCCCCTTGGCTACACCAACAAACAAATCGCCATGGCCATGGACATCCAGGAAGTGAGCGTGAAAAAACATCTTCGAAACGCAGGTGATAAATTAGGCGGTGCCTCGAAGACAGAAACCCTCTACCTTGCCATGAAATTGACGCGATCTTCATAAAAGATACTCTGAGTAAAAGTCGTCTATATCTTTTCTCTCATATATATCCCACAAGTCATAAGTATCCTTTTGGGTACTTACCCCCCATAAACAATCATGGCTATGCTCTCTTTACTGAGTCCATAATAATTCACGATTTTGGACATTTTGTAACTACTTAATACGGTTTGATTTTGATGGGGGAAAATTGAAGATGGCTAATCTAAAGGAGGGGATGATGAGAATGCGATTATTGATAGCGGTCGTACTTTGTTGTGTGTCCGTATTGGTAGGTTGTGGTGGAGGTAGTGGAGGTGATTCATCCACTGGAACTATCAGCGACCTGAGTGGGACTTGGTCTACTGTGGGCGGTTATAAAGGTTGCCCATTGACCGAGAAAGGTAGCATCGAGTTTACATACTATCCGGCTTCTTCATCATACAGTGCTGACTTTGAGGTGTATAATGGTGTTGAGCCGAGTTGTACCAACAGCCCTGGCTATGAATGGGAGGGGGTTGTGGAATCAGGAGGTAAGCCTGTGGTTCCATTAGATCTCATGAACTTTTTAAATATTATTAGTAAGCATACTGAGTGTACTGGTGTCATCTTTACTGACTCAAATACAATCGAAGTACAAGGTACCTATGATGGGCATAGTGCTTATCTGATTCTTAAAAGGTCGGGTACCGGTGATAACGATTCCTCGTTCAAACATATCACCGTGGATGAAATTAAATCAGCGATGTTATCTGATGGTTACACAGAGACCGACATACAAATCGTGCATGAAGATGGATTCGGCAATGGGGGGGCGATTGTTGACATAGGCCGCGTAATCATGTCACGGATTAGTGGAAATGAGTTTTCAAACGATATTGGATATTATTTTGATTACAAGTTAATGGAGAGTATGCATGATGATATAATTTCTCCGTCCGCAATTTTGTACATAGACATGGATAGAGATTCGTCGACAGGAATGTTCATAAATGGAATTGGTGCAGAAATTCGACTATCTGATGTCGACTATAGCACTTTAGTATCCGGTGTTTCAGTGTGGCATGACGCCTGGGTAGAAGTATCCACTGGCTCCTCTGAAGGAGCCGGAACAGATAGTGAATATGTAGAAGGTGGCATGCATGTATTTTTCGCAATTAATGGCACATCGCCTTTACAGACTGCTAATACTCGAGGTGTCATTACTTTAGAGTTACTGACACAAGATAATACCGGTACAGAAATATTATATGATTCAACACAAGCTTTCGATATTCCGATCCGTTAGCTCGGTAAAATGAAAGCTGCCCACCCAAGGGCGGCTTTCCATGTGTGTCGGAGGAAGCGGTCAGGTCTTGACATGAAGACCAGTAAAAGACAAGTAGACCTGTAATAGATCTGGGGACAGGCAATATACGCTTGTGCTCAAAAAAAATTTGCGGCGTAATCACAAAGATAGTAAGCTCACTTATTAACTCAAGTTTCGGACTTGCAGTTTGAGCTAATTTTGCAAAGTAGTTCTAATGCTTACGTCAGTAGAGCTAAAAAAAAGATTCATGCAGACTTCAAAGGTCTCTTTGATTTGCTTGCTTAAGCTATTGTCTACAGATTTGATTTGGCTAATATATTCCATCACAATTGTCAGTATGCGTTCGACAGACTCCATGAGAGTAATATCTTTGATCACTTGTGAACAGAACCTGAAAAGTTCACCGAATGTCCTGGGGTCATCATGCTGCCTCAACCGCCAAGCCATAAATTGATATCGAATGAAAACTACTGATATTTGGGCAATCAACGCATCAAAATTGCGACTTTGTATCTCCGATTCAAGCCGCAGGTGCTGCTTAGCCATTTTAAAGAACACTTCGATATCCCAACGCTTACCGTATATCCTGACAATCTCTTCGGCAGGTAACTGGGGATCTGTTGACATGATTGCAAGCCAATCTTTCTTTGAATTATGACGAACAAACACGATCTTTGCCGACTCGATCTCGTTTATCATAATTTTTTGAGACGCCAATATTCTTGCTCGTCCACGTCTTTTCGAAAGAGAGGCATAAATCTGTTTTAACGTCAGCTTTTTTCGCCAACTTGATATTTGGTACGTCCCTTCTTCATCATACAAATTACCGGTGCTGATTTTTGCAGTTCCAGAACTGTTTTAGGATCGCTGTACCATGAATCTACGAGGATATAATTGAATTGTAGCCCTTCATTTTTTATACGATGAGCCATTTCAACCGCAAGGAACGGTGCTTTTTTAAGAGCTTCGAGCCTTCTTCTAAACCCTATTGTCCGTTTATCAATATCGGTACGCATCTCGCAGAAACGTTTCTTTGGGTCTGCACTGGCAAGTAGAGAAAAATCAACAGGAATGAGGCTGTGTCCATCAGAAATTGCCGCTGCCTGTAGACGAAAGCCCCGAACATATCTCTTTGCACTGTGATCTTTCACACGGCTGAGAAGTTCAACATTTTTAGACCGATTACGGCCATAGGCGGTGGTGTCTATGATTAAAACCTTCTCACGATCGGTCAATTTAGAAATAACGTTGTATGCTTGATACCCAACCGCCAATAAAAGCCTTCGCCAGTTGCATTTTGAGTTGTTGAGAAGAGAGTACAACGCATCTTTGCCGAAGCCTACATTATCGTTGTCTGTTATCCCTTCGGAAAGACTTTGCCGGGTGAAAAGAAGTAAGAACAACGACATGAGGATATCAACCACTGAAGTTCCTCTTGTTTTCTTGAAACCGAACCGATTGAGTAATGTTCGAAATCGTGACTTTTTCATCACAAAATCAAGATCGTTCAGGAGATCAATAGATTTTGGTTGCGCTTCAGAAGATATCAAGGTATTCACGTGTTGCCTCTTTTGATTGTTGTTTTAGTTTGTTAGCACATACTGTTTACACAATCATCTGAGGTGTTTCAATTTTAAAAGATCAAAAAACAGCAATATCCTTCCTGAAATCATAATATTACATCAAGTCCGAAACTTGAGTTATTAACAATTAATTCCTATAAAACCAATTCATCTACATCAGATATTAGAAAGTAAAAGACCAAAGATCCGAACAATCTGCCTCGGATTCGTCGGATGGTTAGGACCGATACAGGCCAGTAAATTGTTTATTATGTCATCACTCGCACGGCGTTGAACGTCCCCCCTTCAAGGGACTGAAAAAAAATCGGTTGTGGATTTTAGCGGTTTTCCAGGACGTATGCTGTAAAGGTCTTAACATACAGAAAAATGTATCATCTATATCTCTTTGCCCCATGTCTTATTATCCCACAATCAACAAGTATCCTTTTGGATACTTACCCCTATAAATATTCATAGGTATGCTCACATTACTGAGTCTATAGTATTTCTCACTCAGATGTTACAATGCCTACCACAAGGCATCTTAATCTGAATAGGAAAAAGTTGAAAAAGTAAGTTAGATAATACTTATAAAAAGTATTGGCTATTCATCAATGTTCGACTTTAACATTAACTTTTAACTGTTCGCCAGAAATTGAGGATTACTTGTTATGAAAAAGAAATTTAGAACTTTTACAGTCGTTGTATTTGGTGTATTTATTTTAATGAGCTGGGGGTGTGCCACTGTTGTTAAGGGGCCAAATGAAAAAATTGGTATTTCATCATCACCTATTGGAGCAAACGTAACGGTTAACGGTATGACATACACTACGCCAGTAATTGTTGAATTACCCCGAAAAAAAAGTCATATTGTGGTTTTTGAAAAAGAAGGTTACGAAAGTGCATCAGGTACATTACAATCTGAAATGTCTGCTTGGTGGGCATGGAATTTTATCTTTGGATATGGTGCTATCTTAGGTATCCCTATCGATATTGCAACAGGCTCAAGTAAAAACCTAACACCTGACAATGTACATGTAACTATGCAGCGAAATATTGAGTTAAGCGCAAGAAAATAGTTATAGAGAAATTTAATTTAAAGATGACAGAACCAAACCATAAGGATTGCTCGTGACCGATGGTCACATCAATCCTTTCTTCTATAGGAAAAGTAGGGGTACTGTAACGGATTACATAGGAGCATGCTTCCAATTGCTTTTTACATGAAGGCCCCACCATCAGTCGTTGACTGGTGGGTGAGATGCTCTTTTTCATTCTGTGGCTATCGCAATTTTATTTACTTTCAGCCCTTCATTACAGACTTGGGGCCAGGCAAGATACACTTAATGGGGGGGGGGACAATGGGCAGGCGTGGCATACGCTTCTGCTGACCCAGTTTGCCTGCCCCTTGGGGTACCCTGAGGCTCTTCCAGAAAAATTTTTCCTGGGTGAGTGGGAGCAAAATCCCGCATGATAACTCCTTAATGATCATCCACAACCTCGACGTGATGAACGCCGGTTTCCCGCCACTCAAAACAAATGCGCCGAAGAAATCCGCTCAGCACCTTTGATTTTTAATCATTGAATTTTCTAAAAAATAATAACCTCAAAAACAATTCAGCCACAGATCAACACAGATTCACGCAGATGCGGCTACGCCGCTGAAAAGCATTGGAAAACGGAATCAAAAATGGGGCAAGAACGCCCATGAGAAAGGTTCCTATCACCTGCCGATGCAACGAGATAGCCGGTGGAGCGCCGCACTCCTGTGCGGCTTTTTTCGCGTTCATGTTGTAACCCGAAGGTTTTGTCCTGTATCAAGACGCGACCCCTTTTCCCATACTCAATATTATAATAAATACCTTGAAGTCAAAGCCACGAAAGAAAAGCAAAATCAGCTTTAAAGGTAGCTCACCTTGCCGCCGGAGACAGATTTTTAGATCAATTTATTCTGCTTACGTTTCTATAGCGCACAGCACTCCTGTTCAGCCCTTTTCCAGGCCACACTCCCCAGAGGAGTGCCTCTCAAAAAGCACCGCTGACAAAACCCCATACACCCCAGCAAGCAACACATTGAAATTTCATTGATAACATCAGCTTAATTTCATATACTCAAAGGTTATCAAGAGATTTGTACAATCGTGTTTTGTCATTTAATAGCCAACCGACAGGAGTACCCCATGGAACCAGAACGTCCCTCGTCCGCAGCCATACAAAGCGAGATCGCGACAAAATTAAATTTTGCCTGCCATCAAAGCGCCTTCGCTTTTTTACGCGACCTGAGGATTGAGAACAAGGCCCATGAAGCACGATTGGAAAACCTCCTTGTCACGTTGTCGTCAAACCCACCATTTCTGAAACCCAAATCCTGGAGACTTGATCTCATCGCGCCAGAAGGGACGATTTCCATCAAGGACCGGGATATTGAACTCGATGGAGGCTTTCTCCTCAACCTTGCCGATTCCGTTCGTGGCACCGTCACCATTGCCGTCGAAAAAGACGGACGGATCATAGCGGAAGAGACCAAACCGGTGGAACTTCTGGCATACAACGAATGGGGCGGGGCCGGGTACATGCCCGAGCTGCTCGCCTCTTTCTCCATGCCGAACGATCCGGCGGTGGATCGCGTGCTCCGCGATGCCAGCCTGGTTCTTCGAAAGGCGGGCAAGCCGGACGGTATCGACGGATACAAGGCGGGAAGCCGCCAGCGGGTATGGGAAATCGCATCATCGATTTACACGGCCATAGCCAACCTTAACATTACCTACGCGTTGCCACCGGCCAGTTTCGAGCAAGACGGCCAAAAAATCCGTTTACCCATCCACATTTTAGAGAACCGGATTGCCACGTGTTTGGATTCAACGATGCTGTTTGCATCCGCTCTGGAACAGGCAGGGCTCAACCCCGTTATCGTTTTGCCTCAGGGACACGCGGTGGTCGGAGTGTGGTTGCAGCCCGAAGAACTTTCGACCATTGTCATCCATGAGGCTGAAACCCTGAGAAAGCGCATCCAACTCAAGGAACTGCTTCTGATTGAGACGACCTATATAACGTCTCACCCCGCGCCACCCTTATCTAAAGCGGTGGCAGCGGCGGCCGAAACGATCATCTCGGACAACGACAACACCTTCAATGCCGCTGTCGATATCCGGCGCGCCCGTGCCCACCGGATCGCACCTCTTGGTTTGAAATCTCAGGAACCATCAAAAGCAACCGAAGACACAGACACAGCAAGCGTCGTACTCGCCCTCGAAGACGCCCCCGCCCTGCCTGACTTTGATGATGGCGTTGAAGAGGAATCGGTGCCGGAAACGCCCGCTGGCCGATTGGAACGCTGGCAACGAAAATTACTGGATCTGTCTGCCCGCAACCCGCTGCTCAATCACAAATCCACGAAAACGAGCCTGCGCATACTTTGCCCAGACCCGGGATTGCTGGAGGATAAACTCGCCGAAAGCGCTCGCATTTCAATCCAACCGATTCCGCGCCCAACGTCCCAGGGGCAGGATCAAACACTGCATCGGCAACGTACGGGTGAGGTGATCACAGAAGAATACGCCAGAGATGCCCTTGAGAAGAAACAGGTCCTGGTCGACTTACCGGAGGAGGAGCTATCCCGCCGTGCGGTCGACATTTACAGAAAGACGCTGACGGCGCTTCAGGAAGGAGGATCAAACACGCTCTACCTTGCGCTTGGATTCCTGTTATGGAAACGAAATGAGAAAGACGAACGCCAATTCCGCGCCCCGCTCATTTTATTGCCCGTTACCCTGGAGCGAAAATCCGTTCGCAGCGGAATTAAAATACTCTCCCACGACGATGAGCCTCGATTCAACACGACCTTGCTGGAAATGCTACGAAAAGATTTCCAAATTGATATCCGCAGCTTAGACGGATCACTACCGGAAGACCGCAGCGGCATTGACGTAAACGGCATTTGGAATACGGTTCGGAAAGCCATCAAGGAGGCACCAGGTTTCGAAGTGGTCGAAGAGGTGGTGCTGGGACACTTCTCCTTCGCCAAATACCTCATGTGGAAGGACCTGGTCGATCGAACCGACGTGCTGCGAAAAAATGCCATCGTCAAACACCTCATCGACACGCCACGCGACCCGTATCCCAGCGGTATCGCCTTTGTAGACGGCAATCAGGTGGATCAGCTCTACAAACCTTCCGATCTGTTGGCGCCCCTTCCTGCAGATTCATCTCAAATGGCGGCCATTGCCACTGCCGACCGGGGTAAAGATTTTATCATCATTGGTCCACCGGGCACAGGAAAGAGCCAGGCCATCAGCAACCTGATTGCCCATATGCTGGGGAAAGGGAAAACTGTTCTTTTCGTCTCCGAAAAAACGGCGGCGTTGGAGGTGGTGTCCCGACGCCTGAAACAAATCGGGCTTGGCCGATTCTGCATGGAACTGCACTCCAACAAAGCCCGAAAAGCCGATGTACTTGCCCAATTGCGTAACGCCTGGGAACTTCAGCAAACAACCGATGCCAAACCTTGGCAAAAGGAAGCAGAGCGCTTACAGGTCTTACGCGACAAACTCAATCGAGTCGTGGAGCGGCTTCATATTCCGCGCAAAAATGGCATGACAGCCCATCACGCCATCGGAATAAAGGTACGCGATGAAACGCTGGCAACTCACGTGAGCTTCTCCTGGCCATCCTCAGACCAGCACGACGAAGCCCAACTGGAAGCGATGTATGACGCCGTCGAAAAATTGCGCATTCAAGTCGCAGCCGTGGGTGAAGTGGCCGACAGCCCGTTCCATCTGGTGGCAAAGGGTGACTGGTCGCCGCAATGGGAGGGGCAGGTGGTTGAACGCGCGGGCCGTCTGTCTGCAACAGCATCGTCAGTGAATCGCGCCTGCGAGGTGCTCACAGGCGCCATGGGGATCATCCTTCCAGATCACTCCATGGAGCGTTTGGATGGCGTGGCCGATCTTGCCACCATCTTGATAGACTCCTTTCGCAAACAGACGTCGTATGCCCTCGAGCCTGATGGGTCCGATCAAATCGAGGCCCTTGAAGAAGCCGTGCAACGACTCAAAAGCTATGCGGAGGCACAAGCCGGACTTAGTTGCGCATACGATCCCATGGCCTGGCGCGCATTGGACGGTGACGAGATCGCCCAGCGATGGAGGGAAGCGCAGGAGGCTTGGTGGCCCAAAAGCTTTTTCGCACGCCGCCGCGTGATCAAGGCGATGAAAACGGCGGGCGCACAAGGCACACCTGATCCAGCTATTGATGCGTCAACACTCAAACGGTTGCGTGAAGAAGGCGAAGCCATCGACCGCCTGGACACCCATCTTTCCCACTTCAAGGAGTGGACGGGACACACCACAAGCCCGGATGTGGCGTTCGATTTGGAGACCTTGGGGAGGAGGGCTCGCATTGCCGTGGGCAAATTGGCCGACAACGCGCAGGCACTGATGGAGGTGAGAGGCAAAATCCGAAGCCTCATGAATGACGGCAACGACCTGCTGGCACCGGAGGCAGCAGTGGGGAGGGCCGCGCAAGATTTTTTATCTGCACAGCAGGCACTTCACGAAACCTGCGAGGCCTTCGAGGCCATTGCCGGTCAGTCCATACGCGACCTCTTCGCAAAAAAAGGCAAGGCGTTGGACGCGATGCGGGATACGGCCGACAGCATCGCTGCTCGTCATGCAGAACTGCATGACTGGTGTGGATGGCGCCACCGCCGCACTGAGGCGATGGATCTGGGACTCAGCCCCCTAATCAAGGCGATCGAAAAGGGGCTCGTTCCCACCGAAGAGATCAAAAAGACCTTCGAAGCCGCTTATTGCGCGTGGTGGTCGGGCATGGTCATCGGCGAAGATGACGTCTTACGTACCTTCTCGACCCCCGAACACATGGCAGACATCGAGAATTTCCGTCTAATTGACAGCAACTTCCAGGCACTCACGGCAGCATACATCGGAGCCAAGTTGGCAGGGAACCTACCGGGATCGGAAGATGTAAAACGTAAATCTTCCTGGGGTGTTCTGCGTCACGAACTTCAGAAAAAAACCAGGCACAAACCGGTTCGACAGCTGATCAAAGAGATCCCGGACGTTCTCACCACGCTTGCGCCGTGCCTTATGATGTCCCCTCTTTCAGTCGCCCAATACCTCCCGGCTGAACAGGCGCTGTTCGATGTGGTTATCTTCGATGAGGCATCTCAGATCACTGTTTGGGACGCAGTCGGAGCCCTGGCGCGCGGGCGTCAAGCCATCATCGCAGGGGATCCGAAACAGATGCCACCAACGAATTTCTTCGCTCGTTCCGATGACGATCCGGACGGTGACGTAAATGCAGAAGGAGATCTGGAGAGTATCCTGGACGAAATGTTGGGAGCCTGCATTCCACAACGAACGCTCAACCTGCATTACCGATCCCGCCGAGAAAGCCTTATCGCGTTCTCCAACAGTCGATACTACAATAACGGACTGATCACATTTCCAGCACCCGTTCACCCGGATCACGGAGTTCGATTGGTACGACCCGAGGGGTTCTATGCACGCGGTCAAGCGCGCCACAATCAAGGCGAAGCAAAAGCAATTGTGGCGGAAATCCTGCGCCGCCTTACCCACGCAGACCCTGAGGTTCGAAAACAATCCCTGGGGGTGGTGACCTTCAACACGGAACAGCAGTCCCTCATCGAAAACCTTCTGGACGACGCCCGTTCCAAGAACCCCGGCATTGAATGGGCATTCTCCTCCGAAAGTTCGATAGAACCCGTCTTTGTGAAGAACCTCGAGACGGTGCAAGGGGATGAGCGCGATGTGATACTCTTCAGCATCACTTACGGCCCGGACCAGAGTGGCCATCTCACCATGAACTTCGGCCCCTTGAACCGAGAAGGGGGCGAACGGCGCCTGAACGTGGCCATGACGCGGTCTCGCTCAGAAATGCTTGTGTTCTCAACCCTCAGCCCTGATAAAATTGACCTATCCCGGACCCAGGCTCGAGGGGTCGCCGACCTGAAACATTTTCTGGAATACGCTGAACGCGGCCCTTCGGCCCTGGGAGCGGCGACCTATGGCTCCATCGGAGATTTTGAGTCCCCGTTCGAATCAGCCGTCGCACGAGCGCTGCGGGACAAGGGATGGGATGTCCACCCCCAGATTGGCGTGTCCGCCTACCGGATAGACTTGGGGATCACCCACCCGGATAAGCCGGGTCTCTACCTCGCCGGGATCGAGTGCGATGGGGCCATGTACCACAGCTCCGCTTTTGCACGGGAACGAGATAAAATTCGCCAATCGGTACTTGAGGGATTGGGGTGGACGCTATTTCGAGTCTGGTCGACCGATTGGTGGACCCACCGAACCAAGGCAATTGAAACACTTCACAACGCGTTGCAGGGCCACCTTGAGGCAGACCGCCAGAAACAAGAAGAAGTGACTCAGACGTCAGAAGCCATTGTTGCCGATCCCCCGCCTTACCCGGAGCCGGCTTGTACCGATCAGGACGCCGTCGCTGACAACCCGATCGTATTCGACCCGACGGTCACGTCGCCAAGGTTCCCCATGGCCGCCCATCGCTCGATACCACACACTCCGACGGATGACATCCCACCCCACCAACCATCAGAGTGTGCAAAAAACTTAGTGATCCATGATAATCACAGCTACGTTGTAGCCCTCCTCAATGAGGATCGATACCAGTCAAACCCGGATGCATTCTATTCTTTAGAGTACACACCCCGCCTGTCGGACATGGTCGAGCATGTCATCGATACGGAAGGCCCCATCCATGAAGATGTGCTGGTCCGAAGAATTACCCACCATCACGGATTCAAACGCGCAGGACGCCAGATCCGTGACATTGTGACAACGTTAGCGCAAGGCCATCGAGACAAGACTCTCGATACTGTGGGCACATTTTACTGGCCCAAAGATACGCTTGGTAACATCCCACCTGCGCGCTACAAGGACCGTAATGCTGACATGAGAAAAGTGGAATATATCTGTGATGACGAAATTTGCGCAATCGACATGCTATTATCTCTGGACGGCGATCCGACCGAAATAGCGCGCAGCCTCGGCATTGCCCGACTGACCCAGACGGCCCGAGACCGCTTATGCAACGCATTGAATGTAAACACTGAAAACAATTCATAACTCTTCAACTGTTTAAAAAAGAGCCTCCAGCGGCCCTGCCGGGGGCCAAACTTTTGAAAAGTTCGACAAACAAGCCTTGTTTTGAGAAGAGGTCACGCCTACACATCTGACAAAATACCATTGAAGCGGGAAAAGGGGTCGCGTCTGGAAATACGCAACCCTTCCCGAACCCTTTCAGGACAGCAGGTGACTATCGAAATCCACTTGACCGACGCATCACCCTGTGAGACACTTTACGCCAACACCCAACCCACCTTATTTAATTGAAATTCATTCTAAAAATTTAATCTAAGCATCATCTCCAATGGACGGTTATCGGACCTGTGAAATCTTAAATAATCGGCTTGATAGACGCCGGCCCCCCTATACGCTGTTGTGAGAGGTAAATAAGGAGAAACAATGAAAAAGCTATCCATAGCATTCATTCTATTCCTGACGGGGTGTGTTGGAATGCCGGAAAATGTAAAACCCGTTGATCGTTTCAAGCCAGAAAAATATATGGGCACATGGTATGAAATTGCGAGACTGGATCATTCATTTGAGCGGGGATTATCCCGAGTTACGGCTGATTACAGTTTGCGCGATGATGGGGGGATTCGCGTACTGAATCGGGGGTATTCGGATGAAGAAAACGCATGGAAAGAGGCCGAAGGCAAGGCTTATTTTGTTGGCGGCTCGGATCAGGGGTACCTGAAAGTTTCGTTCTTCGGCCCCTTTTATTCTTTTATTAGGTTAAGGGGACAGGCAACATACGCTTTTGGGCGACAGGACCACTCTTCCTATGCGCTGTGTGACAAATTGGTGGCCGGGATGTCAGTTCTCCTGCCTTTTTACCCGTGCAACAGCTGTTGAACATGCTTTTTGCCCGAATTCATCGGGAGAATCAAAACAAAGTACCTCAGACTAAATGGCATACGTCCAGTGGTTTTAAAAGGGCTCTTGAATTTCCCGAAATCTTCCCTATCCCTTACATCGTAAATTTAAAGACTTGGTGCGGATAGATCAGTAGCCGGTCTCGTCCCAATTTTCCGATCCGTCATCATTCACGCGTGGGATTTCGTCCGTAGTGTCTATCTGAGCATATGGATCATAGATCACGTTGCCGTCATCGTCGTACCGCCAATAGATGGGGGCAGCTGTCGGCACTCCCAGAGTTGTGGGCGGCGGATTAAATGCAAACGCGGAAACGATGGCCTTGCGTTGCAAAATGTTTGTCTTGGAAACATTGAACACCATCAGGTCCGAGGCGAAGGTGAAATTGTTCTCTTCGGTGATGTTATATTTATTTTCAATACTTTGTAAGGCAGATGCCATGGTGTCGTCGGCAGCCTGAAAATGGGTGGCGATGGTCAGGCGGGGGGGAGAGGATATCTGGCTCAGCATATAGCCGAGGGCACCTTGCGGGGTATGGGAACTGTTCTGTACGGCCTGGGTGTACGCGAAAGACTGATCCCAGCCAACATCTCCATCCTGGAGTTCGGTGTTTTTTGTGGTCCAGACATCGGCGGGCATGACCATCTCATGGATCAGGATATCCGCGCCTTCTGCCCGTTTGAGCATGGTGTAATTGGGTTTCGTGTCGCCGCTGAAGACCAGGGACATTCCGTTCCAATTCAGTTTGTAGCCGATACTCCCTCTTCGACAGTGTATCACGGGGAAATACGAGATACTCACCCCTGTAGAGTAATTTTTGTATGCGATGCCTTCGCTTTTATAGTTTAATTCATAGGCATAGATGGCATAGGCATCATACGGATCATCCGGGTACGCCGTTTCGTTTCCCACGAGGTAGGAGTCACATCCTTCGAAACAATCGGGATTCTGGCTGTGGCTGAGATCATTTTGGGGGTCGGCGTATCTCGTCGGTCCAAAGCTGAAGGATTCGGTATGCCAGCGCATCAATTCCCGGAATTTTTCACAGAAGGCCCGTAGCCCGTCTTCAAAGGGACCGCGCGTTTTTCCATCGGGGTCGGTATAAGTCCAGTTCGTATTGCCGGGCCCCCAGATGCACAGGGGAAACTTGCGGTCTTCCGAAGGGCCGAAGCTGTAGATATGGCTGAGATCGCTCATGTGATCCCCGTGCAGATGGGTCAGAAATATCTTGTTCATCTTGCTCTTGGGGATGCCCATGGCAGTATACTTGGCCACCACCCCGGACCCACAGTCGAAGATGAATTGATCCCCGCTGCCCACCTCTACGAAGATGCTGTTGCATTCCTGTGAGAGCCGCGGGATGCATGATGTGCCGAAAAAAGTGATCCGCATCTCGTTCGGGTCCAACGGTTCTCCAAGTGGAAATTCGGACAGACTGTCAAACAGATCGTTGCGTTCCGAGGGGGGAGTTATGCCTGTGTTCCTTCCTGAACTTTTTGATGAATCTTTCTGTGAATTTTTTTTTCGCATAAGCTACCTCCTTTTATAGTACCTCTGCAGTTTCTTGCAGTTGAATACAATGAGCGAGATATCACTTTGTGCGGGGAAGAGTCTGGTTGGATTGGGCACGAATTTAGTTGAATTCCGATTTTTGTGCGGTTTGTAGGGTGACTTTTAAAATTAAATCGAAAAGCGCCTTTTGTCAATAATAATATCTTAAAATATTACATACTTGACATATGCTACCAGCCTATTAAAGGCACAATATGCTTGCGTTTCTCTTCGGCCTTAGTCAGGTACCGGATACTGGGGAGCCAGGACGAATCGACACAGCGAAAGGGATCGCTTGGATATTGGACATACGCAACCCTTCCCTACCCCTCCTATAGGCACAGGTGACGGGCGAAATCCACTTGACCCCCACACCACCCTGTGAGACACTTTCCCCAAACAACTATCCCACCTTTTTAATTGAAATTCATTCTAAAAATCCAGCCCAAGAATCATCTCCAATGGACTGTTTATCGGAACCTGTGAAATCTTAACGAATCGGCTTGATAGACGTCGGCCCCCCTTAACCCGAATATTTCATGACAAAGCGATCATGCCAATGCAGTAACTTTTTATTACGGCACTCGACTCCTGAAATATTCGGGTTAGACACGGCTGTGATCGGTAACTAAGGAGAAGAAACGATGAAAAAACTATCCATAGCCATCATTCTATTCCTGACGGGGTGTGTTGGAATGCCGGAAAATGTAAAACCCGTTGATCATTTCAAGCCAGAAAAATATATGGGCACATGGTATGAAATTGCGAGACTGGATCATTCATTTGAGCGGGGATTATCCCGAGTTACGGCTGATTACAGTATGCGTGATGATGGGGGGATCAGAGTATTAAATCGGGGGTATTCGGCTGAAGAAAACGCTTGGAAAGAGGCCGAAGGCAAGGCGTATTTTGTTGGCGACTCGGATCAGGGGTACCTGAAAGTTTCGTTCTTCAGACCCTTTTATGGCGCTTATATCGTTTTTGACCTCGACCATGGAAATTACCAGCATGCGCTCGTTTGCGGCCCGGACACATCTTATTTATGGCTTCTGGCCAGAAGCCCAAAGATACACCCAGACTTAAAAGAGCGGCTCATAGAAAAAGCAAAAAAGATGGGCTTTCAAACAGACACATTGATATTTGTCGATCACGAAAAATTACCGCCTTCGTGACACGAAGGCTAAGCAAAACCTGCTTTCAAGGTGGCCCACCTTGCCGCCGGAGGCCTTTTTTGCGGCGCTTCTTCAATACACATCGAATGGAGACAGGATGCATAAGCTTTTACTTGGAATATTAATGATCCCCTTTTTCGTCACATGTTCATTGGCTACGGATGACTCTCTTTCTGATTTTTCGCATTACCGATCTTCCCCCTTCCAATGGGTCTACCCGGAATATTTCTATGAAGCAGATATCGTATCCGTCCAAACGAAACCCCGGGCCACAAAATCCGAAAACCGGATTGATTTTTTCGGACTTTCGGCATGTATACCCAAACACTACGTAAAATCAGACAAAAAGATATCCGAGAATACGATATACTATCATTCTAAAACGGATAAAAAAGAACTGCTTTTTATTACCCTTCATGATGAAAAAAACCTTCTCGGATCGACGTCCGCTCGAGAAAAATCGAAAGATTTTTTCTCTGCTTTCTCCTCTGCCGAAGAATTTCACCACAAGGCATTCACCCTGACGCCCCCCATGATCGATGAGACAACACCCACTGGAGATTTATGGATGATCCATGCCAAAGGCATGCTCTTTGAAGACACACACCGTATTCGAATCATCAAAGGTGACATGTTCACAGCCTACGGCAGAATTTTCAAAAAAGAGTTCCATCGCTTAACAGAAGATATCGTCATTTTTCATAAACGCCTGCCCCCGACAAAATACCTGACCATGGGATTCAGAACACATGATAATACCCCTGATGTCATCCTCTCTACCCTCCAATAGCTAACCCGAATATTTCATGAGAAAATAACCACGCCAAGGCAATGATGAGTTATTGCGAAGTGTTACTAAGAAGTATATAGACATTTCAAAAATGCAAAATGGAATTCACCCTTTTCTACTCGCTTTCTTCACCCTTCGGGCGAGCCGAGTGCACCCATCTTCTGCGTTATCAGAGCTTTGAGGTAAGGTTGGTGGAAATAAATAATGCTACAGGTGGCTCCCCTGAATACCTCTGGGATTTGACCCGAGGAACGAGGGGCAAAGCCCAGAGGTAAACTGCTTTCAAGGTGGCTCACCTTGCCGCCGGAGGCATTGCTTTTTGTGCTTTTATTATTTTCCTGCAACCTAAACCACTACATCTTCAGCTCTGATGCCTTGCGTATGAGCGCACCCAACTCGTGAAATATCCGGGATAGGCTTCGATGATCGGTGCGGCGCTTCAGCGGTGCGCAAGCGCCCCCTACCCCATCCCTCCACCCCGCCACCGAGTTATTCCGGTTAAAGTCAACGGTTGAATTGAATTCTGACCATCAATAACGCCTGCACGTGCGACGCACTCTGCGGTTCCTTACACTTCACGCGAATGCGGACGCATTTCAGCCCGAAGTGACGCCACCCAGCGCGCATTCGCAAACCCGCTTTCAAGGTGGCGCCACCTTGCCGCCGGAGGCATTGTTTTTTGTTCTTTTATTTTTTCCCTGCAACCTTACTCATCATCCCTTACGCCGCATGAGACAGGCGTCTCGCCCTTGTTATTCCCTTCCGTTCACACGTCAGGGAACGTCCTTCGTCACCCCTCACGGATCATTGCCTGTCCTTGTGTCAAAAACCTTTACACATGCCTTATCCGAGGTTTAAGACCTTGGGGGTTGGTTGGAATACAAACGAAGGCAAAGGAGAGAAACAATGGTGAAAGATTACACGGCATGGCAGTTGCCTCTCATCTCCGACTACGTCCAGAAGTGGGCGTTATTGACCCCTGAAAATGACGCGCTTATTTCGGTGGAGACCGGTCAGCGTTTTTCCTATCGAGAGTTTAACGAGGCAAGCGACCGCTACGCCATGGCGTTAACGAAGATGGGGCTCACACGGGGCGACATCCTCATCACCCAGTTTCTGGCGGTGCCGGAGTTTTTTCTTCTCGTCTATGGATGCCTGAAAGCCGGCATCATCATCTCCCCCATCGACATTCGCCTTCAGCCCCACGAGGTCACTCGGGATATCCAAAAAATCGAGGCCAAGGCCTTTGTCTGCCCGGGCAACACAATGATCAAAAATTTTTCAGGGGTAGTGGATGCGGTAAAACGTGACTGCCCGTCGGTTGAGCATATCGTGCAGTGGATGCCCTTTGGACTGCCCGACGACATGGAGCAAAGCTCCACAAATTTCGGAGACGTTTTCGGTGAAAAGGCCCTTGAGGCGCTGTCAGAAGACGCGACCCTCCGCACCGCGGTGCAGGCCGTGGAAGGCGGCCTCACGCAACGTGATCCGGCCCTCATCATCTTCACCACCGGCACCACCGGAGACCCCAAGCCCGCCCTTCTCTGCCATGAGAACATCCTCATCAACAACGAGGTGGCCTCACGGGGAGCCAGTGTCTACGGATCCAACTTCCGCCTCTTGAACATCATGCCCACCAGCCACGTGGCCGGCACCTCCCAGGGCCCCATGACCGCCTGGTATGCAGGAGGCGCCGTGGCCTCCATGGGCATCTTCGCCCCGGACAAGGCCATGGAAGCCCTGGGAGCCCACCAGTGTACCTTCATCGGCGGTGTCCCCACCCACTTTCGCATGCTCTGGGCTCTGCCCAACTACGAGGAATACGACCGAAGCAGCCTCCGCTTCACCCTCTACGGCGGCAGCTCCGTGGACACGGCCTTCCTCGAAAAACTCGCCGAGATGTCCCCCCTCTTCGGCACGGCCTACGGCATGACCGAGTCCGGCGGCTTCTTCTCAGCCACTCCCAAAGGGATCTCCGTTTCCGAAATGGCCGGTCAGGTAGGCCAGTTCTTCCCCGACCTCGCCCCCGTCACGATCCGAAGCCCCATGAACGAGGACGGCACCGCAGGCGAGGAGCTCACCAAAGGAGAGGTCGGCGAAATCTGCGTCGAAGGCGGCATTGTTTTTCTCGGCTACGTCAACAACCCGGAGGCCACCCGCGCCTGCCGATCCACCGAAGGCATCCTCTACACCGGCGACATGGGCTCCCTCGCTCCCAAGGGCGGCTATGACGCCATTGTCTTCTCCGGTCGCCGCAAATTCGTGATCAAACCCAAAGGCTACCTTGTCTTCCCCGATGAAGTGTCTGACTTCCTCTCCAGACACCCGAAGGTCAACCAGGCCCAGGTCGTGGGCGCCCCCCACGACCTCTTCACCGACGGCGTTTTTGCCTTTGTTCAACCCAATGAAGAGGGAGGCGTCACGGAAGAAGAGCTGGCCGACTACTGCAAAAACATCGCCTCCTACAAACGGCCCTCACACATCCACTTCTGGCCCGTGGGCGAACAATTCCCCGTTAACAACGTCAACAAGGTGGACCTCATGAAGCTTGTGACACGGGCTGAGGACATCGTGGAAGAGCTGCGGGCTGCAGGGGGGTGGGACAGATAGAAAAAAAGGTTCTTGGTGCTTGGTTCTTCGTGCTTCGTTCGAGGAGTCGCTACGCTCCATCACTGTTAAAAAAAAATTCAGCCACAGATGAGCACAGATTCACGCAGATGCGGCTGCGCCGCTGAAAAACACAAGAGAAGACGGAATCAAAAAGGGGACAAGGCCCGACGATTCGGGCTCATATCACCTGCCCCTATCCGAGATATCCGATGGAGCGCCGCACTCCTGTGCGGCTTTTTTCGTGGCCAATTTCCGCCAAGGTGCAATGATTCACCAACATCCAGCTCGAACCACCCGTCGGTATCAAACTTTTTTGGGGCAGTAATGACGAAAAAAGAAATCATCATGGGATGAGATTCAATATCACATTTTTTCGCCTGTCCTCTGGCTCCCCTGGTTCATAACGAGAATTCCACATCACATTTTCACCCACGGGTGGGAAAACAGGTTAAAAACGATTCATCGAATTTAACGCCCCGAATAAAATTAAATTTCTATCCTCTACTCGGAAACGTTTTCCACCCGCCCACGGTCCCCATGACAAAAAGCAGCCCAAACAATAGAGACCCGGCCGAAAAGACGACAAAACGTGGGGCAATGGGTATGGAAGCCTGCATAACGCCTGCCACGACCAGACATTCCGGGATAAGCATCAAGCCACGCAGGAGATAGACGCAGCATATCACCACAAGCATCGGCTTCAGCCACGGCAAGGGACGAAAATAGCCCGCCCCGGAGATGGCATAGAGTCCAAATATCGCGACAATCCCTGCGATGATAAAGCTTACAAAAATAAGAAGACAACTATTTACAACCAAGGCTTCTGGCGCGCCAAAGTACAGGCTCAGTGAGGGTGAAAAGCTTATAACGACCTGGAAAATTGCAAAAAGAAAATTCAGTGCGCCGGAAAAAACAAGGATCGGCTTAAAATTATTCACCTGCGACCTCCTTTATTCTTTTTAAAACCACTGGCTATCCCGGATATTTCACGAGTTGGGTGCGCTCATATGCAAGGCATCAGAGCTGAAGATGTAGTGGTTTACCTCAAAGCTCTGATAACGCGGCAGATGAGTGCACCCGGCTCGCCCGAAGGGTGAGAAAATCAGACAGAATAC
>NZ_JAQYWB010000053.1 GCF_030145185.1 Desulfoluna sp. | reverse complement strand
GGGGAGACTCGAACTCCCACGAGATTGCTCTCACTAGTCCCTGAAACTAGCGCGTCTACCAATTCCACCACTTCGGCAATTTGTGAGAGACTTATAGCAGCGCATTGCCCGTCAATCAAGCCTTTTCGTGTTTTTTTTGACCTCATCATTCAGGCTTTGCGAAATGAAAAGCGTCTCCGCTGGTTCTGTCGGATCCAAACTTTTGAAACGCTTGAGAAACAGGTCTTGATTTCGGGGGTAGGGTTTTTTGCCCTCCTCCTCCTCCTCATCATCATCGATCGATGAATCAAAAGAAGGCACCCTCGTGATGAGGCCGATCTTTTGTCCCCGCGAGTGATTTCCTTCCGGCGGAAGACCCCTCACTGCCGAGACAGATCTCGGTAAGGATGATCAAAACCGCCCCTGGCCTGTTTTTTTCTAATCGCTGGAGCGCAGCGACTCCAGGCACGAAGAACCTGGCACGAAGAACGAAGCATGCCTTTGCTTTTGGCAGCCATCAAAACAAAAAAGCCTCTGCAAATTCATGCAGAGGCTTTCAAAATCTTTTTTGGTGCCGAAGGGGAGACTCGAACTCCCACGAGATTGCTCTCACTAGTCCCTGAAACTAGCGCGTCTACCAATTCCACCACTTCGGCAATTTGTGAAAAAACTTATAGCAGCGGATCGCCCGTCAATCAAGCCTTTTCATGCTTTTTCCTAAACTTTTTTGACAGCCGGTAATGGGGGTGACAGGGGAACGCAGGCGAAGGTGAAATAAATTCGGGGGATAGGCTTTTTCGGTGCGTTTTATGCCGAAGCCTAAAAGGGAGGATCCATGGGTTCTAAGTATGAAGGGTTGCGGTCGTGCGCGAAGGCGTCCACCCCAGAAATGTCGAACGTTGCTCTCGGGGTAACATCCTGCCATAATACAAAAAATACTCAAAATGACTTCCAATAAAAGGAGAGCACCATGCATGTTGATCTGAATGACCATGTGACGTGGGTCGGGGTTCGGGACTGGGAGCTGCGTAAATTTCATGGAGAGGAGTACTCCACGCATCGGGGCTCCACCTACAACGCCTACTTGGTGCGGGATGAGAAGACGGTCCTTATCGACACGGTGTGGCTCCCCTTTGCAAAACAATTCATAGAGCAGCTTATCCATACCGTGGACTTAAAGGAGATTGATTATCTGGTGATGAACCATGGGGTGGTGGACCACAGTGGCGCACTGCCCGAGCTGATGCGCCATATCCCGGATGTTCCCATCTACTGTACGAAAAAGGGGGTGGCCTCTTTAAAGGGGCAGTACCATCAGGAGTGGAACTTTCAGGTGGTGAAGACCGGCGATCGCCTGAGCTTAGGAAAGCGGGAGCTTATCTTTATAGAAGCCCCCATGCTTCACTGGCCCGACAGCATGTTCACCTATCTTACCGAAAACAACATTCTCTTCAGCAACGATGCCTTTGGCCAGCATTACGCCACCAGCGAAATGTTCAATGACCTCGTCGATCCCGCCGAGTTGTACCAGGAGTGCCTGAAATATTATGCCAATATTCTGACCCCGTTCAGCCCCATGGTCACCCGCAAAATCAATGAAGTGCTTGGCTTCAATCTTCCCGTAGATATGATCTGCCCCAGCCATGGGGTGCTCTGGCGGGATCATCCCGAACAGATCATTCATTCTTATCTGAAGTGGGCGGAAGGCGTGCCGGAAAATCAGATCACCGTGGTCTACGATACCATGTGGGAGAACACCCGAAAAATGGCCGATGCCATTGTCGAGGGGATTCAGGAGGCAGATCCCGAGGTCTCTGTTAAAGTGATTAACGTGGGCAAGGGCGATAAAAACGATGTCATCACCGACGTGTTTCAATCCAAAGGGGTGATCGTTGGCTCATCCACCATCAACCGCGGGATCCTCACCTCAGTGGCCGGGTTCCTCGAAGAGGTGAAAGGCCTTCAGTTGAAAGGCAAGCAAGGGGGCGCTTTCGGCTCCTACGGCTGGAGCGGTGAATCGGTCAAACAGATACGGGAACATCTTAAAAGCGCCGGGTTTCGCGTCGAAGATGAGGGCGTCGCCGTCCTTTGGACGCCCGATGCGGACGGTGTCGAAGCCTGCCGACAGTATGGGCGAACCTTTGCCGAGGGGCTGAAAGGCTAAAAGATTCGTAACTGTTGAGCGTGTGCCTCCGGCGGCCCTGCCGGGGGCTAAACTTTTGAAAAGTTTAATAAACAGGTCTTAAGTACACATTTCAGATTTGCACCGGCCCAAATGCGGATGTGATTTGACCCGAGGAATCCGCCTGCGCCCATGTCTATGCCTCACCATTCGACCCACGCCAATGGGCTACGGCGCGACAAGCGATCCGTCTTCGCGTTCAGCTACGCTTGAAAAAGCTGGCTACGCCGTGACAAGGGGGTAAAGCGCATTCGCAACCTGCTTTCAAGGTGGCTCACTTTGCCGCCGGAGGCTGCTTTTCATGATCTTGATAGTTACAAAAATGGTAACTATTCAGCCCAATCGACTTCAGATGGCCAGATTAACGAAAACAACCCGCCACGTGACACCCCGTAGGGTGTGCTTGCGCACCATTTGTTCGGAAAACCAACGCCTTTAGCCCGAAGGGTGAGAAAATCAGACAGAATACTGTGGATTACATTTTGCATTTTTGAAATATATTGAAAATATTACTGTAAAGAACTGCAATTACGAACTATTCCTTAGGTCTGATTGTTTTCTCATGAAATATCCGGGCTAGCCATTCCTATGCTGCTTGAGGGGTATCCGTTCATGGGTTTTCTTGGCCGTTGCGGTTGATCCATGGTGCGCAAGCACACCCTACCTCTCATCCCCACACCGTCGGCAATGCCTCACATAAGGGTGCCCTATGCCCCCTCCAGTTGCCCCCCTTCCCAAGAAAAGACCTCGCCATTCGGTTCCAGCCGTAGTATTTCGAACGTCGTTGACAGCCATGAGACCTATTGACGTGATCGGTGCGTTTTAACTCGGCAGGGCAGAGCGTCATGCTTTGAACCGGCTGTGGGTCTGGTCATCGTTTCGGCCATTTTTATGGTAAGTGAGGACACCCCATGGGAAACAAGAGAAAGCGGACTCCGGCTGAAAAAGAGGCCAAGAAAGCCCGGCAGAAAAAGTACATGTATGTTTTTATGAATGGGAAGCAAAAGCGCATCAAGCGCCCCCCGACGGTCGATGGTATTCCCCTGGATGAGTTTATCCAGCGCAATGCCGATCCCATCTGGCTTCATCAGAATGAGATGTGGGAATACATGCCGGTGGAAGAACCCTTTTTTTCGGAGGTGGATGATCGCCCCAGAGACCCCAAGCAACCTGTCGTATTGAATGATTTTGAAACCTGGGGCGACCCAGATAAAACCTGGGGAGACCCAGATGACTCCGAGGATATACCGTTTTGAACATCGCAAAAATTCAGGAAAGACAACGCCAGTTCGCAAAAGATCGTGACTGGGAGCAGTTCCATTCCCCCAAAAATATTTCCATGGCTCTGATGGTGGAAGCCGCCGAGCTTCTCGAGCATTTTCAGTGGCTCACCGAAGCGGCCTCCGGTGACCTGGAACCGAAGAAAAAAGCCGAGGTCGCAGATGAGATCGCCGACGTTCAGATCTACCTCTGCCGCCTGGCCGATATCTTAAAGATCGATATGGCCGAGGCCGTGGATTTGAAGATGGAAAAGAATGAGGCCAAATATCCGGCGGATAAGGTTAGGGGGTTGGCGTAGATAAGGGGAAAACGTGTAGGGAAAAACGTGTAGGGAAAAACGTGCTTGGTTCTTGGTTCGTAGTGCTTCGTTCAAGGAATTCGCTTCGCTCATAGGGCATTTGATTTTTGAAAACCCAATGAGCCTTTACCGTTACCGTGAAGGGTATGAAGGGCGGGGCTTCAGGTTATAGTGACGGGTCTTGGTAAAATTGGTGTGAGCAATAGGCAGGCCATGGCCAGGCTCCAAACCCACACCGTGGATATCTCGTGAACCCCGTAGGATGGGCAAAGGGTGTGCCGCGCCCATCTGGCGTTGGAGCACTCGATTACGCCGGGGAGAGGTTGCATTGTCGGAATTTATGTAATTTTCATCGGTATGGTTATCCCGACGGCCAGATGGGCACGCTTCGCGCTTTGCCCATCCTACGGGTCGTCGTGGCGCGGGCGGTGAGGGTGGCATGTGGTTTGCCATGGGAACCGTTGGCGTTGAATGAATCCAACACCGTGGATATCTCGTGAACCCCGTAGGATGGGCAAAGGGTGTGCCGTGCCCATCTGGCGCGGGTATAGCCGATCACGCATCGATCTGACCCGAGGCGATAGGGTCACAACCAGCTTTCAAGGTGGGCCACCGGTTGAAAGTGGGTGGCCGCAGCGCGTTAATCCTCGTTTCTTATCGCAGCAGCCCCGATGACTTCCCGCCGAATGTTCCATTCTGGAAACCGCGAATACTTTTTTCGCGGATAGAGAAAGGGCGACTTACCTCAATGCATTGATAATGAAGAAAATGGGTGCACTCGACTCGCCCGAAGGGTGCCAAAATCGAAATTGACATTTTGCATAGTCTAAATAACTCATTGCTTCATCGTAACACGCTGTAATTAAATTACATGTTAATTTACGTTGTGTTGCGTTTTCTTATGGAATATCCGGGATAAGACCCGCCACCCCTTTTTTTGTTGCCTTGTTCGCAGCGTTATAGCAGTGAAATTACATTTAAAATTTGACACCTCAGATCAATGCCTTGCCTTGGTTATTTCTCGTCTATTTACTTGACATATACTCAAGCTTGTAGTTATCTGTGTGGCAAATTGTAAATAACTCTTCATTATCTATGGATAATACTTTTTTCGTAATTCATTAAGCCTGCGAAACCATTCAATCAGATGACGGAGCCGTCTCCAATGCCCCTTCCTTATATTATTGAGCTGACCAGCAAGTCTGAGGGTGAGATTAAAGGCTCAAGCAGCATGTACGGCAAAAACGATGTGATCCTCGCTTACAGCTTTGAACACCGGGTTTATGTGCCAGGGGATCAGGCAGGACCGGGTGACGTGAGTCTGCGATTTCACGATCCGCTGATTCTTTGCAAGGAGATTGACAGGTCAAGTCCCATTCTTTATCAGCACCTGGTCTCGGGTGGGTTGTTTGTCGAGGTGATTTTGTCATTCTATAAGGCTGATGCTCAAGGTGTAGAGGTCAATTACCACACCATTGTGTTGAATGATGCCATTATCACAGACATCTCCTCCGAGACGAAGATGGCGTTTCTTGCGGAAAACGAGCCCTTCCGAGACATGGAGTACGTCTCCTTCTCTTACAAATCCATTCGGTGGATCGACGAATCGGGCCTGACAGAGACCTCAGATTCGGCTCCCCTGCTTCATGATTCCATGGAAGAGAGTGAGCTGATTTTCAGCGGAGTTCTGGCTTCTGACATGGAAGATAGAGAGGCGTTTAATCTCATGTTTGTGAACCACGATACCATGGAGGTCGTCAGCGGTGTTAAAGCGCAGATTGCGTGCCCGGATGGCAGTTCTCAACATGTGCTCTCTTCTCAAAATGGCTGTTTCAGCATGCAGGCCGTTGATAAAGGGCATTACTCTCTGTCTGGATTTAATGCCAGGCCGCCTTCGGCCTGGCTGGGAAACAGCTACTCCCTGGTCAAAATCAACCAACCAAACGCCAGTGATTTTGGAAAAATAAACCCCTCACGCCGGAAGGGAAAGCAAGCGCGTCATCACTCCGCATTCAAGCATTTATGCAAAATCAAAGAGCATCAGGTAACAAAGGGCGAACTTTTCAGCGGCGTGGCAAAGAGCCATGGCTTTTCTTTTGAAGAGCTGGCCTTTTTCAACTGGGGAACAAAACAGAGACAAAAGATCCCTGAGCAGCTGAAGCTGAGGTTTGAATGTGGAGAGTTGTCCCCTGCAGGCGATGAATACTTTTTAAATAAAGGGACGATATATATCCCTGAATCTGTCGAAAAATCTGGGCTTTCAGTAAATGTGCAGCATGTGGCTTTTTTGAAACAACCTGGGCAAAGAGATGTGAAGGCCAAGGTCCTGACAAGCACGCATGACCCGATTCCCAATGTGGAAGCGACCCTTACCCTGGGGGATGAGTCCACCGTTACGGCAATATCCGATGAAGATGGGGTGGCCCTGTTTGCAGGTATCTCATCCGACCTTGCGGGATACATCAGCTATGAAGATGAAGGGGACCTCATCGCAAAGAGCCTGGCCGCAAATATCCAGGCAGCCATTCAGGGGGGCGATATGGAGTCTCTGCTGAGCCTGATGCAGAGCGCCGTGGATTTTAAAACCGTTGGGGCGGCATACAAAGCAAATTACAAGGGTGAGTTAAGTGAAGACATACGGGGTGCTTTTGACTCTGGCGTCCAAAAAGACGTGGTGGACTTTTTACTTGTGAAAACCGGCTTGGCCGATGATGGCATGATCACTTTCTACGAGGAGACGCAACAGGCATGAGCCATCCCCAATTTAAAATCGTCTCTTACCCTGATTTTCAGTGCATCGCTCCCAAAGCCATGGTGTCGTATCATGCGGAGCTTGTGGACCTCGAAAGCAGCCATGTTCCCGAAGGCACCTCCTTCAGGTGGGTTTGTTTCAATGATCCCACCACCCTGCGAAAGCACGGCTCTCATATCTTCGAAGGCCCGAAGACCCAGCATTGGAAAGTTGCGCGATGGGTCGTTGCGGGCCGCCACACCATCGCCTTGTTTGTGACCCACCCGGACGGCACAAAGGATATCTACGAGCGCAAACAGTGGGTGGATTCGGCTTCCAACATCCTGGGCCGGGAGTTCGACCCCAAATCAAATGACGGGCTGCCTGGACCGTTCCAGGTATTGAGACACAGGGAGATGACCCACAAGGTGCTCCTTGATATTGCAAAGGTGAAGCCGCCCCCCGAGGAGAAGCGAGAAATCCATGAAAAGCAGGTAGCGGACAACGAATCCTATATCGGTCATCTAAAAACAAACCTCGAAGGGCTTGAAGCCAAAGAGGGCCTGGCCGTGGACGCCATGCACATGGGCCGGCGGAGCTCTGGGCGAACCCGGCTGATGCTCTATCTGGTCAACACCACGGAGGATGATGGAGCCCCCTCCTGGACGCTGCTGGACTGGACCAACCCCATGTACACATACACCACCGGGGTTTACGAGGGGAGTGGGGATACACATGAGCTGGCCATGGAAGCGGTCCTCAAAAAGTGGGAGAAACAAAACAGGTACCCGGACGGTATGATCACCTACGAGTTCAAGGTCCCCAATCACGGAGTCTCCCTGTCCGGGGAGTTTGACTCCGACGGTAAAACCTTTTGGGATGAGGTCTCAAGCTGGTTCGATTACGTGGCCCTTGGGGGTGCCGTTCTCGCCGGTGTGGCCACCCTGGTTTTACCAGTCCCCGGCTCCCGCGTGGTCTCCGCCGCCATCTGGGCATCCGTCTTCACCAGCACCACTGCGGCCACCATCAATATTGCCCAGCGACACAGCGAAGGGTTCGGCAACTGGAAAGATGACACCTTTGATGGCCTCTCCATCGTGGGCAACCTCTTTGCCGGGGCGGGCTTGGCTTGGAAAGCGGGGGCGAGTGTGTCATCGGCTTCCCTGGGTGCCACACGAACTATTTTGATCGGGCAGGTCTCCACGGACGGGCTCCAGGGCATCCTGTTGGGTCAAGAACAGTTTAAGGATTATCAATCCATCATGGACGATGACACCCTTGCCCCGGACGAGCGTCTGCAAAGGCTCATGGAGATGTTGCGCTCCGCGGGCATCGCCGCGGCGCTCACCTATGTGTCCATGAAAGGAACAAGAGCCGATATTAAAAACCTCAAGGCCAACAAGACCCGCCTCAGCAAAGCCGATGTGGAAAACCCGGAGACGCATATTGATCTTGATGAGCCGGTCTCTTCGGTGCCTGTCAAGCGGCGGGAGAATATCGTTGAAACCATTGTAGAGACGGAACCTGCGAGTAAACCCCTTGGAAAAGATGCGAGCCTGGCAGAGGCAAAACACGCAGAAATCAACAAGTCCAATGCGGACTCCGCCTTGCCCGACATGGAGAAAGGCCACCCAGTTAACTGTGTGTCCGGGGCTGTGGTGGACACACAGACAGATTTTATCCTGCCGGGAAGAATTCCCCTTGCCTGGAACAGGCATTACAACTCTCAAGAGTGCGATATCCCAGGCCTTGGTATTGGTCATGGTTGGCGAACGCCTGCGGACGCGCATCTTGAAATGGATGATGCGGGGCTGGTCACCTTTTCTGACGGCTCCCCCGGCGGGGCTGTGTTTCAATACCTTCCGGATTCAGAGCGCGTCACAGAGGAGGCCAGCGGGTCCGAACTCTTTAAAGAGGGGGCGTCTTATAAAGTTCAGACCAAAGGCGGTTTGACCTACAGCTTTCCCATGATCGATTCGTCGTTGTTTCCGGTATTCCTGGAACGTATATCCGACAAGCACGGCAATGCCATCCATTTTGAACGGGAGGGCCATGGGCTCTCCGGGATCTCCCTCAGCTCCGGCCAGAAAATAAAGGCCCACACCCTCCAGGGCAGGATCAAGAGCCTCTACCTTCTCAACCCCGACGAGACCACGCGGGATCTGGTTGAGTACGATTATCATTTGACGTCCGGTGATCTTGCATCCGTGATCGACCCAGCCGGAGCATCAACCCGGTTTGATTATCAGAATCACCTGCTTGAGAAGGTCACCGGTAAAACCGGGCTCTCGTTCCATTATGAGTATGACGATATTGCACAGCCGGATGCAAAATGTATCCACACCTTCGGGGACGACCGTCTTTACGATTACCGGTTTGAGTATGCCGAATCCGGCGATCAAACCCGCATCACCAACTCCCTGAACCATACCGAAGTGTTCGAGTACGATGAGAACAGCAGGCCGGTGCGGGTGACAGATCACCAAGGCAACCTGACCGCCTACGCATACGACGCCAAGGGCAGGCCCACGGCCATCACCGACCCGTCCGGCAACCGTACGGAGTACAGCTACGATCGCCACGGCAACCTGCTGGACGTGACGAGGCCGGACCGAACCCGGGTTTGCCTCGAATACGATTCAAACCACAACCCGGTGAAAATAACCGACCCGAACAACAACACCTGGAAGCAGGCGTGGAACGAGAAAAGCCAACTCATTTCCCGAACAAGTCCCTACGGCGCAGCCACTCACTACCGATACAACGATCTCGGAGATCTCATCTCCATCACCGATCCCAAAGGCGCGGTGACACGGTTCCAGCCCGATGAAAACGGCAACATCACAGGCATCACCGATCCTTCGGGCAAAACCATCGGACTTGAACTGGACCCTTACGGCAATGTTATCTCATCCACGGATCCCACCGGCCGAATCACAACTTACACCTATGACGTGAAGTCGCGGCTGATCGGTAGCGTCAAACCCTCCGGCGGGAAGATCGCCTGCCAATATGACGATGAAGACAACCTCATTGAGTACACAGACGAAGCCGGGCTGATCACCCGGTTTGAATATACCGGGTTAAACAAGGTGGCCAAGCGGATCAATCCGGACGGAACCACCCTCCTCTACACCTACGATACGGAAGACCGGCTCACCGGTGTCACAAACGAATCCGGCGAGTCTTTTGCGTTTAAAAGGGACCACGCCGGACGAATCACCGAAGAGATCGATTACTACGGGAATAAACGCACTTACGCCTACAACAGCATCGGCAGCCTGACCCACACCGTCGATCCCCTGAGGCGGAAAACCGAATTTGCCTTTGATGCCCTCGGGCGGTTGACCTCCAAAAAACGCCATGACGGCACCCTCGAATCCTTTGGCTACGATGCCAACGGCAACTTGATCCTCCATGAAAATGAGGCGGCATCCGTTACGCGGTTTTTTGACTCAGAAAACCGCGTGGTCTCAGAGTTTCAGGGCGAGCACCAGATCATCAATGAATACGACCTGGGCGGGAACCGGATCCGCCGCCGCACCTCAAGCGGCAACGACATCCGATTTGAATACGATCAGCTGAACAACCCGACCCGGATCAGTATCAACAACGACGCGTACGTGGATATCGCAAGGGACGCCGCAGGTCTGCCCCTCAAAGAGACCTTTTCCACTGGCCTTGAACGCGAGTACCAGCACAACAGCGAAGGGCTTCTCACAAACCAGCGCATCTCGGGCCAGAACGGCATTGCCATTCAAAGAGCCTACGAATACGACCCCGCAGGCAACCTCACCGCCCGGAGCGATTCAAATAAGGGGGAGAGTTACTTCACCTACAACCCCCAGGGCCAGATTATCCAGGCGATTAACCCTGAGCAGAAGATTCAGGAATTTCTCTTTGATCCTGCCGGGAACCTGTTTAAAGAGAGAAAAGGGGAGGGCGCAGGCTTCAGGCATCTCTCCTATCCGGGGATAGAAGACCTCCTCGACCCCGCAGGGAACCTCGTCGAACGAAAAGAGAAACACGGCACGACGTTTTTTGCGTGGGATGCCGCTGACCGGTTGTCAGCGGTGACAACCCCCGAGGGCATCAAAACAGAGATGACCTACGATGCCGCCTGCCGAAGAGTCTCCAAAACCACCGAAGGCATCACCACCACCTTTACCTGGGATGGCGATCAGCTGCTCTCCGACAACGTCGGCGGCGACATCCCCCGTGAGTTTGTCTTTTATCCCGGCACCTTTATTCCCCTTGCCTTCATTGACAAAGACCGGCATGTTTTCTACTTTCATAACGATGCCGTAGGCCTTCCCCAGGAGATCACCGATGTTCAAGGGAAAATCGTCTGGTCGGCTCGCTACGACAGCCTGGGTAATATCGAAAAACTCTACGCGAACGACATCGACAACCCCCTTCGGTTCCAGGGGCAGTATTACGATGCAGAGTTTGATCTTGCATACAACCGGTATCGGTATTTTGACGCGAAAACGGGGACCTTTGTAAGTCGCGACCCGCTGGGGCTGGAAGCCGGGGTGAACCTTTATCGGTATGCTCAGAATGTGTGGGGGTGGGTTGATCCGTTGGGGTTGTGTGGGGAGGGGGCAAACAGGGCAATTGCTACAGAAAAATTGCCAATGATACATCCCTTTACTGGTGGGGGAACACACATTACTACATCAACAAGTCTTGATCGCTTTCCAGGTTCTAAAACATTTGGTGGACCCGGTGGGCTGTTTATTGCACCCAGTTCTCAGGTGGACAATCTTCTTTTAAGTTCCGCAACCCGAACTGATATTGAAATGGCATTAGGGCTACCGAAAGGGCAACTTAGTGGTGGGAATTTAATGAGAATTGATGTTCAAAATCCATTTTCGCGTAACCTTAGATTGCCAACTGAGGGTAATGAATTTTTTAGACCTGGTGTGGGCATGACAACTGGAAATCTTAATGAAGGAATTATCAAGAGTCCTCTTAAATCAGATGCTGGTGTAATAAGTACGACAATAAAAGGATTATAAACATTGAATACAATTAACAAACAAATTACGAAATGGTTCGATAAAGGCAATATAAAAGAAGCTATTATAGGAGAAAAGCCTTTTTTTATACCAGATGTAACTTATCGAGACAAACATGATAGAATACTGGTATTAAGACAATTATTGCTGTGGGCTGACATGAATAATAATGGGTTTGAAGTGGCAACCATTATTCAACAAACAATTGTTGATCTATGTTCTTTTGATAAAATTTGCGAAACCTTAGATATAGTATGGTGCTTTTTATTAATCAAAGAAGATATGCAGATTAGGTTGCCAATAGATATGCGTTTTATTGAGAATGAATTGGTAGAATTAATCAAAAAGAATGTGAAGGAACTTTCAATTAACGAAGAACTTAGAGAAGTAGTATTGTCTTTATCGGAAAAACTTCCAGACTTTCGGCGGAAATTAGCTTTATAATGAAGTGGAGAAGGGGGCAAATCTACATATGTGACAAAAATTTTCCCATAAATTCAAACCTCTGAGAGCTATCAATTAAAAACCAGTTCGAATTGTTGAAGATATGACATTGCTAAAACCCTATAAAACAGGAGACTGTCGTGGAAGAGATAAGCTTAATAGCACAATTTGTTGATTCTTCCTTGTTTGACATCTTGCGAATTTTGGCAGCACTCATGATTGTCCCATTCCTGATTCGTTTTCAAAAAAATAAAGAGTCAGGCAAGCACAAGCGACAACTGTTTATTGCAATGACACCTTTTCTGATATTTGTGGTCTTGGCTGTATCGTATTAAAAAGCGTGCTTGGTTCCTGGTCTCTCGTTCTTCGTTCGAGGGATTCGCTTCGTTCATGGGCATTTATATAGGGAAAAAAAGTGCTTGGTGCTTGGTTCCTCGTTCTTCGTTCTTCGTTCAAGGAATTCGCTTTGCTCATGGGCATTTATATAGGGAAAAACGTGCTTGGTTCTTGGTTCCTCGTTCCTCGTTCTTCGTTCAAGGAATTCGCTTCGCTCATGGGTCTTTATATAGGAAAAACGTGCTTGGTTCTTGGTTCGTCGTTCTTCGTTCAAGGAATTCGCTTCACTCATGAGCCTTTATATTTGAAGCATGATCCTCCTAACCCATCTGCTGTTGGATGGGAAGGGCTGTTCCGGGCGCGCCGTGCTCCGTCGCGGCTTTTTCCGTCATGCCGCTTACCGGCCCATCTTTTGGGTGAAAGAGGCGGCATCTCGCAGGGTCTGGTTGGGTTTACCTGCTTTCTCACAGGCGATTATAAAATCCTCGAAATGGTTTTGTGAAATCGTGATTTTGCCATGCTCTCGAATGACTTTCGTCGCGTCCTTATCCATCAGGCAGACGAGATACTCCGTCAGGCTTTTCATGCCGAGGAGTACCGAGGCCTTTTCCGCCTTTGCCTTGATTATCTCATCCAGTCTTATACCGAGCCGTGTGGTTTCCATTGGGACCTCTGTATTCATGTACGGATTTGTTGTTTTGTTGGGGATGGTTCATACATGTCCCTGTAGATTCTTTCTCTGCTTTACCCGAAATCCCCCAATAAATCCCACGTACGCTTACATTCCATGAGAAAGAGTCTACCCCGAAAAATGAAAAAAGTGAGGTTCTGAACCAGAATGGCATTGGGACAACAGGCCTCGCAACGGCCTGAGGGTGGGTGAGTATCCTTCCATGGAAGAATAAGCGGGAGAGTTGTGGTATAGATTAATATTACCAATATTATCAACCACAACAACTCCCACTTATGGTGTGTATGTTATTAAAAATCGACCAATCTGCCAAGAGTGTAAATCAAGTTCGCTGTTCCCGTTGTGCCACAACCCTCATTATACGCCACGGAACTTACTTCCGGGCGGATCCTGTAAGGCCCACCCTTGTGAAAATCCAACGTTATCTCTGCAAGTCTCCTGAATGTCCGAGACGTACTTTTTCGGTGTTGCCTTTTCCGCTGCTTCCCATTGTCCGTCATACCTTTGGGACCCATATTATAGGCTACGTCCTTGGCAATGCCCTGAGACGTCCCCAGTCCATAGTGTCTGGATTATTGGAAATAACGCGAGGACGTACAAAACGGCTTAGTGAGTTCTGTCGGGAATTTATCCCATGGTTCTACCATGAGGCAAAGATCGCCGACTGGGGCACAAATCTGCTTCAAGACCCGGCCAGATTTTGGGCAGATTTTACCCGGGATTTTTCTCAACGCTTCTACCCTGCCAGATGGGATATTGGCGACCAACACAATTCAATCCTGTAATTTATCAGCTGTTTGCGCTGTTATAGCTCCTCTTTTAGGCTGAACTATGGAGGAGTTTATGACACGTCCCGACAAAACAGACGTCGCCGTTTGGCGATATGGCATTATCAGCTCCCTTCTTCATCGAAATGAAGAGGAGGAGACTCTTGAAAACGCCCTTATGCGGCTTGCATCCCACCCTTTTCGCAAGCCGGACGGGAGATTTGTGTCCTATTCGCCGGAGACCTTGCGAAAGTGGCTTTACCGCTACAGGAGCGGGGGCCTTCCGGCTCTTGAAGATGCCCCAAGAAAGAACATAGGCACCCATTCGTCTATCCCTGAAAAGATAGAGAAGCGGCTGTTTGAGCTGCGCGAAGAGCATCCTGTCTGGCCTCTCTCCCGTATGCTGTCACGATTGATTGAAGAGAAACTCTGGGACATGCACCAGCCTTCTCGGGCCACCCTGTACCGGTTTGCCCAAACCGCCAATCTACAGCGGGGGCCCCATCTTGTTGTCGACAAACCGGCAAGGGCCTTTGAATACCAGGCCTTCGGCCAGCTCTGGATGGCTGATTTTCTGCACGGCCCGAAGATCATGTACAAAGGGAAGAAGCGCAAAACCTACCTGCATGCCATCATTGATGATGCTTCGCGTTATGTGGTCCGAGCCGGTTTTTCTATGTCAGAAAACACCGAGGTGATGATGAAAGAGCTCATGGCATCGGTGCGTACCCATGGCAAACCCATCCGTTTCTATACCGACAACGGGGCCTGCTATGCGAGCCACCATCTTAAATTTTCTTGTGCCAACCTCGGTATCCATCTGATCCACACCCCACCGGGCAAACCACGTGGCAGGGGCAAGGTGGAACGGTTCTTCCGAACGGTCAGAGATCAGTTCCTGGAAGGTGATAAGCCTCCCGCCCATACCCTTGAGGGCATGAACAAAGCCTTTAAGGAGTGGCTTTCCCTCTATCACAAGAGCATCCACAGCTCTCTTGGGACGACGCCCCTTCAAAAACGGCTCCGCAGTGAAAGTGCCTGTAGGCCCATGCCAAGTAGCCTTGATATCGAGCCCTTGTTCCGCATGAAAAAACGCTGTGCCGTCTACCTTGACCACACCATCCAAATCGACAAACGCCGTTTTGAGGTGATCGATGCCCACCCTGGAGGTCGCGTGGATGTCTGGTTCCTGCCTTGGGATTTGAGTATGGTCTGGTACGGCCCCGACATGAAACCTGCAAAGCCTTTAAATGCAACCCAAAATGCCAGAAGTACGAGGGGATAACCATGAAACGAAATGCCACCACCAAGCCGACGCAGCTACCCATCAATGATTTTTTCGGATGGAAATATCATCCCTTTGCCGACACCTACGTACAGCGTCAACTATGGATGCCGGAACGAGATTGCAAGCAGCGGGAAACCATCAAACGGCTTCTTCATAATGGCAAGAGTACTGCCCTTTGCGGCCCTTCAGGATCGGGCAAAACCACACTCATCCACGCCCTTCTTACCGATCTTGATAAAAATGCATACCGACCTGTGCTGATCCCTTATGCTGGCCACCCAAGAAACGGTCTCACCCGAGTCATTGCCGAGGCCCTGGGAGTGGAAACCAAAGGCAGGGGCCTACCCTTGATAACCCGTATCCAGCATCATATTGAGACTCTAATAGGTGGGGCCAACGCACGCCATCCAGTCATCGTCATCGACGATGCTCGGCGAGTAGAGACAGACTCTCTCTGGGATCTCTGTTCGTTGCTCTTCCAGGGGAACCGGCAAACCGTTGCCGCCTCTCTCGTCCTTGTCGGGGATGAAACCCTTGCCAAACGCCTGGATCTGTACGCCCTAATCCCAATCCGAACCCGGCTTACCGGCATCATGAAATTGCAACCCATGAATGAGGAGGAGACACGACTCTTCATCAAAAGCCGTTTGGAAAATGCTGAGGCACCTGATGATCTTTTTGACGAAGAGGCTATAGACGTTATTGCCGCTCATACCAGGGGCAACCGCCGAGGGGTTATGAATACCGCTACATTGGCCCTTGAAGAGGCTTACTATCAAGAAGAGAAAACGATCACAGCCGATACTCTTTACAACGCAGACTGGTTCAACGAATCATAGTGAAATGTAAAGGCACCCAAGGCATACGGCTGTCAGCAAGGGATATCTCGAAGGGATAGACTGCTGACTACATAAAAACGGGTCGGAAAGAATCTTTCTTCCGGCTCTTTTTTGGTAGCCTACCAGGTAGTTGTTCTTGAGATTTTTCTGGGCTTTATGCATGAGAATCTACATCCCCTGCGAGGTCAAGGAAGCGCCATTGTTATGGCTGAAAAATAGCAGGGTAAGGGTGATGACTCCAGGAAGATCGGTGACAACCATTTACGATCCGAACCTATGCCACCTCAAGGACAAGGTGTTTTCCAATGGCCTCAGCGTAGTTCACTAAGGTTGAAAGGCGAATGTCTTCAGCATGGTTTTCGATTCGCGAGATGGCTGATTTTTTGGTCCCCAGCTTGATGGCAACCTCCTCCTGGGTCAGCCCGGAATCGAGGCGGGCTTGTTTAAGGAGTGCCCCGATTTTGAACTGGGCGTAGCCTTTGTCAAAGTCTTTGGCAAGGGTTGGGCTGCATTTTTTTCGTTTTTCAATGTACTTATCAAGATCATCCATGGTGTAGCTCCCTGCTTAAAAAATTTCGTTTTCGATGTTCTGCCAACTGAGAGGGTGTCCGGATGTTAGATAACAGGGCATTTGTCGGAAGAGGAGCGGTAGAAAGAGATCGTTTTCATATGTTTAGTGTAAACATATATGTAAACTCAGGCAAGGGGGTGTTTCGATCCAACATTTGGATAACTCCTCACAACGCGGGGTTGGTGGTCAAGCCCTTGAGAGTTGGCTGCGCCGCAAAAGCAATGTAACCACGAACCACACGAAAAACACGAATGAAAAACAAAAAACCGACAGTGAGGGGTGGCTTCACGATGGGTGGTGATGGAGGCGGTGTGGTATCAACCCAGGATGGGTATGGCACTCCCTTTGCTTTTTCTACGAAACCGTGGTTGGGCCAGTGGTGGATACCCGCAACCGCGTGGTGCATCAACACCGCTGTGGAGCGCCGCACTCCTGTGCGGCTTTTTAGTGCGTCGGTGCCCATGCCGCACCGGAGTGCGGCGCTCCAATGTGATGACGCCGATTGTCGTATTGTCTGGGCGTTGAATCGATGGCATATGGCAGGTGTCGTCACGAGGAACGACTATATGATAGGGTGACAATTCAAAGAAAAAAGATTACATAATTTTGCTGGGTTTAGCCGGATCGCTTTCCGCACCCGGCGAGCGCCAGCGACCCGGGTGCCATCCGCTTTCAAGGTGGCTCACCTTGTTTTGTATTTTCTACGCTTTGAATGGGCGTTCGACATATTTTTTCAACATGAAAGCAGGTTTGATGACACAAGCTACAAACAACCTGGCCGCTTATATCTGGTCACTGGCTGATTTATTACGTGGGGATTTCAAGCAGAGCCAGTATGGCCGTATTATCTTACCTTTTACCCTGCTTCGGCGCCTGGAAGGGGTGTTGGAGGAGAGCAAGGAGGCGGTGCTGGCCGAATATGAGGCCCTTCGCGGGAAGAATTTATCGGAAGAGGCTGAAGAGAAGCTTCTTCTTCGGGCCACCGGCGGGCTTTCGTTTTTCAACGTGTCCAAGTTGGAACTCTCCAGGCTGGCGGACACGAGCATCAAAGATGACTTGGAATCTTACATTCAAGGGTTTTCCAAAGACGCGCGGGAGATTTTTGAGCATTTTAAGTTTTCGGAATTTATTGGTCAGCTGAACGACGCCAACCTTTTATATAAAGTGGTTCAGAAGGTGAAGGGCGCGGATCTGAGTCCTTCTGCCGTCTCCAATTACGAGATGGGGTTGGTCTTTGAAGAGCTTATCCGGAGATTTGCCGAAGGATCCAACGAGACAGCCGGGGAGCACTTCACTCCTCGCGACATTGTGCGGCTCACCACCTCTCTGGTTTTCATGAACGACGATAAGGCCTTGACCAATCCGGGCGTGATCCGCACGATTTATGACCCGACAGCGGGGACGGGTGGTTTTCTTTCCGCCGGAATGGAGTATGTGCACGAGTTGAACCCCCAGGCGGTGATGAGTGGGTTTGGCCAGGAGCTGAACCCCGAAAGTTACGCCATTTGCAAGGCAGACATGCTGATCAAAGGGCAGACGGTCTCCAACATCAAGCTGGGCAACACCCTCTCTGATGATCACCTTTATGCAGATAAATTTGATTACATGCTCTCCAACCCGCCCTTTGGGGTGGACTGGAAGAAAATCGAGCAGGAGATCAAGGATGAACACGCTTTGAAAGGGTTTGAAGGGCGATTCGGAGCGGGCGTGCCTCGGGTTTCGGATGGTTCCCTGCTTTTTCTGCTTCACCTTATCAGCAAGCTGCGTGACGCCTCCAAAGGCGGAGGCCGGATCGGAATCATCTTAAATGGTTCGCCCTTGTTCACCGGCGGGGCCGGTTCGGGTGAGTCGGAGATCCGCCGATATATTCTGGAAGCGGATCTTTTGGAGACCATCGTGGCGCTGCCCACGGACATGTTCTACAACACCGGGATTTCCACTTACGTGTGGGTGCTCTCCAACAAAAAGTCAAAGGAGCGCAAGGGCAAGGTCCTGCTGGTAAACGGGGTGAACCTCTGCGGCAAGATGCGAAAATCCCTGGGTTCCAAGCGCAACGTGATGGATGATGCCGACATGGCCACCATCACCCGCGCCGTGGGGGCCTTCGAGGTGATCGACGCCCGCGAGTTGGACAAGCCGGTGGCGCCCAAAAGCAACCGGGGCAGGCAATCAGCCAATGGCAATGGTAAGACGGAATCCCCCCAAACCTTTGCAGCCAAGATTTTTGCCACCCATGAGTTTGGCTACCGCCGCATTACCATCGAGCGCCCCTTGCGGGAGTCCTACCAGTTCTCCGATGAGCGCATCGCAGAGCTGCGTTTTGCCCCTAAGCCCTTAAGCGCCCCCATGAAATGGATTTACGGTGAATTCGGCTCCAGCTGGTCCGACGACCCCGGTTGCCCTCTCTATGGGGTGCTGAAAGAGCACGAAGCCGAAATTCGGCGGCAGATTAAGCTAAAATTTTGTACCCTCAAAGAGAAGCAGATCAAAGATCTTCTTAATGCTAAAACCTGGGCCGCTCAGAAAAATTTGCTTCTAAAAGCCAAAAAGATTCAGGCGTCCGTGGGCATCGACCCGCACGATGACATGAATGGCTATGATGCCGCCATAAAAGTCGCTGGGATGAAACTCGACACCAAAGAGAAAAAACAGCTCGCCTCAGCCGTAAGCTGGAAAAACCCCGACGCCGCAAAAGTGATCAAGAAGGTGCATAAGAAGGTCAAGGCCAATCCGATGTATGGCTTTTTTGAAGTGGACGGCAACGTGGTGGAGTACAAGCCTGACGGGGATTTGCGGGACAACGAAAATGTGTCTCTGGATCCCACGCGATCGGTGAACGAGGTCAACGAGGCCTACGTCGCCAAAGAGGTGCTTCCCCACGTTCCGGATGCCTGGATTGACGCTTCTAAGCGAGATGAAAAGGATCAGGAGATCGGGATTGTGGGCTACGAGATCCCCTTTAACCGGCATTTTTATGTGTACAAGCCCCCACGGGACTTGGCCGAGATCGATAAAGAGCTGGATCAGGTGAGTGAGGAGATTATGCAGCTATTGCGGGAGGTGCATTCGTGATGGGGGGGTATCAGGGGTATGCGGAGTATCGGGATTCGGGGGTTGAGTGGTTGGGGGAAGCCCCCAAACATTGGGAAATTATACCTGTAGGGCGTTTGTATAGGCGTGTGAAGAGAACTGGTTGTACAGAAAAAGAGTTGCTTTCTGTGTATAGAGATTATGGCGTAATACCAAAATATAGCCGTGACGATAATAACAATAAACCTTCCGAAGATTTGTCACCGTATCAGCTTGTTAAGATAGATGATCTGGTAATGAATAAGATGAAGACTTGGCAAGGCTCTATTGCTATTTCTGAATATGAAGGGATCGTTAGCCCAGCATATTTTGTTTATCCTCCGTTGCTTAGATCCAATGAGTTGGCCTATCCAAGGTACATTCACTATCTATTACGTAGCCCAGTGTATATTGCGCAGTATTTGAGAAGATCAAAAGGTATTCGTGTCAACCAGTGGGATTTAGACCCTGCTGAATTTCAGAAAGTTGAGCTTTTGTTGCCGCGAAAAGAAGAGCAAAATAAAATATTCAACTTCCTCGACCACGAAACCGCCAAAATCGACACCCTCATCGAAAAACAGAAGAAGCTCATTGCCCTGCTGAAAGAGAAACGCCAAGCTGTGATCAGCCATGCCGTGACCAAGGGGTTGAATCCTGATGTGGTGATGCGGGATTCGGGGGTTGAGTGGTTGGGGGAGGTGCCGGAGGGTTGGGATGTAATGCAAATCCGTCGAATTCTTCCTCTTATGGAACAAGGAAAAAGCCCAGAATGTGACAATAAAGTAGCAGGGGACAATGAGTGGGGCGTTTTAAAAACAAGCTGCGTGAATAATGGCGTGTATAATAGTGCTGCGAACAAGGCATTGCCGGACCATGTTGAGCCCTTTCCGCAATATGAGGTAAAAAAAGACGATGTTTTGATGTCACGTGCTAGTGGCTCTGTTGATCTCATTGGTTCAGTTGCGTTAGTGCATGAAACAAGAAATAAAATACTTTTATCTGATAAAGTTTTTCGGCTGCATTTAGATCATCAAGTGAATAGGGTGTTTTTTTCTTTTTTAATGCGTTCATTATATATGAGAGCAAATATTGAGCGGACTATAAGCGGTGCGGAAGGTATGGCAAACAATATTACCAAAAGTGCCGTAGTAGGTTTTAAAATTGCAGTACCACCGCTTCATGAGCAGCAGTTGATTGCAGATTTGATTTCAAAAAAGTTATACAAATTTTCTGGTCTTATTCAGAAATCTGAATGTGTAATCGCGCTAATGCAAGAGCGCCGTACCGCCCTCATCTCCTCAGCCGTCACCGGCAAAATCGACGTCCGTAATTGGCAGGCCCCGTTACAAACTAAACCCAACACGGTTGATGCCGCGTGAACCTGTAGGATGGGCAAAGGTAGTGCCGTGCCCATCGGGCGCGGGTGCAACTGATCACGCCGGGGAGATTTTGCATCGCCGGAATTTATGTAATTTTCATTGGTGTGGTTTTCCCGACGGCCAGATGGGCACGCTTCTCGCTTTGCCCATCCTACGGGTCGTCGTTGTGCGGGTGGTGAGGGTGGAATGGGGTTTGCCATGGGAACCTTTGGCGATCCATGAATCCCACACCGTGGATGCATTGTGAACATGTAGACATAATGATTGCTACGGGTTGTCGTGGTACGGACGGTGGGGGTGGCATGGGGTTTTCCATGGGAACCTTTGGCGTTGCATGAATCCCACGCCGTGGATGCCTCGTGAATTTGTAGGATGGGCAAAGGTAATGCCGTGCCCATCTGGCGTTGGAGCACCCGACCACGCCGGGGAGATGTTGTGTCGCCGGAATTTATGTAATTTTCATCGGTGTGGTTATCCCGAATGCCAGATGGGCACGCTTCGCGCTTTGCCCATCCTACGGGTCGTCGTGGTGCGGGGGGTGAGGGTGGAATGGGGTTTGTCATGGGAACCTTTGGCGTTACATGAACCCCATGCTGTGGATGCCTCGTGAATTCGTAGGATGGGCAAAGGTAATGCCGTGCCCATCTGGCGCTGGAGCAACCGACCATGCCGGGTCGATGTTGCATTATCGGAATTTATGTAATTTTCATCGGTGTGGTTATCCCGAATGCCAGATGGGCACGCTTCGCGCTTTGCCCATCCTACGGGTTGTCGTGGTGCGGGCGGTGAGGGTGTTTGACGGGAAATGAACCCGATGATGGGGGGATACCATGGATTATCGACGGTTTTATCAATCGGGGGCGTGGTATTTTTTTACGGTGGTCACGCAAGATCGGCGGCCTTTGCTTGTTGAGCATATTGACCGGTTGCGTGAGTCGTTTCGGTTGTGTGTGGCCCGGTATCCCTTTGAAATCGAAGCAATGGTCGTGTTGCCGGATCATTTGCATACGTTGTGGCGGCTTCCTGATGGTGATGATGACTTTTCGACACGGTGGATGGTGATTAAGCGCCATTTCTCAACGGGGATGCCGGGGTATGACGTCAGCTTTTCCAAGGCTAAAAAGCGGGAGAAGGGGATCTGGCAACGGCGCTTTTGGGAACACATCATACGCGATGAAGAGGACTGGCGACGCCACGTGGATTATATTCATTATAATCCGGTGAAGCATGGGTATGTTTCCAAACCCGAGGATTGGGAGTACAGTTCATTTCAACAGGCTGTTCGCAAGGGGTGGTATGAGTCGGGGGTGGAGATCGAGGATCATTCCATTGTGATGGCTTTTGAGTAGAACGGGTTCATCATCGGTGACGGTGGCATGGTGTTTGCCATGGGAGCCTTTGGTGTTGCATGAATCCCATACCGAGGTTGCATCGTGAACCTGTAGGATGGGCAAAGGTAGTGCCGTGCCCATCTGGCGCTGGTGCAACCGATTACGCCGGAGAGATTTGCATTGCCAGAATTCATGTGATTTTCATCGTTGTGGGTATCCCGAATGTCAGATGGGCACGCTTCGCGCTTTGCCCATCCTACGGGACCTTCGCAATAGCACCGGTAATTTTCAAAGACGAATTCCACGTCTGACCTTCACTATTACCGTTTACGTAAACGCCGCAGCGCTTTGCCCGAGGTACGAGGGGCAAAGCGCTGCGGCAACCCGCTTTCAAGGTGGCTCCACCTTGCCGCCGGAGGCACGGTTTTTGATTTTCCAACCAACTAAGGATGATGCCGCATGAGTTATTACGGTGGAGACAAGGCCAGGGAATTTGTTTTTCAAAATGAGATGATCAGCCAGATGATTGAGAACGGCTGGATGTTGGGGAAGGCGGAGAATTACAACCGCGAGTTGGCGCTGTATGATGATGATTTGCTGGGGTTTGTGAAGGAGACCCAGGGGAAGCAGTGGGAAAAATACGAAAAATTGTATCCCAACGATCCTGAGGGGACCTTTTTAAAACGGGTGGCGGCGCAGCTGAACAAGGCGGATCCGAATGCGGCGCATAAGGAGATGCGGACCTTTGGGACGTTGGGGGCGCTTCGGCATGAGATCAGGGATCGGGGGACGCGGTTTCGGCTGTGTCAGTTTCGGCCGGAGCACGGGTTGAACCCGGAGACGTTGGCGCGGTATGAGAAGAACCGATTTCGGGTGGTCCCGGAGGTGGTGTACAGCCCCTGGGCCACGGACGCGCATCTGGCGGAGACGGGGGTGAAGGCCAAGGCGTGGCGCATTGATTTGGTGCTTTTTGTTAATGGCCTGCCGGTGACGACGATGGAGTTGAAGTCTGAGTTCAAGCAGGCGGTGCAGAACGCGATCACGCAGTACAAAACCACGCGATTTCCGGTGGATCCGATCACCCGAAAGGCGGAACCGTTGCTGACCTTTAAGCGGGGGGCGCTGGTTCACTTTGCGGTGAGTCAGTACGATGTGTTTATGACCACGCGCCTTGCCGGGAATGAGACGTTCTTTCTGCCTTTTAACAAGGGCACGAAGGATGGGGGTGCTGGAAATGATGTGCCCGAGGATGTGAACCGGTATGCCACGGAGTATCTGTGGAACGAGGTGCTGCTGCCCGACAACCTTTTGAATATCCTTGCCCGGTATGTTCATCTTCAGATTGAAGAAAAAGAGGATTGGGAGGGGCGCAAATTTAAGAAAGAGACAATGATCTTTCCGCGGTATCACCAGTGGGACGTGGTGAATAAGCTGATTTCTGCGGCGCGGAAGGAAGGGCCGGGGTACAAGTACCTGATCCAGCACAGCGCGGGGTCGGGGAAATCCAACTCCATTGCGTGGACGGCCCATCAGCTGTCGTCGCTGTATACCGAGGCGGGGCACAAGCAATTTGATTCGGTGATTATTGTCACGGATCGGACGGTGCTGGACGCGCAGCTCCAAGACACCATTTATCAGTTCGAGCATGTGGACGGGGTGGTGGGGCGGATCAACAACAATGAGGGGAACGGGTCGAAGTCGGAAAAACTGGCGGCGGCGCTGACGAACTCTCAACCGATTATCATTGTAACGATCCAGACCTTTCCCTTTGTTTTAAAAGCCATTGAAAATGACGTGAGTTTAAAGGAACGGCATTATGCGGTGATTGCCGATGAAGCGCATTCCTCGCAGACCGGGTCCACGGCCCGCCAGCTTAAAGAGGTGTTGATGATCGACGCCGAGGCAGGCGATGACGACGAGCTCTCCTCTGACGATATTTTGGATGCGGTGGTTGCCTCCCGCAGGGCCTCTTCCAACCTCAGCTATTTTGCGTTTACTGCCACCCCAAAGACGAAAACCCTGGAACTCTTTGGCCGCCTGCCGAACCCTTTAGAACCCTCGTCCAAGACCAACATGCCGGTGCCGTATCATGTGTACAGCATGCGGCAGGCCATCGAAGAGGGGTTTATCCTTGATGTGTTAAAAAATTACACCAATTACAAGGTTGCCTACAATCTGGCCCTGGCCATCGAGAGTTCGGACCAAGAGGTGGAGAGCAAGAAGGCCAGGGTGAAGCTGGGCCAGTGGGTGCGCCTGCATGATTACAATATTTCTCAAAAAGTTCAGGTAATTGTCGAACATTTCAAGAACAATGTGATGGGGCTTTTGGGTGGACAGGCCAAGGCGATGCTGGTGACCAGCTCCCGGAAAGAGGCGGTGCGATACAAGCTGGGTTTTGACACATACATCACCGAGAAGGGTTACAAGAATATCCGTGCCATGGTGGCATTTTCAGCCGAGGTGGAGTTTAGCGAGAACGATCCCAACGCAGACGGGCTGCTGGGTGAAAAATTCACCGAGATGAATATGAATTCGCATCTTAAGGGTCGTGATATGCGCAAGGCCTTTGATTCCGATGATTACCAGGTGATGATCGTGGCCAACAAGTTCCAGACCGGGTTTGATCAGCCCAAGCTCTGCGCCATGTACGTGGACAAAAAGCTCGGCGGCGTGGAGTGCGTGCAGACCCTCTCCCGCATGAACCGGACCTACCCGGGCAAGGCCGACAGCGGCACCTTTGTCCTCGATTTTTTTAACGAACCCGATGTGATTCTGAAATCCTTTCAGGAGTATTACCAGACGGCGGAGCTGGCGGATGTCTCCAACCCGGACCTTATTTTTGACCTGTTTGATAAGTTACGCGAAGCAGGGATCTTTTTATGGCATGAGGTGGAGCAGTTCTGCGAGGCGTTTTTGCAGAAAAGCAAGAGCAGCGCCGCCATCGCCAACATCTGCAAGCCTGCCGTGGAGCGCTGGAAACATCGCTATACCTCGGCAAGCCAGGCATACAAAACCGCCAAAGAGATGTTTGAGCGTACCAAAAAAACAAAAGACCCGGTTCTCATCGCCAACGCCGAGAACAGCTTTAAGGAGTGCAAGAAGGAGAAAGACGCCCTTGAGATCTTTAAAAAGGATTTAAGCACCTTTGTCCGCTTCTATGAGTTCATGTCCCAGATCGTCGATTACGATGACAAGGATCTGGAAAAGCTCAGCCTCTATGCCCGCAACCTGCGCCCCATGCTGAGGGAGACCCTCCTCGATGACGATCAAATCGACCTCAACAGCGTGGTTCTGACCCACTACCGCCTCTCGGAGATCAGGCGACAGGACCTGAAACTAAGCGAAGACTCCTCAGAGTTCAAGCTGGAACCGGGCGAAGGCCTGGGCACGGCCAAGGCAAAAGACATCAAAGAAGAATTCATCTCTCAGATTATCACCCGTTTGAATGAGCTCTTCATCACCGATGAACTCACCACCAACGACATGGTGAGCTACGCCTACACCATCCGGGACAAGGTGATGGAAAACGACCTCGTTATGATGCAGATCGCCAACAACACCCCCGAACAGGCGATGCTGGGCGGCTTTCCCAAAGCCATTGATGATGCCGTGATGGACAGCGGCGAGGCCCATCAGAACCAGATGATGCAGCTGCTGTCGGACCCGGCAAGGGCGGCGGGGTTTGCGAGGGTGGTGTTTGATTTGTTGAATATGGGGGCAGGGGATAATCGAGATAAAAGCGTGCCTCCGGCGGGCAGGGGATAAATCCCCTGCACCCCAGGTTCGCAAATGCTCCGTCCCTTCGTTCCTCAGGAACGTCACATTTGCTGACGGGCTGCGCCCGTGGTCAACGGTATAGGGAACAAGGCCCTTCTGATGGGGGGTGGCGTGGCCATAGTCGGTTCCCGGAATGTGGACGTGGTGGGGGAAATGTTTACCACTAAAGCGGCGCAAGCGTGCGCGCAGAACAAGATGTCGGTGGTCTCTGGAGGAGCCCGAGGGGTGGATCAGGTGGCCATGAATTCGGCCCTTGAAGCAGGGGGCGTTTCCATCGGGGTTCTGGCAGAGAACCTGTTGAAAAAAAGTCTTGAGAAACACGCTCGTCATGCCATCTCTGATGGGCGTCTCCTCTTAATCTCTCCTTATCATCCCAATGCTCGGTTTACCGTGGGCGGTGCCATGGGGCGTAATAAGCTGGTGTACGCCATGGCTGATTTTGGTTTGGTGGTGAGCTCGGATTATAAAAAGGGGGGCACGTGGACGGGGGCTCAGGAAGAATTAAGGCGGAAAAATTATCGTCCTGTCTTTGTTCGAACAGGTGAAAATGTGCCGCTGGGCAATGAAAAATTGCTCGAAGCAGGGGCGCTTGAATGGCCCGAAGTCAACCAGTCCATGAATCTGAATGGTGAACTTCAGGTGTTGTCTCAGGAGACTCCCAGGAACCATCGCCAGGCCGTAGATTCGTCAGACAGTTTGTGTGAGTATATGGAAGCCGCAGCCAAAGCCAACAAAAACGATGCCGTGCCCCGGGTCTCGGATATAGAATAAATCTCGCCTTAAACCACACACTAAAATCCTTGGCCTGTGATATCTTCAAATTTGGCAAGCCCTTCACCCCTGGTGATGGGCTTGGCAAAGAGGTTTATATAAAGCTGTCTCTCTTATCCCTATCCACTCTTCAGGCTGTACACTCAGGCATTATCTTGATAAAAATGAGGCGGCAGTACGAAAATCTTTCGGTACAATGCTGGATTATGTTTGTTTAAAGAGGGTTGTCGCGGGTTGAGGGCTATTTTACTGATTCATTTTGGTGCAAAACGGGAATCGGTTCGGCAGATGAAGGGAGTGAGGCCATGTTGACCAATATCTATTTCGAACAGTTCAAAAGTTATGAGAAGGGCTTCCTTCGGCTGGCCCCCCTTACGTTGATGATTGGGGCGAATGCATCCGGTAAGAGCAATGCCCTTGAAGGGTTTCGGTTTTTGAGCTGGTTGAGTGAGGGGCAAAAGCTTTCTGTCCTTCGGCATCGGGTGGATGACTCTGATAAGGTTCTTCGTGGGAATATCAATGATTTACCGTATTTAAATTGGGGGTCTTTTACCCTCGGTTGTGATCTGGATGAGAGTCCGTGGAACCGTTTTCGGGTGACGGTTGACGTGCGGAAGGTGGATTTGCACATCAGTCAAGAGTCCATCTCCGGATCTGATATGGATGCCCCTCTCTACTCCATCGTGCACCCCTCTAAAGATGAGGACAGCGATATCACAGTTGTATACGATGATGGTGATTCGAATGGCGAAAAAGCCCAAATTACCTGTACAGATCAGATTGCCGTGATGTGCCAGCTTGAAAGCCCCGCCATTTATAACGGCAAGAGAGATCAGGTTACCATTCCAGAGACGGTCAAGCGATTTCAACAGGCTCTTACTCAGACTCTTTTTCTTGATCCGGTGCCTTCACGCATGCGGGAAGCCAGCTCTCCTGAGAAGACGCTTCGGTCCGACTGTGCCAACCTGTCGGGCGTCCTCAAGACCCTTTGCGATGATGGAGATTATTATCAGAAGATCATCCATTTTATTCGGAGTCTTCCAGAGCAGGATGTTCGAAGCATAAAGTTTTTCGAGTATGGCAGAGGCCGGATCTCTTTTGATCTTGTGGAGAGTTTTGGTGGGGTAGACAGAAATTGCCCCATGGAACTTCTTTCTGACGGTACCCTGCGGGTGCTTGCCATCGCCGTAGCCCTTTTTTCAGCGCCTGTCGGGTCAACTGTCGTGATTGAGGAGGTGGACAACGGAATCCATCCATCACGGGCAAAGCAACTTCTCGGTATGATGAAGGAAGAAGCAGGCCGACGAAATATTCGCCTTCTCCTGACCACTCACAATCCTGCCTTAATGGACGCTTTACCGGATGAATCCTTGGCCGATGTTGTTTTTTGTTATCGCGATCCTGAAAAAGGCGACAGTCGATTGATTCGTCTGGCCGATTTAGATGATTACCCCGGGCTGGTGGTGCAAGGCTCTCTTGGGGGCTTGGTGACCAACGGCGTTGTTGATCGATTCGCCAAGTTGCCCGTGGACCCGGAGTCGAAAAAGCAACAGGCCATGGACTGGATCTCCCGCATGCAGGGGGAAGAGACATGAACAGCATCTGCCTGATGGATACCAGTGTATGGTTGAACCTTCTGAATGTGCCGGGCAGAAATCAGGATAAAGCGAAGGTGATTGATGACTACAAGGTATACGTGGCATCAGGCTGCACGTTTATTCTTCCCATGGCAACGATTTTGGAGACGGGCAATCATATTGCCCAATGTGGGAGCGGGCGGGTGAGAAGAGCTGCCGCAGAGCGGTTTGTCGATGCGGTTAAGGGGGCCATCGAGGGATTTGCTCCCTGGAGGCCCAGTGATTTTCCTGATTCAAAAGAATTGGGTGCCTGGATTGATTCCTTCCCTCAGTTTGCCATGCAGAATAAATCTTCGGAGAAAACATCTGAAGGGACAAGCTTTGGCGATTTAAGTATCATCAAAGAATACGAAAAATGCTGCGCCAAGTGTTCCATGAGCGAGGTGTTTATCTGGTCGCTTGATTCGGACTTGTCGTCGTATCATCACAGGCCATAAGAAAGCTGTCGTTGAGATGGCTTTCCTTTGGTGGATAACAGAAATTTACAAGGGCTAACGGGGGGATGTATTTCCCCCGTTAGCCTTTTTTGATGTGGATTAAATTTTTTTTAAGGTGGGCGCGAATTCATTGAACGAGGGTATGAATAACAAACTTCCTAAAATAATCCGCATTATGCCGGATTACGGCCCCATCTGTTGCCGTTGTCAAGGTCATGAGATCCATGACGGCTGACGACATCAGCCATCAACGAATGGTTTTTTATAATTGCTGGAGCGCAGCGACTCCTCGAACCAAGCACGAAGAACCAAGAACGAAGAACATCCCTCCTGCGGCACCCTATTACCCAATTTTTGCCTACCACTCTCCAACTGGGACTTTCTCTTGTGCTGATTAGTATACCGATATTGTGAATGCCATTTCGGTGGCTTAGGCTCGATACGCTCATTGATCCTGTTATTGGTCAAATTGCTTTTGATGAGTAAGAAGGGGGCCACTGAATGAGGTGTGATGTGGGCGGGGCGCTTTGTTGTGTTTAAATTGATGGAGCGTAGCGACTCCTCGAACGAAAAACCAAGCACGAAGAACATTTTCATTTACATAAAAATCTGGTTCCTTATCCTCTCGACGCGGCGTTCTCTTCAGCTTGTCACATACCGTTGACATATTTAACCTCTCGGGTTACGCATGGTAAATCATCCAAACATAAAGAACTGAAAATATTCTATTATACGGGCGGTTAACTATATCGTTAATTATGATGATTACCATTAAAAGGACATAAAATGAGTAGAATGAAACGTCAACCGACTCATCCGGGAAAAATAATCAAAGAAGATTATTTAGTTCCCCTGTCTATCTCAATAAAAGATATGGCTTTAAACCTTGGAGTTTCCAGAAAAACTTTATCAAAGATAGTTAATGAAAAGGGCGCGGTTTCCCCAGACATGGCATTGCGTTTGTCGCGTGCCTTCGATACGACGCCTGAGTTATGGCTGAATTTGCAGACAAAATACGATCTATGGATTGCGGAACACGCATCTGATACGTGGCGGTTGGTAAAATCCATCTCCCCTAAATTGATACATCCTACACCATAAAATCAGCGAATCGGATGGCCGTTTTTTTCAGCCCCGGGAAAAGTTTTTTCCCAGCCACACGACACAAAATCGACATTCGTATCCCCTTAGGATCAGCCTCTGTTTCCTGTCGGGCTTGCTTTCCCATGCCCTCCTGTTTTATTGTGATTCCGTCTGTTTGTTCTTTTGACCCCGTGTCACAAAAACCTGTTTATCAAACCCACTCTTTTAGATCAGGCAAACGTTTTGCCCTTGTCTTAATGGAGGTTTTCCTGTGCCCAAACTGATTCCCATGGCTATTGCCTATGATTTTGATGGAACCCTGTCTCCGGGCAACATGCAGGAGTACGATTTTATTCCGCGGCTTAATGTGGCCTCCCGTGATTTCTGGGCGGAGGTGGATGCTTACGCCCGGGAAAACGATGCCGATCAGATTCTGGCGTACATGGGGTTGATGCTGAAAAAGGCGAAACAGCATGAGGTGCCGGTGAGGCGGGAAGATTTTCACGCCTTCGGGGCGGAGATCGCGCTGTTTGAGGGGGTGGAGGGGTGGTTTGACCGCATCAACGCTTATGGAAAAGAGAAAGGGGTGAAGATCAGTCATTATATTGTGTCGTCGGGGCTGCGTGAGATGATTCGTGGGACGGTGATCGCGGGGTGTTTTGATGCGATCTTTGCGTCGGGGTTCATGTATGACCATCATGGGATTGCCAGCTGGCCGGCCCTGGCCGTGAATTATACCACCAAGACCCAGTATCTGTTTCGCATTAACAAGGGGAGCCTGGATGTCCATGACCACTCCCGGATCAATAAGCATCTTCCCCAGGAGGAGCGGGTCGTTCCTTTTTCCAATATGGTGTTTATTGGAGACGGGGAGACGGATGTCCCGAGTATGCGTGTGGTGAAGAACATGGGCGGGCATGCCATTGCGGTGTATGTCCCTGGAAAAAGAGGGGCAAAAAGCATGGCCAGTACCTTTTTGACTGACGGGCGGGCCACTCTGATTGCTCCGGCCAATTATACAGCGGAGAGCCGCATGGACCAGAGCGTCAAGGCCATTATTGATAAGGTCGCAGGAAATGCGAAATTGAGTGAGCTGGCGAAGAAGCGGTTTTGAAAAAAAGCGTGCCTCCGGCGGCGAGGTGAGCCACCTCGAAAATAGAGCACAAAGCAAAAACAAAGGGATGACCACGAACCACACGAAAGGCACGAAAAAGGGCGAAGACCCAAACGCCCAACCCCAGTTTTCACCCGTCTTCCACTTTAACCCATCTGCGTTTATCTACGTTCATCTGCGGCTAATAAAAGGGTTGGCCGGTTTCAAAATATCTTTTATAGCCACATAATACCGGGACTGGTTGACTGAATATATTCGCAAGGTGATCTGGCCTGTTTCTCCCTTTAAGATGAAACTTAATCGTAATTATTCAGCCCAATCTACCTCACCCGCTAAATATCTGGGCTATCCCTTCATCCCTGATTTCAAAGACGCCAAAAATTCCTCTGCCTGATTTTCCGAAAAATTTAACCCGAGACGCAAGGCGTGGTCCCTTGGGAGCACGTCACGAACGACAGTCCACTTCTCTTTGATGGAAGAATTTTTTTCTCCATTCCCCTGGGATTCTCTATACAAGCGTTGCACCCTGCGGAACAACATATTACTATCTCCAAAATGGGTGAATAACACAGTCTGTGTCGGGCACAGCGTTGCCTTTGAACCGTCTGTGCGTTTCGACGTGCCCTCTCTACTGAATTCATCATGCCGGCCGTTGTGTTTCGATACCGCTGTCGACTGTTATCTGTAATGTTACAAAAGTAATGGAGAAATGCATGAAACTCTGTCAACGAGGCAAGAACGTCATTCGAATTGCGATGCTGTCAGCTGGTCTGGTGCTGATGGCCTCCGCTGCCTTTGCCACCAGCACGCCCAAGTATGTGTTTTATTTCATCGGTGACGGCATGGGCCCGGCTCAGCGTCAATCGGCTCAGTACTTCTACAAGCTGGAAACCAAAAACCCTGAGGCCCGGCTGATGATGAACAGCTTTCCCACCTCGGCCCTGGTGACCACCCACTCCGACAACACCCTGGTGACCGATTCCGCCGCCGGGGGGACCGCTCTTGCCACGGGCTTTAAAACCACCAACGGGGTGGTTTCAAAACTTCCCGACGGAACGAATCTCAAGACCATCGCAGAGGCAGCACGGGACGCCGGGTATGCGGTGGGGATCGCCACCACGACCCGCATCACCCATGCAACGCCCGCCTCATTTTCTGCGCATAACATGAGCCGGGGCAATGAAAACGAGATTGCCATTGACCAGCTGAATTCGAATTTCGATTACCTTGCCGGTGGCGGGTTTCGTCACTTCGTGGCCAAAGGCAACGCCGAGGGCCTTAAATCGAAACGAAAAGACGGGCGCGATCTGGTGGCTGAATTCAAAGCCAAGGGCTACCTTTCTTTTATCGGTGATAACGCGCGTGATGACTTTCGTTCCTATCATCCGAAAAAGGGGGACAAAGTTCTGGCACCTCTGGCCTACAGCGCCCTGGGGATGGAGATCGACCGTCGCAACAGCACCGTGAAGAAAAACGCCATGCCGGCACTTTCGGAGCTGACCGCCAAAGGGATCGAGGTCCTGGCGGCCCAGGAGAAGCCGTTTTTCATGATGGTTGAAGGGGGCCGCATCGACTATGCCGCTCACTGCAACGACGCCACGGGAACTATCTACGACACCCTGGCCCTCGACGCTGCCATCGTCGAAGCGTATGAGTTTTATAAGCAGCACCCCAAAGAGACGCTGATTGTTGTCGCGGCTGACCATGAAACCGGTGGGATGGCCATGGGGATCAGCCTGGATTCCAAAGGATACTTCCTGAAGCTGGACGAGCTGTTCAAAGTGAAGGTCTCAGTGGAAGATGTGCTGATGACCATTTATCCTGAGATGGTGAAAACCTATTCTGATGTGGCCAAACGTCAGAAGGCGTATCTTGGCTATGTGGCGGAGAATTTCGGTTTGACAGATCTCTCTGAGCGTGAGCTCAAGAAGCTGACATCTGCCATGGCCGTTGAGGATCGTAACCAGACCCTTGGGGCCGAGCAGCAGATTACCTACGGCTATGCGTATACACCGACCATGATTGCCGTGGCTCATATTGTCTCTGAGCGTGCCCGCATCAGTTGGACCTCTTATGTCCATACGGCGTCGGTGATTGCTCTGTCAGCCATTGGACCTCAGTCCGAGCAGTTTAATGGGTTTAAAGACAACACTGATTTGCCTCGAATCATGGCCAAACTCATGGGCGTCAAGCTCTCATCCTTTGACGCGGCTCCCTCCAGAGCGCTGCAGGGAGAGACCTTCGGCCCCAATAAGAAAGCCTCTGAATTGTCTTACGGCCACAACGAGAACGTCGCCGGCAAAAATTAATCGTTTATGTTGACCGGGGGAGGGCGAGTTCATCCGCTCTCCCCGGGCCGGAGCTACCATGGCAAAGCTGAAAGCCGTTTCGGTGTTGATTGTTCTCCTGATCATTTTATTTGCGCTGTTCTTCACCGGACAGCGCGGGACAGGGGAACCCGGCAATGTTTCTGAGCTGCCGGGGACCGTTATTGCTGTCGACAATGAGGCCATTCTTCAATCTGGAGCCGGGGCGGTCGGGGTGCAGACGGCAACCGTTGTGATCAGTGCCGGGGCGTGGAAAGGGCACCAGGTCGAGGCGGTCAATCACTTGAACGGGCAGCTGGAGATGGATGAAATCTATGTGCCTGGGGACAGGATTCTACTGGCCGTGCAGGAGGTGGATCATCAGATCACTGCGGCCCGGACCATCAACGGGTATCGGCAGAATTGGGAGCTGGTTCTCTTTGCGGTGTTTGCCGTGGCCCTTGTGGTGTATTCCCGGGTGATCGGTCTGAAGGCTCTGTTTTCCTTTGTCGCTGCTTTGGGTGTGCTGTGGCTCTTTTATATTCCCAATCTGCTGGCGGGGGTGGCTCCTCTTCCTTTGAGCCTGGCGGTGCTGGTGCTCTTGTCCATGGTGATTATTTTATCAGTGGCCGGGATCACGCGTCATGGTATTGCTGCTTTTTTGGGGACGGTGTGCGGGCTGGGGGGGACGCTTGGGTTGACGCTTTTCTTCGGGGAGAAGCTTTCGCTGGGTGGGATGACAACACCGTTTTCTACGACTCTGCTGGTTCAGGGTGGCTACGGGTTGAACTTTCAGCATATTTTTTACTCGGCGGTGCTGCTCGGGGCGTCTGGGGCCGCCATGGACATTGCCATGGATGTCAGTGTTTCGATGAACGAGATCAAGTCCAAACGCTCCGATATCGGTATGCGTGAACTTATTGAATCCGGTTTTAATGTCGGGAGGATGGTGATTGGCACCATGTCCACGACCCTTCTTCTGGCCTATTCGGGGGGCTATCTGACGATGCTGATGGTCTTTGTTTCCCAGGGCACCAGCGTCACACGGATTGTTAACATGAAAATGGTGGCCGCCGAAATTTTCAGAATTCTTATCGGCAGCATCGGACTGTTGATGGTGGCCCCTGTGACGGCGGTGATCGCCGGTGTGCTTTTGACTGGGGGAGACGCAGTCTGGCGAGTGCGGCCTTTGGTTCCAGAGTCCGATGAGGTGGCTCCTGCCCGGGAAGAGCCCTTGGAAAACCTTCAGGGCAGGTAAAGAAGGGCGGGATCGAGGTCGTAGGTCCAGGGTGCGCCAGCATTCTTCCAGCCGTTCAGCATTCGCTTTCCGTCGTTGTTATGTCCTCTTTCTCTGATTTTATCCCCCTCAAATCCGTCGATGATGTTGTAAACCCGCGTGAATCCCACCTCTGCCAGCGCATTGACCGCCATGGCGCTTCGTCCGCCGGAGCGGCACATGAGCAGGAGGAGGGCGTCTTGTTTAAACTGGTTTTTTATCTGGCTGATAAAGTCTGAATTCGGTGTCATGGCGATCCTTTCCCATGTGGGCTCAAGGAACATGACGGGGATATTTCGGGCCATGGGGGCGTGGCCGACGAGCATGTATTCTTCCTGGGTTCGTACATCCAGGACAATCGTTTGCTCTGGATGTGCCTGCCACAGGGTCCAGGCCTCGGTGGCAGTGAGGTAGAGGCCAAGGTTTGTCTGTTTATTTAAAGGCACCCCGGGCGATTCGGCCAGGGCTACCGCAGCGGGCGTGTGCAGGAAGACGAGAAGAAGGAGACTGGCTACTATTCGGAGGTGCATGGGTGGCTCCTGTCAGGCAATTTAAATGGATAGGACCTCTCTTCGCCTGGGTGGGGCGAGAAAGGGGCCTGTTTATTTGGCCCTGGTGTGGGGTAAGTGGGTTCTGGAGTCAAATCGACAATCTTGATGATTTTGGTATGGAATATAGACATAAAGAGGGGCGTTTTCAAGACTTTTGTAGGAAATCATCAGCCATTGATCGCACAGAGGAGACTCTCGAGGAGGGTGGTTTGGGCTCTATTGCCTTTGTCTCGCACTGAACTTAGTGACTTTCTGATAAAAAAAGGCACCTTAGCTAAAAGCCAAGGTGCCTTAAATATTTTTAAAAGCAGTTTAACCCCGAAGGATTAATCGGCCTTAAAATATCTACTGAACGGTTACGTTGACAGCAGAAGGACCTTTCTGGCCCTGCTCGATGTCAAATGTAACGCGATCGCCTTCCTGGAGAGTTTTAAAGCCAGTAGCATTGATACCTGAGTGATGTACGAATACATCGGGTCCATTTTCCTGCTCGATAAAACCAAAACCTTTTGATTCGTTAAACCATTTTACGATTCCATTAGACATAGTGACTTTTCCTTAGATAAAAGTTTTTTATTATTTGTTCGATACTTCAGGTGTTGCCACTTCTTAAAATGGATATTCCTTTAGATAACGAAACACAAAAGCCTCCGGTGAGGCACTGAAAACGTATACTCTACGAATTTTCGTAAATGGTCAAGCCTTTTTTTGATGTTTATTTAAATAATTGAGCGCGGTGGCGGAGAGGTTGCTTGAATAACAGGTAAAATTACAAGGGTCCTGGTTGATAATGTGACTTTTTTATATGGCGAAGGGGCCTGTCATTCGGAGCGTTTCGCTGTTTGTCGTGGGTTCGCTGTGTCTCGATATCTGGGGGCGACCTGTTCCATGGTTTGTGCGTGATGCCCTTGCAATAAATTGGGTCTCATACGCTCCAACCATCTTTTTTACCTTGTTTTTAGTAGGTAAGGGTCGTTGCGGAAAAAATGTGGAGGTCGTTGCTATTTATCTTTGTTCTGTAGAGAGGTTGGATTGACAATGGAATTGTACTGGTTTTTTTATGCGAGGCATGTTTCAAGGCGGATGAGAGGCTCGCTTGTGTCCGCCCTTTATCCATGTCAGGCCATGGAATACTGGCCAAATTCAACGGCGGCTTCCAGCATCGCAATGACGTTTTCCGGGAAAACGTCGGACTGCATGTTGTGGATAGAGCCCAGGATATAGCCGCCACCGGGGGCGAGATCTCCAATACGTTTGGCCACTTCCTTACGGACATCTTCGACGCTGCCATTGGGGAGCACGTCAAAGGTGTCGATACCGCCCCAGAAGGAGAGGTGCTTGCCAAAGCGTTCTTTGAGTTTGTCTGTCTCCATGCCGGTGGCAGAGACCTGGATCGGATTGAGGATATCCACGCCCACTTCAACCAGATCATCCAGGAGGGAAGTGACGGCACCGCAGCTGTGGTAGTAGAACTTTGCCTGGGTCATGCTTTTAATGTATCCGAAGAGTTCGGCCTGGTATGGCTTGATAAACTCTCGGTACATGGGAAGTGACATGAACGGGGAATTTTGCATGGCCAGGTCGTCGGCGCATTGGAAGACGTCGATGAAATCACCGGCCTGCTCAAGAAAAAGGCGTGCGTTCTCTTTTCGCATATCGCAAGCCTTGCGCATGAGGGCGTGGGCAAAGTCTTTTCTCATCGTCCTTGCGTTTTACGCCCCATTGGTCTGTAAATATTTCACACCCGTCCTCGGCGAACTCTCTGGGCTTGTCGTTGCCCAGAACGGCAAGATTGCGGGGTCTGACCTGGCGGAAATCCGCGTCAAATTTTTTGAGGAAATATTCGTCGATGTAGGCGGTCTGCCAGACTTTGGACATGACCTGGGTGGGGATATCTCCTTTCCCAAGTTTTTTCTTGAAGGCTTCATAGCCGCTGAGCATCAAGGTGGTGTTGCGCTTACCCAAATCGATGGGGACCCGATCCGGTTCTTCGTGGTTCAAGGCGGTGGGGAAAGGTTATGGGGAAGATACAGGGGAAATACGAGACAGGTTAAGGCGATGCATGTATACAGAGTTTATAGTAAGGTGGAGAAACCAGGAAGGGGGGTGATCATCTTCAATTTCGCGTGATAAATATATTGGATTGGGAAGAGTGGAGCAAGATTAGGAGGGTATTCAGGATTTCAGGGCGTAAAAAAAGGCACTTCGACAAAGAGCCGAAGTGCCTTAAAAAGCTATGCTACAGTTACGTTCACAGCGGCGGGACCTTTCTGGCCCTGCTCAATGTCAAAAGTAACACGTGCGCCTTCTTCAAGTGACTTGAACCCAGAGGCATTGATGCCTGAGTGGTGTACGAAAACATCGGGTCCATTTTCCTGCTCAATAAAACCAAAACCTTTAGAGTCATTAAACCATTTTACGATTCCATTAGCCATGAGTGACTTTCCTTTACTTGATAAATTTAAAGTTGTTCGATAGTTCAGGTGTTGCCACTTTCTTTTAAATGGATATTCCTAAATAACGAAACACATCGTCTCAACTGAGACACTGGAGCGCATTGTCATTGAACTCGTAAAAAAGGTCAAGACTTTTTTTTGCATTTTTTAAAAATATTGATTCCGCCGGGCGCATGCAGCGCGGAATAATGGCCATGTGCCTTTAGTAATCCTCTCAAATTATTGATTTATCCGCCTGAAATAGGCTCGCCAGGGCAGAGACGGGAAGGCTGGGGAGGCCGGGGCAATCATGGCGTGAAAGATGGCCTGTTACCTGGTTTTGTGGTGAAAGGTGGCCTGTCACCTGTTTGGCAAGGCACAGCCACCGCAGTGTCTGGTTTGATCTGGGGGAGGGCCGTCAGTAGCTTATTTAGAAGGTCAGTAACTGACGTCCCCCTTGATTCCAGGCGGGCAAGGGGGTATTCAGTGGCAGGCGTGTTTATCCCTCTTGTATGGATTGTTTATTTTTTCAGGGCTAACCCCGGAGGTCCCATGAATCTTACCACCCCAGCATTGTTGTTTCCTGCCATTTCCCTTCTCTTTCTTGCTTACACGAATCGATTTCTCGTGTTGGCGCAGCTGATTCGCCAGCTCCACGACCGGGAGGGGGATCACGTTCGGGAGATGGTGTATCGCCAGATAGATAATCTTAAAAAACGAATCTCCCTGATTCGCTGGATGCAGGGATTGGGCGTTTTGGCTTTCCTGCTCTGCGCCTTGGCCATGTTTTTCCTGTTTATAAAGATGGAGTTTGTGGCGGAGGTGCATTTTGGTTTCAGCCTGCTGTTCCTTGTGCTCTCCCTGGTGGTCTCCCTTTATGAAATTGCCATCAGCACCCAGGCGATACAGATTGAGTTGGAAGACCTGGCGATGCATCATCCTGATTCGGCAGGGGTCTCGAAGGAAGCACGGTAAGTGGCCTGTGCGGCGGATCGGCTGAATAGACTTTTGGGGTGACCGTGAGCTTCAGGGGAAGGGCTCTGTGATACGTGGGCGTATTTATTTACATTTCAAACGGGTTACGGTATGATCGTCACATGTCTTTCAACCCAAGTCCCCCCTTATCAGAAACAAGGAGAGAGCCATGATATGTGCCGCATCGAACTTGGACACCGGAAAACTAGGCGCCATTAAAACCCTGGAACAGGAAATCGGTAAAACCATTGTGGCGTACTCCTGTTCAGACCCCAAGCCCAGTAATTTAACCGAGGAAGAAATTCGAAAAATCAAGGCCCTTGAAGAAAAATTGGCTGTGACTCTCGTTGCGTTTAATTAAAACGGGCCGATCCGTTCAGTAAAAATGTATAAAAAAACACCCTTCATGTGACGGGGGTGTTTTTTTGTTTTTTCCTGCTTGACTCCAGGGGGTGCCTTCGTTACCCTTCGCGTCTTTGCCCTTAACCCGGATATTTCATGTGAAAACAATCAGGGCTAAGGAATAATTTGTAATTACAGATCTTTGCAGTCATATTTTCAGTCGTTTCAAAAATGCAAAATGTAATCCACGGTATTCTGTCTGATTTTCTCACCCTTCGGGCGCGCCGGGTGCACTCATCTGCCGCGTTATCAGAGCTTTGAGGTAAACCACTACATCTTCAGCTCTGATGCCTT
>NZ_JAQYWB010000052.1 GCF_030145185.1 Desulfoluna sp. | reverse complement strand
CACAAAAGGCACGGAGTTCCCTGAAGGCCAACTGGAGCACTACCGAGAACGGTTTTCAAGCTTGTCCTGGTATGTAAAGGATATCAAGCAGACCTTTTCACGGATCTATAACCGGAAAAAGAATCGCCGGGGGACCCTCTGGGGCGAGCGGTTTAAAAGCGTGATAGTAGAGAAAGGTGAGACAGTTATTAACTGCTTGGCCTATATAGATTTAAACGCTGTGAGGGCGGGTATTGTAAAGCGGCCGGAGGACTACCGCTGGTGCTCCATCGGGCACCATGTGCAGACGGGAAACCGAGATGATTTTCTCTCCCTGGACTTCGGGCTGGTGGAGTTCGGGGTGGAGAGCGCTGAACGACTGCAAAAATACCGTGAATTTCTCTATCATGCGGGGTCGGTTAAAAAACGGGGCAAGGCCGCGATTGTGGCGCGGGTGTTTCAGTCAGAAAAGGAGAAAAATTTTGAGCTGGATCGCATCCGGCAGTTCAGGTCCCGAACCCGGTATTTTACCGACTCGGGAATTATCGGCTCCAAGTCTTTTGTTATCGGAACCTATGAAATCTTTAAGGATCGGCTTTATGGGAGCCGGGAACGCGTGCCAAAGCGGGTCAACGGCTTTGACGGCATGTACTCCATGAAACGATTGAGAGAGGCTTGACGGTTTTCTGTCGCTGCATAGCAAAAGTCTGCAATTGATAAGAACGAATTCAGCACCCATTCCTGTTGACGTGAGGGCATATGTCCTTCGCTATGGCATCTGGAAGGGCTGTTCCTGCATTGGCCTCTTCGGGCATCGATTTACAATTACACATTAACTTTAGATAGAATCACCGGGGTTATCATTTTTTTTGTGCTGGAATCAGCTGAGAAGAACACCTCATGATATGAGATTTACGGACCGGTGCCTGGTGCCTGTCCCTTGGTTTCTGTACCGAGTCCTGCAGAAGAAAAAGAGCCCGCAGATCCCCCCGGGCAACAGGCAAGGTGAGGGCCTCATCATCGGACAACATGCGTTCGAACATGGAACCCCGGATGACGGTGGATTCGCCGCACCCTATGCGATCAAAGGCGTAGACCGTGTACCCCTGATCATAAAAATCTTCTGCTGTACCATTGAACCATCCCCGGTGGCTTTGAAGACCGTGGTTATAAATAATAACCTTTCCGTTTGCGTTCTCCGCAGATGGCTTCCACCTTGTGTAGCGGATAAGAAATCGGAATCCGGAGTCTGGAATAAAGGGGATCTTCAGATACTCCTGGGTAAACTCAAAGGGCTCCCCGTTGATCCGCTCCTCATCAAAAGGGTTGTTCAACTGATGGTCGCTTGAAAAGGATCGGACCTGATGCAGGCATGAATGGTCCGCCCCCAGGGCGTCACCGGGCTGCAGCACGGCCAGCCAAAGCCCCAACACAAGCAGGTTGATCTGAACGAAATGTTTCATAGTCCCTCCTGGAATTTAGCTCGCTTTCTGATAGTCCGGTTGGATCACCCGAATGACCTCAAAGCTTTCGATCATGGTTATGTCCTGGGTGAGCAGGGTGGGTTTGAACTGAGCTTCGCGGCACCCCTGGCTGATTTTTTCGAGTCTCATTTTTTCGTAGGCCCCACTCGCCAGTTCCCGCAGCTCCACGGGGTGCAGCCGCATGGAGTCCCGTTTGACTCGGTATTCCATATTGACCTCCTTGAGGTTTTCATCAAGCAAGGCCGTGAATTTGGTTTTGGCGTTTTCAGGGGGAGAGGGCGAAAACTCGATATAGAGTACGTAGCGGCTTTTTTCTACATGGGCCAGGCCCATGTAGAAGGTGGTTTTGACGCCGAGGGTCGCTTTGGTTTTTTCCACGGCGTCGATAAGCTGCTGCTCGTAGAGTTTTTCGCCGGTGATGCTGGTGACCCCGCTTCCTTTTTGAACAAAGCGTATGGTGGGGACCTTTTCGTAGAAGCCCGTCACTTCGATGATGTCGTTGATGCGGTATCGGTAGAGACCGGCCAAGGTGGTAACGAGGATGTCATATTGTTCGCCCTGTTTCAACTGGTCCAGGGTGAGGACGTCAGGCTGGCTGCCATCATCGGTGAGGGGGACAAACTCGAAAAAATTCTGATCGAAGGTCAGGATTCCGGCATTGGAATCGCGCCAGAGGGGAATGGATCCCCGCACTTCAGAGGCGAGGTATCCGATGTCTCGGATGGTGATCTCACCGTACCAGGCTTTCATCTCCTGAAGGTAGATGCTGGAGTTGCCCCCTGTCCAGCATCCGGCCAGGAACAGGCTCGGCCAGTAGTGCTTCGGCAGCAGGCGGTTGTCCGGCTCTTCCCTGATGAGCCGTTCCAATCTCTCTGCCAGGTTGGGCCGGGGGGTGAGTCGTTTTTCAACAAGGGTTCTTGTCTTTTCGTCAAGGGTAAGGGTCTCGCAGAGGGTTCCCGATCGAATATCGCGGATCAGACGATCTTTCCATTCATCGGCTTTTTTTGCGAGGAGGACAAGGGTGCTCGCGTTGGCTGAATTGATCATGGTGATATCCTGGTCCAGGGAGCACCTGAGAATGGCATAATATTTCGAGCTGTAATCTTTGATGGCGAAGATCTCATAGGGCACCGGGTATTTATGCCGAATCACAGAGGGCAGTCCTTTCACCAGGTGACCTGATGTGGAACCGTAAGGCGTTCCGTCTTCCACGACACCCTCTTCAGCAGGTGAAACCACGGCGAGAATCTTGCCATTTTTCAACTCCGGGTAGTCTTTGTGGGTCTTGTAGGTAAAGATCCTGCCGGTGTTGATGTGGGACTTCTTCATGATCTCGCTGGTGATGGGGATGTATTTGGGGCTGCCCGTTGTACCGCTTGTGGCGGCATAGGAAACGGGCTTCCCGGGCACAAGGGCATTGCTTCCGCCGCTTGTATGGTGTTTGACATAGGGCGCTATGGTGTCCCAGGTTTGGACGGGAACCTGTTGTCGGAAATCCTGAATGGATTGGATGTGGCGAAAATTGTGGTCCATCCCAAATTGCGTGTTCCGATTTTTCCGGAGGATTTGCCTGAGAAGTTTTTTCTGATGCACCATGGGGTGCTTGCTTTTTTTCTTTAACCTGCGATACAGCACCCCCCCTGATAAATAGAGCGAAACCACAAAGATGAGGTGGATGATTTTCTGGGTGAGCGTTTCCATGACCCGTGACGGGATCGTGGGCGAGTTGCTGCTGTTTACTTTCATGACATCTCCTTCCATCATAATTCCATGTAGGGCAGGTTTATTCTCCAGCCTTTTGCAGCGTTTTCGCTGGCCAGCGGTATCAGGTGAGCGTCGCCGTTTAAACACCGGAACGAATAGATTTTTCAGGTGTGGCTCTGTTTCTTACGTCACGCCTTATGGCTGCGCAGGGTTCATAAAAGGATCGCATTGCATCGTGTCTGTGGTGTCGGTTGTCACTGGCAATGGTGTCGTCATTACCCGGGTAGGGGAGGCCCGGTTTCGTTAGAATCTCAGGTGAGGCAAGGGCAACCGCCCTATAAAATGAATGGTGCCAATGTAAGGTGATCATCGGCTTGGCGCAGATGTGCTACAGCGCTCATTTACGCCGGATTTGATGTGGAGCCAGCCGTCGCAGGATGTACAAATGAGTCACTGCCTGGGCCCATATCGATGAATCTTGCGCATTTTTCAAAGCATCATTTGTGCCATAAACAGATAAAGCGTGCCACAAATGCGGTATATGTCCGTTCTTATGAGGTATTTTATGGAGACAAAAGAAAAACGCTGAGAGTCAAGAAGCCGGAGCAGGGCTGGGGAAGACTTCCTCAGCCCTGTGTTTGATTGTTTTCAAAACACTGGTCATTGAAGGCCTTGGGATATTTTGGGGGAAAACCACCCAAAATGGGGGATGATTCCTCAGGGTATACATGGCAAAGGGCGCCTGTCGGAATAGAAGAGGTCTAACCCGGATATTTCATGAGAAAGCGATCATGCCAATGCAATAAGTATTTATTACAGTAAGTTATTATAAAAAGTGCAGATATTTCAATAATACAAAATGTAACCCACATTTTTTGGCTCGATTTTCTAACCCTTCGGGCTAAGGAACGAACATTGAATAACGTAGCCAAAATAGCCTCCGGCGGCCCTGCCGGGGGCCAAACTTTTGAAAAGTTTGACAAACAGGTTTTAAAAAGATTGCGGGCACCCGACACTAAAGACAACCTCGACATATTATTTATAATTGCTTTCACTATGCCTTCCCACCTTGAGGCAGAAGAGAAAGGTATTTCATCGCAAAAGTTTTTGCGGCTTGTCACGGCGTAGCCTTTAGGCGAAGACGGGAGCTTTTTTCAAAAAGCGACCCGCCGGAGGCAGGTTTTTTGGTCAACTTATTATGTGGTCGTTCCTAAACCATTGAGAACGTATCTTGCCTGTCCCCGCTACCCCTTGTCCTCAGCAGGTACAATGCCAATCCACTAAATTCATCATTTGACAATCAAGTAATAAAAAAGATAGAGAAGCTCCATTGACTAACAAGTATGAGGGCTTTTTTCCATAGGCCCGCCGCGCCCCACGTTAAAGGGGCAGGTGAGGGGCAGGGCAGCCGTTGATGCTATACTCCATAATGTGTAAGGAGATCTCAGAGATATGGAGACAACCCATCGCAATCCAACTCAATTCCAGCCACACCTGTCAAAAATAAAGAAATGTCATAATGCATTTTTGTCATGTCTGCGGGAATGTTCGCCGGTAGGTTTTCTTTTTTCCAACACCCCCATGATGCCGAGGCGCATAACCGGCGTGGCCCTGTTCCTGATCTTGGCAGGAACGCTGAACTTGCCATGCCAGGCGGTTGCAGCAGCCGTAAGCCCCACCCAACGTGTTGAATGGTTCTCCTCGTCACACCATTCCCTTTCCATGAGCCTCAACGCGGGAATTGTTAACGGGGAGTCCCATGAGATCGTCTATGGTGATGTCGGGGAAAAAGTCAGCGAGTTGATTTGGCGCCTTGAAAATGTTCCCGTGGTCGGCCTGTCCGCCTCGATTCCCTTGCCTTATGAAGCCACGCTGTCCCTCTCCGCATGGTCTCGCGTCGGGCGAGCTTCCTCCCTCGGTGATGACTACGATTGGTTGTCGGAACAACACCCCACAGATTGGTCAGATTATTCGGTCAGCCCCACCGTCCTGACCGACGGAGAGATGGCCGACGTGCAGCTCCGCATCCCTTTTTTTAAACAAGAGACCTGGGGGATGTCCGGACTGGTGGGTTTTCGATACGACCATTGGGGCTGGGAGGATCACGGCGGGACGTTCATCTATTCGTCCCCGGAAGGGTTTCGCGATCAACACGGCAACTTTGAAAACATTCCGGGGATCGCATTCGAGCAATGGATGTATGCACCTTACCTTGGATTTTGCGCCCACCTCAAGGTCCGCGACCTGACCCTGACCGGCAGCTTCGCGAAAAGCAACTGGGCATGGGCCAAAGACGAAGACCATCATCTTCTTCGCGGTATGGTCTCTCAAGAGACCTTTGACAACATCCGCTACCAGATGGTCGCCCTCGGGCTCTCGTATCCCCTCACGACCCACCTTGCCCTTTCCTCCAACCTGAGGATTCTCAAATACAGCCGAACCACGGGGGACATCTCCGTGGCAATCGCTGAAGGAACCTTCCGCTTCCCCGACCAAGCCGGGTTGCAACACAGTTCCTGGATGGGGTCTGTCTCCCTGGTGTACGGATTTTGATCCAACCGCCCGGCGGAGACCGATGGTAATGGCAGTAGGGGATGTCGTAAGGCACAGATGAAAGTCATCTTTTTACACATAGCGGAGCACTTATGACCACCAGGTATCGGGCATTGTTTCTTTTGGGATTATGTTTGGTTTTATCCGCATGTGCCAACCTGCAAACCGTGCACATTGAAACATCAGAAAAATCAATAAAAAATGGCCGCCTGGAAATGGCCCTGCCGGTTTTTCAAATCAACAGTGGCGTTGATTTTGGCAGCAACGCCTCCGAGTTAAGTATCGATAAAAAAATATTTTATATGGTCTCTGGGGATGGCCGCACGATACTGCTCCGGGACACCGCCTCTGGCAGGTTGTTGCAGACCCTCAACCTCCCCATAAAAAATACCATCCTGACATTATTGGAGATCAAGAAAGACACCTTACTGATCTCGGCAACAGACAGGCTCCTGGTCTTTAATGTCCGTACCGGACACATACTCTACGACAAAAAAAACAAATACTCTTTCTTCAAAGCAACCCTTAACCGAGACCGGACACAGGTTGCGCTTTTTAAAGGGGCCTATTTCCGGAAGGGAGGGATGATTACGGAGTCAAGGCTTGGCAGCAAATCTGACTACTACCCGTTTGTAGAGATACGTGACGTCAATACCTTGGATATTCTTCATATTTGCCCGGCTTTGGAACGATACGCATCATCCAGGCCATTTGTTCCCAATGCCGTAGAATTTTTAAATGACGGGACCCTGCTTATCGGATATGGATCGCACCTATACGCGTATGACCCCGCATTAAAAAAGAGAAAACGACTCACTAGTTTTTCAAATGATATCGAAAGCATCGTCAGCTTGACGCCCGAGCGTTTGATTGTTGTCACCGCCGGTGATGAGAATCAAACAACCGGTCGTTCCTATTTGTATCAGATGCCCGGTTTAAAAGAGGTTCGAAAAGATGAATATGTCATGAAGGAAACGGCTTTTGAAAAAAAAGATTGCCGCATGGTTCATACCGTGCCGGATCCCGTCTTCATTAACAATGCCTTGTTTGCGGCTCAAACGGGCAAAGCAGCGGCACCTCAAAATGGAAACGTGACCAACACAATAGGTGTCTTTGAGCTCAAAACCGGGCGCCTCCTTCGTACCTTGCCCAACAGGCATAATGATTCAATCAATGCCTTGTTCTACGCAAATGGAACGATCATCACAAACAGCAGGGCGTTGATTTCCAGTAACCCCTTAACCGGCAAACGGGTGTTTAATACCCCGCCGGCTTTTCCCCAGGATCAATTTACAGTTTACGATCAAACCGGGGTTGTTTTTTCACATGTCAAAGAGGGGCGTTTTGTCTTATACAAGCGAGGCAAAAATTCCAGTATCCATTTCATGGATGTGAACCTCAAAAAAAGATCCGTAAAAACATGTTCCCGGGACAACATAAAAGACTTCAGATATTCGGAAGGTATCCTCACGGTCTTAACCGAAAATGGATCCATCGAAACCCTCACCGATTTTAATGCCCCCAATCAAACCCCAAAAAAGAAGCCACCGTCTTTTGTGGGGAAAGACAGTCGCCTTCTGGATGGAAAGACGGGCGCATATGACTATGAACGCCGCACGATTCGCCATTATTTACCGGGGCATTTGGGGCGACCGACAGGGCTCAAGCTCCCCTTACCGGGGTACAATGAAAAGGGAGGTATTTTTGATGATGATTACCGGCTGGCTTTATCCAGAAGTGGCCGTTACCTGGTCATTTTTGGCGTATACATAGAAGAAGATTTTTTATCTTCCCTGTTTCATACGTCCGGAATTCATTCGTATCCGACCTTAAGCATCGTCGACCTGAAAAGCAAAAAACGGGTTGCGACCCTTGTGGATGAAAAAGAAGATACAAGCTGGGATTTTCGTCCCCCATGTTTTGCTTTTTCTGAAGATGAGAGCCTTTTCGCGGCGGGAACCCGATATGGGCGTGTTCATTTGGTCGACCTTGAGAAGGGCTCATCACGTGACATCAAAGTGGATATGCCCTTTATCAGAGATCTTGCGTTGAACACAAAAACGCAGGAGCTTGCCATGGTCCACAAATCCCTAAAAATTGTTTCCCTGAAGAATGGGAACGAAATTTCCACCCATGAATCAAATGGAAACCACATTGCTCATGTCACCTCCTCGGATGGGTATTGGATCACAATCGGTTTTGATCAATCAATCAATATCCTTTCTGGTGACAGTCACGAGCCCCTTTTGAGCGGATACATTAATTATCAGCAAGGGAATAATTCCGGTGTTATCTTTTCGACTCCGGACGGGTATTTTGATTTTATTGGAAATCCCGGGGATTTCATCCACTTCTCCATACCTGAAAAGCGGGTGTGGTACTCGTACAATCAATTGTACGAGCTTTTTTTTCGCCCTGATATCGTTAAAAATGTCTTAAATAAAGGCCCTTATGAACAGGATGTACGCCTCGTTAATCTGAAAGACTCCCTGCTGCTTCCCCCGCCTGAGGTAAACTTTTCGGTGAAACGTTCAAAAAACCGCCACCAGGCAACGCTTAAAATTCGGGCCAACAATTCCGGGGGAGGGATCGGCGATATCAGGGTGAAAAACAACGGGAAATTTGTTTACAGCTATCAGGGTCATTTTCGGTTAAATGAACCAAAAGACACGGCTTCACCAAAGGTTGTGGCTCAGGCAAACGCCCATCGAGGTCTCACATTAAAAGGGGCTGGAAAAACCGGGAAGGCTCCCGCTTCCAGCATAAAAATCCCGAACCCACTCAGCGTCACCGTGCCGTTGGCGTCCGGTAACAACCAGATCGTCGTTCAGGGCTTTAACGGTGCAGGGACCGTGTTATCCTCGCCTGTAGATCGTGTTGTAAAGGGCGGAAAAAACAAATCCCGGCCGAGGCTCTTCGTGTTATCCATCGGTATTGATCAATTTAAAGAACCCAATGCGACCCTTAAAAATGCGGTCAAAGATTCAAACGATGTTGAAGCCCTTTTACGGAAACATGCCGCTTTCAGGATTGGCGAAACCCTTGTATTGAACAACGCCAACGCTCAAAAAGAGACGATTATAAACGCCTTCAATCGCCTGGCCGAACAGATGAACCCGGAAGACTATTTTGTCATCTATTTTGCGACGCACGCTGAAGCGATCAACAACAAGCAATTCAGGTTGTATACCCACGATTACGATGGTGAAGCCACCCACGCCAATACCATCCTTTATGATGAATTGATGGCGATGCATGCAAAAAACCCGGCGCAACATCAATTGTTGATTTTAGACACGTGCCGGGCCGGTGGACTGAACCTTGCCATGGCTGATGTCTACAACATTCAAACCGAAACCTTTGCCTACTCCACCGGTATACACGTCATTGCAGGCTCGTCAACCTATCAGGACGCTCTTGACAACTACCATGACAACGGGTTGTTTACGCATGCGTTGCTGGAAGGATACCGCCATTTTTCGGATTCCGATATAAACAGCGACGGATTTTTAAGCATCGTTGAACTGGCCGACTATGCGAAAAAAAAGACGAACCAGTTTTCTCATGGCAGGCAGCAGGCTGTAAGCCATCACTTTGGTGATGATTTTCATATCATCAAAAAATAGTGGCCTGAATCCCTTGGCGCCATACGTTCATCCCTATTGGAATTCATGGCAAGATAGTCTTCGTATACCGGCAGTGAGGCACTCATCTCGAGAAATATCCGGGCTAATGGCGTATTCAGAAAACAGTTTCAACCTTATGGCCGGTAAGAACGTCATTCAGATTGGATATGAAATCGATTGCATCCGTTTTTTAAGGAGGGGGAAATGTATGAGGTATTTTAGGGTAATTGCTGTGGCTCTGTTATTTTTCACACTAACGGGCTGTGGCTTGCCAACGGTTCCCGTGCCTGATTATTACCTTCAGGCAGAAAAGATTAAATCAACAGACGTCTTTAAGAAACAGACCGTCGACCTGCATAAAAAGATAAAAGCAACGCTTGTCATTCAGCAACTTCATACGGGCAGTATTGGAACGCGTGCAACCGCTTTAGAATACTCGCCGGACGGGGAGCTTATTGTCACCTGCTCAGAAGATGGCCTGATAAAAATATGGGATGCTGAAAGTGGAAATCTTCTGCAAGATTTCGAAAATAAGGTGAAACGTGGCAAGGACAAAGAGATCAATGATGTTTCTTTTTCACCTGACGGAAAATACATAGTGACTGCAGGCGGCGATGGCCAGATAAAAATATGGGACATTATCACCGGGACCCTTCTTAAATCCTTTTCTCTTGACCCTTTATTTGCCCCTGAATACAAAAAAGACTATCTCTGGGCAAGGTGTGTTGATTATTCTCCTGACGGAAAAAGAGTGGTTGCCGGAGGGTGCGCGTCGGTTGGAGATTATATCTCTTATTACCCTTTAAAGGTTTGGGATATTTCCAGTGGCAAAGAGGTCCTTTCCATGGAAGGTATTACAAATGCCATCGGTAGTGTTAAATTCTCTCCAAACGGGAAACTTATTCTGTCAGGCTGTGACATCTTTGGCACCTACATGCAACTCTGGGATGCGCAGACGGGTTCGCTCTTAAGCACGATGAGTGGTCCAGACGATGCGGAAAGTGTCGCTTTTTCCCCGGACAGTCAGTTTGCTGCCGGGGGATTTCGAGGTGGCAACATCAGTGTTTGGAATCTTAAAACAGGGGCAAAGGTCCTTTCCCAAAAAATGGGTCGCAATGTTTCTCAAGTTAAGTTTTCACCTGACGGTCATTCTCTTTTTCTATGTGGTAGTTATTTTGATAAAATAAATTTGGCAAACGGGATGTCAGAGTCTATCGTCGGTAAAACAGGGGGTCGTGAATTCGATCTTTCCCCCGACGGAAAACAGTATACCGTTATAGATAGTGGCGAGATAACCACATGGACTATTGATAATAAAAAATTAGCCTTAAAATTTAAAAACAGCTCGGCTGGCACCTCTGGTGGAATCACTGAAGATGCCATCAGAAAAGGTGCAAGCAGAAGGGACTGTGGATTTTTTCATGGCTCAGATCAGCTTTTAATTGCAGAAGGTTTTGTAGATGGGCATTATTCCAAACACCATGTGAATGTCTCCAGAGGGGGTAAAATTATTTTATCCGTAAAGATACCTTTAGTGACCCAAATGGAATTTTCCAAAAATGGCGACTATCTTTTTGTATCTTCACATGGTGGCATGAAACGAATAGATATTAACAATCGAACGGTATCGGATTTCATTCATTGCAATGGCACTATTTTCGATTTTTCTCCGGACGGTAAATTTGTTATCAGTGGTAATGTCAATTCGGGCCTTGGGGGTATTGGGCTATGGAATGTCTATACCAATAAGCTTGTCAAGGCCTTTGACGGGCACAACGGGCGAGTTTACACCTTAAAATTTACTGAAAACGGCAGACGAGCCATCTCTACCGGTGCTGACGGGATGACCCGCTACTGGAATGTGGAGACAGGGAAGCTGATCTGTTCCAAAATGGAAAGCGAAAAGAAGAACGCGAAAGGCAACAGAGAATGGCTGGTTGTGACACCTTCCGGTCATTATGATAAATCGCCTGGCTTTGAGGGGGTTCACGTTGTCAAAGGGCTGAACGTGCTGGAGCTGGATCAGCTTTTTGATCTTTTTTATATTCCGGGCTTAATGGACCAGGTATTGAAAACAGGCGGCGCCCCAAAAATGGTCGCCGGAAAAACAATCGACATCATGATGGAGTCGCCTCCGCCGACAGTTACCATTCTTTCTCCCGAAGCACTGACATACGGAGGGAAAGATATTGCCACCAGCACGAAGGCCACCCTGGAGGTTGTTTTAAACGTTAAAAATAACGGTGGGGGGATCCAGGAGATTACCCTGTTTCATAACGGAAAACCTGTTGAGGGAAAACAGCGTGGGCTCAAAAAAGTCAGCCGTACTGACAGCAGGTCGCAGACCGTTGCCTTTCCGGTAACACTGCTTGATGGTGAAAACACCTTTATGGCGGTTGCAAAAAGCAAAACCGGCATTGAATCAAGGCCGTTTAACGCGTCTGTTTTATATAAAAATCCCGAGTTTGAAAAGCCGGATGCCTATTTTGTCATCGTGGGCATTAACAAATATAAAAATACAAAATACAACTTGAATTACGGCAGGGCAGATGCTGAAGCTATCAGTGCAGTTTTTCGAATGAGATCCAAAAAACTTTTTAAAACCCTGCATGTCACTGAACTGTTCGACAAGAAGGCAACAAAAAACAATATAAGCCGGGCACTTGATAACGTCGTTACGTCTGCAAAACCGAAAGATGTGTTCGTGCTCTATTATGCAGGCCATGGTGTCATGGTGGAGAATGAAAAAGGAACACCACATTTTTATATTGCGCCCCATGAAGTGACCTCCCTGTACCGGGAACAACATATCTGGGCAAACGGAATATCGGCTGAGCAACTTACCGGATATTCGAAAAAGATCAAAGCCAGAAAGCAGATGCTGATCATGGATGCATGCCAGGCGGGTGGTTTTGAGCAGACCTTTGCCATGCGTGGTGCCGTTGAGGAAAAAGCCCTGAAGCAGCTTAGTCGGTCGAGCGGGATTTACCTTCTGGCAGCCACACAGTCCGAGCAGTTCGCAACGGAATTTGCCAGTTTAAAACATGGTGTCTTCACCTATGCTCTCTTAAAAGGCCTGCAGGGTGAAGCGGACGGCAGCCCAAAAGACGGCAAGACAACCGTGCGTGAGTTGTCGGCGTTTATAGAAGATAAAGTGCCGGGACTCACCGAAACCCATCGCGGCAATGCGCAATACCCCAGCATTTACGGGCGGGGGCAGGATTTCCCCATACTTCTTTCCCACTAGCAGGGTCTCGTCCCCTCATTTCTCATCATTAAAAAAGCCCCGAACAGAATGACCTGTTCGGGGCTTTTTTAATAGTGACCCTGCGACTAATCGTTACCGGGTTTCATGGAAGTCCATGGTGTCGGGATGCGTGAAACGATAAGGCCAGAGACCAGGAGACGGGCAGGGAAGGGGGAAAGGGGGACAGGCACCATGCGCCAAGAACGCCAAACGCCCTCCGGCTTCATTCCGGAGGGCGTTTGTTGGTTGTGGGTGAAAGAATATAGACAACATGGAGAAAGAGCGTATATTGCCTAACCCTATATCTGCTATAACCCAGGGCAAGGGCTCCATCACAAGGGTTTGTCTTGGCGTTGAAATCGTTCTTTTTATTTTTTCATCACATCATGATTTAGCTTTAAATAACGACATGTTTCATAGAACCGTGTCTCTCTTCCAGACCAAGAGATACAACGCAGTCATAAAAAATAATTTGTGGGGTTCGCTTTGCTTAATGAAAAAATTTTAGTTGAAAATAATAAATGGCAGGACGTTTCAGGGACAAAACAGGCAAGAATTTTCCCGCATATGGTCACACCGGATATCATGTCTTCAAATTCTTTTGCCATTGAATCTGCAAACCAGTTCATCATCATTGATCCCGGCGGTTATACCACCCAGTGGGACTACCTTACCGGCATTGTGACTCCGCTATCTGAAAAAAAATCATTGCCCCTTATGATCTATCTTACTCATTGCCATGTGGATCACTGTCTGATGATCGGAAGGTGTACCGAGCTTAAAGCGACAAGGGATGTAAAGGTGGCAATACATGAAGCCGGTGCACAGATTCTTGCCAAGGGGGAGACAAAAATGTCCATGGCTGAGTTGTACGGATATTCATTGTCACCCTTTACACCGGATATAGTGTTGTTTCAAACAGAACAAAAAGCCCAAGCGCCTCTTTTGTCCTCTGATTTTGATGGTCAAATTGATGATCTGCACGATCAAACAGGCAGGCAATTTCTAAGACAACGCATGGATCTGGGCGGAGGCGATTTTTTAGAAATCTATCATACGCCGGGGCACAGCCCGGACAGTGTCTGCTACCGAATCGGTACACTCATTTTCATCTCCGATATGCTCTCAGCGGTAAATCCCATGGTGGCCGGTATTGTTGGGTGGGACAGGGAAAATTATATTGATTCCATCCGTAATCTGATCTGGCTTCTGGATTCATCTGATATTCAACTTTGTTTTCCCGGTCACGGAGGTCCTGTGACTGCAGAAAACGCCAAAAAAAAGATGATGCGGATTCTTGATAACTTAAAGGGGCTTGGCAGTTTAAAGGAATTCAACCGAGACAGTTTGACCGATGCAAAAATATACGCCCTTGATCTACTCGAAGAAGTCAGTGATGTCTTTACGATTCTTGCAGGCCGCCTCTATGCTCTCTCTTATCATTTGGATAAACTGGGAGAATCTGAAGAAGCAGAAAAATACCTGAACATGTTTGATGCCGATCAGGTTGAGTTTTATATCATTGATTTTAAAAGCGTGGTTGAGCAAGTAAATCAGGGCGAACTGATCGATCTTCATCTTGTCTTTGAAGCGGCCAATGCCATCCGGAAAATTATTAAGGTGTTTGACCAGAAAAAATTTGATGTCATTATCAGCAAATCCTACCTTCGGCGCGTCTCTTGCCTGCTGAAGGATTTTCTTACGGTGATAAGGGGCGTGGACGATGCAATAGACCTTGAAGAAATCAATCTAAATCATTTCTCCAATACGCTGATTAAGGAGATAAAAACCTGCCTTTACGATGACGAATCGATTTTCGATGCCCTTGGGGATGATTTTTTAACAGCCCTGGCAACCCGAATTGCCTACGTCCCGATTTTCAAAGAGCTTCAGATAGACGTCTTCCACGGAGAAGATATAAAACCTGTTTTTACAGATTACCAGCGATTTTCAGATGCCTTTAAAGGATTATTGGAGCTGATTGCTGTTGCGAAAGTGAAAAAATTGTCCCTATCAACATTCAGTGATGAAAATAGGACTGGCATAAAAATCATGATAGATGACTCCAATAACGACATAATCATGGAACGAAAATTTAAAATGCAGGTCAGAAAATTCCAGGTTTGTCAGGCTCTTTTATCCAGGATACACACCCCAGGGGAAAGAGGTTTTTGCCTGTCTTTTTGTCCTGATCGGTCAATGTTGGGGGAGGGGACCGCGATAACCAGGCACCCACAGGAGGCCCCAGGGGAGGGTGACGCTGTTCAAAAAGGGACAAAGGTTCGGCGTTTCGTGAAGAACGCCAGGTAGTTTTCAAACGAAAACTACCTACCCCGATGCCGAATGAACGAGTTATCTTCCTGAGCATCCGACGGGTCTCAATCCAAGGCATTTCGAATGGCTTTCGCCAGTTCATTTTGAACAATTGGTTTGTAAATAATGGCCTTCACACCCATTTCAGAGGCTCTTTCGGGGGAAATATTTTTGTTATAGCCTGTGCACAAGATGACGGGCATCTCTGGCTTTTCTTTAAGAATTTCGGCTGCCAATTGATCGCCGGTGAGCTTTGGCATGGTCATGTCAGAGATGACGAGATCATAGAGGTCGGGTTTTAGGAGAAAATGATTCAATGCTTCCAGGCTGTCGGTAAAGGTGGTTACGGAATAGCCCAAGCGCTCCAGGGTCAGTGCTCCCATTTTTACAATCGAGAGTTCATCGTCTATGAACAAAATTTTCTCCTTGCCTCGAAGCCTCTCTTTTGGCTCCAACAAAGGGTTTTCTTTTATATCTTTGACGACAGGAATATAGATCGTAAATACGGTCTTTTCGCCAGGGATGCTGTCAACGTCGATAAGGCCGTTATAACTGGTCACAATACCGTGGACCAAAGCCAGTCCCATGCCTGTACCTTCGCCAGGGTCTTTGGTCGTGAAGTACGGTTCAAAAATTAAATTGACGATATCAGGGGGGATCCCTTTGCCTGTATCAGAGACTTTTATTTCTATATAGTCCCCGGATGCCTTTTTTTTATCCTTCATCCGAGGCGCTTCATCAAGAACCACATCCTTAAGGCTTACATCAAGGACACCCCCCTTGTTCTCCATGCCATGAGCGGCATTTGTGCAAAGGTTCATAAAGACTTGATAAATCTGAGTTGGATTTCCCCTTATCAATGAATGACTCTGAATGTTCGATTTAATTTCAATTGTGGCTGGGATCGAAGAACGTATAAATTTGAGGACTTCTTTCGCGATGATATCAATCCGAATAGGATGGATTGCTTCATCTGATTTTCGAGCGAATGTAAGGATTTGTTTAACCAAATCCTTGGCTCTCTTTCCAGCAAAAAAAATTTCTTGTAAATTGTCTTCAAGGGGGCTGCCCTTTTTTACCTGTTCAATCGATAATTCGGTAAAGCCAATGATGGCGGCAAGAACATTGTTAAAATCATGGGCGATGCCGCCTGCAAGCGTTCCGATTGACTCCAGCTTATACGCCTGCTGCAGTTTTTCCTTTAAACGTTTTTGATCCGTGATATCGATACCAATACTAATGTGGGTTCCATCTTCCAGACGAACATTTGACCACATACATTCAATAGAATGGCCATATTTTGTTTTTACCTTAAATTCCTTCCATTCATTGGTTGCCCTCTGCATATATTCTATGGCTGTGGCACGATCATCCGGATCTGGATAGCAGGCTTCGAAAATATCAATTTTCTGAATTTCTTTATTTGTCCATCCAATGGTCGATTCGAATGATTTGTTTATTAAAACCAAATTGGATTTTAGATCATAAAGAGTTATTAAAGCCGGAATGTTATCAATAATGGCGTTTAAAATTTTTTGTTGGTGGATCTTTTTTCTTTCTGCGTCTTTTATTTCAGTGACATCACGTACGGTCACCACCGAACCCACACACAAATCATCTTTGTCTCGAATAGGCGCAAAATTATAACTGCCGATCCATGTTTCCCCTGTATCTTTGCGTCGAAGAGTGCGTTCCGCATTGATGACTAATTCACCTCGCAGCGCTCTTTTTACCGCCCACCTGTCAATCGGCACCAAGGTCCCGTCTAACAGGTAAATATCAAAAATATCCGTGTATTCAGGCAATTTTTTAAGGCACTCCTCCTTATTTACAAATCGATAGAAGGTTGCAAAAGCCTCATTGAATTCGATGGGCTGTCCTGTGATATCACTGATGAACACCGCGTCGGTCATGCTTTCCAATGCTGCTTTTAAGTGAGTCTGACTCTTTATTAAATTTTCCTCCGCCCGCTTGCGTTTTCTAATATTCATCGTCAGGACCAGAATGAATATGGCTTCGACAAGGGCAAACAGAAAAAAGCTCACAATATAAATCTTGTACCGGTCCCAAACCGTTTGGGTCTTAAATAAAATAGTTTTTTCATCAGGGATTCTCTTTATATCTATTCCAAAGCGCTTCAATTGTTGCCAATCGTACATATAGATACTGGGACCCAATGATAATGGCTGAACGGTGTCCAGGCTTTCGCCATTTAAAATACGAATGACCATGTTATTAACGCTTTTTGCAAGCAAATCAGTGCTGCACAAGTACCCTCCAATAATTCCATGTCCTACATAGGTATCCCATAGCCCATAAACAGGCACACTTGAAGATCGCGAAATGGCGTTCAATGCGTCTCTGGGGACAAAGGACTTGCCGGTCGCATCTTTAATGGTCAACAAATACAGAACAATTGAATGGGGAGGTAACTTTTTGATTTTCTTTAAAACATCCACCATGGGTAAGTGTGACAAATAATGAAAATTTAGTTGATCGGATAATTGTTGAAAATTTTGTTTTGCCTGTGCCTCCCATGAACGTCCCAGGCGAGATGTTCCCGCGACGACATAAACATCCCGCGTTTCGGGTTGAATTAATAAGGCCGATGTTAACGTCTTAAGTAAATCAATATGGAGATTGACACCGGTGACTTTTATTTTCATATTTTCAGGATCTATTTTTTTATCAATCAATGCATAAACAATGGGCGTTTTATCAAAGGTAGTCTTGCAATATTTTTGAATAAAATCCAATGCGGGAGACATGACAGCAATGACAATATCGGGCTTATTTATCCGGTATCGATGGTTTACTAAATCGGCCTGCTGTTTGATACTGGCTTCATCTTTGAATCTGGATTGTTCTAAATATTCTGTAAAATATTCCACCTGGATGTCTTGACTTAATTGTAAATTCCGGAAAGTTTGATCTAAAACGTCATAGGCGGGCATGCGTGGCTGTAATGAATATAAAATGAGTATTTTCTTTTTAGTCACTGCGGCCGAAGGCATGGCTGTGAACAAAAAAAATAGTAATAATATATTTATCAAGTGTATCTTAGGTGTCTTATTGCGGGTCATTTTATAATTTTTCCCCACCGTTGGAAAAAAGACTGGACGAGTTCTTAGTTTTCAGGTGACTTTTTGTATAGATTTAGGAAAAGACAATAGTAACGATTACAGCTTGTGCCTCCGGCGGCCCTGCCGGGGGCTAAACTTTTGCCTGATTTATAAAGGCGGGTTTAACAAACAGGCATCAAGAAATAATCCTGATTAAATTTCATCCTGCGCAAAATCCTCCGGCGTGACAAATCCGCCTGCGCCCATGTCATGCGTCTCCATTCGCCCCACGCCAATGGGCGATGGAGCGACAAGCAATCCGTCTTCACTCAGCTACGCCGTTACAAAGGGGAAAAACGCATTCGCAACCTGCTTTAAAGGTGTGGCTCTTGCCATCGGAGGCTTTTTTTGGAGCTGAATAGTTACAGACAAAAAACCTTTATTTATAGCCAGGCCACGACCAACGTGCACTTAAATTATATCTAAATATCATGATTTTAAGAAGGATAAATATTTTATGATTTTTGCGTGCCTTTGCCCTGAACCCGGTCAGGCTTTGTATTGAGCTCGCCGAGGCCCTAAGCCCAACGCAACGCAACGCGTCACCTGATGGACGCAGAGACTTGGAAGCGATTGGTGTATGCCGGGAACAACAAAATCAGCACGCATTCCGTTGTCGTGGGAATCATACGATTCATGTTTTATCCTGCGATATGGCAACAGTGATGGCTGTTATTTCATCGGCCTATTCAGGCATAGATTCACACTTATATATTAAGTTCAGACCGAACCACCGGTGGTTGTAAAGTTTTTTTGGGGGCAGGAATCACTCAAGAAAAAACCTCATGACATGAGATTCAAAATCAGAAGCTTTTCGCCTGTCCCCTAATTTCTGATTCTTTTCGTTCCCTGATTCTACCTTGATTCATGAAAATCTCAGCACTGTGGTCCAAAAATTTATCGGGGCAAAAAGTGGGATTTTCAGGAGCGGTGTGCCCGTCGCAACTAAATGGCTCCAATATCAGGGTTATCTCTTTTGAAGAATTGAATGACAGGCCTCTTGAAGTGTGCATCGACTATAGGGACCACTGGCAAGCCAGCCGTGAGAAGAGCGTCAATGCTTTTATGGGGCAAAGATATGTATAAAGGGTGACATGCACCCTTGACAAGACACAAAAATTACATAGAATAAGGTATGTTACATATAGTGATATTAAATCACTCATCATCGGCCACACACCGAAAACAACCCCAAGGCACGACCCTTACGGATAAAGTTTCCCGAGGTGTTTTACCATGTGACATCCCGAGGAAACGAGCGAAAGAACATTCATAAGTGCAAACGCGACCAGAAGAAATTCCTCTATCCCGGCTCGCCCGAAGGGTGAGAAAAGCGAACAGATAACCGTAAATTACATTTTGTATTTTTGAAATAACTGCTCGTTGCTTTGGGTCGATCGTTTTCTCATGAAATATTCGGGATAGTCTCCTGACGAGACGGATGAATGCTATGGCGCGATCATTCATGCTTATTGCCTGTTGACCAACCGCCACCATTTTATCATTGAGCCTCCTGATGGATCATGAGCGTATCAACAGATCCTACACCATGTATTTCAATGTCAAAAGGAAACGGTTTGTCCACCGATTTCAAGGACGCGACAATGCGTATCTGGTTTTCAAGGACGATCATGCGCTGGAGTTGTCACGATACATTCATTTATACACTTTAAGGGCCGCCATAGTTGAGGTTGCAGAAGGGCATGTCTGGTCGACATATATGGGGCCGTATATCGAAAGATTTCAGGCCTCAAATTCACTGGAAAAAGGCTATATTTATGGCTGTTTCGGTAAACGGATCTCACAGGCCCGGAGAGAGTATGAGAGGTTTGTCTCAGACAAAAATCGGCTGCATGATCCGAGTCCTCTGAAAAAGGCGGCGAAGGCCATTTGGGGATAGGAGTCTTTTATTAAAGGTATTTTTGAAGGACGGCGCAGTGATCGTGAATTGCCGGCTTTTCGAGCCCTTGAGAGCCTCCCATCGTTTGAGACCATTCCACGTGCCGTTGATGAGGTAGCGAAAGAGTTAGCCCGTAAGATGAAAATGTATCTCATGAAGCGATACTCCGAAGCGACACTGAAAGAAATTGGAGAAATCCGGTTTGGGGGAGCCAGCTGTCTCTCAGGTGTGCAGACGGTTTTGTGTCTTCGTCGGTAAAGATAAAGTTGTCCTAAAATCATTGCATATACCTCAAGAAATTGGTTTTTTAAGATGCGTAGGGCTGACCTCTTCTGCCGAAAACTCATTTTTGGCAACCCCTGTTCACGGCCTTCTTGGTACTCACCGGGTATAGCTCCTTTTACGCTGAAATAAACCTTGTCAAAAAGAGGTAATAACGTGATAGACAAACTGAAAAACGTAATGAATTCTTTTACAAGAATTAGTCTTAAGCAGTTTCCTGCTGTTGCTCTCTTAATGGTTCTCTTTTTTGTTACTTCTTGCGCGACTACCGCGAGACACATATCCTGTAATAGCGTGAAAGAAGACTCAATTATTGCTCATAAAAATATTATCATTATGCCCGCGAGATTGAGGTATGAATCGATCTCTAATGAAGCCGAGTTACCACAAGCCACTTATAAAGGTAAAGAAGCTGGAACTATGTTAGTGGAATATTCCGCGGAAATTCTGAGCAAAGAAGGCTTTGGTGTGTTAAATGCCGATGCATTATCCGATGAAAATTCAAAGTTCAAAACGGCGTATAATAGAATACTCGATGAACAGATAAACTTATTCCAGTCTTCCTTAAGTACTGATTTGGCTAATGACCTTAAAGAATTTAGTGGATTTTCTAATAATACAAATATTTTGGTTCTTTTAGTTAGAGTAAAAGTGGGCCCCTGCGGAACATGGGAACCGTTTGGCGGAGCGATTACATCTGGATCGAGCTACACGAGGTTGAAAGCCGTTTTAGTTGAGACGGTGAGCGGACGTAGCTTATGGAAGAATGAAGTCCAACTTCGAGAGATACCAAAGATAGATAATGCCAACTATAAAAAGGCAATAAACTTACTTTTTAAAAATTTAAAAACATTTAAAGGAGGGTGAAATGAATGAATTATTCGGTAAACCATTTCGCAAATTATTGATTTTTCTTCCGGTATTGATTTTGATGGGATGTGCGGGAGCAAAACAACCGATTTTCTTGAGTAGTACCTTTGGTCAGGAAATGGTCGAAAATATTCTTGTGCTTCCCATCGTTGATCTGAGATTTAACAAAGAACCTGAATTACCAAAACTGGATAAATGGGTTCAACGCGTTGTAAAAGGTAAACTAAAATACAAAAAATATACTTTTACGTTAATTTCGGATCTTTCCATAGTTGATAATATAACTGAAGAAGACTTAAAAGAAGTTGATGCTGAATGGGTTAAAAATTTGGGTCCATCCGGCTCTCGGTGGATCATTATTGTGGCCTTATTGGATGCAAAGTCCAAGCTGACGTTTGGATGCACAGGTAATGCTGAAATCTCAGGTTATTTAATTGACAAAAAGGAGGGCTCTATTCTGTGGCGGGATAAAGGCATTGGCAAAACGGGATATAGCGGTTTGGGAGGTATGCTAATGAAAGGATTTATGCTTGAAGAAGCAATTAAAATGGCAAGCGTAGACTTGATGAAGAGTTTCCCTAAAAACAAAATTTGAATAATAAATCGTAACTATTCAGCTTATGCCTCCGGCGGACCTACCGGGGCTAAGCATCTGAAAAGTATAACAAACAGGTCTTAATTATATATTTAAGATCTATGTTGTCCCAAATGCGTATGTGCTTTAACCCGAGGAACAAGGGTTAAATCGCTGCGGAAAGTGCTATCGAGGTGGCTCCCCTTGCCGCCGGTGGCATCGCTTTTTGTATGTTTTATTTTTGCGTCGGCCCGTAGCCCGGATATTTCACGAGTCGAGTGCATTCATATTCAAGACACCAGAGCTGCAGATGTAGTGGTTTACCTCCATTTATCACTATTAAAAAAGCCCCGAACAGAATGACCTGTTCGGGGCTTTTTTAATGATGAACCCTGCGGCTAATCGTGGTCGGATTTTCATGGCTGTTCATGGGGTCGGGATGCGTGAAACGATAAGACCAGAGACCAGGAGAGGCGCTGTGGACGTGGCAGCCTGATCGTTTTGGCCGCTGCCTTAAAAAAGCCCGAAAAAGAGGGGCTGAAACGGAGCGCCGCACTCCGGTGCGGCTTTTTAGCTTGTCGTTATTCATGCCGCACCAGAGTGCGGCGCTCCAGGGGCCAAGGGTATTCAGGCGGTGGTGTAAAAACGCCGATGGCCGAAAGAATGGCAAAGGACCGCTTCATATATTTCGGCATTTCGACTAAACCAACGAATTGTCATCCTGCTTATATAGGGTGCGCCAGCACGCCATGTCTCACAGATAAATCCTCTCCACCCCCCTCCCTGGCAGACCTGCAACAAAAGCATGACTCGAGAGAGCACCGCATCTCCTACTGCATGGGTTTGCCTTAGGCATGTACCCTTTGAAGGAATCATAAAAAAGCATATCCTTAATTCTAATTGCTCAAAAAGATTGAAATTATTCTCATATAGTTTAATATAACCCCTCATCCACAATGCGGGTTCTATTGCAAGAGCCTGTAATCTTTTATAAATTCGTCGAGATGTGTGTTGCAGGACGGGAAACCTGAGTTGCCAGAAATGGACGGCCTATCTCATAACTATTTATAGGAGGATGTATGCAAAAGGGTAAAGATAGGCTGAAACGACGCATTCGTGCCGGGAGAGGCCTTGTTCCAGCGCACAGGATTGTACAGGGTGGTCACCTGGTCAATGTCATGTCCAGCGAAATCTATCTGGCAGATGTCGCCATCTATGACGACATCATTGTCGCCATCGGTGATGTGAAAGACTATATCGGCGAAGAAACCGAGATCATCGATGCCACCGGCAAATTCCTGGTACCAGGGCTCATCGACGGGCACCTGCACAGTGAATGCAGTAAATTAAGTATCACAAGTTTTGCAAAGGCGGTTGTCCCTTGTGGCACCACCTGTATTGTTTCCGGTCTTGACGAGTATATCTCTGTATCGGGCATTGAAGGTCTGCAGGAGGTCTTTGCAGAAATCAAGAAGAGCCCCTTGAAAGTGTTCTGGGGAGCGCCTTACAAGACCCCGTATACCTTCCCCACATCCACCGTATCCTACAACTTTACCCCGGAAACCCACAAAGAGGTTCAACAGTGGCCTGAGTGTTTCGGCGTGTGGGAAACCGTTCGTGAAGCCGTTATAGAAGAAGACGATGATACCTTGGGTGCCCTGGCTGAAGCCCATGCCAACAGGCTGCCGATTTTCGGCTGTGCGCCCATGGCACGCGGGAAAGAGCTGAACGGCTATCTCTGTGCCGGTGTTCGTCTTGACCATGAGAGCTATGACCATGAAGAGGTGGTTGAGAAGATGCGAAACGGCATGCATATGCTGGTTCGGGAGTCTTCTGTGACCCATTTTCTGGAAGAAAATATCCGCGCCGTGACCGAAGTCAACCCGGCACTTGCCCGCAGGGTGAGCTTCTGTACCGATGATGTCACCGCAACAGATATCATCGAAAAAGGTCACATGGACCATGTGGTTCGCCTTGCCATGAAGGCAGGGGTTGAGCCCATGACCGCCATTCAGATGGGGTCCATCAACAGCGCCGAGGCCTATCGTATTGACCACCTCGTGGGCTCCATTACTCCGGGTAAAATCGCGGACATCCTTCTGGTGGACAGCCCGGAAACCTTCAACGTCGAGGCGGTCATCACAGGCGGAAAGCTGGTGGCAAAGGGCAGGGCGCTGACCTATGAGCTGAACGCGCCCAAGCGCAGTGCTGTGCTTTCGAGCGAACTTAAATGCGAAAAAACCACCCAGGCAGACTTTCAGTACCGTGTGGAGATGGAAAAAGGCACCGCCGAGGTCCTCTCCATGAATGTGGTGGGCCCCTTTGTTCGCAAGCGTCGTGATGTGACCCTGAAGGTGGAGAATAATATCGTTCAGCCAGATATCGATCTGGATGTCCTGATGGTCTCTGTGGTTGAGCGGTTTGGCCGCAATGGGAATAAATCCTTAGCCTTTTGCTCTGGTTGGAAGCTGAAAAAAGGAGCCATGGCCTCTTCAGCAGCTCCGGACGATAACAACATCGTTGTGATGGGTGCCGATGCTAAGGACATGTCCATTGCCGTCAACCACCTGATCGAAAATGGCGGTGGCCAGGTTATTGTGGCAGACGGCAAAATTATAGAGTTCCTTGCCCTCCCTGTGGGCGGCATTGCCAGTGATCTGGACGCCAAGGAGATTGCATATCAGGAAACTCTGCTGAACAAGGCGGCACATGGCCTTGGCTGTGATCTTCCTGAGCCACTGATGTACATGTTCTTTTTGCCCATCACCGCGATTCCCGATTATGCCATCACGGATGTGGGGCCTGTGGACTGTATCGCCCTTAAAACCTTTGATCCGATTCTTGGTTTGAATCCAGAGAAGTAGGGGAGGAGACCATGAAAAAGCCAGAGCTGAAAAAAAGAGCACTGAAAAAACTGATCGATGTGGCGGCAGGCCGTGTCCAGGCCGATCTGGTCATCAAGCATGCCAGGGTGGTGGATGTGCATAACGGCAAAATCACCGAGGGTGATATCGCCGTGGTGGACGGTCTGATTGCCGGTGTTGGGGATTACTCCGCGGCCAACGAGGTGGACGCCATGGGCCAGTATGCGGCCCCCGGTTTCATCGACAGCCATATTCATATCGAATCCTCCTATGTCAGCCCGGAGGAGCTTGGCCGTCTGGTGGTCCCCCACGGGACGACCACCCTTGTTGCCGACCCCCACGAGATCGCCAATGTATGCGGCCTTAAAGGGCTGGATTACATGATCGCGGCATCAAAACTCACCGCCCTTGATGTGCAGATGATGATGCCATCCTGCGTGCCGGCAACGCCTTTTGAGCATTCCGGTTGCACCCTTGATGCGAAATCCATGGAAGATCCCATGAAGCGCGATGAGGTCATGGGCCTTGGCGAGTTCATGAATTTTCCCGGCGTCATCAATGGGCTGGATGATTCCCTTGATAAACTGCTGGTGGCAAGAAACGCAGGCAAACCCATTGACGGACACAGCCCCGGCGTTTCCGGCAATGCCCTGAACGCCTATGCTGCCGCCCGCATCCGCACCGACCATGAATGCTCCACCGTGGATGAGATGCAGCACCGTATCTCTTGCGGCATGTACGTGCTCCTGCGTCAGGGCTCCGCCTGCCATAACCTCAAAGATCTTTTGAAGGGGGTAACCCCTGCCAACAGCCGGCGTTGCCTGTTCTGCGCGGATGACTGCCAGCCCAAGACCCTTCTCAGCATCGGTCACATCGATAACCACCTGCGCATCTGTGCAGAAGAAGCCATCGACCCGATCATGGCCATCCAGATGGCCACCCTGAATGCTGCGGAATGTTATGGGCTCACCGACCGTGGTGCCATTGCTCCGGGTTTGAAAGCCGACATCGTTCTCTTTGATAGTCTGTCGGATTTTACCGTACAAAAGGTATGGATCGATGGCGTGCTGGCAGGGGACAGCGGCAGGTATCTGCCGGAGGTACAGCGCCATGATATTTCTGCAACCAAGGGTCGCTTCAAAGTAAAGGACTTCTCCAAAGAGAAGTTAACCCTCGTGATCAACTCCGAGAAGGCACATGTGATCAACATTCTGCCCGGCGGCGTGGTGACAGAAAAAGGCATTGTCGAGGTTACCCGCAACAGCAAAAATGAATTCCTCTACAACGAAAATCAGGATGTGGTGAAGGTGGCTGTGGTAGAGCGCCACCAGAACACCGGCAATGTGGCCGTGGCTCTTCTTCAGGGCTATGGCATCAAGCAGGGGGCGATTGCCCTTTCCGTGGCCCACGACTCCCACAACATCATTGTTGTCGGGGTTAACGATGAGGACATGGCCTTTGCCGTGGAGTCCCTGATTGCCCAGGGGGGCGGTATTCTCCTGGCAAATAACGGTGAGGTTGTCGAATGCATGCCCATGCCCATTGCAGGCCTTATGAGCGATCAAAGTGGAGAGTGGGTGGATGAACGCCTCACCGCCATTCATGAAAAAGCCCACGAGGTCTTGTCAGTAAACGGTGATGTTGAGCCGGTGATGACCCTGTGTTTTATGTCCCTTGCTGTCATCCCGGAAATCAAACTGACCGATATGGGATTGTTTGATGTGACCCGTTTTGATTTTATGCCCATTGAAGCATAATCACCGATTTGGTTGGAAGGTCCTTAAGATGAGTACAAAGTTACCCTTGTTCTGTAAAGGCGATATTGGTGGCCTCACCTACGTTCTGGCGAACAATATCGTCAACTATATTATTGTGATCGCGACACTCTCCGGTGTCCTTGGCTGGCCAGATGCCATCGTCTACGGACGCGTGATTCCCGGCCTATCCATGGGGCTCATGGCAAGCGGTCTCTATTACGCATACAATGCCTGGCGTTTGGCCCAAAAGGAAGGTCGCAGCGATGTGACCGCGCTCCCTTCAGGTGTCTCCACGCCTGCCATGTTTGTGATCCTGTTCGGCGTCATCATGCCGCTGCACTACGCACTGGATAACCCCGAGCTGGAATGGTCCGCTGCCGTTGCTGCCTGCTTTATCGGGGGGTGCATCGAGTTTCTGGGTGGTTTTATCGGTCCCTGGCTTAAGGAGCGTATTCCCCGTGCCGCACTTCTCGGCACCGTCGCCGGGATCGGTTTTATCTGGATGTCCACCCAAGGGGTGTTCGACCTCTACAGCGATCCCTTGGTGGGGCTGCCTGTTCTTGCCGTGGCCATGATGGGGGTTTTTGGCGGATACCTTTTTCCGAAGCGCATTCCCCCCTTTGCCGTGGCCATCGTGGGAGGGATTGTGTACGCCCTTGCCCTTGGCCGTACCTCCATTGACTTCAGCGGGATCGGATTTTACACCCCGAACCCCGTCCGAGGCTTCGAGGCTCTCCTCAATGGTTTCGCCGTCGTGATTCCTTATCTCTCCGTGATTATTCCCATCGAGGTCTATAACTTCATTGAGACCATGGATAACGTGGAAGCAGCCAATGCCGCAGGCGACAACTACAACGTGCGCAATGCCCAGTTTGCAGACGGTATCGCGACCATGATTTCTGCCCTCTTCGGCGGTGTGGTTCCAAACACCGTATGGCTGGGACATGCCGGTCTTAAAAAGTCGGGGGCCTGCATCGGGTTTTCCTGGGTGGGGGGCGTTCTGCTCGGTCTTTCCGGTATTTTTGGCCTGTTCACCTTTTTCAGCGCCCTGGTTCCTCCTGCGGTGGCGGCCATCACCTATCTCTGGTGTGCCACCATTATGCTTGCCCAGGCATTCAAGGTCTGCAAGCCAAAGCACTATGCCGGAGTTGCCATTGCCATGGTTCCCCCCATTGCAGATTATCTGTATACGCAGGTAACCGGGGCGGTGGGTATTTCCGGGGTGTGGGCCGAGACACAGGCTTCCGGTCTGAACGGGTATGGCTCCGAGGTCACGAAAAATCTGCTCGAAGCGGGCGTGATGTGGAATGGGGTCCCGGCGGTAAAAGCCGGTGCCATCATCATCGGGATTATCCTGAGCAGCTTCGTGGTGTTTATTATCGACCGTCGCCTTGATAAGGCTGCCATCGTCTCCTTTGCCGCAGCGGGTCTCTCCGTGTTCGGCTTTATCCACAGCGCCATGCTCGGCTTCTTCCCAACCTCTCAATTTGTGATTGCCTACGTTATTATGGGCTGTCTCTGCTACCTGCTTCATCTGGGGCGTGGCAAATGGTTTGATGCCGAAGAAGACTTTGAGTATGTGTAAAGAGGGTGCCTCCGGCGGAAAGATGAGCCACCTTGAAAGCATGTTACCCCGCGTAGCTCGGGGTAAATCACATCGGTATTTTGTAAGAACTGTTCATCTGTTTATTTCCTGATGCCTTAACGCAAACAGGGGGACTGGAAAGATGATGAATATCAAACGCCCTTCGGCTTCATGCCGGAGGGCGTTTGTTGGTTTTGGGGGGGGGAGATACCCAGCTGCCCGGTTGTGAGCCGGGTATGGGCAATGACTGTTTATTTGACCACCACTCCTGGTCAAACACTGCAAAAGGATATGAACCCTGTAGAGCATGGAAAATACGAGTCAAAATTTGATTAAACACAAGATATTCTATACACTTGTCGTGTAGCATCAATTGACAGCCTGGCTGACAGGGGATGGTCCATGAAGCAGCTGATTTTCAAAAAACAAGAAAGGCTCAATCATACCCATAAGGCCGGTACGGGCTCTTTGGGGCAGTGGGAGCGCTTGCGTCAAAAATGGAACGGACGCCTGTGGCCGAGGGTTTTTCATCTGGCGATACTGGCGCTGCTCGTATCTCTCGCACTGCCGGCTCATGCCAAAAATGAACGCACCATTCGCGAGGCCTGTTGCAACACGCCTTTATATTTTACCGATAACCCGGAAAAAGCCCCCGAACTCTCCGCGGCCCACCTGCAGGAGATTGCAGCAGGGGGGGATTGGCTGCTTGAGTTTGAATACGGTGGTTGGGCCGACCCATTTAAAAAACGTGAAACGGGCGATGTGGGTTTTCTGCTGGCGATAGCCGACTCGAAAGAACACGACAGGATATTCGATTTCCCTCAGCAACACGATGACATTGCCAAGGCTGTGATCCATTCCCAACCGGGCGTCAAGGCGCCACCAACCATTCTCGATCTTGAAAGGAAACAGGTAGCTTTGACACCCGAGGAGAAGGCTTGGCTAAAGGCGCATCCTGTCCTTCGCCTTGGCTACGATATTGATTGGCCGCCGATCGAGAGTTGGACGGAGAAAGAGGGGCTCTCAGGTCTGTCGGCCGATTACCTGGCGCGGATAGAAAAATTGTTGGGAATCAGAATTGAACCGGTCTCCCCCAGAGACTGGACATCGATGATTCAAGCAGCCCGTGCCGGTGTGTTGGATATCATGTCCTCCGTCGTACACACCTCTCAACGTGATGAGTTTCTCGACTTCACCAAACCCTATCTGCACGTTCCCATGGTAATCGTCACCCATAAAAATGTACCCTATATCGGCGATATGTCCGACCTGCATGGTAGAAAGGTTGGGGTTGGCAAGGCTTACGCCTCACACGACCTCCTCCGAAACAATCACCCGAAGATCGCCCTGGCCCCATCACGGAATATTCACGAGGGCCTGCTGTCGGTGGTCGAGGGTGAGACCTTCGCTTTCGTCTGCAACCTGGCGACCGTCGACCAGATCATCGCCCGTGAAGGACTCGGCAACCTCAAGATATCCGGGGTGACCCCATATACCTATGACCTGGCTATAGGTATCAAAAAAGGTGAACCTCTTCTGCTCTCTGCCATGCAGAAGGCCTTGGATGCGATATCTGAGGAGGAGCGTGCCGACATCTATCGCAAATGGTTCAGTGCCACTGCTGAACACAGTTTTGATTACACAAGAATTGTGCGAACGGCAATCATTGCGGCCTTGTTGCTGTTTGTTTCGCTCTACTGGGTCAACAGGCGCGCGAAGCACAGGCTGCTTGATATCATCGAGTTTTTGCCCGATGCAACTTTCGTTGTGAATACCAAAAAACAGGTCATCGCCTGGAATAAAGCCATAGAGGAAATGACGGGGGTCAGGAAAGCTGAGGTTCTCGGGAAGGGTGACTATGAATATGCCATTCCATTGTATGGTAAGCGTCGCCCAATCTTAATCGACCTTATTGAGAGCCCGGCCCCTGAAACCGAGGCCAAATACGACTTTATCCATCGCCATGGAGATCGGATGCGTGCAGAAGTCTATGTCCCTGCCCTGTTTGAGGGCAAAGGCGCCCACGTCTGGGTCACCGCGTCCGCTCTGCGTGACGCTCTGGGTCGACGATATGGTGCGATAGAATCGATCAGAGACATAACGGAGCGCAAACATAACGAAGAGAAGCTCGCCGGTTATAGAGAACACCTTGAAGATCAGGTAAAAAAACGTACCGAAGAGCTGGCACAAGCCAAAGACCAGGCCGAAACAGCCAACCGGACCAAGAGCGCCTTCCTGGCCAGTATGTCCCACGAACTGCGCACCCCACTCAACGCGATCCTCGGCTTCTCCGAGATGCTGGGACGTGACCCCGGTGCCACCAATGCCCAACAGAACATGATCTCAATCATCAACAACAGCGGCGAGCATCTGCTGGGCATGATCAACGACGTACTGGACCTGTCCAAGATCGAGGCGGGGCGCATCGATCTTGAATCGGAGGCATTCGACCTTCCGGCTATGCTTGAAGACATCGGGCGCATGTTTGATGGGCGGGCCGAGAAAGCGCAGTTGCGCTTCGACTTGGAGATCAACCCGACACGAGCCCACCACATCAAGTCCGACCCCGGCAAACTGCGCCAAATCCTCATCAACCTGCTGGGCAACGCAGTCAAGTTCACTGAACAGGGGGGCGTGACCCTGCGTGCTCGGACCCGGCCAGTGGGTGGCGATCACACCATGGTCATGCTGCAGATAGAGGTGGAGGACAGCGGGCCTGGCATCGCGTCGGAACAATTGGGGCGCATCTTCGAGCCCTTTCATCAGGCGGAATCGTCTCCTTCCACTGTCAAGGGGACCGGGCTGGGGCTGGCCATCAGCAAGTCCTTTGTTGAGCTGATGGACGGTGAGATTCACGTTGAGAGCAAGCTTGGAGAAGGCTCGCTGTTTCGCGTTGAACTGCCGGTGGCCCTTGCTGAGGCGGGGGACGTCGAATGTATCGAGACAAAGGGGAACACGGTGCTGGGCTTGGAACCTGGTCAGCCAGGGTGGCGCATTCTTGTGGTGGAAGACAACCCCGGGAGTCGGCGGCTGCTGACAACCCTGCTGGCACATACGGGCTTCGAAACCCGTGAGGCGACGAATGGCGAAGAGGCGATCACTCAATTCGAACAGTGGCACCCCCACTTCATATGGATGGATATACGAATGCCGGTCATGGATGGCTATGAGGCCACAGCTAAAATTCGCTCCCTGCCCGGAGGAAACGAGGTGAAAATCGTGGCGCTCACCGCAAGTGTTTTCAAAGAGCAACACATGGGCATTCTGGCAGCGGGCTGCGACGAGGTGATGCACAAGCCTTATCAAAGCAACAAGATCTTCGACGCCATAAATAAGCACTTGGGCGCGCGCTATCTCTACGAGGAAAGGACAACAGACAGTGCCCGCCGAGGGACAACACAGCCGGCGATTAATCTCACCGGCGAGCTGGTGGCGGGCCTGCCGGCTGATCTGCGGCAGGCGTTGACAGAGGCGGCGCGCAACCTGGATGTTTCGACGACAGCTCACGTGATTGAGTGCATCCGTATCGATTCTCCCGAAATCGCCGATGGATTGCTGATACTGACAGACACATATCAATTCGGCCAGATTCTGTCGCTTCTGGACGAAAAACGATGAGCTAAAAAATTGAGGGGGCGTTGACGATGGATCCAAAAGGCGAAATCCTCGTTGTTGATGATACCCCCGAAAGCCTGCGGCTGCTGGCCGATCTCCTGCTGACTGAGGGGTACAGAGTGCGTCCGACAATGGATCCGAAGCTGGCGCTCGAATCGGCCCTCGCCAACCCTCCCGAGCTGATCCTGCTCGACGTGAAGATGCCCGGTATGGATGGCTTCGAGCTGTGCCAAAGGCTAAAACAGGAGACGTGCACGGAACAGGTTCCCATCATCTTCGTCAGCGCCCTCCAGGAGTTGCGTGAAAGGGTGCGGGGGTTTGAGGCCGGCGGGGTGGACTTCATCACCAAACCAATCCAGCGCGAAGAGGTGCTGGCACGGGTTTCTGCCCAACTGGAACTGTCCAGAATGCGACAGAGTCTTGAAAAACGCAGTCAGGAGCTTGCCGCGGCCAATCAAAAATTGCAGGACCTGGACAAGCTCAAGAGTCTGTTCATCGCCTCCGTCTCCCACGAACTTCGCACCCCCTTGAACGCCATCATCAGTTTTTCGGGAATCCTGCTGCGAGAGATATTGGGTGGCCTCAATGAACGGCAGCGGGACAGCCTGGAACGTATCGACCGTGCCGGTCGGCACCTTTTTTCCCTGATCACCGACGTCATCGATATTTCCAAGATCGAGGCAGGGCGCAGCGACGTCTATCCCGAAACATTTGGCCTGCAAGAGTTGGTGGAGGAGGCCCTGAACACAATTCGTCCCCAGGCAGAGGCCAAGGGCTTGACGGTGACGGTGTCGGTGTCGGCCGTCACCTGGCCGGTCCTGCATACAGACCGCAGGCGCCTGTTGCAGTGCCTGGTCAATCTGCTCGGTAACGCCGTGAAGTTTACTGAAGAAGGGGGGGCAACGGTGCTCGTGAGCGACACGGGCGAGGCCGTGGAGATCGCCGTACGGGATACGGGAATCGGTATCGCGGAAGGGGATCTGTCCAAACTGTTCAAGGCTTTTGAGCGCCTTGACAGCCATCTTCGCGTTAAAGCAGGTGGAACCGGCCTCGGGCTATACCTGACCAGAAAACTTGTTACTGACTTTCTGAACGGAGAGATCTCTGTAGATAGCCAACATGGAGAAGGCAGTACGTTCTGTCTGACTGTTCCAAAGGTGATTGTGAGTACCGAGACGCTTTCGGAAGGGGAATTATCATGAACATAGCATTGATGATCGAAGACAACGAAGACAACAGGGTGTCTATGGCGATCTTACTTGAAAATGGTGGGTATCAGGTTGTAGAGGCTGAGACAGGTGACGCCGGCTACCAAAAGGCCGTGGCAGAGCAGCCGGATTTTATCCTGCTGGACATCCAGTTATCAGACATGAACGGGATCGAGGTCCTCAAACGCTTGCGTGCCAATTCCCGGACCCGGCAGATTCCGGTGATCGCTGTCACCTCATATGCCATGTCCGGTGATAGGCAGAGATTTCTCGCGGCAGGCTGCAACGGCTATATAGAAAAACCGATCGATCCCTTGCGGGTCATCAGCCAGATCCAGACCATATTGGAGAAGAAACCATGAGGATTCTTTTTGTTGATGACGATGAAGATGCCAGGCTCTCCATGGCGTTGTTACTCCAAGAGCTGGGACATGAAGTCAGCACCGCTTCGAATGGGCTGGAGGCATTGGAACGTTCACAACAAGTCCTCCCGGCAGTGGTCATCTCCGATATCCTTATGCCGAAGATGGACGGTTTTGAGCTCTGTCGGCAAATGAAATGCAACCCCGATTTGAAACGGATTCCTTTTATTTTTTATACGGCATCCTACGTTGAAACACGCGATGAACAGTTTGGCATGGAGCTCGGTGCAGCAAGCTTCTTGATGAAACCAGCCGGGCCGGAAGAGTTGGCGGCGGCAATAGAATTGTCCCTGTCCAAACCACAGAAAATATCCGCCCGGCTTGCAGCTGACCCACTGCAACAGGCGGGGTTTATTGAAACCCATCGTGACCGATTAGCGCGGAAACTGGAACAAAAAGTCCTGGAATTAGAAAGGGAACGACAGCAGTTACGTCGAAGTGAAGAGAAATACCGCCGACTTGTGGAAAATCTTCAAGAATACTTTTTTTATTCCCACGGCACCGATGGCGTTTTCACCTACCTCAGCCCATCGATTCAGCAAATCTTAGGCTATTCGGAACGTGAATTCTGCTCCCACTATACAGAATATTTAACCGACAACCCCATGAACCAAAACGTAAAGCGAACGACTGACCTTGCGATTCAGAACATAATCCAGACTCCCTATGAAATCGAAATATTACACAAAAATGGTTCTAAACATATCTTGGAAGTGAGCGAATATCCTATAGCTAATGAGAAAGGAGAGGTTGTCGCCGTTGAGGGGGTTGCCCATGATATTACGCCCCGCAAGCAGGCTGAATTGAAGCAGAAGAAACTGGAACGGCGTCTGCAGCAGGCCCAAAAGATGGAGGCCATCGGCACACTGGCAGGGGGCATTGCCCATGATTTCAATAATATTTTGACCGCTATTATAGGGTATACGGAACTGGCGCAAGAAGACGTTTTTCCTGGAACGCCCGTTTCAGAAAAACTTGAGGAAGTGCTTACTGCCGGCAACCGGGCGAGGACGCTTATCCGGCAGATCCTCGCCTTCAGCCACCAATCCCCACAGGAGCGGATACCTATCCAGATTCATCTTGTGGTGAAAGAGGCCATTAAATTGTTGCGTTCAACAATCCCGACCACCATCAAACTGAAGGATAATATTGATCCCCAATCTGATAGTGTTTTAGCCGATCCGACCCAGATTCACCAGATCGTCATGAACCTGGCTACCAACGCATATCATGCCATTCGCGAAACAGGCGGAGAACTGGCAATTACCTTGAAGCCTGTTCAGATTGAAAAAGAGGATGCCGTATCCTGTGATAATGAGTTGCTTCCCGGCCGTTATGTGAAATTGGAGGTAAGCGATACGGGCCACGGAATGGATAAAGAAACGATGGAGAATATTTTTACCCCTTACTTCACAACAAAGGAAAGAGAAGAAGGGACAGGTCTCGGCCTCGCCACCGTGCAAGGCATTGTTCAAAGCAGCGGTGGCCATATCTTAGTTAACAGCAGGCAGGGAAAGGGATCAACATTCCAGGTCTACCTGCCTCAAATAGATTCTGAACAGGGTTCTGAAGAAGGCGAAAAACAAAGAGTGTGCCCAACCGGAACTGAACACATTCTCCTTGTGGATGATGAAGTGCCTATAACCCGAATCCTGCAGCAGCTGCTCGAAAGTCTGGGTTATCGGGTTAATACTTTTATCCGTGGCAAAGCGTTGTTAGAAACATTCCAGAGGACACCGGATGATTTCGATCTTGTTATCACCGACATGACAATGCCGGAGATGACTGGCGTCGAACTCAGTCGCAATCTTCTTGCTATCCGGTCTGATATCCCCATTATTCTCTGCACCGGCTACAGTGACCTGATCAACAAAGAAAAAGCCGAAGCACTTGGCATTAAGGGATACATCATGAAGCCAATTTTTATAAGAAAGCTGTCCATGATCGTCCGCAGAGTCCTTGACGAAACCAAATCATGTGCTCTTTAACCCGGCCACTTAAATGAAATATCAGGCTGCAGAGACGACTGATTTGAAAGGGAACAGAGCCGCTCAATAGTCACGCATTGAACTGCAGGGTTCATCCTACCAGATATTCCTGAAAACATATTTCCGGATGATTCTCAGTGCGCCAGTGGACACTTTTCGTGTCACCCTCTGAAAAAAGGAAGAATCTCTTTCTCTCAGTCGGTTTCTTCCCCACCTCTCAATTTGTGCTTGCCTATGTCATCATGGGCTGTCTCTGCTGCCTGCTTCATCTGGGACGTGGCAAATGGTTTGATGCCGAAGAAGATTTTGATTATATCTAACCCGAAGGGTGAGAAAAGCGAGCCGAAAACGGTGAATTACATTTTGCATTTTTGAAATAACCGATTTTTTTCCATGTAACCGTCTGTAATAATGTTTTATCTCTATAGATTGGTCGTTTTCTCATGAAATATCCGGGCTAAGGCATAACAGGGCTATACCATAAACATGATGAACGTCAAACGCCCTCCGGTATGAAGCCGGGGGGCGTTTGTTGGTTCTTGAGGAAGAGAGGAAACTGGGGGCATAAAGAAATCGTGTATGTTTCCTGACCTCTGCGGCTGTTTTTCTATGATACGGTTTTAACACAATTTTTCCCTGCTGCTTTTGCGGCATATACGCCTTGATCAGTCGCCTTGATTAACTCTTCATAGCTCTTCATATCTGGCAATCGAGACGCAAAACCGATGCTGATACTTCCATGCCAAGGTTCGCCACCCGTGGGGACTCGAAGTTCCGACACGGCCTTACGGACTATCTCAGCAATATGCCTGCCACCCTCTTTGTCCGTATTAGGACAGATAATAAAGAACTCATCACCACCAAGACGACAGACGACATCATCATTTCGAAAGGAATGCCGAAGGGTATGAGCCAATTTTATTAACACCCTGTCCCCGGCATCATGACCATAAACATCATTGACTGCTTTAAAGTGATCCGCATCGATCATCATACAAACCAATGGAGAATTTTTATGCAATTCTTCATTCCAAAGCCCGGCAAGACTCCGCACGGCATGACGGCGATTGGGGAGCCCGGTCAGAGCATCCGTTAACGACAACTCTTTAAGATGCAGGTTGGCATCAGAGAGTTCTTTGGTCCGTAATACAACTTTCTTTTCAAGAGACTCGTTGAGTTGTTTCAGCTCTTTGTTTTGCATCATCACCCGCTCGAATAAGCCATTCAAGGCTTCGAGCAATGGTTCCGTTGCGTTGGCTCTTTCCATTTCCAATTTGTGGTATGCCTCCTGGGGACTCATACCAGATTGAATGGCCTTAACCTGGCAGGCCATATCCATATCTTTGCCGAGAATATGATAGGCAAGCCAGTGGATGAGAAATTTCAGAAAGATATGGTTCTGCTCGAGGTTACCTATAGAAATGTCGGAATTGATTGATGTCACTTCATCCAAAAAGCCATGATGTTCCTCAATATGTCGCTTCATGTGACGGGCATCTATCCTGGCTCGCGACATAAATTTTTCTTCTTCCTGAAAATGGTATATCGCATAGTCGGAGAGCTGATTATACAGACGATTTACATCGTCGCTATCGATGACATTCTTAACCAAAAGACTGCCAAACTGGTTAATGATATCGACAAGGTGACTGTGTTGTTTATCAATGTCTGTCAATCCAGTTTCAAAATGTGGACCCCATTGAAACGATTTCATAGTTATTTACCCTTGTTTTGATGGAGAAGGAGGCCATAGTCACTGTATATAAAGCATTGGTATCGTTTAGAATAAGGGCTAAAATATTGAGGAGATATTGGATAATAGCCAACAATAAAAGGGAAAGAATGTGATAAAAACCATACCGGTTTAGCGGTAAATTCGCATCTTGCGACGGTGCAGGCTGGAACAGCTGTCGTTTTTATTAATAGATATTTCTGAAAATATATTTTCGGATTATTCTTATCGTGCGAGTGAAAAATTTTCGTGTCACTCTCTTCAAAAAGGAAGCATCTCTTTCTATCAGATGTTCACAAACGATCTCGTCTGTTTCATCGCCTAAAATAGCTAAAACCTTAAAATCAGCAAGACAAGACATATTTTTCCTCATAGAATTCTTTGGTTAAAATAAAGCATCCGTCACGGATCACAGGGGCCTTTTCAATCGATGTCAGGGTATCGCTAAACGACAGACTCTTTTTCTAACTGAATACCAGAAATCAGCATCCATGGCCATCAACTTATTTAAAGCAAAAGAAAAAACCGCGAAGATGGGGCCAGGTCCGTACACCTGAATGCTACCCCCTCCGGACGGTGACGATTAATGACAGGGGCAATGTAAGGGTGGATTACGATCTATGCGAAGGCATAGATACCGCGAGCCTGCCGGAAAGGCCCCCGAGTTCTGATAGGTGGTAGGCAGGTTTGCCTTCTAACAGGACGATGCCCCTTTTTTAGATTCGACCCCGTGACAGCCCGCCATTCCTTGGTTTGACATATCGAATGCCAGTGCGTAAAGTGTCAGGGCGCGATTGAGGCAAGAACCTGCCCACATATCCTGCATAACCATGTACACCATCACCTTACAGACATCTGGAGCTCACACATGCTGAAATCTTTCATCAGGCTTCTCGCCGTTACCTCTGCCTTGCTTATAATCTGGACGGGAGGCGCCGGTGCTATGGAGGTTGCCTCCGTGAATGGAGAGGCCATCTCGCTGCAAGAACTGACCTACGCCATGCAGACCCTTCCTGAGTACCATACGCTTCAACAGAAGGTCCTCAATCGTGTTATTATCAACACGCTCTACTATCAGGAGAGCGTGAAAACCGGGGTCAAAGTGAAAGAGTCCCTTGTGGACGAGAATTACCAGCAGCTGATGACGTCGATCACCACCGACAAAGCTGAGTTCGACAAACTCTTAAAAGCTCGGGGAACCACGGAGAAAGCTCTGAAAGAGGGCATTCGAAAACAGCTCATGGTCAAGATCTTCATGGAGGCGCTCGACAAAAAAACCGAGATTGTCATCACCGATGAAGAGGCCAGGCTCTTTTATAATGAACGGCTCGTGTTATTTACCAATCCATTAAAGGTGCGGATCAGCCATATCCATATCGCTCTTCCCACCGATGCCTCGGATGCCGAAGTGAAAAAAGGCCTTGCGAAAATTCAAGGCGTAGAAAAAGAGCTTGACGCCGGGAAGTCCTTTGCGGCCGTGGCAAAGGCCAATTCCGATGCCCCTGATGCCAAGAACGGCGGAGATGTGGGCTTTATCACTCAGGCCTCTCCGGTGCCCAAATCTCTGCTGGACGCTGCCTTTTCGCTGAAAAACGGAGAACGGAGCGGCATTATAAAGTCTTTGAATGGCTTTCACATCATTGAAGTCACCGATCGCATTGCCTCCTCCACCCATGAATTTGATGACGTCAAAAAGTCCATCAAAAAAAATATGACCCTGGAAAGACGCCAGATAAGCCGGTCTTATTTTGAAAAAGCCATGGCTGACAAGGCCGACATCAAGATTTCTCTCAAACAATAGCCCCGCGTCTTCCCATCCTCACGGGGGGGGGGGGGCAGGGCACAGAGACTCCTTTCCAAGCGGGATGCCATCGGCATCCCGCTTTTTTTGTGGGGAGAGTCCCATTTTGCCGGAGCTGCCCTGTTATTTAAATGGATGCTTAAACCGGGAACCGATGATATATTGTAAACATTACGGACGGCATCCCGTTCGAAATGGCTTTACGCCCGCTTTCAGGAACGTTCACAGCCCTTGTCATGGGCGGGTGTGTGGAAGCGAAAAGCCCCAATTGAATTTGACAAAGCCTGCCATTCATTAGATAAGGATGAGATAGCCGGATGAGTTTTTCCGGTTGTTTTGTCTTGTGACTCTTACGATGAGGGTCTTGGAATGAATAGAGGGTGGCTTTGTCGTGTACGAATTAAACCTGGGCCACTCCAGGCGGGTTGTGGGACCTCATTCGTTAACCGTTTACAACCTCATCAACAATACAAACGAAAGGGACATGTATATATGAAACGAAGCGTGATCAAAGGCACCGGTCGCTATCTTCCTTCCAGGTGCGTCACCAACGACGACCTTTCAAAAATGATGGATACCAACGACGAGTGGATCCAGCAGAGAACAGGGATCAAAACCCGCTACTGGATTCCCGAAGGGGAAACCGTTGGCACCTCTGACCTTGCTCTGGAGGCATCCAAAAAAGCGCTTGATAACGCTGGCTGGAAGCCTGAAGACATCGATCTCATTATCTTCGCGACCCTGAGCCCGGATATTTTCTTTCCCGGCGCCGGTTGCTTTCTTCAGACCAAGCTGGGCCTCACCGAGACACCGGCCCTTGATATCCGTCAGCAGTGCACGGGTTTTCTTTATGCCATGAGCACCGCCGATGCTTATATTCGAAGCGGCATGTACAACAAAGTTCTCGTGGTCGGGGCCGAGGTCCACAGCACCGGACTTGATAAAACCACCGCAGGCCGGGATGTCGCCGTGCTCTTTGGCGACGGCGCTGGCGCTGTCTGTCTGGAAGGCATTGAGACAGACAAGAATGTGGGGATTATCAGCACCATTCTCAAGGCTGATGGACAATATGCCGAAAAATTGAAGCTTGAACTTCCGGCCTCTAAATACCCGGAGCGTATCAACGCCGAATTGCTGAAGACCGGTGGTCAGTACCCGACCATGGACGGCACCCGTATCTTCAAGCTGGCCCTGCGAAAGCTTCCCGAAATTACCCATGAGGTTCTCGGCAAGGCAGAGATGACCCTGGATGACATTGATATGGTGATCCCGCATCAGGCCAACCTGCGCATCAATGAAGCGTACCTGAAGACTCTGGGAATTCCCGCTGAAAAAATGTTTAATAACATCCAGAAATACGGCAACACCACCGCCGCGACGATTCCCATTGCCTTGGATGAAACCATCGAGCAGGGGCTTGTCGATCCGAAGTCCAGCACCGTTCTCTTGTCGGCCTTAGGGGCCGGACTTACCTGGGCAGCCATGATCTATCGATTCGGCGAATAAAACCTTGCCCGGTATCACTCGATTAAATAAAAACGGAGCCACTTCATCCTGAAGTGGCTCCGTTTTTTATTGGAACTCTGTAGCCATGCCCGTTCTTGGTTTTTTAACGAAGGCCTGTAAAACTGAATAAACCAGGCAGCCCTACATGGGAAGGCCCCCGGCAAAGAGGCGTTCCAAATAAAAACGGGTAATTTCATCCATGTGGCTGAAATTGTAGTCTTCGTCATTGTTTTTTGCGACAATTTCACGGCGAAGATCGTTGGCAATGGTCTTTCCCAATTCCACCCCGAACTGATCAAAGGGGTTGATATCCCAGATAAAAGCCTTGTAG
>NZ_JAQYWB010000051.1 GCF_030145185.1 Desulfoluna sp. | reverse complement strand
CAAGGGGTTGGTTTCCAGGTCCAGGGGGGATGCGACGCTTAATTTGTGAATCGTGTATTGTTTGAAACCTGGTGGGAGTCTGCTGTCGTACCGAGCCGGAAGGGGGGCAGGGGGCAGCATATTTTGGGAAATCGACCCCGACCTTTATGTACGAAGGATGTTTAACGCATGATGACCTTTTTTTTGACCGGTGTTGTGGTGTTTCTTACCCACACCCTTGAAGTAATCACCGGCTTTGGGTGCACTGTTCTCGCCTTTCCCTTTATTACATGGATTCTGGGAATTTATGAGGCCAAGGTTCTTTTGGCCGTCTTGACGTGGGTGCTGGGCGCTTATCTTGTCTCTACGAAATTTCGACACATCAACTGGCGTCAGTTCGGGATTATCGTGACGCTTGTGGGTTTGGGGATGCCCGCAGGGATTTATCTGTTTAACCATTTCCCCAGCGATACGCTGAAACTTTTTCTTGGTATATTTATTATTTTTACCTCGGTGCTTCAATTGAAAAAGGAGTACGGGGGGCTGGATCTCGGCGTCACGGTTCCAGAATGGATTTATTATGTGTTGCTGGTCCTGGGTGGTGTTCTTCACGGAGCGTTTGCAACCGGCGGGCCGTTTGTGGTGCTTTATGCCACACGGAAACTTCTGGACAAAGGCGAGTTCAGGGCAACATTGAGTCTTCTGTGGGTTTCTTTGAACACCTTTTTGATTGCCACCGATACCACCTTTGATCCTATTTTATCCAACATCGCAGCGGTGGCCACCCAAGGCGCTCCCATGGGCCAGAGCCTGCTCAATCTGGTCTGGTCGCTTCCCTTTCTTCTGGTGGGGATTTTCATCGGTGAAGTGGTCCATCACAGGGTCGATGCGGCGCTTTTTCGAAAGATTGTTTTTTGGGTGCTTTTGGCCACCGGTGTGTTTATTATTCTTGCCAATGTGCTTCATATCGGGTAATGCGTCCCACCCCCTAACCCGGATATTTCATGAGGTTACAAAAATAAAAACCGATCCCGGCAGCTGCCGGGGTCGGTTTTTTTGTTTGGTAAGGCGGATGGACATAAATAATCATGCATTGACACGCCTGAGGCAGGCCTTGACGGCCCTTAAGGAACCAGCACTCGATTGTCGATGAGGCGAGTCGCGCCCATCGTCACCGCCAGGGCCATGAGCGTGGGGCCGGTGAGGGTCTCCACCTCGTCCAGGGTCTCGGGATTACACAAGGAGATGTAGTCGATCTGGATCATGGGGCACTCGGTGAGGTGTTTTTCTGCCAGGGTTCGAAGGGCCGCAACGCTGGTTTCTCCCTGGGCGACCCGGTCTCGTACTTTATCCAGAGATTGGCTGAGGCGGAGCGCCTCTTTACGCTGGGGCTCGGTCAGGTAGGCGTTCCGAGAGCTCATGGCGAGTCCGTCGGCTTCCCGGATCAGGGTTCCGCCGAGGATCTCAACGTCCATGTTCAGATCTTTCACCATGCGTCGAATGATGGCAAGCTGTTGAAAGTCTTTTTCACCGAAGACGGCCACGTGGGGCTTGATGATGTTAAACAGTTTGGTGACGACGGTGGTGATCCCTTTGAAAAAGACGGGTCGGGAGAGGCCGCAGAGATGGTTGGGCAATGTCTCCAGTTGGACGTAGGTTTCGTATCCGTCTGGATAAATTTGGTCGTTTGTCGGGGTGAAGACCACATCCACGCCCACCTCTTTGGATTTGGCCAGGTCACTTTCCATGGCTCGGGGGTAGGCGTCCAGGTCTTCGCTGGGACCAAACTGGGCCGGATTGACGAAGATACTGGTGACTAGAACATCTGCGTGTTTCTTTGCCTCCCGCATCAGGGAGAGGTGTCCGTCGTGGAGAAAACCCATGGTGGGGACGAAGGCAATTCGCTTGCCTTCCTGTCGCAGCGTGTTGCTTAAGCTCTGCATCTCTTGAATTGAACCGATGACGTCCATGTGGATGGCCTCATTTCATTGAGTGTTCAGCATTTTGTCCGGCTTGGTCGGACCTGTATCCGTGTGCCTTATGGCGTCATTTTGACGCCAATTTTGTCTGCATTGGCCTTAGTCCAGTCCCGATGAAAAGTCAATCTGAAGAAGGGTTTTCAGTAGATAAAAGAGAGGAAAGGGGGCGCAATCCCGAGGGGGTGAACTCTTTTTTATCCGGAATGACAGGAAAAATAGGGGGTTGGTGTGGGGCGGAACCTTCAGCCTGAGCTTGCTTTGGTATTAGGTGTCTGATATATCAAACAGTACCCCTTTGTCATTTTTGGAATGGGTCTTTTATCTCTTTGGTGGGTACGAAGGAGGGTGTGGCTTGACATTGAACGGCAGGTTATCGATGGAAGATTTTGATTCTCGGTTTAAGATATTTTATGAGCTGATGCCCAATAAAATCAGGGAGATTTTATTGGTCTCAAGTCTGTATGATGCCTGCATCATGGAAGAGGACGGGCGGCTTTCGGAGAAGATCGTCACCGAGTATCGGGGCCTTAACTTGAGTCGGCCTCCTCGGTTGACCTGGGTTTCTACGGCTGAAGAGGCCCTGGCTATGCTGGAAAAACGCCCCTTTGACATGGTCGTCACCATGCTTCGGCTCGTGGACATGGACGCCTTCACCCTGGGGGAGGAGATCAAACGTAAGTGCCCCTGCATCCCAGTTATTCTGCTGACTCACAGTCAGTTGCCGAGTCAATTCGATCTGGCACGTTCCAAATCCCGGGGCGTGGATCGCATGTACGTCTGGAGCGGAAATGCCGACATTCTCCTTGCCCTGATTAAAAGCGAAGAGGATCGACTTAATGTGGCGCATGACACGGAAAAAGCCGGGGTCCGGGTGATTCTGATGGTGGAGGATTCTCCCCTTTATACCTCGGCCATTCTTCCAATCTTATATAAAGAGGTGGTCACTCAGGTTCAGAATGTGATGGAGGAGGTCTTAAACCATGAACATCGGCTCCTGACCATGCGGGCCCGGCCCAAAATTATTGTGGCCCAGAGTTACGAAGAGGCCATGGAGATCTATGAGACATACAAGGATTATGTTCTGGGGGTTATCTCTGACGCCAGTTTCCCACGGGAGGGCGCTGTTTGTGATGACTCCGGATACCGTGTCCTGTCCCATATTCAAGCTCACCAGGCCGATATTCCTCTGATGATGGCCAGCACGGAATCTTCCAACCGGCGCATGGCAGATGCCCTGGGCATCTACTTTGTGGACAAGAATTCCCCCTCACTTTCCGGTGATTTTCACCACTATTTTGTGAATCAACTGGGGTTTGGTGATTTTGTGTTCCGAGGCGACGACGGGCGCGAGCTGGGGAGAGCCCCCAACTTTCGGGCTCTTGAAAAGAGGTTGGCCGATATCTCGGATGAGTGTTTTTATCACCACTGGCGGAAAAATGATTTCTCCCGGTGGTTCTATGCCCGCTCGGAGACCCTGCTCGCTAATCGCCTGAGGCCCGCCACGGATAAGGATTTCTTCGGGAATATCTCCGACATGAAGGCCTTTATTCAGAGGAATATTCAAGAGCGTCGGCGCAGTCGGCAGAAGGGTGTGGTGGTTCAATTCGATGCCGATGAGTTTGACCCGGAGACCGATTTTCTGAAAATTGGAAACGGGTCCCTGGGGGGCAAAGCCCGGGGGCTTGTGTTCGCCTCAACGCTTCTCAGGCACCACCCCGAGTTGAACGAAGCCTTTGAGGATGTGGAGATTGCTCTTCCCCAGACCCTGGTGATCTCCACCGAAGGGTTTGATGCCTTTGTGCAGGAAAACAATCTCTTGTGGCTTGCCAAGGCCGACCTTCCAGATGAGGAGGTGATTGAGCACTTTCAGAAGGCCGTCTTCCCTGGATGGATTGGCGAAGAGTTGCGGGTTTTTTTAAATGAGATTCATCATCCCCTCGCTGTCCGTTCGTCAGCGCTGTTTGAAGACGCCCAGTTTATGGCCTATGCGGGCCTTTATCACACCTGCATGATGTCCAATGATCACCCGGATCTGGAGGTGAGGGTGAATCAGCTGATCTCTGGGGTGAAATTGGTCTACGCCTCTACCTATTTTCAGGGCCCCAAGAGTTTTGCGAGGAGGGTCGGGCATCGCACCGAAGAGGAGAAGATGGCGGTGATCATCCAGGCGGTCTCCGGGCGTCGGTGGGGCGATTATTATTATCCTGCGATTTCGGGGGTGGCCCAATCCTACAATTACTATCCCTTTGGAAAAATGAAGGCGGAAGAGGGGATTGCCGCCATTGCCATGGGATTGGGGCGTACGGTGGTGGAAGGGGAACAGGCCTTGCGTTTTTCTCCCAAACGGCCCCATATTCTGCCGCAGTTTTCTCGGGTGGAAGAAATCCTCAAGAGTGCTCAGCAAAGTTTATATGCCCTGAAGGTTGGCGGAAAAGCACCGGCTTCCGTGGTCTCTCTGAATTCGGAAATCGATAAGCTCTCTGTTCGTGATCTCGATGACAACAGCCCGTTGAAGCATCTTGCAGGAACCTACGTTCGAGATGAGAATACCATTCGGTACGGGCCTCAGCTCCGCGGACCCAGGGTGTTGACATTTGATAAAATTCTCAAGTACAACATTTTTCCCCTCCCGGCCTTGCTTTCCCGGGTTTTGGACATTGGAGCCCAGGGCATGGGCTCATCGGTTGAGATCGAATTTGCCGTTGACCTGCCCTGTCAGCCTGGGGAGAAGGGGCGGTTCGTGCTGCTCCAGATTCGGCCCATGACCGATCGGGAGGCCCTGGCAGATGTGGGCATTTCAGAGGCAGAAAAAGCCGCCGCCGTGAGCGTCTCTTCCCATGCCTTGGGGCATGTGAAGGGGTTGCCTGTTCATCATATTCTCTACGTGAAGCCCGATGCCTTTGATTTGAAGAAGACCCGGGAAATAGCCCGGGAGATCGGTCGGATGAATGCGGAAATGGCCAAACGGCAGGAGAAGTATGTGTTGCTTGGGCCGGGGCGGTGGGGCTCTGCAGACCGGTGGCTGGGCATTCCCGTGACCTGGGAGGAGATCTCTGAGGTGTGCGGTATTGTGGAAAGCAGTCACAAAGATTTAAAAGCGGATCCGTCCCAGGGGTCACATTTTTTTCATAACATCACCGCGTTGGGGATCAATTATATCTCCATTATAGAGGCGAGGGGAGACCACTTTGATATGGCGTGGCTCCTTAAACAGCCGGTGGCCGTTGATGGGGAATTCACAGCCCTTGCCACCTTTGAAACCCCGTGTGTGATGAAGGTGGATGGCCGACATGCCGTGAGTGTCCTGTTGCCACCTTAACCCGAATATTGCATGAGAAAACGAGCATGCCAAAGAAATAAGATTTTATTACGGCTGGTTACTGCGAAATATCCGGGTTGAAATCGTTTTATTGAAGACGAGTCATTCCTTAGTTGATGCCGGTGATGCGCAGGAACTGTATGGTTTGCAAGCCGGTTATTTGTTTTTTGTGTTTATGGACGCCTGTTATCGCATTGTGAACAGCTTTTATTTATGAGGTGGATCGAACAAAAGTTGATGGGGCAGGGTGTTTGCGTGTACCTTTCGTCCTTTGTTGAACGATCCAGTGGCAGGGTATTCAATGGGATCAGTCCGGTTTTATTTAACGAATTAAGACGGTTTTTAAGAGAGTCCTGGAAAGGGTTTTCCGGTGGCGGCGTTTGTCTGTCGTGCCCCGGGAAAAGGCTCTGAATATGGCGAAGGAGATGTGTGATGGGGGATCAGAGGAACGGACAGACTATAAGCATTATAGCAAAGCCGTTGAGGGAACAGATTTACGAATACTTAAGGGACGAAATGGGCAGGGGGAACCTTTTACCGGGGTCTCTAGTGAATGTGAACGAAATCAGCCAGAGACTCGGCATCAGCAAGACCCCCTTGCGAGATGCATTGATTCAGCTTGAATGCGACGGGTTTGTGTCGATTCTTCCGCGGCGGGGGGTGAGGATCAACAAGCTTTCCCTTGAGGATGTCAAACATGCCTGGGAGATTTGTCGGGCCTTGGAGTCAGAGATTCTTGTGCCCGTTTTCGACAAACTCAACGAGGCGTGTCTTTTGGAGATGGAGCGACTGACCCGAGAGATGAAGCGGGCCACCGAGATGAAGGATACCTATGGCTTTTATCAGAACAACGTGGCCTTTCATAATATCTTTCTTGATCTCTCCAGCAACAGCCAGATGAGACGCATCATTCAATTGAATAAGCAGCGTCTCTATGACTTTTTGAACCGGAAGCACATTCCTCAGTGGGAAGCGGAACACTGCGAAGAGCATCGGGCCTTTATTGAGCTGATTCGCAGCGGTGACGCCCAGGGGGCTGCACACTTCCTGAAGACAACCCACTGGTCACTGGACGATCAGGAATCGTATATTCGTCAGTTTTATTTTAATGGAGACACCCTTGAGTAAAAATGATCATAGTAAAGAGCATGGGGCTCCGACCCTCGAGGCGCTGGGAATTGGCGTTATAGCAGGCGGTGCAGGGTGGGTGGCTTTGGACAAACCCTGCGGGGTCTCGGTTCACAACGAGCCGGGGCGGGACCTTGTTTCCGTGGTGACCCAGGCTCTCAGGTCATCCCCAGAGGTTCTCAGGCAGAGCACGCCGAAGGAGGAGACCACCGTTCATGCCGTTCACCGGTTGGATGGGGACACCAGCGGTGTGGTGCTCTTTGCCTTTGGGAAAGAGGCGGCAAGGCACCTGACACGGCAGTTTGAAGAGAAGCGGGTGACCAAGGAGTATATCGCCCTGATTCATGGAAACCTGGTGCCGGACAGTGGAACCTGGGATGCCTCCCTTTCGAAGGAAGCCGGAGGACGCAACAATCCAGCGGGCAGCGGGAAGCGGATGCCTTCGGCGACGACTTTTTCTGTTATGGATCGCTCCACGCGCTACACGCTGGTGCGGTGCAGCCCCCTTTCCGGCCGAAAACATCAGATTCGTCGCCATGCCAAGCTGGTCGGCCATCCCATTGCCGGGGATCGGCGGTACGGGTCGAAGCGTTCCCTGGCTGTTCTGGAGGAACGATTCGGGTACGGGCGTCTGGGGTTGCATGCCCATGCGATTACGTTTTGTCCCCCGGGGGAGGCCGAGGAGACGCGGGTTGCGTCATTCGTCTTTGTCCCGGAGGCCATGCAGGCGCTTTTGAATGGCGACATGGCGTGAGAGTGATTTATGGAGATAAAAGACTGGCTAAAGGCAGATAAAAGACAGGCGAAAGGCCATGGAGTCGCTACGCTCGACCGGCATATAAAAAAGCCGCACCGGAGTGCGGCGCTCCATGGCTGCCATACGATATGTCGGGCTTTTATATTTCAAGCGGCGATTAACCGAAACGGCAGGTAATGAGCCCATTGCAACAAGGGCTCTATGCCTTCGTTTAAGTAACTATTCAGCTTATGCCTCCAGCGGCCCTGCCGGGGGCTAAACTTTTGCCTGATTTTATAAAGACGGGCTTAACAAACAGATCTTAAGAATTGCTCTCTATTAAATTCGTAACTATTCAGCGCCAAAAAAGCCTCTGTCCGACGTAAATTGGGAATATGCATTTAAGACCTGTTTGTTAAACTTTTGACCCGTTTCCGTGGGCTATGGCGTGACAAGCAAGGGATTGGAGCATTCGCGAACCCGGGGTGTCGCCGGGCGCTTGCCTGTGCTATAGTGCCTTTCGGATAATCATCCATGGATTCCGCCGAGAGAAAGAGGTCGTCCCGGTGTTTCAGGGCCGTTATATAAGTCACCATCAATACAGACGAAAGAGATCATGAGCGAGACCATCAAAACATCAGTGGATATCGGAGGCGTCTGCCTCGCCAACCCGGTGATGACCGCATCGGGCACCTTTGGGTACGGGATGGAGTTTGACGAGGTCCTCAACCTCAACCGCTTGGGGGGCGTCGTTATGAAGGGCCTGTCCCTTTTCCCCTCCAAAGGCAATCCTCCTCCACGCATCGTGGAAACCTCCTGTGGCATGCTGAATGCCATTGGCCTTGAGAACGTGGGGATTCAGCGGTTCATCAAGGAGAAGCTGCCGGCGATGAAGCCCTTTGATACCAAAGTCTTCATCAATATTTACGGCAAGACCGTCGAGGAATATGCCGCCATTGCCGAGACGGCCGAAGGGGTGGAGGGGATCCACGGTATTGAGATTAACATCTCCTGCCCCAATGTCAGCGCCGGAGGGCTTGCTTTCGGTGTGGATCCCGTGGCGGCCGCTACGGTGGTGAGGGCCGTTAAGGCAAAAACGTCTTTGCCCGTGATGGTCAAGCTCAGTCCCAACGTCACCGATATTGTGGAGATCGCCCGGAGCGTGGAAGGGGAGGGGGCCGATTCAGTCTCTCTGATCAACACCCTGACCGGCATGGGCATCGATATTCATACCCGGAAACCCTTGCTGGCCAACGTGGTGGGTGGGCTCTCCGGGCCTGCTGTGAAGCCGGTGGCCATTCGCATGGTGTACCAGGTGGCGAAAGCGGTCAACATTCCCGTCATCGGTATGGGAGGGATCATGACCCCTGAAGACGCCGTGGAGTTTATGATGGCAGGGGCCTCTGCCGTTCAGGTGGGGACGGCCAATTTTGTGTACCCTGATGCCGCCGAAAAGGTGGTGGATGGTATTGAGGCCTTTCTGAAGGAGAAGGGAATGACCGATGTCAACGATCTGATCGGGAGCGTTGAGGTGTAAATATCGGTTGCCGAAAGAGCCCGTAGATTAACAGAAAGCCGCGTTTATACGCGGCTTTTTTTGTTGGTAAATACTCTTTTATCAAAGCCACGTCATGGTAAATGTCCTTGCTTTTGATGCCTATCTTTGTTTAATAAGATGAAACATAGTTAGAATGCATGGCGGCTGTCTTTTTGTTTGGTTTGTCGTTTGATTGTTAACCACTGTGAGACGATGGAAAGGAGCCTTTGTATGAAACGCAGCATTCATGTTCTTTTTTTGTTTTTCGCTTTTTGTGTGCCCCAGGCAGGTTTCTGCGAAACATCGGCGGATGCGATCGTGGGGCATTGGTATACCAAGGATCATGAAGCCCTCGTGGAAATTTTTAAAGAGGGCGAGACCTACACCGGGAAGATTGTCTGGCTTGCAGAGTCCGTGGCTACGGAAGATGATGGCACTCCGGTCCTTGATAAGAAGAATCCCGATCCAGAAAAAGCCCGGCAGCCTGTCATTGGCCTGAAAATCGCCCAGGGTTTTTTTCATGTGGGGGGAAACGATTGGGAGAACGGCCACATCTACGATCCCGACAACGGTAAAACCTATAAATGCCTGATGAAGTTGAAAAAAAGCGGGCGGCAGTTGAAGGTTCGGGGATTTATCGGCGTCGCCCTTTTGGGACGCAACGAGTACTGGACGCGAAAAGGGCAATAACGGGAGTTGAGGCGGCCTGTTTTTCAGGCTGGCTCCATACCGACCCATAATCTCACAGGAGGAAATATGTTCAAACGAATCGTGATGGTGCTTTTGGCCCTTTGTCTTGCCACCGGGACGGCCTTTGCCGTGGATGCCAAGGATGTCAAATTTCCGGAGCAGCTTAAACTGGAGAACGTGGAGCTTGTTTTCAACGGGTCCGGCATTCGGATTAAAAAAATTGGTTTTATCAAGGTGAAACCTTACGTGGCGGCCCTGTTTCTTCAAGAAAAGACGGAGGACGGTGATGCGGTGGTCAGCGGCGATGCCCCCATGGCCATTCGTCTTTACATTACCAGCAAACTGATCTCTTCCGACAAGATGACCAAGTCCACCCGGGAGGGTTTCGAGCTCTCCACCAACGGCAACACCGCGCCCATCGAGAAAGAGATCGATGCCATGATGGACGTCTTCAAAGAGAAGATCAACGTGGATGATATCTACGACATGGTCTATGTCCCTGGAGCCGGTACCTGTATCTACAAGCAGGGCGAGAAAAAGGCCACCATCGAAGGCCTTGCGTTCAAACAGGCCCTTTTCGGTATCTGGCTCGGTGCCAAGCCCACCCTGGAAACCATGAAAGCCGGGATGCTGGGACAGCCTAAGGGCTAAAAAATAGACCCGCCCGTGCGTTGCGAAAGCGTGTTGTTGGGTGGGTTTGATTTGTTTTGTGTGAGCCTGTCACACAAAGGGTATGATGAGGGAGAGGGGGGACCTGTTTGAGGGGCCCCCTTTTTTATTATTTCGATTTTTTATTTTTCTGGAAAAAACCGGGTCGATGCACAGACGCCCCGAGAGAGAGCAGACGCGCCAGCAGGTTTCCGTACAGAGCCGCATAGAACAGACCCGAGAAGAGCCATAAAACCCCAAGATTAAAAAAGTAGGTGGGCACAACGACGCGCCCGATTCGCTTTTGTCCTGCATAAAAAGGCGCTCCGCCCCAGGGGGTGACATCCTGGGTGAAGACAGGGTCGGAGACGCGGACGATTCGGGTCGGGCTGAGCCGGTAATCGTCGAGGTTGCGGCGGTTTTTGACCAGGTTCACAAGGCTTTTGTTTTGGTTGTTTTTTTCGAGGGTCCGGTAAACTGCGATCCCCATGACTTGGATTCGAGCGGATTCAAGGTCTCGACGTTTGTCGTTGGCCTCGCCTCGCCTCTGGCGATAAGAGGTGAGCACCTTGGACAACGACGTTTTTAACTGGCGGGCAACGTGGCGTGAATAGCCCTGAGGGGTAAAGGCATCGGAGGGCAGCTTGAGGTCGATGCCCTGTTTTTTAGCAAGGTCTGTAAATTCAGTTTTTAATAATGTTAATGCAGCCTTTGTCTTTTGGGCATGAGAGGCGTCCGGGGTATCGATGAAAGGGAAATCGATCTGGGAGAAAAGCTCGGGTACATAATAGTTTACCCAAAAATCGGCATGGCTGATTTGCCTGTCCAGGTCGGTGTAGGGCGCCTGGAAACGGTTGCTCCAGAACTGTTCCGTCACGGCGGCTTCAAACCCCCAGCGCGAGGGCATGAAGTTGGCGACGACCGGGACGCGGTTGTGGGGCGTCTGGGGGGGGATCAGGTCATCAAAGGAGACCACCATGCCCCCCATGATGATCTGGGGCACCAGCAGAAGGGGGATGAGGATATAGATGGTCACCACGGTCTTAAAGGCTGCGGATATGTTGAGCCCGATCAGACTGGCGCAGACGAAGCAGGAGAAAAGCACCGTCCATAATTTGGCGGTGAACTCCGGGATCCCCAACATGGTATTGCCCACCAGGACATAAAGGCCCATCTGGAGGGCTCCCACCAGGAACAGATACCCGGCTTTTCCGTTGATGTAACTGAACCAGCTTAAATGGAGAAATCGTTCCCGGCTTAATATCTTTCGATCACGGATAATTTCCTCTGCACTGACAGACAGTCCCATGAATAACGCGATAATCACGCTCATAAAAAAGTAAACGGGGATGTTGTGGTTGGCCCCAAAGGTATATCCCGGACCCTTCCCATACCCGGCAAAGGATGCGATGGCCCAGGCCAGCAGAGGGGCCTCAAGTGCATTGATGGCCAGGTACTGCCGATTTGTGAACCGGGTCAAGAGGTTGCGTATAAAAAAAACGACAAACTGACCGGTCAGGCTCGGACGTTTCAGGGCCCGTTGCGGGGGGGGCATGTCCGTGGGAGGTTTTTTGTCCTCCGTCGTCCGTGTTTTCTGGTGGCGCGTATGCCAATCCTCTGGAGAGAATCGACGCCGGTCAGCGGCGTAGCCCCGGTCGTCCAACTCCTTCATCTCGATAATATCAAAGATCTGTTCCGGGTTGACATTGCCGCATTGAGGGCAGAGGCACTCGTCGGTGCCGGCCTGCCAGGCAGCCTTACGAAAATAGAGGATGGCATCGAGGGGATTGCCGGTATAAATAGGGCGTCCCCCCTTGTCCAGCAGCCACAGCTGATCGAACATTTTGAAGATATCCGAGGAGGGCTGATGGATAATCACGATGATCAATTTCCCCTTCTTGCTTTGTTCTTTAAGCAGGGAAATCACATTTAATGAGTCCGCAGATGAGAGCCCGGAGGTGGGCTCATCGACAAAGAGGATCGATGGTTCTCGGATCAGTTCAAGGGCGATATTGAGCCGTTTACGCTGGCCGCCACTGATGGTTTTATCCAAGGGGGACCCGACGGTCAGGTCGCGGATTTCCTCCTGGTTCAACTCACCCAGAATCCCCATGACCCGCTTGGCCAAAGCCTCTTTGCTGAGGTCGGCCAGACAGAGACGGCTGCTGTAAAAGAGGTTCTGGTAAACCGTCAACTCTTCAAAGAGCAGATCATCTTGTGGCACAAACCCAATGACCCCTTCGAGTGTTTGCCTGTTCCCATAAAGATCCGCTCCGTTTATCAGGACCTGACCCTCCTGGGGGGGCAGGGAGCCGTTCAGGAGACTGAGAAGGGTGGATTTGCCCACCCCGCTGCCCCCCATCACCCCAATCATCTGGCCCCCGGTCGCCTCAAAAGAAAAATCGTGGAGGCCGTTGTCACTGCCTGGGAAACGAAAATCAATATGGTGACCGGTAAAGAGGATGTCGCCTGCAGGGTTGAGTGGTTTAAAAAAGGCGGCGATATCCGAGTAATAGATGGGGTTCGAATGAATATCTTTCAGGATCGATCCCGTGGGAAGGGGATAAATCGCGCCCGGTTGCAGGGGGGTGCCGTTGAGGGTTTGCCCTGAAAGGGTATGGGGCACAAGAAACAGAGTGTCGATATCTTCGATATGGAGAACGGTGACGCCTCCGGCGAAGTGCTCGCGAACCAGCCCGTGGCAGGGAGCCGTGCCGCATGGCTTTTTAGAGTGAATAAAGAGGTGGTTGGGACCGAGGGCTTCCATGGCTTCGGTGTGATGGAGCAACGCGAGCATATCCTGGATAACATCCGGCCTGATTTCAAAGGCCTGGCCGGCGGCATCCGCGAGGCGGGAAAGTTCATGACGATGGGCCTGGGGAACGGCTTGGGAAAGCTCAAAAAATCGGAGCAACACAGCGTATTGTTCAGGACGCGGGAGGTTGCCTTTCAGATGACCACAGATTTCAGTGGTTCGGGCGATGAGGAGATCCAGGTCTGAGTCTCCATCATAAAAGTCTAAGAATCCGTCGAATAGACCAAGATACGTGTCGGTATGAACAATCCGCAGATAGTCGGACAGATAGGCTTTGACCATGTCGCGTGCTTTAAGCGGCCCGGATTCATGATAACAGGAAGATAACAGGGCAAAAAGATGCAAAATACCATTTAAGGTTAACTCTGAAACAATCATCCGGGCACCTGCGCTTTGCTTCTACGTTACTGTTTTGTGGCGACGTTTCCGATGGCCCCATCCAGGATGGCTTGACGTTCGGGGCGAATAACCTCGCGGAGGGCCTCGACGTCCTGTCTGGTATATTCGGTGACGATCAGCAGGGCGTGAATTTTGCCCATAAAGTCAAGGCTATGGCGAAAGCCCACAGCATGCTTCAGGTCTTCGTCATGTCGCATGGTATTGAGCAGTTTGATCATGAAATGGATCCGTTCATGCTGGATATTCAGCTGCTCCAGCATCTTCGGTGAATAATCCGCCATGGCAATGGATTCCGTGGCAATGTAAAGGCCTTCAACGAGCATGCCGTAGCCTACATTTGTTATTACTTTTAGTTGTTTAGCGCTGTTTATTCCATTTGCCATAAATTTTTTGTGCACAGCCTTTACGGCATCGGTCCATGCCTGACCATCCTTTATGGATTCCGGGTTCTGAAGAAGCTTTTTCATTTTAGGGGACAAGGGGGCCTGAAACCCGAGTTTTATCATTAAGTCCCTTCGGGCCAAGATGACATTTTTCAGCTCTTTTTTCCGCAGGAAGAGGGCGGCATAGCCGGCATCAATGGTATATACGCCCGCCATGGTACCCAATTGATCGTCTGTGAGGTACTGAGACACCTTGTGCGTGTCGGCTGTCAAGGTATGTTGGTATGAGGCACCCGCCTCTTTGAGCTGTCGGGTGGCCTGATTGATTCCTTTGTACTGGCTTTTAAGTAGATTAATCTGCTCAGTGATTTCCTTGAACTGAGTGGCGTATTTCGACTCATCGCCATGCAATATCTCTTGAGAAGAGAGGCTCTCGGCCGGGGCCGTGCTTTCGGTGGCCAGAACGAGGTTGGGGCTGAAGCTCATAATGCAGGCCATGAGGGCACCCATGGTGAATAATTTCATCGGCTCAATCCTTTCAAAAATGTGAATAAAACATGACGCGCCTGTTATACGGAAAAATGAAATGACTATGACATATCTATTCGTATTTGAAAATTTATATTACTTAATTTAAATAAGATTAAAATTTTATTAGGTAAATAAATGAGGCGCGAGATGATGAAATGTTGACGTCATGTCACAGGTTTGTGCCCTGGCAAAGAACGGCCATTAAATTTCATTTTGAGGAGGGCCGTGGGGAGAGGTAGCACGATGTGAGATGTAAAAAAAAGGTGGAACCGTCATCGGTTCCACCTTTTTTGTGTTCGTTTGCCTGCCTTTTATCCGCGTTTTTTTGAAACGCGGGTCCCCGGCAGAGGCGCCGGAGAGGGCATTTTTTAGAGGATGGCCTTCATGGCGGTCATGTAGCCTCTCAGTTCTTTGCCGACCACTTCGACGGGGTGGTTACGCAGGGCTTCGTTCACCTCGATGAGAGCCATGTTGTCCACGCCGTTGTCTTCGGACGCCAGCCCTTTGCCGATGATGTCGGTGTTCACACCTTTCATGAAATCGGCCAGGAGGGGCACGCAGGCGTTGGCGAAGAGGTAGCAGCCGTATTCTGCGGTGTCGGAGATCACTTTATTCATCTCGTAGAGCTTCTTGCGGCTGATGAGGTTGGCGATGAGGGGGGTCTCGTGGAGAGACTCATAGTAGGCGGATTCGGGTTTGATGCCAGCGGCCACCATGGTCTCAAAGGCGAGTTCAACCCCGGCCTTAACCATGGCCACCATGAGGATGCCGTTGTCAAAGAAGGCCTGCTCGGTGATCTCCATCTCGCCCGCCGTGGATTTTTCAAAGGCAGTCTGGCCGGTCTCTTCCCGCCATCCGAGGAGCTTGGCATCACCTTCGGCCCAGTCGGCCATCATCCCTTCGGAGAAGGCGCCGCCCATGATGTCGTCCATGTGTTTGTTGAAGAGGGGACGCATGATGGTTTTCATCTCTTCAGAGAGATCGAAGGCTTTTATTTTGGCCGGGTTGTCCAGGCGATCCATCATGTTGGTGATGCCGCCGTGCTTGAGGGCTTCGGTGATGGTCTCCCAGCCGTACTGGATGAGTTTGCTGGCGTAGCCGGTGTCGATCCCTTTTTCGATCATCTTATCAAAGCAGAGGATGGAGCCGGTCTGGAGCATGCCGCAAAGGATGGTCTGCTCACCCATGAGATCGGACTTTACCTCGGCGATGAAGGAGGAGAGAAGCACGCCGGCGCGGTCTCCACCGGTTCCGGCGGCGTAGGCCTTGGCGATCTCCAGGCCATCTCCGTTGGGATCGTTCTCTTTGTGGACGGCAATCAGGGTGGGGACGCCGAAACCGCGTTTGTACTCTTCACGGACTTCAGTTCCAGGAGATTTTGGGGCCACCATGACGACGGTGAGGTCCTCGCGGACCTGCATCCCTTCCTCGACGATGTTGAAGCCGTGGGAGTAGGAGAGGCAGGCACCTTTTTTCATCAGGGGCATCACCTTTTCCACGACGTTGGTGTGCTGCTTGTCCGGGGTAAGGTTGAGGACAAGATCGGCGGTGGGGAGCATCTCTTCGTAGGTGCCGACGGAAAAGCCGTTCTCCGTGGCATTGAGCCAGGACTGACGTTTCTCGTTGATGGCTGCCTGACGCAGGGTGTAGGAGACGTCGAGGCCGCTGTCACGCAGGTTGAGACCCTGGTTGAGGCCCTGGGCGCCGCATCCGACGATGACAAGTTTTTTGCCTTTGAGTTTCTCTACACCGTTGAACTCTGAAGAGTCCATGAAGCTGCATTTGCCAAGCTGTTCCAGTTGAAGACGTAAGGGGAGGGTGTTGAAGTAGTTCATCTTTGGATGCTCCATATCGTAAAAAATAATTAATGGGTCGGTTTGGTTTTTTATGGGGCCGCCCGCAGGCGACCCGATTTTCTTTATATCACATCACAGGATGTGACGGGGTTGGATTTGAAGTACTCCAGCCGGTTAAGTCCGTTGATATAGGCTTTGGCGCTGGCTGTAATGATGTCGGGGTCGGCGCCGCGGCCCAGGGAGACATAGTCGCCTTCCTGCATGCGGACGGTCACCTCACCCTGGGCATCGGTGCCGCCTGTGAGGGCGCCGATGGAAAAGCGCAGGAGCTCGGGCTCCCTTCCGGCAATTTTTGCGATGGTGTTAAAGACCGCGTCAATGGGGCCGTTGCCTTCAAAAGCCCCCTGCTTGATCTTGCCGTTGATGCCGAGGCGCACACTGGCCATGGGAAAGACCGTGGTGCCGGAGGTGACGTGGAGGTACTCCAAGGTGTAGACCTCATGGCTTCGCAGGATAACGTCTGTGACGAGGGCTTCCAAGTCCTCGTCCACGATCTCTTTTTTTCGGTCGGCCAGCGCTTTAAAACTCTCGAAGACGGTGTTGAGTTCCTCTTCGGTGAGGTTGTAGCGCATCTCTTCGAGACGGGAGCGCAGGGCAAAGCGTCCGGAGAGTTTCCCCAGAACCAGTTTGTTGGTGGTCAGTCCCACGGTTTCAGGCCTCATGATCTCGTAGGTCATGGGGTTTTTGAGCATGCCGTCCTGGTGGATACCCGATTCGTGGGAGAAGGCGTTGGCCCCCACAATGGCCTTGTTGGGCTGGATCATGATGCCGGTGATGGAGCTGACCAGCCGACCCGTGGCATGGATGCGGGTGGTGTCGATATGGGTGTCCATGGGAAAGGTGCCGGGGCGGGTGTGGATCGCCATGACGACCTCTTCTAACGCTGTGTTGCCCGCTCGCTCGCCGATTCCGTTGATGGTCACCTCTGCCTGACCGGCTCCGGCAACGATGGCCGCCAGGGTGTTGGCCGTGGCCAGGCCCAGGTCGTTGTGGCAGTGAACGCTCAAGGTGGCGTTTTCCATGCCCGGGGTGTGGGCGATGACGTGGCGCACCAGCTCACCGAACTCATCGGGGACCGCGTAGCCTACGGTATCGGGGAGGTTGACGGTGGTGGCACCCGCTTTGATGACTTCACCGAAAATCCGGCAGAGAAATTCCGGGTCGGTGCGGGAGCCGTCTTCGGCGGAGAATTCTATGTTCTCCGTGTACTGCCGAGCGTGCGTCACGGCGGCCACGGCGCGCGTCACCACTTCATCGCGTCCCATGCGGAGCTTGTACTCCAGGTGAATGTCCGATGTGGCGATGAAGGTGTGAATGCGGGGTTTGGCCGCATTTTTAATGGCCTCCCAGGCCCGGTCGATATCACTGGCGGTGGCGCGGCAGAGGGCGGCCACTTCGGCATTTTTTACGGTGTCTGCAATGCGGGAGACCGCCTCGAAATCGCCGGGTGATGATGCGGGAAAGCCCGCTTCAATCACATCCACACCCAGAGTGTCCAGGTGGGTGGCAATCCGCAGCTTCTCCGCGGTGTTCATGCTGGCGCCGGGTGATTGTTCGCCGTCTCGTAAGGTGGTGTCAAATATTGTGATGGTTCTGGTCATGATGTGTGCTCCGAAAAAGGGTCTGCGGTGGGTCATTCGACATAAGGATCATTCGCTTGAATTCAGGCAAACCCAGTGAGCCTGGACCGCAGGATGCCTGCGGCGTTTCCTGCGGTCTTGATCACCTCTTTCATTGGGCGGGGCCTCCTGCTCCCCTTGTGGATGGTCGGGCGACCGGGTGGATCGCCATACGTCTTTTTTAAGGTCGTCGAGTGTGCCACCAGGGCACGGCCGGTTATTTTTTTTGGACCAGTTTGTACTGGAAGCTGTCGGCCAGGGCCTCAAAGCTTGCTTCGATGATGTCTTCGGAGACGCCGATGGTGCTCCAGATATCATCCCCGTCTCGGGATTCGATGAGGACGCGTACCTTGGATTCCGTCCCGCCCCGTCCGTCCATGACGCGGACCTTGAAGTCCACCAGGTGCATGGTCTCAAGCTCTTTGTAGAAGCGGCCCAGGGCTTTTCTGAGGGCGTTGTCCAGAGCGCTGACCGGGCCATGACCTTCTGCTGCGGTGATTTCGCTTTCACCGCCCACATTCACCTTGACCATGGCGTGGGAGGTGCAGGGGCGATCTTTGTCCTTTTCGATGGTGACTCGAAACGATTCCAGGTCAAAGACCGGCTCATACTTAAGCAGAAATTTGTCCATGAGCACCTTGAAGGAGCCATCGGCCACTTCGTACTGGTAGCCTTCCTGCTCCAGCATCTTAATTTCGTTGACGATGCGTTTGGAATCAAACTCGGGGGCGTCCAAGTTGATGCCCATCTCCCTGGCCTTGTATTCGATGTTGCTTCGGCCTGCCTGGTCCGAGACAAGAACCCGGCGTTTGTTTCCCACGTCCTCCGGGCTGATGTGTTCATAGGAAAGGGGCTGCTTCATCACGGCGCTGACATGCACCCCGCCTTTGTGGGCAAAGGCGCTCTTGCCCACAAAGGGGCGGGAGGCCAGGGGGATCATGTTGGAGGTCTCGCTCACAAAACGTGACAGCGGTTTCAGCTTTTTCAGGTTCTCCTCAGACACGCAGGGCCGTTTCAGTTTCAGGTTGAGGATGGGGATGACGGAGGTGAGGTCCGTGTTCCCGCATCTTTCGCCGTACCCGTTAATGGTGCCCTGCACCATGGCTGCCCCGGCTTGAACCGCGGCGATGGAGTTCGCCACGGCCACGTTACAGTCGTTGTGGGCGTGGATTCCCATGCGGATGTCTCTCCCTGACTCTGCATCAAGCCTGGATTTCACCGTGTCGAGGATCTCGCTGACTTCGTGGGGCAAAGTTCCCCCATTGGTATCGCACAATACCACGAAATCGGCGCCTCCGGAAAGGGAGGCCTTCAGGGTCTGGATCGCATACTCCGGGTTGGCTTTGTAGCCGTCGAAGAAGTGTTCGGCGTCGTAGAGCACCTCACGCCCGTGGCTTTTCAGGAAGGCCACGCTCTCTTCAATCATGGCCAGGTTTTCGGAGAGAGTGTTTCCCATGATGTCCACCACGTGGAGATCCCAGGTCTTTCCGAAGAGGGTAATCGCCGGTGAGCCACAGGCAATCAGGGCCTGTAAGTTGGCGTCTTCCCCGGCGGGAACCCCCTGACGGCGGGTGGAACCGAAGGCGGTGATGCGTGCGGTGGCGAATTGGGTGTCTCTCGCCAGTTCGAAAAACCGATCAGCCGCCGGGTTGGAACCGGGCCATCCACCTTCAATGTAGTGTATCCCCATGTCGTCAAGGCGTTGTGCCACTTTGATTTTATCATCTGGCGAAAAGGAGATGTTCTCCCCCTGGGTGCCATCACGCAGGGTGGTATCGAATATCAGGACCGGTTCCATGTCATGTCGCTCCGGGTTTATTGCACCGTGAAAAGCCGGACCTTCCGGGTGCGGGTGTAAACGAGATGCCTTGCCTTTCGCGCCGTGACGGTGCGAAAGGATTTTGCTGAGGCTCGTCGGGAGGTTCGTTGATCAGTTGCCCCGGTAAAGGGCGATGCTGCCGGTGCGAACGATCTCTTTGATTCCCATGGGGGTGACGAGCTCAATGAAGGCTTTCAGCTTCTCTTCTGTGGCCGTCGCTTCGATGGTTACATGCTCTGGACCCACATCGACGATTTTGTAGCGAAAGATGTCGACGATGTTGATTAATTCGCCTCGGTTGTCGGCTTTGACATGGATCTTGATCAGGGCCAGCTCGCGCTGGACGTAGTCCGACTCGGTGAGGTCGTGTACCGTCACCACGTTGATGAGTTTGTGCAGCTGCTTCTTGATCTGCTCCATGATGGCGGTATCCGCCGTGGTGACCATGGTGATACGGGAAATATTCGGCTCGTTGGTGGCCGCGACGTTTAAGCTGTCAATGTTGTAACCGCGTCCGGAGAAGAGGCCGACGATACGGGAGAGAACACCGGGTTCGTTGTCCACCTGAATGGAGAGAATGTGTCGTTTTTCGCTCATGGGTCGATTTCCTTATGTCAGGGAGGCCGGAGCTCGGCCGCCCGTAAAGAGTCAGGTTGGTAGAGACACATCCCCGGCTCGGCAACAGGCGGAGCCGGGGCATGGATCAGACAAGCAGCATGTCGGTAATGGCTTTGCCGGCCGGGACCATGGGGTAGACGTTCTCTTCACGGTCCACGACAAACTCCATGATGACGGCGCCTGGGGTCTCAAGGCCCTCTTTAAGAACCGCTTCCACCTCTTCGGGCCGGGTGGCTCGAAGCCCTTTGGCTCCGTAGGCGTCGGCCAGCTTGACGAAGTCGGGGTTGTGGTCCAGGGTGGTGGCAGAGTAGCATTTGTCGTAGAAGAGATCCTGCCACTGACGCACCATGCCTAAGTATCGGTTGTTGAGGATGATGATTTTTATGGGCAGGTTATGCTCAACCGCCGTGGCCATCTCCTGAATGTTCATCTGGATGCTGCCGTCACCGGCCACGTCCACGACGAGCTTGTCGGGGCAGGCCATTTGGGCACCGATGGCCGCAGGGAGACCGAATCCCATGGTCCCGAGTCCACCGGAGGTGATGAACTGATGGGGCCGGTTGAAGTGGTAGTACTGGGCCGCCCACATCTGGTTCTGCCCGACCTCTGTGGTGACAATGGCTTCGCCTTTGGTCATCTTGAAGAAGGTGTCGATGACGTACTGGGGCTTGATGGTCTCTTTTTGATCATAGGCAAGGGGCGTGGTTTTCTTCCACGCTTCGACCTGATGGTTCCACTCGCTGCGGTCCGGCGCGTTCTCCGGCTCCGGCTCTTTTTCCAGGAGATCGTTCAGTTTTTCCAGGGCGATCTTGCAGTCGCCGACGATGGGGACTTCGACCTCGATATTTTTATGGATACTCGTGGGGTCGATGTCGATTTGAACGATGGTAGCGTTGGGGGCGAAATCATCGGTTCGGCCCGTTACGCGGTCGTCAAATCGAACGCCGATGGCCAGCATCAGGTCACACTGGCTGATGGCCATATTGGCTCGAAAGGTGCCATGCATCCCCGGCATCCCCAACCAGAGGGGATCGGTCCCGGGGAAAGCCCCCAGGCCCATGAGGGTACTTGTGACGCAGGTGTTGGTGCTCCTGGCCAGTTGGACCAGGGCCTCGGAGGCGCCGGACAGTACCACGCCGCCGCCGGAAAAGATCAAGGGGCGCTTCGCCTTTTTGATGAGGCCTGCCACACGGGAGAGCTGCTTGACGTTGGGCTTGTACGTGGGCTTGTAGGTCCGCATGTTGATGTCCTGCGGCCCGTTGACCTTGGTTTTCATCACCTGGATGTTTTTGGGGATATCCACGAGGACAGGTCCGGGGCGTCCGGATCTGGCCAGGAAGAAGGCTTCCCGAAGGATGCGTTCCAGGCTTTCGATGTCTTTTACCAGGTAGTTGTGCTTGGTGCAGGGACGGGTGATCCCTACGATGTCCACTTCCTGGAAGGCGTCGTTTCCGATGAGCTGGGTGGGGACCTGCCCGGTGATGATCACCATGGGAATGGAGTCCATGTAGGCGGTGGCGATGCCGGTGACGGTGTTGGTGGCACCCGGGCCGGAGGTCGCGAAACAGACGCCGGTCCTGCCGCTGGCCCTGGCAAAGCCATCGGCTGCGTGAACAGCACCCTGTTCATGGCGTGCAAGGATGTGTTTGAACTCTGTCCTGGCGAGTTCGTCGTAAATGTCGATGACGGCTCCACCCGGGTATCCAAAGATGGTGTCAACGCCCTCTTCCTTCAGCACTTTCATCAGGATTTTTGTTCCTGTCAGTTCCTTTGCAGACATTCCTTGGTCCTTTGCTGGTTTGGTAACGGGAAACCTTGTCTTCCGTTACGCTGTCGTCATCAAAAAAAAATCTCGATAAACTATAGTGACGGCCGCCGAAGCGGCCGTTAAGCCCATGTTTACTTGACCACAGCGCCTTCGCTGGCAGAGGAGACCAGTCGGGCGTATCGGGCCATATATCCCTTGGTGATGCGGGGCGCGGGTGCCTTCCATTCGGCCTTGCGTTTTTCAATGGCCATTTCGGGAATCATCAGGTCAATGCTCTTGGTGGCAATGTTGATGCTGATGAGATCCCCTTCATGAACCAGGCCGATGGGGCCGCCCGATGCCGCTTCGGGAGAGACGTGCCCAATGGCGGCGCCACGGGTGCCGCCGGAGAATCGTCCGTCGGTGATGAGGGCCACCGAGCCGTCAAGGCCCATGCCGGCGATGGCAGAGGTCGGGGTGAGCATTTCTCGCATACCCGGACCGCCCTTGGGCCCTTCGTTGCGGATGACCACCACGTCTCCTTTGTGAATCTGGCCCTTCATGATGGCGCCGGAGGCTTCTTCTTCGGATTCAAACACCCGGGCAGGGCCTTTGTGCTGCATCATCTCAGGAAGCACCGCGGATTGTTTTACCACGCAGCCGTCCGGGGCGATGTTGCCGAAAAGGACCGCAAGGCCGCCCTCTTCGTGGTAGGGGGAGTCCCAGGAACGGATGACATCGGGATCCAGGATGCGGGCATTTTTACTGTTTTCACCCACGGTGGCTCCGGTGACGGTGATGCATTCGGTGTTGAGGCGTCCCTGATCCGCAAGGATTTTAAGGATGGCCTGGATGCCGCCCGCCCGGTACAGGTCTTCGATGTGGTCCTTGCCACCGGGAGAGAGAGAGCAGAGGTGGGGGGTGATTTTGCTGATCTCGTTGATCAGGGTCAGGGGAACCTCCACGCCTGCTTCGTTGGCGATGGCTTTCAGGTGAAGGACGGTGTTGGTGGAACAGCCCAGGGCCATGTCCACGGCCAGGGCGTTCGCAAAGGCTTTTTCGGTCAGAATCTGGCTGGGGGTAATGCCTTTTTCCACCAGCTCAAGAATCTTCATCCCGGCCATTTTAGCCAGACGTTCCCGGGCTGCCATGACGGCAGGGATGGTGCCGTTGCCGGGCAGACCCATGCCGATGGCCTCGGTGAGGCAGTTCATGGAGTTGGCGGTGAACATGCCGGAGCAGGAGCCGCAGGTGGGACAGGCCGAATCTTCTATGGTGGTGAGCTCTTCTTCGGTCATTTTTCCAGAGAGTACAGCTCCCACGGATTCGAAGACGGTGATCAGGTCCACCTTTTCCTGGGGGCGCTCCGGGTGACGGCCGGCCAGCATGGGGCCGCCGCTTATAAAAATGGAGGGGATGTCAAGCCGTGCTGCGGCCATGAGCATGCCGGGGACGATCTTGTCGCAGTTGGGGATCAGCACCAGGCCGTCGAAAGCGTGGGCGGTGGCGACCACTTCCACGGAATCGGCGATGAGTTCCCGGCTGCCCAGGGAGTAGCTCATGCCCGTGTGGTTCATGGCGATGCCGTCGCAGACGCCGATCACACCGAATTCTACCGGCATGCCGCCCGCCATATAGATCCCTGCCTTGACCGCTTCGGTGATGCGGTTCAGGTGGGTGTGGCCCGGAATGATGGTGTTGGCCGAGTTGGCGATGCCGATGATGGGTCGTTCAATCTCGGTGTCGGTGTAGCCCATGGCCTTGAAAAGGGATCGGTGTGGGGCTCGCTCTATACCTTTTTTGACATTGTCGCTTTTCATGAAGTGCTCCATAAAAAAAGCCGTTATCAGTGTTGACTGATAACGGCTTTTTTTGGTGTGTGATATTTATGTTAAGCCATTACCAGTCGCCTTTATGTAGACGAATCCTAATCACGGGTACGATGCCCGCTACAAGAATTAGAATCACAATAATAAGGGTGGTAATCGCTTTGGCGTCGTTCATGAGTCAGAGTTTCCTAATAGATTCATTTGATCGTCACTTGATATACTCTTCACCCCTCCTTGTCAAGGGCTTCGTAGCTGATGTGGAAAAAAGTTGGGGGCAATCTTTTATATATGTTAAGCACAGCGCGTCTTTTTTTTAGAAAAGACGCAGGCCTGCAGATAGAATCGTCGCGTTGAATGGGTGCTAATTATTCGAAATCATTGATATTCTCGAGAGAAAAGAGGACGCGGTATGCGCCCCCTTTGTAAAAAAACAAAAAAATGATTCTATAGAGGCTCGCTCAGCGGTTTTTTTCTTATGAAAAAAAATCATGGGCCCTTGGAAGACCAGACCGTGGCTTAAAAAGCGATGATTACGAGGAGGGCAGGGGGATATGATTGATGGCTGAGGCCATGTAGCCTGCGCCAAAGCCGTTGTCAATGTTCACAGCGGCGACGTTGGAGCTGCAGCTGCTGAGCATTCCGAAAAGGGCGGTCATGCCTCCGAGACTGACCCCGTAGCCGATACTGGTGGGGACGGCAATCACCGGGGCTTTGACCATGCCGGCGACCACGCTGGGTAAGGCGCCCTCCATGCCGGCCACCACGATAATGACGGTGGCTTGCTCCAGGGTCTCCCGGTGGCTTAAGAGGCGGTGAATGCCCGCCACGCCGACGTCAAAGACCGAGTGGACCTGGTTTCCCATGTATTGAGCGGTGAGAAGAGCCTCCCGGGCCACGGGGATGTCTGAGGTGCCGGCAGAGAGGACCAGAACCGTACCGTGTCCGGTGGGATCGGGGATTTTGGGAGCCAGTATGATCATGCGTGCATCCGCCTCATACCGGCAGGCGGGGAGGGCGCTGAGGACGCGTTGGGCTTTTTCTTCATCGACGCGGGTGGCGAGGATCGTCTCTTCCTGGGGTATCATTCGTTCCATGATGCCGATGATCTGTTCGCTTGTTTTGCCTTCGCCGAAGATGACTTCTGGAAACCCTTTGCGCAGGCTTCGGTGGTGGTCGATGTTGGCAAAAGAGAGGTCTTCGTTGATGAAGTGGGTGAGCTTGCCGGCGGTCTCCTCAATAGAGAGGTCACCGCGCTGCAGGTTTTCCAAAATACGTGTGAGTCGATTTTTATCCATGAAGTCCGTTGTGTCCCGTGCGGGTTGTGAACAAGTGGCCGTGGGTAAACGAAGCTATTTTAATCGGTTTTATTAATGAGGTCAATGATATCCTTTTTCATCTCCATGAAGTGTTTCACCAGGCGTGGGTCAAACTGGGTGGCGCTTCGAGATTGAATCTCCTGGAAGGCTTTTTCTACGGGCCAGGGTGCTCGGTGGGGGCGCTCGGAGATCAGGGCGTCGAAGACATCGCAGATGGCCACGATGCGCCCGATGAGGGGGATCTCTTCGCCGGCCAGTCCTCGGTTGTATCCGTTCCCGTCCCACCATTCATGGTGGGTGAGGGCGATGATCTGGGCTTCCTGGATCAGCAGGGAGTTGCTGTTCGCCAGGAGGCGGGAGCCGATGGTGGTGTGCTCTTTCATCAGCATCCATTCGTCCTCGGTGAGTGTTCCTTTTTTCATGAGGATATTATCAGAGATCCCTATTTTTCCCGCGTCATGGAGTGTGCTGGAGAGGGCCAGCCGTTCGATCTCCTCAGGGGAGAGGCCCGCCTGTCGGCCCAGCATTTCAGCCAGGTAGCTGATCCGAATGACGTTTTGTCCTGTCCCGTAATCCCTGAACTTGGAGGCCAGGCTGAGGCGGTTAATGATCTCGACCTGGGTCTCTTTCAGTTCGCGGGTGCGCTCCTTGACCTTTTCTTCGAGGATGAGGTTTTTGTTTTTGAGGCTCTCCTGGATCACTTTGAGGGTGAGGTGGGTTTTGACCCGTGCCTTCACTTCGGAGATATCAAAGGGCTTGGTGATGTAATCAACGGCCCCGATGGACAGACCTTTGCGTTTGTTTGCGGGGGCGTCCATCGCGGTGATGAAAATGATGGGGATATCGCAGGTGGCGGGATTTTCTTTCAGCCGTTTGCAGACATCGAATCCGTCCATTCCGGGCATCAGGACGTCCAGGAGAATGAGGTCCAGGCGGTTTGCGTGGGAATATTCAATGGCTTTTTTACCGTCCAGGGCCACACCGAGTTTGTAATCATCCTTGAGGGTCTCAACGAGAATATCGATGTTGGCTTTGGTATCGTCAACGAGGAGAATTCTCCTGTTGGCATGTTCAATCATGGGATTGGTCCTTGAGCAGCTTGGGTTCAGATGACTCTCTCGTTTGGGGGGAGAGGGTTCGCTTGAGGTGTCTTGCGAGGGTATCCGTCAGGGTCGAGGCACGTTCAAAATCGTACCCGTGAATCGCCTTTTCCACCGAGGCGAGCAGCTCCCCGAGCTCTTCATCCAGAAAGCGTCTTCCTTTAAGCGCTTGTTTGATGGTGTGGAAGGATTCTTCGGATTCCACGGGATCAAATTTGGCAAGGTGAGAGGCCAACTCCTGCATCAGGATAATCGCTGTCTCGGGTCCACCGGGAGGTGGGGCCACTGTCAGGGTGCCGTCCTTGTCCTGGAGTGCTTTTCGGCCGAGTTTATTGATGGATTCCATAATCACGGACAGGGAGGACTCGACCAGGGGAAGCCTCCCGAGAATGGGGTCCTTTTCTCCGGCGAGGATGGCCGTTTCAAGGGATTGGGCGGCAAGCATCAGGTCTCCAGCTGCGATGTTGCCGGCCACTCCCTTCAGGGCGTGGGCGCATTGTTTGGCGCTCTCTAAGTCGTTATCGGCGATAAAGGTCCGAAATTCTGTGGAGAACACGGCGTACTGTGTTTTGAACTCCTGAAGAATCCGTATGTAGCTTTCCCAGGAGCCTCCCAGTCGGTGGATTCCCTCCTCCAGGTTGAGCCCGGGCAGGGTGAAGGGGAGCTCTTGGCGGGAATGACTGGACTGGTTTTCGGCGGGGTAACTTGATTGCATCTTCAGGGCTTCGGAGAGGCGGATATTTTTCCGGATGGCGGAAAAAAGCCGGTTTCTGTCGATGGGCTTTGAAATGTAGTCGTTCATGCCGGCGGCCAGGCATTTTTCCCGGTCTCCGTACATGGCGTGGGCCGTCATGGCGATGATGGGCAGGCTGATGCGTTTCAGGTCGTGGCGGATTGCCCGAGTGGCCTGGAAACCATCCATCTCGGGCATTTGAATGTCCATGAGTACCACGTCGTAGTTTTTAGCCGCCACCTTTTTCACGGCTTCGGTTCCGTACTCGGCCGTGTCGATCAGGGCGCCGGAGCCCCGCATCATTTCGATGGCCACCATCCGGTTGATGGGGTTGTCTTCCACCAGAAGAATGGTGACATCTGAAAATTCGTTGGACGGGGCGGGTTGTCGGGAGGGCGTCTCTTTTCGTGTGGATTCGTACCCGAAGATTTCCATGATGGAGTCAAAGAGCAGGGATTGCTTGATGGGCTTGAGCAGAAAGCTGTCCACGCCGATCTGTTTGGCCCGCCTGATTTCATATTCGTTGCCCAGGGCGCTGATCATAACAATGGGCGGTGCTTTTATCTGGGGGGTTTCTTTGATGCGCTGGGCCACTTCGATGCCGTCCACTCCGGGCAGACGGACATCCAGAACCACCAAATCATAGGGGCGCCCTTCGGCAGCCGCCAGATAGAGATCGATGGCTTTTTCTCCGGATTCTGCCAACTCGGTGCGGAACCCGAAGGACTCCATGTACCGTTTGATCACCATGAGAGTGGACGGGTTGTCATCCACGATGAGGGCGCACATTTCACGCATGTTGGGCGGCAGGGTCGGGGTGGGGGTGATGCTGTGGAGCACGGCCTTGAAACGGGCTGTGAAGGCAAAAAGACTGCCTTTTCCCCTTTCGCTCTCGACCCAGATGTCGCCTCCCATGATGCGGACAATATTTCGGCAGATGGCAAGGCCCAGCCCGGTGCCGCCATATTTACGGGTGGTGGAGCCATCGGCCTGGGCAAAGGCATCAAAGATATCTCCTTTGCTGTTTTCCACCAGCTTGGGCTCGATACCAATGCCGGTATCCCGGACCTCGAACAGGAGGACGGCGTTGGTGCCGTTCATCTCCTTCAGGGAGACTCGAATGCAGATTTCTCCCTCTTCCGTAAATTTAAAGGCATTGCTGACCAGGTTGGAGAGCACCTGGCGAAGGCGCAGAGGATCGGCAATGAGCTGCCTGGGGATTCGGGGGTCGATATCGATGATCATCTCCAGCTGCTTGGCCATGTTTTTTTCTAAAAACATGTCGGCGCTTTCATCGATGAGTTCATGCAGGGAGAAGGGGATGCTCTCAAAGGTGAGCTTGCCTGCATCGATCTTGGAAAAATCGAGAATGTCGTTGATGAGTTCCAGCAGGGAGAGGGAGGAGGTGCGGATGATGTTGAGATACTCCCCTCGCTTTTCTGTGCTGTTGTTTTTCATGAGGAGATCCGACATCCCCACGATGGCGTTCAGCGGCGTACGGATCTCATGGCTCATGTTGGCGAGAAATTCACTTTTGGCCCGTGTGGACTGGTCGGCTTCTTCCTTGGCCCGTGTCAGGCTTTCATTGGTCCGGATCAGCTCCGCCGTCCGCTCCTCCACTCGCTTTTCCAGGTCATTGCGTGCTGTGGCAAGGGCATCTTCGGCTCGTTTGCGGTCGGTGATGTCTCGGGCCACCCCCCGGAATCCGGTGGGCTCGCCGTGTTGATTGCGGATGAGGGTGGCGGAGATGGAAAGCACGGCGCTGGAATTATTTTTCCCCACCATCTCGTAATCGCTTATTTTTCCAGATTTACCGGTTTTGTAGATGATGTTGAAGACGGTGAAAAGCTCATCGGCGGTTTTTTTACTGGTGTAATCTTTGTAGTGGAGCCCCATCAGCTCTTGCCTTGAGTACCCGGAGATCTCACACATGGAGTTGTTGAAAAAGACCAGCTTGCCGCCGAGGTTGACCTCAAAAAAACCCTCCTGGATGCTGTCTAAGATGGTTTGGTAGGAGTCCCGGCTTCTAATCAGTTCTTCTTCGTACTGCTTGCGTTTGGCAATCTCCTCCCGAAGTTTTCGGTTTGCGGACACCATCTCAGCGGTGCGGTTTTCCACCTTCTCTTCGAGTTGGTTTCGGTACTCTTCCAGCTCGCTCTGGCTTTTTATTTTCCGGGTGATGTCACGAAGATAAGAGAGGGTGGCGGGGCGCCCCTTCCAGAGGATCCCGGAGGATCGAAGGCGAACCACGCCGAAGGTGCCATCTGCTTTTTGAGTGCGGAAGGTATACTGGGAGAAATCGTCGCCGGAGGCCTCTCCGATGGTGAGGCGATAGTTGGCCAGGACCCGAAGGGTGTCGTCATGGTGAATGAATTCGGCAATGGGGTGTCCGATGATATCCTTGACCGGGCACCCGAGATGCTCCACCACTTTGCGGTTGGAGAAGACGAAGCACTCGTCTTGGACCACAACGATTCCGTCACTTGCGTGTTCAATCATCGTTTTCTTCAGAGCAAGGGATTCCCTGATTTCCTTCAACTCCGTTTCCACATGCGGGATGGCTTCCTTCGGTGGTTCATGTTGCATGGAATCTGACAACGATCAATCCTCCGGTAAAGGCATGGGCAGACGCATCACCCGGAGATCCGATCACCATAAATTGAGGCTGCTCGGCGTGACGGATTCCACCCCTTCCTCTGGGGCGGGAAAGGGGGTTGTGAGCGTTGTTTATTGTATGGTGTGAGTGTTTATAACCTATGGTTATCTTACCTTAGCGGTAATTTCAACTCTTTCGCGTTTTTTTTGCTGGGGTGTTCCTCACTGGGTCGCCTTTCAGTGTTGATGCGAGATGCCCTGAAATTAAGGCGTGCCATGGGCAATGGAAGAGGGGTGGGTGGAGTCGATGTAGCGTTTGACGCCTTTGACGATGCCCTCGCAGATTTTATCCTGATACGTTGCGGAGGTGAGCCGCTTGCACTCGCTTTTGTTGCTGATAAACCCCGTTTCAACGAGAATGGCCGGCATGCGTGCGCCCAGAAGGACATAAAAGGGAGCCTGTTTGACGCCTTTGTTTCGAATGCGTGTGTAGTTTTTGCTCAGGCTGGAAACCAGAGAACTCTGGACGTATTGAGCCAGGCGGCTTGATTCGTTAATCTTGGCGTTCTTCATCAGACTGTTCAAGATAGTGTGAAGGTCACTGATGTTCTTTTCACTGGTGGCGTTTTCCCGGGCGGCCACGTTGATGGAGTCTCGATCTTTGGCGAGGTTGAGGAAGTAGGTCTCCACGCCATAGGCTTTTTTATTTCGTGAGGCGTTGGCATGGATCGAGATAAAGAGATCGGCCCGTTTTCGGTTGGCCAGGGTGGTTCGTTCGTCCAGACTCAGGTACCGGTCATTGCTTCGCGTGAGGATCACTTCACATTTCAGCTCCTTGCGGAGTTTGACGGCCAGCCGCTTGGAGAGGGACAGGACGATGTTTTTTTCAGAGACCCCTTTGTAATATCCCGGGGCACCATTGTCCTTGCCTCCGTGTCCGGCGTCGATGACGATGCGGCGGACCCCCAGGGCCAGTTGTCGGGCCAGGTCTTCGGGGGTGAACAGCTCATCGATTGCCGGTTTCGTCTCGTTTTTGATCGGAGGATGCGTGGGCTGAGAGCCACTCCAGATGTCGACGACAATGCGGTTGGGTTTTTTCAGCGGGAAGACTTTGTAGTGACTGAAGTTGACGGCGTCCACCACCACTCGGACAACGCCGGGTTTGAAGAGGCCCGAGCGGACCTGTTTCACCCGGGGATCGCTCTCAAGGGTGATGCTTGATTTCAGCGTATTTTGGGCATGACCCTTGATGTCGATCCAGATGCGTTTGGGTTTCTTGGTCTTTGGGTCGTGACGGAGCATGCCGTGGGTGAAGACAAGGGCGCCTCGGGTGTCCAGCACGATGCGGGTGCGTGATGGGAGGGTGCCATAACGGATATGGGTGATGGCCCCATTGACGGGTGGGGGGGCGGTCTTCTTTTCAGGGACTGTCACCGGTTTGTTTGTTTTTCGGGTCTCAGGCGATTTGACGACCGGTTGAGGCTTGGCCGGGGCCGGTTTAACGGTGACTTTTGGGAGACGCCTTAAGAGCTTTGTCGCTTCCTGGCTGTACCGGCTGGACTCAAAGCCACGGGTTTGGGTGAGAAGGTCTCGGGCGCGTTCCAGGTCGGCTCGCCTGCCGGAAAATTTCTCCAGTTCCATGTACAATTTACCGGCCTGAAAGAGACCGGCCGGGGCCCAGGGGCCACGTTTGTCCTTTCGCCAGGCATCGAGATATTTATCGGCGCAGACTTCCCATTTGTCCCGTCTGTTTTTCCAGGATATTTTTTTCAGCAGTTTGCGGTGGTAGCTCTCCGCCGATAGGTAGGCTTTTTTTGCCTCGTCCTGGGCCGGGGCGGCGGAGACCGTGAGCGGTCCGGTGAGCAGGCATACCAGCAGCAGGAGACGGACCACGGCGACCGCCCACGGGAACCCGTGGGATTTTGAGGGGGCGTTTGCTCTCTGGTGGCTCACTCTGATCTGCTGCAACCGGTCTCCCGTATTAACTTTTTGATTCCTCTTCAGAAAGAGCCTTGAGCTCGTTCAGCAGGGCCAATGCCTGAAGGGGGGTGGTGGCGTTGATGTCCACCGACTGAAGTTTCTCTAAAATGGGATTTTCCCTGGAAGGGAAAAGAGCCAGTTGAACAAAACCGTTCTCTTTTTTGCTTTTTTTCCTTGGCGGCTTTGTTTTTTTGCTGCCTCGGGCCTCCGGAAGGCCTTCACCCAGTCGACGGCCCAGGTTCTTCTGGTCGCCATTTTCATCACTTTCGATGACGGAGAGCACTTTTTTGGCTCGTTTGATCACCTTGTGGGGTACGCCGGCAAGGCGTGCTACCTGGATACCGTAGCTTCTGTTGGTCCCGCCTTCAACCAGTTTTCGCAGGAAAATGATGTTTTCATTCCATTCCTTGACGGCAATGTTGAAGTTTTTCACCCTGGGCTTGAGCCCTTCGAGCTCTGTCAATTCGTGATAATGCGTTGCAAACAGAGTCTTTACGCCGGCTCCTGAAAGATCATGGAGGTACTCAGCCACGGCCCAGGCAATGCTGAGGCCGTCGTAGGTGCTGGTTCCCCTGCCGATTTCATCCATGATGATCAAGCTGTCGGAGGTGGCGTTGTTGAGAATATTGGCCGTCTCTTCCATCTCCACCATGAAGGTGCTCTGGCCCTGGGAGAGGTTGTCCAGGGCGCCCACGCGGGTAAAAATACGGTCGGTCACGCTGATCACGGCTCTGGCTGCCGGAACAAAGGAGCCTAACTGTGCCATGAGCGTGATGAGGGCCACCTGCCTCAGGACAGTGGATTTACCGGCCATGTTGGGACCGGTGATGAGGATCACCTGATTGTCCGTGTTGTCAAGGCGGATGGAGTTGGGGACATACCGTTCGGCGGTGATCATTTTTTCCACCACGGGGTGGCGGCCATCCCGGATATCAATGACTCCGTCGGTTGTCATGAGGGGGCGGGTGTAGCCATTGTGATCGGCCACCTCGGCCAGGGCCAGGAGCACGTCTACCCGGGCGATAAAGCGAGAGGCGGATGCCAGCTCCGCGTTGCGGGCTGTGACGGCATCTCGCAACGCGCAGAAGATCTGATATTCGAGGCTGCTTCGTTTCTCTTCGGCATGAAGGACTTTGGTTTCGAATTCCTTGAGTTCTTCGGTGATGTAGCGTTCGGCGTTTACCAGGGTCTGTTTGCGGATGTAGCTGTCCGGGACCTGGGTGGACTGGGCCTTGGAGACCTCGATGAAGTACCCGAAGACCCGATTGTATTTGACTTTCAGGGACGAAAGCCCGGTTTTTTTCCGTTCCGAAACTTCCAGCTCGGCGATCCAGCTCTTGCCGTCGGTGGTCAAACGGATGTATTCGTCCAGCTCTTCATCATAGCCCTCTCGAATGATGCCCCCGTCCTGGAGGCCCAGGGGGGCGTCTTCTCGCACGGCTTTGTGGAGAAGATTTGCCAGTTCGGAAAGCAGGCTGAGATCACCTTCGTAGCGGTAAAGGGCAGAGTGGAAGTCGGTGAGCTGCTCCAGCAGTCGGGGCAGGGCGAAGAGGGAGTTCTTCAGGGCGGTAAGGTCTCGTGCGTTGCCCTGATTCATGGCGATGCGGCTGGCCAGGCGCTCCAGGTCAAAGACTCCATTCAAGTCTTCGCGTGCCAGGCTGCGGCGCGTCATATGCTCCTTGGCTTCGGAGACGGCGTCGAGTCGAGCTTCGATGCCCGCAGGGACCAGCAGGGGAGAGCGGATCCAGCTCTTGAGAAGGCGCCCGCCCATGGCGGTGACCGTCTTGTCGATGGTTCCGACGAGGGTCCCCTTGCGTGAGCCGTCCCTCAAATTGGAAAGGAGTTCCAGATTTCGCAGGCTGGAGTCGTCCATGATGAGATAGTCGTTGAGGCCATACGTTTCGATCCGGTCTATGTGCTCAATTTTCTGGAGCTGGGTTTCGCTTACGTAGGCAAGGATCGCTCCGGCGGCACCCACACCGGCCTTTAAATTTTCGCAGCCGAAACCTTCCAGAGATCGGGTGTTGAACTGGTCGGTGAGGCGTTTTTTTGCTCCCCGGAGGTCAAATTCCCGGTTTTCCAGGTAGGTGAAGGAGCTGTTCTGGAGAGCCTCTTTCAGGGGACCCAGATCGTCATCGTCCCGAAGCGCCTCGGGCAGAAGAATTTCGGAAGGAGACAGTTTGATGGATTCATCAAAGAGGGCGGAGAGATCCCGAGACTCGCAGAGCCGAAAGGAGCCCGTGGAAATATCCAGGCACGCCAACCCGGCAGCGCCGTTGTTGCGATGGATGGAGAGAATGAAGTTGTTGCTCTTTTCATCCAGGAGAGCGGTGTCCAGGATCATGCCGGGGGTGACGATGCGAGTGACGTCTCGTTTTACCAGCCCCTTGGCCTCCCTGGGGTCTTCGACCTGCTCACAGACGGCCACCTTGAGACCGGCTCCGATGAGGCGGGCGATATAGCTGTCAGCTGCCTTGGCAGGTATCCCGCACATGGGAATGGGGTTTTTGGACTTCTTGTCCCGGGAGGTGAGAGCGATTTCAAGAACCTTGGATGCTTTTTCGGCATCGTCAAAGAACATCTCAAAAAAATCACCCATTCGGTAAAAGAGGATCGCATCCGGGTGCTTGGCTTTGATCTCAAGATACTGGGCCATCATGGGTGTGGTTTTGTTTTGCGTCATGTTTGCTTTGGGTGTTGCTTCCCGCCGAAAACAAACGCCGCGCTGATTGGGCGCGGCGTAAACGGCTCTGGAATGGATTATAGCCGGGGCCACCTGAAAGAAATGGCCTCATATATCAGCGGCCGCTTAAAACGGGCGGATCCCCTGGGCGTTTAATTACAATGATGAAACGGGACGAGGAAATCAGCCCTGCTGGGGGGCCGCTTCCGTCTCTCCGGGTATCATGGCTTCTTCAACAGGGGTGGTCTCCTGTGCTACAGGGCGTCTTTTCAGGAGGTCCATTTCACCGCGGAGGGTGGAAATTTTTTCCTGCTGAGAGTCGATCACGGCGTTGAGTTCTTTGGCCGCTTTCTTGGTCTTGAATCGGGCCATGAGGCCGGCGGTGTATGCCAGAAGAAAACCAATAAGAAAGGACCCGAGGAAATAGAGCCCGGTGGCGATGTCAGGGGTCTGAAAGGTTTTCATCTTGAGATCGACAGCCAATATCTGTTTGGCACTGAAGAAGGTCCAGTTTTGATAGACAACGACAAACAGAGCGGCGAGAATCAAAAATAACAGAGCGATTTTGAATTTTTTCATGGTGTGTCTCCATAGTGTCGTGCCCGGTTTTGTCCGTCGGCAGGGGTTACGTGGCCTGCGTAAGGGGCGCGGTCCGTCGGATGGTGGCGGACGGGTTTGGCGTATCGAATCGGCAGGCAATTTGACAAAAATACTGTTCGATTCACATACGCTTTTTGTCTGAAGAATTCAACCTTTTTTTCTTGGAGGGGCTTGGCGGACGGGCTCTTTCGTGCCGGTTCATGGAGGAAATGAGTCCACGTTCAGAGGCGTATCAGCTCAAGGTTTCCCCAGAACCCGATGCGGGAGCCCACCACAATCACAAGGCCCTTGACGCCCTCAATGGTTTTTCCGTAGTCCATGGCCTGATCAATGGACCCGGCATCCTTGACCCGGTTTCCGATGGACGTGGCGGCTGCGTCGGCAAGGGCTCCCGAGGCGGAGACGACACAGACGGCGTCGCTTTTACCGAAGCTTAAGGAGTGTCCCAGGGTTCCGGAGGAGGTACAAACAGCAAAGGGGCTCTGCACGTCTTTAAACGAGAGACCTACCTTCATGGAAAAGGGGGAGTCTCCCGCATGAAGGGCCACGGTGGTGTTTCCGGTGACAGCCAGGAAGGTGTCCCCGCCGTTTTCCACGATCACCTCGGAAGAGAGGGGGAGGAGCGCGCGCCCCACAGCTTCGGAGAGGGCTCCGGCCACAGCGGCCATGGGGCCGACCCCGGCTTTTTGCGAGGCCTCCGCCATGGTGCGGATGAGGGCCGGTGCCGGCCCGGTGATCGGGATGGGGGCCAGGGAGGTGGCAAATGAGGGGTGGTCGGCAATCCATGTCTCAAGGGGAGTTCGGCAGTCAAGGATGGCATGGATGGCCTCGTGGCTGAGGTCACGGGCCGCGGAAATGGCCAGGTCTGTCTCTTTGACGGTGACATGAAAGGAGATGAGGCTCTCCCTGGAACAGAGACGGCGATAGGTCCGGTTTTTAAAAAGTGGATTTTTCATGGATCGAGGCTTCTCAGGATGTGGGTTTATGGCTTGAGGTGAATGACCGTGGGGCGTCGTTCTTCCGGACAGAGTCGCAGGAAATAGTTGTCGGTCATACCGGAGACAAAGTCTCGAACCACCATGGCTGGCGGGGTGGCCTGCAGGTATTCGGGGGGCATTTTTTTGACGAAGTTTTTGATGATCAGGGAGTCCCCGCGTTGCTGGTGCAGGTCGCTGAGGCAACGATCGAAGACGAGGGTAAAAAGATCGGTCAGGTTGCCGAGATGTTTCTTGATCTCCTTGCTCATGTAAATGCGCTCGAGGTTAAATAATTTCAGGGCTTTCATGGCATCTGCCACCTCCTGGGAGTAGCGGATGACCTCCCCGGTGCTGTGGGTGATGACATCGGTGACCAGGGTGTAGACGATGGTGCCGTTGGTTTGCCCCAGGACCCGTGTGCAGTCTGCGGGAAGCTCTGTGCGCTGGATAATTCCAAGCCGGATGGCGTCTTCGATGTCTCGGCCGATGTAACTGATGGTGTCCGCAAATTTGACCACACACCCTTCCAGGGTCAGGGGGATCGGCGTGATACGCTCGCCTTCCGCCATGCGCCTGAGCTCTTCATCAAAACGGGTGAATGTTTTGGTCAGATCCGGGGAGAGCGGCACATCATGACTCTCTCCGTTGTGGCAGAAGATGCCATCCAGGGTTTGAAGGGTGAGGTTCCATCCTCTCCCCGCTTTTTCTATGGTGTCGAGAAAACGGACGCTTTGAAGGTTGTGACGGAAGGGGCCGAGGTCGGCATTCCTGGAGAGGAGGGAGAGGATACGCTCTCCTTCGTGGCCGAAGGGGGGGTGGCCGATGTCGTGGCCCAGGGCGATGGCTTCAATGAGGTCTTCGTTCAGGCCCAGGGCTCGGCCCACGGTCCGTGCAATCCTGGACACCAACTGCACATGAAGCACCCGATGGGTAAGATGGTCGTTTTGGATGAGGGAAAAAACCTGGGTCTTGTCGATGTAGCGGGTGTAGGCTTGGGAGTTGATGATTCGGTCCACGTCGACGGCGTAGGAGGGTCGGTAGCCGGTGGACTCGGCTTTGTCGGGCCGTCGGCGAAGGGCACTCCGGGATCTGGACGCAAAGGAGGCCAGGTGCTCTTCCACCCGTTCAAGGCGGTGTCTGATTGTGGCGCCGGATGGGTCCATATTTTTATGACCGCACTATTTGAAGAGGATCTGGGGTAAGGCTGGGCGGGCCGGCCCGGAAAATCACGGACCGGCAGGCTTCATTCTTACAGCTGTTTGACAATTTTTGCGATAATTGTCTCAATGGCTACGGAGAACTCGTTGTTTTTGTCCTTGGTAAAAATGGGGGTGCCTGCATCCGAGGCTTCCACTACGGCCGGGTCGAAGGGGATGGTGCCGAGGAAAGGGATGCCCATTTTGGTGGCTGTGGTCAGGCCTCCGCCGCTTTTGAAGAGGGCGATTTTGGTGTTGCAGCCGGGGCAGGTGAAGGGTCCCATGTTTTCCACCAGGCCAACCACGTCAAGTTTGACCGTCTGGCAGAAGTTGATGGACTTGCGTACGTCGGCAAGGGCCACTTCCTGAGGCGTGGTGACCACGATGGCCTTGGCTTCGGGAATGGTCTGAACCACCGTCAAGGGCTCGTCGCCGGTTCCGGGAGGGGCATCAATAACCAGAAAATCAAGCTCGCCCCATTCGACCTGGGTGACGAACTGCTGAATCATCCCCGCCTTGGCCGGGCCTCTCCAGATGACGGCCTGATCGGCTTCGCGCATGAGGCACTGCATGGTGATGACCTTAAGGTTGGGCCCTTTCTGGGCCGGGATCAGCTTTTTCTCTTCGTTGATGTCGAGAAGTTCGCTGAGTCCCATGATCTGAGCGATGCTGGGGCCGTGGAGGTCCACATCCATGAGTCCGACCTTGAAGCCTTTTTCGGCCAGGCCTACAGCGAGGTTGGCGGAGATAGAGCTTTTGCCCACCCCTCCTTTACCGCTCATGACAAAGAGTTTGTTTTTGATCTTGGAGAGAGTGCCCTTGATCATCCTTTCCTGTTCCTGGGCGGCGTCGGATTTTCCGCCTTTGGCTTTTTTAGCCTTATCCACACTGTCGTGAATCATGGTGCTTAACGCTCCTTCGTGAGTTCAGTCTACAGGCTTTTGCCGTCTTGGCTCTCAGCCCGAGGGGTCATGAGGTCACCGGATAAATGGTCCGGGTTTTCACACTCTCCACGAGCGACACATGAAGATCACACCTCGTTTCGTGGGGACTGTAAAAACGGTTGTATTTCCCCTGCCGTCCATCAGGGGAAGTCCCAATATAATGCAAATCCAGATTTCTTCAAGGCATTAGGGAAAAGATTTTTTGTACCTCAACTTTTTAGGCTCGACAAAATCGTTTCGTCGTATTCAACAAGAAAGGAGGGATGGGCCGGGATTCTGCGGCTTGAATTTGTGGCTGATCCGCTGTAAATCATAGGGCTAAGGGCTAAGGGCTAAAGGCTAAAGGCTAAAGGCGAAGGGCTAAAGGCTAAAGGCTAAAGGCGAAGGGCTAAAGGCTAAAGGCGAAGGGCTAAGGGCTAAGGGCTAAGGGCTAAGGGCTAAGGGCTAAAGGCTAAAGGCTAAAGGCGAAGGGCTAAAGGCTAAAGGCGAAGGGCTAAGGGCTAAGGGCTAAAGGCGAAGGGCTAAGGGCTAAGGGCTAAAGGCGAAGGGCTAAGGGCTAAGGGCTAAAGGCTAAGGGCTAAGGGCTAAAGGCTAAAGGCTAAAGGCTAAGGGCGAAGGGCGAAGGGCTAAAGGCGAAGGGCTAAAGGCTAAAGGCTAAAGGCGAGAGGCGAGAGGCGAAAGGCTGAGGGCGAATGTGGCTTTGCCACCCTTGCCGCAGAGGCAGGTTTTTGGGACTTTATTTAGGATATCGGGGATGGATGGAGTGAAGATTGAACAGGACGCCTTCTCGGCGCATGGGACGGCTTTACGTGTGCTGGCGCGCTTGCGGGGCCGGGGTTTTGAAGCGGTCGTGGCTGGAGGCGCGGTGCGGGATTGCCTGCTGGGCCGTCCGGTGCGAGAGCTCGATATTGCCACGGATGCCCACCCTCGTGACATTGTGGCTCTTTTCAGTGACCGCCGGGTCGAGTCGGTGGGCCGGAGCTTTCCCCTGGTGCTCGTGGATGGGGTGGAGGTGGCCACCTTTCGTGGTGAGAGTCTGACGGAGGACCTGCTGCGAAGAGATTTGACCTTTAATGCCATGGCGTGGTGTCCAGAGACCCTTGATGTCATCGACCCCTGGGGGGGCATGGCCGATGTGAAGGCCCGCCTCGTTCGTTTCACCGGAGACCCGAAAGCCCGGATCGAAGAGGACCCCTTACGGCTTTTGCGGGCGGCGCGCTTTGTCTCGGAACTTTCCGGCTCCATGGATGAAGAGAGCCTTTTTGCTATGGTGGCCCGGGCCGAGGCGGTGACGGCTGTGGCCCCGGAGCGGATTCATCATGAAATGCTGAAAGCCATGGCCGGGGAGACGCCCTCTCTTTTTTTTGAAACCCTGCGAAAAGGCGGCCTTCTTAAGTATCTCTTCCCTGAGATGCTGAAGAGTGTGGGGCACGACGGGGGGCCTCATCACGAGGAGACGGTGTGGGAGCATATGATGATGGCGACCGATGCCATTTCTCCCAAATTCCCCCTGCTGCGGCTTGCCATGGCCCTCCACGATGTGGCCAAGCCACGGTGCGTGGACCAGGGAAAAAACGGCATCCGCTTTATCGGTCATGAAAAGGCAGGGGAGCCCCTGGTGGATGAAACCCTGGAACGCCTGGGATTCAGCAATCGACAGCGTGCCTTTGTCTCTAAAATAGTGCGCCACCATATGCGTCGTATCGATGCGGACACCACTCCCAAGGCGGTGCGCCGAATCCTCAGGGACCTGAACGACAGCGAGCTTCCCTGGCGGGACTGGATGCGTGGGGTGTTCGCCGACGGCAAGGCCAATCGAAAGAAAAAGGGGGGGTACTCCCTTGCTGAGATGCGCCTTATGGTCCGTGCCGTCTACGCCGAAATTTCCGCCAGGCATAAAGGGGGCTTCTCCCTGGCCCATCTTGCCGTCAGCGGCCAGGACCTCATCACCCAGGTGGGGGTTCCCCAGGGACCCCAGGTGGGAATCCTTCTAAAGGCCCTCCTGGAGCTGGTCATCGAGACCCCGGAACTCAATGAAAAGGAGGCGCTGTTGATAGAAGCGGCCCGATTGATAGATAAAAGCATGCCTCCGGCGGCAAGGTGAGCCACCTTGAAAGCGGGTTTGCGACTGCGCATCGGGCGTCGTTTATTAAGGCTGAAATGCGTCCGCATTCGCGTGAAGTGTAAGGAAACGCACAGTGCGTCACAAGTGCACGAGCTGTCGGTGGGCAGAATCCAATTCAGCCATTGGTTTTAACAGGAATAACTCAGGCGTTCGTCATCCCCGGCTTTTCGGGGCTACCGAAGACGAATTATTGACCTCATCCTTCTCTTTCTCTTACACGCCGAATTGCCGTAGGCCGGGGATCCATGCTCGGTTTTGAGTTACACCTCAACATTATCATCAATCACTCAGCCGAATCATTTTTAAACCCATCTCGGAACCCTTTGGCAATAGTCCCGGTAGTTCCCCTTAAACATCTCCTCGAGCATTTTCTCTTCTTCACGAATAACGAATTGGTACAGGACTTTTTTCAGCAGCCAGACAAAGGGCAGGGTGGCGGGGTTTCCAAGAACCGCGCACCAGCCGGTCAGGACCATAAGGGCCACGACGTACATGGGGTTTCGACTGTTTGTGTAAGGCCCACGAATAACGAAGACGTTGGGTCGCGTAAAGGGGTGGGTGGAGGTGTGGGCTGAATGGAATCGGTCGCAGGCATGCCAGAACAGCCAGAGGGCCGGAATCCACAAGATGGGTCCGGTGAGGTAAAAGGGGGCTCCGGGGAGGCGAAGGCCGGGCAGCAGTCGGTCGGTGAAGAAGGCCAGGGTGGCCATTAGAGTGAGCCAGACCGGGGGCCAGATGTGAAGTTTCATGGGTGTTCCTTAAAGTTGGTGCTTGGTTCTTGGTTGTGGGGTCGCTACGCTCCGGCTGATAAAAATCAGGGCGAGTGTCGATGATTTTCCACATGAATTTGGAGGTAGGGTGCCAGCCGTTTTGGTGCGCAAGCGCATTCTATGCTTGGTAAACAGTGAAGGGTCCCTCGGCCCCTTTCCATGGTTTTCCTGATGGTCATGCCCAACAACGTTTGCGGGCGCGCCGGCTTCTTGACCCGCTTTCAAGGTGGCACACCTTGCCGCCGGAGGCTTTTAGTGGCCTTGGTCATTGTTTGTCCACAATCTTAAAAAAAACGAGAAAGATGGACCGAAACGGAGCGC
>NZ_JAQYWB010000133.1 GCF_030145185.1 Desulfoluna sp. | reverse complement strand
TTCGCAAACCCGCTTTCAAGGTGGCTCACCTTGCCGCCGGAGGCCGCTCTCTGACGCTTTTTTCTCTCGGCCCCAGGCTCTCTCTGCCTCCAAGCTTGAAACCCCTCAACCTATGCGCTTGTGACGACCCTCGCATGCCCTCAAAGATCGCGCGAATGCGGATGCATTACAGCCTGTAAGTGAAAAATCCGTATGGCATTCGCAAACCCGCTTTCAAGGTGGCTCACCTTGCCGCCGGAGGCTTGCTTTTTGATTTTTCGCCTGTCGCCCGATGCCATCCCACAACCCAGGCGCACACCGGAATAAAAAAGATCCAGAAGGGAATCCAGACCCCTTCATCCCAGACTCCTCGGGCAAGAAAATTCGTCAAGACCCCATAGCCCAGGAGGGGGGTGAGGGTGAGCAAGTATGGGGCGATGATGTCCCGGGCAGCGCCTCCCATCAGGGGAAGAAACAGGGCCAGGTAAAGGCCATACCAGGGGTGCAGGGTGGGGGTGGTGAGGAGCCAGAAGCTGGCGGCCCATCCCAGACACTCAAACAGAGACAGCCCTGTTCGCCACTGGCGGTACAGCACGCCCCCTGCCCCGCAGCAAAAGAGAACGGCGGTGGCCAGCCTTGCCGCCAGATTCATCCCGGTCAGGTCGCGAAAAAGGCAAAAAAGAAATCCGGAGAACTCCCAGGTGGACCCGTACAGCCAAAGGGTCTTGAAGGCGTTCCCCGAATGGGGCAGGTACGGCACCACGAGAAACATCGAGGCAACAGCCCCGCCCGCCACAAACCACCCCACCCGCCGCCTTGCCGCAAAAAGAAAAAATGGGATGAAAATCACCGGCATCAACTTCACCCAAAAGGCCAGGGCAAACAAACCACCGGCCAGGGCGACCTGCCGCCGCCCCGTCCCGGTGGCCCACATCCCCGCGCCCAGAAGAAAGGGCAACGCCAGGGCATCGATGTGGCCAGACCAGGCGATCTCCCAGATCACCAGAGGGTTCCAGGCATACAGCACCGCCCGGGAGCCCGGCAGCCCCTGGCGTGTCAGAAAAAAAAGAAGCAGCCCCACCCCGACCATGTCGGCCGTCACGAGCAGGCCCTTCATCCCAATCAGGCCAAAGGGGGCGGCCAGACGAAAAAAAAGCTGGGCTCCAGGCGGGTAAAGGGTCACCAATCCCGGATGGTTGACCTTTGCCGCAAGGTCCGACACAATGGGGTCCGTGGTTGGGTACGCCTTGGGCGAAAAGGCGTAGGGACTCTCCCCCGCCTGCTGCACCCGCCCGTCAAAAAGATACCGGTGGATGTCGTCTGAAAGAAGGGGGGAAGCAAAAACAAAGGGAAGACGCACCAGCAGCGCCACCGCCACAAGGGTCCCCATATTCAGGGGAACCCGCCCTGAATCGGCCAGCCGATAAGCGGCATAGACCAGTCCCCCCTGCACGCAGGCAGCCACCATCAGAAGTTCCATGGCATAAGGCCCGCGACAAGACCATAAGACCGTCCAGGAGACAAGACACATGCAAAAGGGAAAGACGACTCTCATACCCATGCTCTGGTTGGTGTTCACAATGTTTTTCGTTGGATTGCCCGCCGAAGCGGTGGAGCGGATCGCCCCTGAAACGCTGATCGCCATGGAGAATAAACCCGTCATCCTGGATGCCCGCCCACAAAAAGATTGGGCGAAAGGCCACATCCCGGGCTCCATCTCCTTTAACTGGGTTGAGTATACAAAAACCGACGCTCAAAAGATACCTTACAGAACCCTCCCCCCCCAGGAAATGGCCACCGCCCTGGGTCGGATCGGTATCACCGAAACCTCTCCCATTGTCATCACCGGCGACGCCGATGACTCCTGGGGCGGTGAAGGCTGGATCGCCTGGACCCTCGAATGGATCGGGCATCAAGGCCCGGTCTACCTCCTGGACGGCGGCCTCCCCGGCTGGGAAAAAAAGGGCCTCCCCCTGAACCGAAAAAACACCCCACGTCCCCAGACACTCTACACCCCCCATCCCAACCCCGCCCACTTCATCACGGCTGAAGACCTGAAACGCACCCCAAGCGCCTTCACCTTGATTGACACCCGCTCCTTCACGGAATGGATCACCGGCCACATCCCCGGAGCCATCCACATCTCCTGGAAAAAAATGGTCGATAAACCCTCCCGCACCCCCATCACGCCAGAGACACTGAAAAAAATCCTCACCAGGAAAAAAGTCCCCCTGGACAAACCCATCGTCTACTACTGCACCGGCGGCGTCCGATCAGGCTGGGCCTGGATGGCCCACGACATGACCGACCTCCCCCCCGCCTTTAACCTCGAAGGCGGCTACGAAGAGTGGCGCAAGGCAACGCGTTAAGGGCAGAAGGGAAGAAAGGAAGAAAGGAAGGGAAAAGAAAAGGGAAAGGGGAAAAAGCCTCCGGCGGCGAGATGGGCCACCTCGAAAGCGGGTTTGCGAATGCGCTTGGGGGGGCGTAACTCCGGGCTGTAAGGCGTTCGCATTCGCGTGAGGTGTAAGGAGACGCACAGGGGGTCGCAAGTGCATGAGCTGTCGGTGGATAAAGCCAAAACACCTTGAGAGCAAGCTGAGAGGGCACATTGAAAGTCGTCACTCCGGGCTGAAATGCGTCCGCATTCGCGTGACGTGCAAGGAGACGCACAGGGGATCGCAAGTGCATGAGCTGTCGATGTGTTGAAGCCAAAAACACCTTGAGAGCAAGCTGCGAGGGCACATCGGGAGTCGTCACTCCGGGCTGAAATGAATCCGCATTCGCGTGAAGTATAAGGAAACGCAAAAAGTGCCGCAAATCCCTGAGCTGGAGGTGGCCGTGGTGCCACCACGCCATTGTCAAAACCCTGGCAGGATTTCCATTCGTGGGCCCGAGGTCTCTTCCAGGTCTCAACGGAGCTGTTTTTCGGGCGCGCCGTGCTCCGTCGCGGCATTTACGCGATACCGATAGAAGGAAGTCGATTGCTGGGATGTGATAACTAGCCTTTTGGGTCAGGCGGACTGCCCCCTTTTGATACCCTTTTTTTGCTGTTGTTCCCTGTTCGTGCTTTTCGTGCCTTTCGTGGTTCATGTTTTTAGGTTTTTCATCGTTTCAACGACTTCAAAATATGGAAACAATCCAAAAGCAAAGGAATGACCACGAACCACACGAAAGGCACGAAAAAGGGCTAAGAGCCAAAAGACCAACCCCTGTCTTCACCCTTCTCCCGTTATCCCCCATCTGCGTTAATCTGCGACTAATGAAGGGTATACCCGGTGACGCCCTACATTCGGGTTAGGTGCTCTGGCCTCTTTGGTACCCATTTTTTTTCTAATTACCATCTTTCCCCAGCCATGTTTGACTGATCAATGAACAGGGTTTGGTGCAACATAATCTCTGTACGCTGGTTATTATTGGAAACCTGTAGGATGGGCAAAGGTAGTGCCGTGCCCATCTGGCACGGGGGCAACCGATCACGCCGGGAAAAGAGGCTGCGTCGTCGAAATTGATGTAATTTTCATCGTTGTGGGTTTCCCGACTGCCAGATGGGCACGCTTCGCGCTTTGCCCATCCTACGACGCCCCCGTAATCTCACAGGTGTTGGCAACATTGGAGCCTGGAATGAACAGGGAACCCATGGCTGTGAATAGGAGGGAATTAGATTTTTTTTTGCGGTTGTTCCCTATTCGTGCCTTTCGTAGTTCATGTTTTTAGGTTTTTCATCGTTTTAACGACTTCAAAATATGGAAACAATCCAAAAGCAAAGGGATGACCACGAACCACACGAAAGACACGAAAAAGGGCTAAGAGCCAAAAGGCAAACCATTCGGAGTTTTGGCGGTGCGCAAGCACACCCCGGCGACCATTCCATCATTGATATATCGCGGATACACCACATATGAGGGATAAAGACTGCGATATATCGTGGGCTCCCCCCAGCACCTTTCTATACGCCCGCCAAACGGGCCTCTAAATTCGTGGCACGCTTGTTGCCTGATTTTTTCCCATACGCCGTGTCACCCACAGCGATATCCCCGACACGACGATCTCAAAAAAACCTCAAAGGAGAGACACATGGCGAAGACGCAAAAGGTATTGATTGTCGGAGCAGGAACCATGGGACAGCAAATCGGCTATCAATGTGCGGCCTGCGGCCTGGATGTAACGCTCTATGACACCAGTGAAGAGGCCCTTGAAAAGGCGCTCATTACCATGAAAAAATTCGGAAAACTCATGGTGGCAGGCGCCCGGGTTACCCAGGAAGCAGACGACGGTGTCATGGCCCGAGTTCGCACCACCACGGACCTCACCGAGGCAGGAAAAGACGCCGACATCGTCAGCGAATCCGTCCCCGAAGACCCGAAGCTCAAGGCAAAAGTCTTCTCAGCCCTCAACGAGATCTGCCCGGCCCACACCCTCTTCACCACCAACACCTCCACCCTGCTCCCCTCCATGATCGCCGAGGCAACCGGCCGCCCAGACCGCTTCGCCGCCCTCCACTTCCACGTCGTCCTCACCACCAACATCGTCGACATCATGCCCCACCCCGGCACCTCAAAAGAAACCCTTGAAGCCATCCGCGAGTTTGTCTTCCAAATCGACCAATACCCCATCGAACTCAAAAAAGAGCAAAACGGCTACGTCTTTAACACCATGCTCAGCCAGCTTTTTGACTCGGCCCTGACCCTTGCCAGCCGCGAGGTAGCCTCCGTGGAAGACATCGACCGCGCCTGGATGGGTATCATGAAAACCATGATGGGCCCCTTCGGCATCATGGACTCCATCGGCCTGGAGACCATATGGAAAATCACCGACTACTGGGCCCAAACCAGCGAGAAGTCTCAACCCCAACGCAACGCCGACTTCGTCAAACGCTACGTGGACGAAGGAAACCTGGGCATTAAAACCAAAAAAGGGTTCTACTCCTATCCCAATCCCGCCTTCTTCAGCCCGGAGTTCATGAAAGGGATTAAATAAAAAGCACAGGGGCAAAAGAAGGCCTCCGGCGGCAAGGTGGGCCACCTTGAAAGCAGGTTTCCGCTGGGCTTTGCCCCCATGTCACGGCGTAGCCGCAGGCGAAGACGGATCGCTTGTCGCGCCGTAGCCCATTGGCGTTGTTCGAATGGTGACGCATTGACACGGCGCAGGCGGACTTGTCACGCCGGAGGCTTTTGCGTAGGCGGATTCCTCGGGGCAAATCACATACGCTGAAATGACGGGAAAGGATGATCACGAAAAGCACGAAAGACACGAAAAAGGGCCTGAAAAGCCAGTAACTATTCAGCCCAATTTACTTCAAACGGCCAGAGTAACGAAAACATCCTGCAACGTGACACCTCGTAGGGTGTGCTTGCGCACCATTTGCTGGTAAAACCGCCGCCTTTTGCCCTTTCCAGGCGGCGTGAAGGGCATCCGTGCATGGACTTTCATGACCCTTGCGGTTACTCCACGGTGCGCAAGCACACCCTACCTCACAGCCCCAACACCGTCGGATAGGCACCACATAAGGATGCCCCCCTTTATTACCCCTCTTTTTAAAGCTATGAGAAGCTGAATAATTACTAAAGAGCAATGCCTCCGGCGGCAAGGGTGGCAAAGCCACTTAGGCTTAAACACCTCGAAAACGGATTGCCGCCGTGCTTACACCTTGCCACCGGCAGGCGCTTTTGATTTCACATCCGCTGAAGTGAAAAGGGATGACCACGAAACGCACGAAAGACATGAAAAAGGGAAAAGGCGTACAGCGTATGGGGCCTGTCTCCTGCAATAAAACCCACAAAACTCAGCCACAGATAACACAGATGGGCACAGATCCGGCTCCGCCGGGAAAACCAAAGCAGAATCATAAAAATTATCGGCCGCCAGAGAGGGGAAACCGCTGTAGCGGAAAAACCTTGAATGCCGATGGCCATCATGATCCATGATAAAATCCGAAACGGTGGCCGACGTCCATGTTTTGCACCCTGAATAAAAGGAAGCATACAAACTTGATTCACAACCGGTTATTAAACCCCAAACATGGAAATCTGCACATATCAACTGCCCCAAATGGAATTATTTCCACCTATCGCGGTATTCAAGGGCCAAAGATGGAAAACGAAAGGCAGGTATATCAATAATTCGTGGTTACTCAGGAAGGAATCAGCGCAGAAGGCCAATAGGTGAGAATCAACGTATCACCACATGAATCAAGGAGGTTATGAGTGGCGAAATAATCCATTCTTGATTTGTGATACAAACTATGATCTCATCGACAATAACTGGAAAAACTGTTCGGTAGTATTAAACATTAAAACATGGAACCCACCCCCTCCAATTTTCCACTTTATCCCCTTGGATATCGGATATCCTGTCCGAATGTCATGTCTATAGCGGTGATAGATAGAAAAACTTGCGGGTTATTCACAATGTTAGACATCGAGAATGAACATGACTGATTACTATGATGAATATGAGCACGATATCCCATATAAAGTTTGGGATGACATAAATTTTGGTATCATCACAATGGGCCTGAAGAGGCTACCTTTCTTCAAAGACGATTTGTACCTTGGCATGCAAGCAATGAATGTCGGTATTGTCGATTCAGTTATTACAGAATATGAGTATTCTTTGCTTAGAGAGTGGTTTGAAATAGAACGTACACCAACAGAAACAGCTATGGCAGTATCAGCAATGTCACAAATGTGGATATATGGGTTGTACGAAACTCTTCGATTGTGGCGAGATAGAAAGTTTCAATTTCAAAAGCTTCATGACAATGGGGGTATTGATTTAAAAGTAGACAATATGTCTCAAGGTGATCCTAACAATATAACTATTGAAATAAGAAAAAGACAATTAATTAAATATAAAGAAGACTCTGATTATCGTGATAGCGTCAATGACACTTGGGAAAAACTTGAGCATAGTTATCGAATGACAGAATTATTTAGAATGAACCTTGCCAAGCATTGTGCACCCGGAAAAAATGGCGCCGTGCCAAGAGCACCTGGTTATGGAAGGATAAATCGCTGGTGTGGTTCAATGGATTTTGAATTAATTGATAAAAATGGGTATTATACTTATATGAATCGTAGAGATATTGCAGATGGTCTTCGTAATGCCCTTGAAAATGTCTAATCGGGTAGCCGGGGGTTTCTCTCCCCCAGCCCCCACACCACCCGGCATGCGGGTCCGCACCGGGCGGTTCACAAAGATTACCGGGCCGTAGCCGGGTAATGGATCTTCACCCACTTCTCTTTAATGGAAATCAGGCCCTGT
>NZ_JAQYWB010000050.1 GCF_030145185.1 Desulfoluna sp. | reverse complement strand
GAATCGTTACCCCTTGTCTCCCCCTTCGACCCGTGACATCTCCGAGCTGTGACGTCAGCCGCCAACGCATGGCTTTTTCATCAGTGACGGAGCGCAGCGACTCCTCGAACCAAGCACCAAGAACGAAGCACGAAAAACGTTTTTAAACCCTTATCTCACAGTCAGTCTCAACACGGAGGGTCTTTTGCCGGAGATGGGGAGCTTCACTTTAAACGGGGTCAGGCTTGCCGGTCCGTAGGCCGGATCTGCGGTGTCCAGGACCAGCACGAGTTTGTGGCCTGGGGGCAGGTCGTAGGCGGTGGTGGCAAACTCCAGGGTAATCATCTCGGTTTCATCGGGAGTCATTCCGATTTTGGTGATGGGGCCGTGGGTGATGAGGGTGCCGAGGCCGGTTTTGCTCATGTCGTAGAGGTAGCCGATGATCTGGATATCGGGGGTGGAGGGGGTGATCCAGAGATCCAGGGTCGGGGCTCCCCGGAGTTGCAGGGTGCTTTTTTGTCTTGCGCTCTGGTAGGCCACGGAGCTCAGGCGGTTGAGGCCTGGGATCCAGGCTAAGATGGGCAGGTTGATGTGGGCATCGGCAAAGGGGCTGAGGATGGGAATGCCTGCGGTGGCGCCGGAGGGTATTCCGGAGACGATGCGGTTGGTCCTGGCGAAACGGGGACCGTTTTCGGTGAGCTTGCCGTTGGAGAAGAAGGTTCGGGGGCTCAAGGCCAGGGATTTTTCATAGAGATCTTTGGATTCCCAGGTCTCAAAGGTGTCTCGGATGCCGGTGTTTTTGACTTCCATGGTGACTTCAGGGGTGTCCATGATGCCGTTCTCTTTTCCCTTGAGGTGATAATCAAACCAGGCGTGGGTGTTGTCCCAGAGTTCGCTGGGAAGACCGGCCAGCCCTTTGAGTTCGGCGCTGGCGTGGATGCCCTGGCTGAGGTCCAGTTTTTTGGGGCCGGTGAGTTGTTCGAAGTAATCGACGATCAGGTTGGGCCAGAACATGTAGTCGGCAAAGTTCTGGCAGATGTAGACGGGTTTTTTCTTCTCATTGATGGCCTCGATCCAGGTGATGGGAGAGCGGGAAACCGACCACGCCTCCATCAGGTCGATATCGCGGTGGTGCAGGGTGTCTTTGAAAATTTCCGGCAGGATGGGGTCCATATTGCCCGTCAGGTAGCCGGAGCCGATGAGAAAGCTCCCCCAGGTGAGGCGGGAGGTCTCCCAGCCGTAGAGGTGCTTAAAGACATCCACAAAGGTGCTCATGGCCACTGCCGTTTGGATCTCATCCACCTGGGCCAGGGCGAGCAGAGAGGTGCCGGCTCCGTAGGAGATGCCGCTGGCTCCGATGTGTTCCATATTGGTGGGGGTGTTCTCGCCGAGCCATGCCACCGCGGCCCGGACGTCGTCCATGTCTCCCTCTGTGCCGATGCCGGCCTTACCCCCGGATTTTCCCCAGCCCCTGGCCGAGTAACTTAAGACCACGTAGCCTTCTCTGGCAAATTTGGCGGCCTGAACGATGTACTCGTGCTCCTCCATGGCCCAGCTGTTGATGAAGAGGATGGCGGGGAAGGTTTGGTTCGGGTCGTCTGATTGAGGAATAAAGACGTTTCCGGCAATTTCGGTTCCATCTTTTGAGGTGAAGAAGAGGTGCTCTTCATAGGTGATGTCGCAGGTCGACCAGGCAGGAAGAGCCGTGGCTGTAATGAAGAGAACGGTTGAAACAAAGAGGATAAGGACTCGGTTCATGATGCCTCCCGGGTATGGTAATCAATGATTACTCATAATTCAAAATCATAACTTTGATAAATTTTGTTTGGATAAGAGAACTATAGATCCATCAAAAGAGAAAATGCAACGAATCAAGGAGGGAAAGGGGTTTTGTTTTGGTGTGTTGCGTGTAGGGGAAACCTATTGCGTGTCAAACCAGGGCAGGGATACCGGTCAGGGGACAAAGGCTTCTCTTTTTATGGGAAGCAAAAGAGGTGTCGGGAGGTGGGGACGGTTTGGGGGAGCTGAATGATGTCAGGGCAACGGGTGAGCGTGTCTCCCGTTGCCCTGCACGGGCTAATCGAGGTGGGGAAAGTAGCGCTTATAATCTTCCTGTAGTTTGAATTTCTGCACTTTACCGCTGGCTGTCATGGGGAATTCTGTGACGATGGCCACGTGCCGGGGAATTTTGAACCGGCTGATCTTGCCTCGGCAGAAGTCCCGGACATCTTCGGCGAGGATGTCCGCGCCTTTTTTCAAGATCACGAAGGCGGCTACTTCTTCGCCGTATTTGCGGCTGGGGATGCCGACCACCTGGATATCCTGAATGCCATCCATGGTGTAGAGGAACTCCTCGATCTCTCGGGGATAGATGTTTTCGCCGCCGCGGATGATCATGTCTTTGTGGCGTCCGGTGATGGTGATGTAGCCATCGCCGTCGATGACGGCCAGGTCGCCGGAGTGGAGCCAACCCTCTTTATCAATGGCCTTCTCCGTGGCTTCGGGCATGTTGTAATAGCCCTTCATGATGTTGTAGCCCCGGCAGCAGAGCTCGCCCTGTCCGCCGGGGGGCACTTCGTCTCCGGTTTCCGGGTCCACGATTTTTACCTCGATTCCCGGCATGGCGCGTCCGACGGTCTCCACCCGTTTTTCAATGCTGTCTTCGATACGGGTCTGGGTGATCACCGGTGAGGCTTCGGTGAGGCCGTAGCAGATGGTGATCTCGCTCATGTACATCTTGCGGATGACCTGCTTCATCACGTTGATGGGGCAGGAGGATCCGGCCATGATGCCGGTGCGCAGGGAGGAAAAATTAAATTTGGCGAAGAGCTTGTGGTCTAAGATGGCGATGAACATGGTGGGGACGCCGTAGAGGGCGGTGCAGCGCTCCTCTTCCACGGAGGCCATGACCTGGATGGGATCGAAGCTCTCCAGGACCACGAGGGTGGCGGCATGGCTCACGGCGGCCAGGACGCCCAGGACGCAGCCAAAGCAGTGGAAGAGAGGCACCGGAAGGCAGAGGCGATCCTCGTGGGTGAAGTTCTGGTTTTCTCCGATCCAGAAGCCGTTGTTGCCGATGCTGTGGTGGGAGAGCATCACCCCTTTGGGAAAACCGGTGGTGCCGGAGGTGTATTGCATGTTCACCACCTCGTGGCAGGAGAGCTGGTTCTGGCGAGCCAGGTACTCTTCTTCGGGGACCATGGGGGCCATGGCTTCGATCTCGGGGATGGAGTACATGCCCCGGTGTTTTTCGTGGCCGAGGAAGAAGGCTCGCTTGAGGTGAGGGAAGCGCTCGGTTTTCAGGTAGCCTCTCTGGCAGGTTTTCAGCTCCGGGATGAGTTCGCAGGCGATGTTGATGAAGTCGGCGTCCTGATAGCCGTTGATCACCAGGAGGTTTTCTGACTCTGACTGCTGGAGCAGGTATTCCAGCTCGGCGGTGCGGTAGTTGGTGTTGACGGTGAGGAGGATGGCCCCAATTTTGGCGGTGGCGAACTGAAGGGTGACCCAGTAGGGGATGTTGGTGGCCCAGACCGCCACTTTTTCTCCTTTTTGCACGCCCAGGGCCATGAGCCCTTTGGCCACCCGGTCCACGGTCGCTCCAAATTCGCGGTAGGTCAGGCGAAAGTCCCGGTCCACGTAGATGATGGCTTCGTTGTCGGGATGCTCGGCAACGGCTTTGTCGAGGATTTGACCCAGGGTCAGATCCTGAAGGTGTGTGCTGGTCATGGTCTGCTGCTCCATATTGCCTTTGGCGGCCCTGCCGGGGCCAAACTTTTGAAACACGTGATAAATGAGTTTTTTCTCTCCAAAGAGCCCGAGGGCCTCTTACGGCGTCATGGAGGGCTAGTCCGGAATGTAGAGAACGGCGTAGATGCAGGCTTTGGTTTTCGAGGCACAGCTGACGCAGTGGGGGACCACGGAGTTGTAGTAGATGCTGTCTCCGGTCTTGAGGCGATGGGTCTCGGTTCCGTAAATCACCTCGACTTCTCCTTCGGTGACCACAATAAACTCTTCGCCTTCGTGGTTGGAGAGTTTTTTCTCCTGGGCCGATTCGGGGAGAATTTCGATGAAGAAGGGCTCCATATGACGATCGGTCTTGCCTCGTCCCAGCGAGAAAAATTTAAGGGCCACGGGCTTGTCTTTGTCGGGCAGCATGTCGATCTCTTTTTTTTCATCGCCTTTGCGGACAATGAGGGGGTCGCTGCTCACCTGATCGTCGAGAAGGGTGCCGAGTCGGACCCCTAAGGCCCGGGAAATTTTAAGCAGGGGACCCAGGGATGGAAAATACTCTTTTTCATCTCCGATCGTTTCCAGGAATTCCCTTTTAAGCCCCGTGCGGTCCACGAGATCATTCAGGGTAACGCCCCTTTGTTTCATCAGCTTTGCGATTCGGCTGCCGACTTTCTCGATTTTCATGCCATGACTCCTTTCTTGTTCCGTGATTGCCTTGCCAAAAGTCCAATCCGTGTTTCCTGCATTCCATCGGTGTCTCCTTCCTTGTTTTTCACCTGCCGAGACATTGACCGACGGTCAACCTTACAGGCATTGACAAGGATTATGTCTCTGTCTTGTCATAATCGGGTGGGATTTCCACCGGGCGGGTGACTGAGGAGGAAACAGCGTGAGAATGATCCTTTTTATGCTACAGGATCTCTTACCGAATTCCTGCCGGGGTTGTAAATGGTTTTTCACAGGAAATGGAGATTTTCCATGGTTTCAGAGGCGGCGATGCGGGGATGGTTTTCCTTCGACGGATTATCCCGGATATTTCACGAAGGGTGAGAAAATCAAACAGAATACCGTGGATTACATTTCGCATTTTTGAAACGACTGAAAAGATTACTGCAAAGAACTGTCATTACAAATTATTCCTTAGCCCTGATTGTTTTCTCATGAAATGTCCGGGTTAGACCTTTGGCAGGCAGAGGGGGCGTTGACAGAAAACAGGGATACCGCGTATACTTCACAGGGAACATTCGGGATAATTTCTTGTCGAGTCTCTCTGTTGTGCCGATCTATTTAAGGGGGGCCGGAAGACGTGTCCATTCATGCACGATTCGAAAGATACGGAGGTGATCATGTCAGAAAGGTATACGCAGAGCAAAGCTGGGATGTCGGGTCAGCGGTCCGGACGGAACAGGCGGGAACGGGATGTGCCCCCGCCCGAGGGTGTGGACCGCAGGAAACCCCAGGATCGGAGAGAGCAGTGGAGTCATCTGAATGAATGGAGCAGCCCCTTGAATCGCCGGGACGGTGCGGGGGAGACGTCAGGCTCTTAACTTTTTGTGGAGCCCGGGTCTGAATGGCAAGGGGTCGGGGTTCATCGGCGCATCTTATTTCGCCCAGAGGATGCGCCTGTTTTTTGTGTCGATGGTGTGGGGAAAGTTTTTGAGAAAATCCATGCCGAGCAGTCCTTCGTGCTGAGTATGGCCCCCGTAATAGGGGATCACGGTGAGGGTTGGGTTCTCCAGACGCTTGGGCCCTAAGGAGATGAAGTCTGCGGTGGTAATGCCGGTGGAGATGGTATGGCCTCCGGCAATGGACGCCTGGCCCATGGCCAGGTTTCTCAGCCCGATGCGTTGGGCCAGCGCCTCGTGGATGACCGTGGTGCTGGCGCCGGTGTCCAGGAGGAGGATGGCTGTGGTGGACCTACTGTTGTTGCCGATGTTGACCTGCACCAGAATTTTATTGTCGGCAAAGGTGAACCGGGTGGCCGTGGGCTGGACGTCGGCCACGGGTTGATCCTTTCTTTCCCGTTCCTGCTTTGTCATCTCTTCTTCTTTGAGTCCCGCGGGATCCTGCTGCGGCGGCTTGTCAAACTGATCGTAGTAGACCTTTGTTTTTTTCACGCCTTCTTCCGGCACTTTGCTGAGATCATCGGTAAAGCAGATCACCCCGTCTTCATTGCGATACTGGTAAAATTCACCGTAACCGTTCTGGCTGAAAAAGAGGCAGCCGGCGGCAAGGGGGATCAGAATATTTTTTTTTACCTGCATGGTGTTTCCCGTATTTCTTTAAACCATCATGACTGGGGCGTGTGGTGATTGGGGCTTTTGCGTTCGTGATTTACCGCATGGCCGTGGGAAGAATCAGGGCAATGTCTGGAAATAGTATCACAAGTAGGGCGGTCAGAGCCAGTGCGGCAAGCAGGGGCAGCACGCCTTTGAAGATGACGGACAGGGGAATGTCCGGGGCCACGCTTCGGACCACATAGACATTGATCCCCACCGGCGGGGTGATGACACCGATCTGGGTGACAAGAACGATGACCACACCGAACCACATGGGATGAAACCCGAGCTGGGTCACCACCGGGTAGAAAATGGGGACGGTGAGCATGATCAGGGCCAGGGAGTCGATGAAACATCCCCCCACCAGGTAAACCAGGACAATGAGCCCGAGAACGGCGTGGGGGGGCAGGTCGAGCCCGGCCACCCCGGTGGCGATGTCAAAAGGAATGCGCGTGACGGCGAGAAAATGGCCGAAGATGGTGGCTCCTGCCACGATGACCAGGATCATGCAGGAGATGCGGGTGGTCTCGGACAGGGCCGCGAGGAGGCCGTCTGTGTTGATGGTGCGACGTACCAGGGCGATCATCAGGGTGCCGAAGGCGCCGACGCCCCCGGCCTCTGTGGGGGTGAAGAGGCCGAAGAAGAGCCCGCCCATGACCAGGGCAAAGAGAAAGAGGGTTTCGACCAGGCCGCTTAGGGAGGCGATGCGTTCTCTGGCAGAGCTCTTGGGGCCTCGGGGTGCCACGTCAGGGTCCACAAGCGCCCAGATGGCGACGGAGAGAGCGAAAAGGCCGGTGAGGAGCATTCCGGGAAGGATTCCGGCCATGAACAGCTCCCCGATGGATTGCTCGGTCATGATGCCGTAGATGATGAAGATAACGCTGGGGGGAACCAGGATGCCCAGGCTCCCGCCCGCGGCCACCACCCCGGAGGCGATGCTGTCTTTGTACCCGTAGCGCTTCATCTCGGGGATGGTGACCGAGGCCATGGTGGCGCAGGTGGCGTTGGTGGATCCACAGATGGCAGAGAATCCGGCGCAGGCACCGATGGTGGCGATGGCCATGCCCCCGGGCAGGTGCCCCATGAATCGGTAGGCTGCGTTGAAGAGGCGGGTGCTGATCCCGGCATGGAACGCGATCTGGCCCATGAAGATGAACAGAGGGATCACGGTGAGGTTGTACGACCCGAAGATGTCGAAGATGTCCCGTACCGCCAGGTTTAAGGCCGCGTCAAAGGAGACGAGAGCCCCAAAACCCAGGATGCCGGTTAGGGCCATGACAAAGCCCACCGGCATGCCCGTGAAGAGAAGAACGAAGAGAAAGACAATGCCGATGGCACCGGCTGTTGTTGGGGAAATCATAAAAAAATCGGAACCTTTTGTTTTGCGAATGCGCCCACCCCTGGTCGGTATCGCGTCGTCCTGTGTGGTCATGTTGAATCGTGACACAGAAGACACGGGCAAGGGAGGTGTCCGGGGTGCTCACATTCATTTCCGGGCTGCGCCCGAGGGTATAATTGGCAAAAGTTTGGCCCCCGGCAGGGCCGCCGGAGGCGTAAGTTGAATCGTCACCAATTTATGTAACGATTCAGTCCAATCTACTTCAGACCGCCAGATTAACGAAAACATCCCGCCATGTGACACCACGTAGGGTGTGCTTGCGCACCATTTGTTCGGAAAACCAACGTCTTTTGCCATTTCTATGCTGCTTGAGGGGTATCCGGTCATGGACTTTCTTGGACGTTGCGGTTGATCTGTCGTTGATTCCAAGACATCCTCGGATCAACGCTGAATGTGATTTGCCCCGAGGAACGAGGGGTAAAGCGCATTCGCAATCTGGGGTCCAGGGGATTATCCCCTGGCCGCCGGAGGCACGCTTTACGCTACCTCAGCCGCGTGGCCAGCACGGCGACGAAGAGCCCCATGCCGGCGCAGAGTCCGGTCACCACGGGCCAGACAGGGACTTTCAGGGTCATGGAGACTTCGGCGGCCTCTTTGAGGTCCAGGGCATAGCCGCCCATGCGCAGGGTAAGAAGGCCAAAGAGAAGGACCAGCACGAGGGTGGTGATCCGATCTATCCATTTTCGGGTGCGGGAGCTGAGCTTCTCCACGAGAAATTCGACGGCGATGTGGCCCCCTTTCAAGGTGGTATCGGCCAGGGCAAAGGCCACCATAAGGGCGCCGAGGAACCCTACGGTTTCGTAGGCCCCAGGGATGGGGTGGCGGAAAAATCGCAGGACAACATCCAGGCAGGTGATCCCCATCATGCCCAGGAGACAGAGGGCGGCGATCCAGGCGGCAAAGGTGGCCCCGCGTGTCACCGCGGTGTTGATTTTGAGAGTCGGCATCATGAGTCGTGGGTCCGGGCTTTTTGGGTGATGAGGCGTTTCAGGGTCTCCACCAGCTTGGCCGCGTCCACCCCGTTGGCCGAGGCGCGGGAGATGTAGTCCGTGACCACTGGCGTCACCGCTTTTTTCCAGGCAGCGCTCTCGTCAGGGGAAAGGGAGATCTTCTGGTTGCCTCTCGCAAGGCTGGCGGCCATGCCCAGGGTGTCCAGGTCGTCCCATGCCTTGCCGTGGACATCGATCCACCGGGCGCTTGTCGTCTCCAGGATGGCTTTGAGGTCGTCGGGGAGGGTCTTCCATTTCTTTTGGTTCATCACCACATACATGGTGGTGGTGTACCCCACGGCTTCGCACAGGGTGGTGGAGCGGATCACCTCGGCCTGACGCCACCCTTTGAGCACCTCCACCGGACCGAAGGTGCCTTCCACCACCCCTTTCTGGAGGGCTTCGTAGGTGCTGCCCTGGGGCATGGCCACGGGCACGGCGCCCAGGGCTTCCACCACCTTGGCGGAGAGGCCGGTGGAGCGGATTTTCATCCCCGCAAGGTCAGAAAGGGTTGCGACCGGTTTTTGGGTGTGGAGGAGGCCCGGTCCGTGGGCGTGGAGGTAGAGCACTTTGACTTTGTCCAGCTCCGGGGGGGTGGTGGCCTGATAATAGGCGTTAACGGCCCGTGAGGCGGTGAGGCCGTCCGGGTATCCCATGGGCAGGTCACAGGCCTCCATGACGGGAAAACGTCCCCGGTTGTAGGCGAAGACCGACATACCGATGTCGGTGATACCGCCCACTACGCCATCGTAGCAATTTTTGGCGTTGGTGAGGGTGCCGCCGGGGAAGACGGTGATCTTGATGCGTCCCTGGCTTTGTTTTTCTACCTCTCTGGCCCAGGCATCGGCCGCCTGGGCCTGCCCGTGGGATGCGGGGAAGAAAACGCTGTAGGAAAACCGCCAGGTTCTGGCAGCGGCAGGGGGGGCAAAAAGGGTCAGCATAAGGACCCCGGCGGAAAGAACGCAGATACAGCGAAGAACACGTCGCTTCATGATGCACTCCTTGGATATCACGGTGGTTTGCTTTCCGAAGCGCTGATGGGGAAGGACTTCGGAATGAAAAAATGTCGGGTTGCTGATGACAGGGGAACTGTCCGTTTGAAACAGCGTTATTAAAAAACCGTGACTGACGGTCATTTGTCAAGAGATTTATGACTATGGGTAGGAAACCATGACGTTCGAGTGGAGTCGCGACACCCTCCTGGGCGCGCCGTGCTCCGCCGCGGTTTTTTTTGCAGGGGGGCTTGCCCCGGCCATAGTGCCCCTGATGAGAGGATTTGCAACGCGTCAGATCATCCACCGTTGGATAAGACTCGAAGCTGAATCGTTGCAATGACCTGTCGTATGGCGGTGTCCCATGAACGGTTCGGGCTATGCTCTCTGGCTGATATCTGGGGGGCTTTTTACCGGGGTAAGGCGTGCCGGAGGTGAAAGAGATGCCCCTGCACGCGGACCCTTTGCGTGCAGGGGGAATAGGGGGCTACTCTTTTTTTGCTTCGGCCTTTTCCACGATCGCCATGTGGGGTTTGACCATCTCTTTTTTGATCATTTGCCTCACGGTCTGGCGCATGTCCGGATCTTTGGTGAGTTCGATCATGTCGTCGCTCATTTTACGGGCCGCGGTGTCGTCGTGGGGGAAATCGTAAAGCCCGTTGGATTCGTAATAGGCATGGTCCGCCTGGAAGACAAAACGATGGCGACCCCAGACATCGTCGCGGAAGACTTTTCGGCCGCCGATGCCCACAAAGGTGGGGGGACGGATGTACTCACGTTCTGCAAAGGCGGTGATTCGGCGCACCATGGTGTCGATGCGGGCGTCGATGAAGGCGCTGTCTTCCACCTCGTCGGTGACGGTGTCTGTTAAATGAGCCCCCTGCCATTCTATCATGGCGTCAAGGGTCCCTTTGAGGGCGACCATCTGGGTGAGGGGCCCTGCAATGAGAAAGCCAATCTGTTTGTCTTTCAGGACAGGGACATGGTTCTGAAAGAAGCTGCGATCGAAGAATTGCTTCCAGGTAGAGGAGAGCCAGCGATCTTTGATTTCCCCGGCCAGGATTAAAATGTCGGCCTGGGCGACCTTTTCCCGGGAGAAGGCGATGAAATCATCTTTTCCTTCGTAGATGCATTCGTGGTCAAAACCGCATTGGATACAGCCGAGGCAGCCCCCTTTGACGGTGAGATCTGAAAGGGTCACCACCTCGATTTCGGCTTTGAACCCTGCCACACAGCGTTCGACCATGCGTCCGAGGTTGGTGCCGTCGTAGTTCTCGTCCTGGAGGAGGAGGACTTTTTGGGTCCCGGAATCCACTTTCTCAGGGGCCGGACCACTCTCATAGACGTGCCAGCTGTAGGAGAGTGGGTAGGTGCGCCTGCCGAACATGGCTTTGGCCTGCACATCCTCAAAAACCTGGGCAGCAAAATGGGCGAGCTTTGTTTGCCCGGTTTCCGTCAGAAGATCATAGGAGTCTGAGGCATAGGACCCGGCAAAGAGGGTTCCGAGGTCATCATTGACGGCGCGCAGGTAGTCCACGGCATAGTTGTCAAAAAAGTTAATGGATGTGGTGATTACGGCTGAGTATTTATCTTTGAAAACATCTGCCATGCCGCTTGCAAAGATTTTTTCGATGAATTGTTTGTATTGCGCAGGCACAAGACAGACATACACCGGTGAGGCCCATATGATCAGGTCGGAGGCTTTGACCGACGCCATGACGGAGTCGAAGGCCGTGTCATCCTCCATGAGGGTTTTGATGGTCTGGCCAATGTGGAACACATTGACGCTGTGTTCTGGAAACAGTTTGCTGATGTAGTTAACCGATTGAAGGGTAACGCTGTTCTTTCCCTTCGGGCTCCCACTAAGGACGGTGATGTTCATCTTTGGACTCCTTGAAGTTGCATAAGCAAGGCTTTAGGCGTCGGAAAGTGCACGATGAAAAATACTGCAATGTCTACTTCCCCCTTCTCCACTGGATGGGTTTTAGCAGACGGTCAATTCTTGTGTAAAGTGGAAAGTTTCACTTGATACTTTCATGGTTGTAAAGAAGTAAACAATGTTCTAAGATCAGAACCGTTGCTGTGATAGACCGCTTGGAGCGGATTAATTTTAAATTCCGTGTTTTATACTCGATTTGGTAATTCTTATGTAACTGCTCAAAGGCAAAAGGGTTCTTTGTTGAACCGACTTTTTTTGAAAAAAAATGGATAACAGGGCGGTAACGGTCTAAAAAAATAATAAAAAGATCGGATTCTATAGAGTAAGGCCGGTCAATGGCTTTTCCTTTTTAGGGCAAGAGCCCCCTGAGTACTCCGCGTTTATGTCTGCATGATACTGGGATCGGTTCATGCGTCATGGGTAGATTGATCGTCGGTTGTTTACCGGTCGCCCCTCCTGAAAGGCGATGGTACCAACAACCCATGAGAAAGGGGCGAGGATTGGGCTTCATGAAATCGATGATATCAGAAGGCACACAACCGCTTGACAGTGGGCCACCTTATCTTAAAATGCGCGATCTTAAATTGCTGACAGGATTGCCGGGCTCGACCATTCAGCACTATGCAAATTTAGGGCTTCTCTCCGGCACGGTGAAAACCGATGCCAATATGGCATGGTATCCCCCCGAAACCGTGGATCGTATTCGGCTTATCCGTCTGCTGCAGAAACGCCATCGCCTCTCTCTGGCCCAGATCGGGTCTTTATTCAAGGACACCGGGACCGATGACGACGTCTCTGTCATGGCCAGCCTGCATGAGGTGGTTTTTGGGCAGGAGGATCCCCAGGCGTTGTCACGGGAGGCCTTTCTCAGTGAGACCGGGCTCTCTTCGGAGACGCTGGATCAGCTGGTGCGCTTAGGCCTTCTGTTGCCTGTCAGCGACGGAAAATTTGATCGAGAGGATGTGATGGTGGCCTCTTTGGCCTGGAAGGCCCTGGCCATGGGGGTGGACTTGGAGGAGCTGACCTTTTATTCGGAGCTGGTGGGCAAGATGGCGGCTCGTGAAATGCGGTTGAGGCGGAGTGTCAGCCGAGGCCTGAGCGTGGCGGAGAACAGCGCCATGACCCTCGAGTTGGCGCGTATGGGGCGCGCGTTTCGAATCTACCTGTTTGATCGGACCTTTCAAAAGGTGATTGTGGGGTCTGTTTCAGGGGATGTGAAGGCAAAGCCCAAGGGCTGATTCGGCTTTATGAAACGCCGTGGACGAAGGGCCTGAGCAGGCCCCTCGTCGTCCACGGCTGTTTTTTTATAATCCCAGCGGAGTCAGGCTCTCATAGCCGGTCTCGGTGACCACGAGGGTCTCCTCGAATTGTGCGGAGAGAGATCCGTCACGGGTGACGGCCGTCCACTTGTCGTCAAGGATATAGAGCTCAGGGCTTCCCAGGTTGATCATGGGTTCAATGGTGAAGACCATGCCGGGCACCAGGGGGATGCCGTGACCTTTGCGGCCGAAGTGGGGAACCTGGGGGCCTTCGTGGAATTCGTGGCCCACGCCGTGGCCGATGAACTCACGGACCACCGAGCAGCCCTGGCCTTCGGCATAGGACTGGATGGCGTGCCCGATGTCGCCAATGGTGTTGCCAGGTTTTACCACGCTAAGCGCCTGCTTGAGGCTCTCCCGGGCTACCGAGACGATTTTGATGGCATCTTTGGATGGGGTGCCGACAAAATGGGTCTGGTTGGCGTCTGCGTAAAATCCGTCTACAATGGATGTGATATCCACGTTGATGATATCTCCGTCTTTGAGCACCCGGTCACCGGGGATGCCGTGGCAGATGACGTCGTTTAAGGAGAGGCAGACACTTTTGGGGTACCCTTTATAATTGAGGGGGGCCGGAATACCGCCATTTTTGACGGTGAAGTCGTGGACGGCGGTGTTGATTTCGTTGGTGGTGATGCCCGGCTTGATCATGGCTTTAACCAGCTCGTGGGTCTTGACCACCAGGTCGCCCGCCGTACGAATTTTTTCAACGTCGTCTGCGTTTTTCAGGCGGATGTCGAATTTCTTTTTGTAGTACGCTTCGACGTTGTCCGGATCCGGCTGGCCTTTTTTCAGGGCGCAGCATTTTTTGTACTTTTTCCCGCTGCCGCAGGGGCAGAGCTCATTTCTTCCGATTTTAATTCCTAATTTGTTTTTCATAAGGCCCAGTCTGAGTGGCATGGTAAATGTCATGGATGCACCATGATGGTCTCGAAAAAAAATTGAACGAGGCCGTATCGGTGTACACTATATAGTCATACGTCATCACTTCGAAACGATATGTCGTGGTGAGACGTTTACGATGGTTCCTTTTTTCGAACACCCCCACGCTGTGCCGGGGCGGCTCGAATGAATAAATATAGGGCAGGTTTATGACAATGTAAAGGGGGGCGATGAAGGGGCTGCGTGGACTTTTCAGGCGGCGATCTCCCCGACAAGAGGATCCGTCACAGGAAGATGAGAAGGCCTGGAAACAGAAAGGCCGTGTAAATTTGGCCCATATTGGCTGGCGATGACAAAAGCGGCGGCAGTGTTTCCCGCGATTTTACAGGCCCACATGGAAAGGAGTTTCGACATGAGGTGTTCATTGCACAGACGAGATTTTTTGAAGGTGTGTGGCTCCGCGGCATTGGCGGCGCTTTTTCCTGCAACGGCCTTGCTTCTCACCGGTTGCGATGATGAGGCCGAGACCCTTTTGCTTCAAGGGGGGCTTGTGTTTGTGGGGGGCGGCTTCTCTCGGTGGGATCTTCTGGTGAGTCATGGCGTCGTGGAGGAGATGGACAACTCGGGGCGACTCGCCGCGCTTCTTACTCCCTGGATTGACCGGGGGGAGGTGACGAGCAAAGATTGCCGCGGGCAGTACATTTCACCGGGCTGGGTGGACTCCCACTGCCATGTGGGGGGAATGGGGCTATCGGTGGATCGCCTGGGTCCGAAAAAAGGGGTGACGGCCCTGGTGGATGCCGGGACCTATGGCCCGGAGACCTTCGCGTCCTTTGCGGAAGGGATTGTTCCTGAGGCTCCCATTCCTCTTTACGCCATGCTGAACCTGCGTAAAGACGGGATCACTCTGGCCAATCTGGCCAGCCCGAACGGGCCGGGGGTGGAGGATGTGGTGGGGGCGCGCCTTCTTGCGGCGCAGCGTCCGGATTTGATTCGGGGACTCAAGGTTCGGATCGATCAGGGGAACCTGTATGCAGACGATCCTCTTTTTTTGGCGAGGGCGACCGCCTCACTCGGAGAGGAGCTTAATCTGCCGGTCATGTATCATCTGGGGGCCTCCCCTCCGACGCTCCTGGATTTTCTCTTCCTTGCCAGGCCGGGAGATATTATTTCCCACGCTTTTCGAAAAGACAACGCCGTGGTTTCGGCCTCCGGGGCGCTGAAGCCGGAGGTCTCCGAGGCCCTGGCGCGGGGGGTTCGGTTTGATCTGGCCCACGGCATGACCAGTTTCTCTTTTGAGACGGCGAAAGCCGCGTTGGATCAGGGCTTTCGTGATTTTACCCTCAGCACGGATCTCCACCTTCTCTCGTCGATGAGCGGCGATCGGTCTCTATTTACCGTGGCGTCGTCCTGCTTGGCCCTGGGGCTGTCTCTGGAGGAGGTCATTCGTGCCGTGGCGGTGGTACCCCGGGAGAGGCTGGGCCTGGAGTCAGGCATAACAAAGGGCGCCCGTCTCTCCCTGACGATTTTCAAACAAAGAGAGGGTCTTTGGCTTTTTCATGACACCGAGGGCCAGACCCTCTCGTGTAAAACACGCCTTGACCCGGTGCGGGCCTTTCTCGGGCAGGAAGCGACCGGCTAACCCGGATATTTCATGAGAAAACAATCAGAGCCAAGGAATAACTTATAATTACAGCTCTTTGTAGTAATGCTTTTAGTCGTTTCAAAAATGCAAAATGTAATCAACGGTATTCTGTTTGATTTTCTCACCCTTCGGGCGAGCCGGGTGCACTCATCTGCGGCGTTATCAGAGCTTTGAGGTAAACTACTACATCTGCAGCTCTGATGCCTTGCATATGAGCGCACCCAACTCGTGAAATATCCGGGCTAAACCGGGGGGCTTACATTCCAGAGCGGCCCGCTTGATATTCGGGGTGTCGCTTAAAAGCCGTTTAGCTTTTGGCTGTGGGAAAAATAAAGCCTTTGGCGGCCAGCTCCTCTTTGGAGAGGGCTTCCAGCTCATGAGGGAGCACCAGCCAGTCCTGGGAGGCGTAGGTGCGGTAGTGGAAGTCGGGGGTGATGTCCACCTGGGAGTTTTCGGGCTTGTAGTAGAGGGCGGCCATTTTTACGTCTTCGGGGTTGCATTCCACCTCTGCCACGACCTTGTCGTAGACGGCTTTGAAGGTCTTTCCTCGATCGAAGATGTCGTCCACGATGAGCAGGCGTTTGCCTTTGGCCATGCGGCGCTTCAAAGATTCGAGGTTTTCCACCCTCACCTCACCGGCCTGGGCGATTCCCGTGTAGGACTGGGCATGGATGGTGGTGAACTCCTTGGATTTACCGGAGAGCAGCGCAAACACCTCCTGCATGTAGATGCAGATCTGGGCGCCCCCTCGGGTGATGCCTGAGAGGATGTCAAAGTCTTCTCCGGCGGTGTATATTTTCTTGGCAAATCCCCAACAGTCTCTTTCCATCTGAAGGGCATCAATAAATATCTTTTCGTTGACCTGGCTCATCGCGAACTCCCAGTTGTCATAAGCTGCATGGCGACTCTGTGATTGCTTCATAAAAAGGGGGCTGTCTCTCTGTTCTGGTATGGTTCTTCGGACATACACCTGTGGCTTATGAACAGAAAAGCGGTGATCGACTTTTTAGAAGCATCTGATTATAAGAGAAAAAGGGGTATCCCCGTGGGGCCTTTTGGTCTTTTTTATGTTCTATTGGGGGGAATTTATATCTGCTTTTTAGGAAGATTTCCATAGAAGAATGTTTGGCTGACCACGTGATACGCCATGTCAGAGGCACGATGGTGGTTGCTATGGAAACGGAATGCTTTGGGGGTCTGGCATATCAGCCGGTACTGGGGCCAGCCCTATTCGCTACGCAGCGCGTAGCCTTTTTCAAGATCCGAAAAGGCTATATAAAATCGCCGGAAATTTTTGAGGTTGGCCACGAAGAATCCTTTGCCGAATTCTTCCCCGAATCGCCGGGAGAGCTCTCGAAGCAATGCATCTCCATAACCGTTACGGTGGGTCCACGGTGCGCAAGCACACCCTACCTCACATCCCCCACACCGTCGGCAACGCATCACATAAGGGTGCCCTTGCGCCCCCTTTCCACCGGAACCTCTTTTGGGCTTGGTTCAATAATAAGCATTTCAGGGGAACTCTGGCCGGGGCAAGCCCCCCGGCAAAAAAAGCCGCGGCGGAGCACGGCGCGCCCAGGAGGGTGTGGTGTTGCTTCCACTCCATTCTCAAAACCTTGGCAATGCTCTTTTTCTGTGGGCCCCAGCTCTCTTTAACTTTTCAACAAATGTGGTCCGAGATGATGGGCCACATTTAAACGTGTAACCCTGATTTGACCCAGGCCCAAATCACGCATTTGTGGCGTACGGTGCCGACCTTCATACTCCCTGCGCATTCGCAAACCCGCTTTCAAGGTGGCGTCACCTTGCCGGAGGCTTTTTTTTCATGCCCTTACCCGATGGCCACGAGCACGAGCCCGATGGACATAATAAAAATACCCGCAAATTTCGGGGCGGTGCGGCTCTCTTTGAGGATGCCCATGCCCATGAGGGCACCGATGGGGATGCTGAGCTGGCGGAAGGCCACTACGTAGGTGACGTCCGAGGCAAAGTTCATGGCGGTGAGCACCAGGCTGTAGGTCCCGGAGACGCCGATGCCGGTGATGGCGGCATTTTTAAGGCGTCGGGTGATGACCTGTCGGAGTCGTTGTCTCCCTTGGGCCCTGAAGAGAACGAGCAGGAGCATGAAGCTGATGCTGGTGAGGTTCTGGACGAAGAGGTAGAGCACGGAGAGCCGGAATGAAGAGAGTCTCTGGCCTGTCAGGGGCGAGAGCAGGCGGAGGCAATGGTCATCGGCCAGGGAGTAGACCACGGTGCAGAGGGCCACGAGGAGGGCGATGGCCGAGGTGCGGTTGAGGTAGTTTGCGGGTTTAATTTCATGGAAGGAGGCCAGGGGCAGCACAAAGCAGCCGGCTATGATGAAGGCCCCACCCAGCAGGCAGTGAAGCGAGAGGGTGTCTCCCCGTCCCAGCAGAAAGGCACCGAGGGCCACGAAGATCACGGGAAAGGCCCTGGCAATGGGATAGACCACGGAGAGTTCACCGCTTCGGTAGGCCGCGGAGAGGCTGGTGTAGTAGAGACATTGAAAGAGGCCGCCAAGGGTCAGGGGGATCCAGACAGAGGCCGGGAATTGACTCACATTGGAGAGCACGGGCATCACCATCGGTGAGAGGCAAAGGGTCCCGATGACGGTTCCCACGAGGAAAAAGGCGAGGGTGGGGTGCTCGTGTTTTCCCAAAAGGTTCCAGCCGGCGTGGGTGAAGGCGGAGACAATGATGAGGACGATGGCGGTGAATTCCATTTCAGGATCCCTTTTTCAGAACAGGGGCGATCTGGTTGAAGAGCAGGAGAGTGCAGGCGTCAAGGCTTAAGTGGGTGGTGTCCAATTGGATTTCGGGGGCCTGTGGGGGCTCGTAGGGGGCATCCACGCCGGTCATACAGGAGAGGGGCTCGCGGTCGCTTTTAGCATAAAGGCCTTTTGGGTCCCGCTGTCGGCAGACCTCAAGGGGGGTGGTCACGTGGATTTCGATGAACCGGTCTCCGAATTGGGTTCGGAGGGCCTCCCGCTCTTTGCGAAACGGGCTGATGAAGGCACAAAGGGTGATGAGTCCGGCATCTAAGAAGAGCCCGGCCACTTCGCCGATCCGGCGGATGTTCTCGTTTCGGTCGGCTGTGGAGAGTCCCAAGTCCCGGTTGAGCCCGGAACGAACATTGTCGCCGTCCAGAAGAAAGGTGTGTAACCCTTCCTGATGAAAGCGAAGCTCAAGGTGTCCTGCCAGGGTTGATTTTCCCGAACCGCTCAGGCCGGTGAACCAGAGAAGCAGGGGACGATGGCCCATGCGGGCGGCGCGCATCTCCGGGTTGACAGGGTGGTTGTGGGTGAAGATTCGCGGGGCCATGGGGGATTCCTTCTTGATTGGGGGTACCGTGTGGACGCGGTTCGTTCATACCATTGGAAGCAATGAGAGAAAAGACCTTTGTCCGATTTGCCTCCTTGGGCCTGGCGCGATCAAACCCTCGACTCGTGAAAGATCAGGGATAAGGCGGCTCACCTGGCCGGAAAGGGGTGGCGTGGGGGCACAAGGTGTACTATACGAAGGGAAAACGTCTTGATGGAAGGGGAGTGGGAGAATGGAGAAGCCGGTGTATATTGTGTCGGGATACATGCGTTCCGGGACCTCAATGATGATGAAGGCTCTGCAGGGGGCGGGGCTTGCCGCACGGTATAACAGCCGCAAGGATGAGGTACTTGGAAAGAAATACGGTCGCGGGGATTACCATCCCAACCCGGAGGGCTTTTTTGAGTTGGGCCGGGGAGAGTTTGATGACCCCGGGTTTCCGGGAATGTTTGATGGGGAGCTGATCAAAGTGCTTCACTGGCGGCTCAAGGGGTTGCCTGTCCATCGTTATCGCATCTGTTTTATGACGCGTGATCCCAAAGAGATTGAGGTCAGTTACCTTAAGATGTTCCAGCGTCGTCCGCCCTTTGTCCTGCAGCGGTACCACGAACTGGTGGAGGCGGTGGTGCGGGACGTGAAGGCCAGGGGCGATTCGGAGATCCTGCCTGTGGCCCATGCGGAGATGCTAAGCGATCCGGCAGGGGTGCTGACGCGCCTGTGCCAGGCCGGTTGGCCCGTGACCGATATTGAAAAAGGGGCCGCCCAGGTAGACCGCAGCCTTTACCGCTCCCGCCCCGAGACCCTCGATGAGGTCCGCAAAACCGTTCCTAATCTTCGCACCGATATGCCAGACTGCCTCTCTTCATAAAAAAAGCCCCCGAAATCCGGGGGCTTTTTTTATTCATACTGTGACCAACGACGCGGTCTCCTCAAGGGGATTAACCCAGGAGGATCTTTCGAGCGGACTGGTCATTGCTGTCTGAAATGTGCAGGATACCTGTCTCTTCGGCGGTCTCGCGGTTGGCTGCGAAGATGTCGTTTCGGCTCAGGGTTTTCATGGAGAAACGACGGGCTCCGGCCATGAGCTGCTGGATGCCGCAGCCGAGTTTGTCGGTGAGGGTCCAGATGCCCAGGGCGCCATAAGGAATGTTGGCCATCTCCTCTTTACCCACCTTCTTCTCTACGTCGTAGTAGCAGGAGAAGATCTCCTGGGGGGTGGTTCCGAACTGGGTAACGGTCTTGGGAAGGGCATCCCAGTTGCCGTTGATCTTCTCTTTGCGCTCGTGGTTGATGGCACCTTCGATGTTGGCTCCCAGGAAGCCCGGGATCATGAGCGCGCGGCCCATGCAGATCATCTTGGTGAAGGGGGCGCCCAGGGCGAGGCCTTTGTAGATGCTGTCTTCCAGGGCAAAGCCGCCGGCAAAGGAGATATCCACAACGTCCTGTCCACTGGCCGCAAGGGCCGCTGCGTATTCGTACGCTTTGGAGTGGAGGTTGATGGAAGGGACGCCCCAGCTCTGCATCATGTTCCAGGGGCTCATGCCAGTGCCGCCGCCGGCGCCGTCAATGGTCAGAAGGTCCAGTTTGGCTTCGGAGGCGAACTTGATGGCCATGGCCAGCTCTTCCATACCGTAGGACCCGGTTTTAAGGGAAATGCGTGCAAATCCCAGGCTGCGGAGGTAGTCCACGCTCTTCATGAAGTCTTCGCGAACGAGCTCCACGCTGGAGAGGTTGGTTCCGCCCAGGCGGCTGTGTCGTGCGAAGGTCTTGATGGACCCACTCTTGAATGCTTCCTGAACTTCAGGGAGCAGAGGGTTGGGGTCGACCACGTAGCCGCGCTCTTTAAGGAAGATGGCGTAATCGAGGCTGGAGACCTGAATCTCCCCGCCGATGTCCTTGGCGCCCTGGCCCCATTTCAGCTCGATGATGCACTTGTCGCCGTATTTTCCAGCCACGTATTCGGCCACGCCGTTTCGGGTGTCTTCCACGTTAAGCTGAACGATGATGGCGCCGTAGCCGTCATAGTAGCGCAGGTAGGTGTCGATGCGGCGGTCGAGCTCGGGAGAGTTCTTCACCTGGCCGTTTTCGATGATGGACTTCTGGTCCACGCCCACGACGTTTTCACCGATGACGATGGGAATGCCGGTTAAGGCACAACCAATGGCGAAGGAATCCCAGTATTTGGCGGCGATGAAGGTGGAACCCAGGGCGCCGGTCATCAGGGGCATACGGCATTTGGTCTTGATCTCATTGCCGAATTCGGTGGTCAAATCCACGTTGGGGAAGATGCAGTCGTCCGGGTCGCTTGTGAGGTGGTCTTGTAAGCCCAGTGCGCCGTAGGCATAACCCTGAATTCGCAGGGAGTTATAGGAAACACCTAGGTGTGTGGTGTTGTTGGCGCCGGCGGTGACGACTCCGAAATCACGGGGATAGAGAAGTTTACGGCCAACCATACTGGAAAGCCAGGTTTCGCATTTGCCCTGACAATCGGCGCGGCAAAGGGTGCAAAGACCTGATTCAGCGGGGTTTCCACGGTTTACGGTTCCGAGTACATCGTTGTTCTTGGCAAAACGCATGACAATTCTCCTTCTCAAGTGATCTTAAATATATTTTAAATCAAAATTATCGTGATGCGGATGGCGGTGGTTATAGCGCTGCTGATTCCTGTCTCCTGAAAGGCATGAACGTCTTTTGTTGGCGGCGTGGTGAGGCTGGTTGATTTCACCGATCTGTCGCCGGATCTCAGCGATTTTATACACGTCGTGAGTCATGCAATAATATAGGCGGTCAGGTCGTACGGATCGTGTTCTTCTGCTCAGACAGACGTATCCATGATGAAGAGAGGTTTGCAATCACCACGTATGGTATCGCGGGCTCATATTATAAAGGATGAGCAAATTTAACCTGGGGACTTCTCTCTATCATTCAGGAGAACTCAACAAAGGTACGCAACATGAGTGCAGCGCTTTAAATCATTAGTTAGACCGTTAAGGCCGAACCAAAACACAGTTTATATGACAGTTCAAGAAAAAATTGAGTGAGATATCGTGGTGTCGACTTGATTCGGAGAGGCACGAATCAATGGAAAAATATGGGTTTGGACGGTTTTATCGGGATAAGTTTTAGAATGACTTACAAAAAGGGGGGTGACCGATCCGAATTTTATTCGGGCTTTATGCCGATAGGCCGAATAATGCAAGGAGAGGTAACGTTATTTTTTTCGCGGCAAGAGCTTACGTTAACGTTAAATGTGGTCGCAGGCGAGGGGTTGGTACCCTTTAAAATGAGGGGAATCGCGTGAAATTGTTTGATATCTGATATATCACATATGTGCGAAACGATGTTGATGGGACGTTCGCCTGATTTCGCCAATGGGCGGATATCATGAGCGTTCTGTTTTATTGCGAAGGCCGACCGAGGATTGTTCGGGGACAGGCCATGGCAGGAGCGGCCATGACCTGTCTTTTCTTAGAGGAGCCCGATGGCAAGCAGGAGGCTGAAGAGGACCGAAAGTTGGGCGGTTTTGGCCAGCGTCTGGTTTAACGGGGTGCCTTCCACGTAAAACAGGGCGTGCAGCAGGGGCAGGGTGAGGGGGGCAGACCCCAGAGCCAGGTAGCCGAAGCCGCTGATCACGCCGAAAAGGTGGAGCAGGGGGAGCATGAGAAAGGGAATCAGGATCAGAAGCCCACAGATCACCGAGCTTTTCCCTCGACCCAGTCGAACGGCCAAGGTTCGCTTGCCGGCGGCGGTGTCCGTGTGGATGTCTCTTAAGTTGTTGACGTTCATGATGGCTGCCACCAGCAGTCCTGTCGGGATGGAGGCGATGAAGGGGCGCAGGCCCATCTGGAGGGTCTGCACGTAGTAGGCGCCGCAGACAGCCACGGGCCCGAAGAAGAAAAAGGCAAATATTTCACCCAGGCCGTTGGAGGCGATGGGGTAGGGGCCGCCGCTGTACGCAAGGGTTGAGAGGATGCAGGCGAGGCCGATGAGAAGAATGGGGAGGCCGCCCTTCATCATGAGGTAGACACCGACCGCCGAGGCCAGCACAAGGCAGACCCCCATGGCGGTGAAGACAGCCCGGGCAGGAATCAGGCCGCTCTGGGTGACGCGTATGGGGCCGACCCGTTCTTCTGAATCGATGCCGTTTTTGTCATCAAAGTAGTCGTTGGCCAGGTTGACGGCCACCTGCAGGAGCAGGGCGCCCAACAGGGCCGCCAGGGCTGGCAGCAAGGCGAATCCCCCGTCGCCTGCGGCACAGGCGGTGCCCACGATCACCGGGGCGGCAGAGGCGGGCAGGGTCTTGGGGCGGATGGCAAGGAACCAGGGCGATGCCGTGATGGTTTGGATTGTTTTTGTTGTAGAAATCATAGGAGACTCCGGAAGAGGGAAGGGCGATGGGCGATAGGCTAAGGGCTAAGGGCGATAGGCTAAAGGCTAAGGGCAATAGGCTAAAGGCTAAGGGCGATAGGCGATAGGCTAAGGGCTAAGGGCAATAGGCTAAAGGCTAAGGGCAATAGGCTAAAGGCTAAGGGCAATAGGCTAAAGGCTAAGGGCAATAGGCTAAAGGCTAAGGGCAATAGGCGATAGGCTAAGGGCTAAAGGCAATAGGCGATAGGGGTCATTTTATGTGCGCATATTTATCCCTTTGAATAGCGCGTTTCAATGGCGTGGATCAGTCCATAAAGAGAGGCTCCCAGGAGCCCCATGGCCATGATGCCGGTGTACATTTCCGGGTACATGAGCACCTGATAGGTCTCCACCACGATGTAATAGCCCAAGCCCCAACTGGTTAAGGACTGTTCGGCGATGAAGAGGACCGCCACGGCGGTGCCCACGGAGACCCTCAGGGCCGTTAAGACAGCCGGGATGGAGGCCGGGAGATAGACATAACGGAACAGGGCGCGTCTGCCGGCTCCCAGGGATTGGACCGAGACGATGAGTTCACGGCGGAGTCCTGCCGCCTCGTCTCTGACCACCACCAGGATCTGGAAGAAGATGATGATGGCGATGAGGATGATCTTAGAAAAATCGGTGATGCCCAGCAGCACATAGATCACGGGAAGGAAGATGATCTTGGGGATGGGGTAGATGATGGCGATGAGCGGTCCCATGATGCGATCGAGTTTCGGTAACTGGCCCAGGGCCAGGCCCAAGGGGGCTGCGGTGATCACGGCAAGGAAGACAGCCGCCAGGACTCGGGCGGTGCTGGCCAAAAGGTGAAGGCCCAGGTCTCCGGGGAGGGCGGCGAGGAACAGGGGCACGACGACGGTGGGGGGCGGCAGGATGGGGCGCGCGAGGAGCATGGACGCTCCCTGCCAGAGAAGAAGCAGGGTCAGGCTGCCCAGGAGAGTCCCCATGGGGGTGGTGCGTTGCCGGGATTCGCTCATGCCTCCCCCTTTCGGTTCCGAGGCTCCAGAAGCCGTCTCAGTCGATCGCATTGGTCCAGAAACTGGGCACTTTTTCGCAGGTCAGGGTCTCCTGCGTGGGGGTTTTCAATGACCGTGGGGACCTGGTTCAGGGTATCGGAGAGGATCAGAATTTTTTCTCCTAAGACCACCGCCTCTTCGATGTCATGGGTGACGGTGAGGCTGGTGAGTTTTGTCTCTCGGTGAAAGCGGTTCATCACCCGCTGCAGCTCTTCTCGAATGGGCGCATCCAGGGCGGAGAAGGGCTCGTCCATGAGCAGGAGGTCGGGCTGGAGGACCAGGGTGCGGGCGATGGCGGCGCGCTGACGTTGCCCGCGGGAGAGGTCGGCGGGGTATTTTTCCCTTAAATGATCGATGCCGAGCCAGGAGAGCCAGTGGTCGGTGAGGGCGTCTTCGGTTGTCCGATCTCTCACCGTATCTTTGGGGCTGTGCCTGCCGTCGGGGCCGTAGAATCCTCGGATTTTAAATCCCAGCTTTGTGTTCGCCTCCACCGTGGCCCAGGGCAGGAGGCCGTGATCCTGAAGGACGAGGCCGGTGCGGGGGCGGGGGCGCTCCAGGGGGACTCCGCCCACACGGATAACGCCTGCGTCCGGTCGATTCAAGGCGGCCATTAAGTAAAGCAGGGTGGTTTTCCCGCAGCCGGAAGGCCCGATAATGCTCCACGCCTCTCCTTTGGCAATGGCCAGGGAGAAGGCGTCAAAGAGAAGGCCTCGATCCCGGTAGTGGAAGCGAAGTCCGTCGATATCGATCATGGGGGCGTTCACGGTGGCGATTACTCCCGGGTCCCGGAGGGGACAACAGAGGGTTCATAGGAAAGGGGCGCTTTGAGCAGGCCTTTATCCACCATCCATGCCATGGTGTCTTCCCACTGGGCCCGGGTGGGCACGGTGTCGATGGGGAAGGGGGGGATGGAAAAGCTCTGATGGACGTTTTTGGGCACACGGATTTTTTTCAGCATCAGGGGCCGGAAGCTCTCCGGATCGGCATTGAGGTCCGCCGCCGCTTTCATCCAGGCGCTGATAAAGGCCTTTACCGCAGGTTCGTTTGCCGCCAGGGTTTCGGCACTGAACGAGAGGACGCTGGCGCTGTAAAAGGGGGCGTGGGTGTCATCCAGAACCACATGGGCTCCGGCTTTCATGGCCGCAAAGGCCAGAGGGTCGGGCAGGGTGGCCGCTTTGATCTGGCCTGAGAGGAGGAGCTGCATCCGCTCGGGCAGCACCGGGACCGATTTTTTTACGATCTCGCGCTTGGAGAATCCTTTTTCCTGAAGAAGCCGGTCGGTGAGGTACTCAATGACGGTGTTTTTGGAGACGGCGATGGGCACCCCTTTAAGCTGGTCCGGGGTGGTGATCCCTGAGGTGGGGCTCGAAAGAATGCGGAAGAGGGGGGAGGCCCCTTTCGGTGCCCGGGCCACGGCCACGATCTTCATGCGGACCGTGTTCCTGTTGAAGCTTGCCGTTCCGGCCATTTCGTTAACCATGGCGTCAATGCGGCCTGCCTGCATGAGCTGATCCCGTTCCAGGGCGCTGCCCACGGAGAGGGTCTCCACCCGAATGCCGGCGTCGGCGAAGTAGCCCTTTTCCTGGGCGACAAAGACGGGCAGGACATCGGGGATGGGCAGCAGGGCGATCCGAAGGGTGGGGGGGGCGGCATGGGCTGCGTGGCCTGTTATTCCGAGCAGGAGTAAAATCAGGAGCGCGCAGATGCGGGGCGTGACCCCAGGGAGACTCTTTTTCATTTTCGACCTCTATGGCATGGAGTTGGAAGACGGTTTGCGCAGCGCAAGGTCTCACCGCAGTAATTGGAACCTACCGCTCTATACAGGATTTTTGAAGAAAAATGTACCCGGATGTGATGAGGAACTGAGTTGTGTGGATGAAAATTTGAGAGATCAGACGAGGTATTAGCGGCCGTAACTTTATTGTTTGTGTATGAAAACAGTTGACAGGCTAATGCTGTTGTGAGAGTAAATTAAGTAATCGGAACCCGCAGGTTTCAAAAAGAAAAAGTTCGGCATGCAGGATCGTCCCTTGGGTTTGGAGAGGGGCTGAAAAGGAAAAACGTCTGGCCACGAAGGCTGATGCACCGCAACAAGCGGTCTGTCATCCCGTCGTGGCCTTTTTTGTTTTTTATAAACCCAATTTCTTTTTTGGAGGATGGTATGAAACGGTGCAATCGACTTGTTTTTTTGGCTGTTTTTATGGGCTGTTTTGTCTTTGCTGCGAGCCTCAGCGCCCACGAATTCATTATCAAGCCGGTAAAAAACACGGCTGCTATGGGTGAGACGCTCCCCTTCAGTGTCCTTTCCGCCCATGTGTTTATGGTGAGTGAAGAGGTGGAACCCCTGGCCAGCGTGTCGGTGGGGCTGGTTTCCAACGACAGAGAGACGCCGGTCTCCCTGACGGAAAACGCGACTCTGATGACACTTGACGGGGCTGTCTCCCTGGCGGGTGAAGGGACCGCGATCCTCAGTGGCCATCGAAAAGGGGTGATCTGGACCCAGACCACCTCCGGGTGGAAGCAGGCCCCCAAGAGCGCGTGCAAAGGGGTGATCGAAAGCGGCAAGTACGAAAAATTCTGCAAGACCCTGGTGACCTCCGGGCATCCTGACAAGGGCTACGCCAAGGTGCTTGGACAGGCCCTTGAAATTATCCCTGTCACAGACCCTGCGTCGGTGGCCCCCGGTGAGGAGCTGATCGTGAAGGTGCTTTACAAGGGCAAGCCTCTGGCCACCGAAATCCTGGCCACGTATGACGGATTTTCCGGGGATCCCAATACCTACGCATATTACAGCACAACCGGGGCAGACGGGCTCGCGAGGATAAAGGTCACCCATGACGGGACCTGGATGATTCGGGTGGAGAAGAAGGAAGAGGTCCCCACGTCAGAATATGACAAACATGTCATTCGTGCCGTTCTCGTGTTTGGGGTGGGATGATGACAGGGCCGGCTTTTATGCGGAAGCGCTTTGCCTTACGACGCATGGTGTGGCTGATTTGCCTGGTTTTTCTCTGGGGGGGTGGTGACGCCTTGGCGCATGGAACCGGGTTTACCCGGCATGAGGTCTCCGATGCCGTGTCTCTTTCGTTTTATTATGCCACCGGCGATCCGTTGGCGTATTGCTCTGTGGCGGTGTTCTCTCCGGAAAACGCCGAGCTGGAATTTCAGAATGGGCGGACAGACCAGCGGGGTGGGTTTGCGTTTATCCCGAATCACACGGGCACGTGGCGGGTGTTCGTCACCGATGGCAGAGGGCATGCGGTCCGGGCCGAGGTGGCGGTAGAGACGGCGTTGCAGGAAACGGCGGTACTGGAAGGGACCCATCGGATTCCCCCGTTGATGGGGGCTCTTTTTGGTTTCAGTCTGCTGGGGAATGTTTTTCTGGTTCATCGACAAAAAAGAGGGGCGCGTCAGGGACCCTGACGCGCCCCGGGCAAAGGCGCGGTTCCTGAACAGGTCAGGACGGACGGAGGTGTCCAAGGCCGCGCCTTTGCTCAAAAAATTACCCGGGCTATGGGTGCCAGGCGTCAACGAGTTCGCCGACTTCAAAGGAGGTGACATCCTCACGCTTTTCGAGCCAGGCGGTGGTGATCGCGCGGTGCTCTTCAGTGACGCTGCCACGAGCGGCGAGAACCACGAACCCGGCAAAGTCGAAGCGGTCACCGCCGCCGCCGAAATCGAGGGCTGCGGGATCGATCACTTCGTCAAGGAGGTTATCCACAAAGGCATCGAGGGCTTCGTTGGTATTTTCGGCATTGAATTTGATATTGAGGGTAAAGCCAAGCTCCTGGAATTCACCCAGGTGCAGTTTTTTTCTCAGTCGTTTTTTCATGGTTATCCACATCCTGTTTTTTGTGTTGTCCTGATTGAATTGACCCCTGAGTTTACACGAAAAAAATATCCTGTCAAACCCCTGCCTTCCATCCCTGTTTCCGAGGATGGAGTTTCTTCGGGTTGAAACGTGCAACCGCCCGTTTCAATTCACCTTGTTTTTCATGGGTTGCTCCCTCCCTTCCGTAAGTGATTGCCACATAAAGTCGGGTAATGGTCCGTGCCTCCGGGTAGAGGTGGGGCTGTTCTTTTTTGATGCGCTCCAGAAAATCATGAGGGCCGGTGGCGGCATGGCGTGTGAGCCCCTGTTTCTCAAGCTTTCGTTGAAAGAGACGCCAGCTGGCCTGGACGCGTGGTTTTCGTTTTCTTCCCCGCCACTCTACGGCCAGCCAGGCCAGGGACACGATGAGGGCGCAGAAGGCCAGGCCCCAGAGGGTGGCTTTGAGCCATCCGGTCCAGTGTCGGGAGGAGATCCCCAGTTTTTTTAAGAAGTCGTCCTGGAGGGTGTCGGAATAGCCGATGACCTGGGAGTCCCATTGATAGTTGATGGCGTCCCATCCCAGGCGCAGCCGATCGATTCCCCGGGCAAGGAAAGAGGCCCTGTCCCCAAGAAAGAAGGAGGGCCGATCGATCTCAGGGAGCCCGAAGCCCGCGCCCCGGGAGACCCGATCCGGTGCCACCACCGAGGTGGGGTCTACCCGCACCCAGCCCTTGCCGTCGAGCCAGACTTCGGTCCATGCGTGGGCATCGGCCTGGCGGACGATGAGGTAGTCTCCGAAGGGGTTGATGGTGCCGCCGAGGTATCCTCCCACAATCCTTGCGGGGATGCCGGCCGCCCGCATGAGGAAGGTAAAGGCGGATGCGTAGTGTTCGCAATACCCTCTTCGGGTGTCAAAGAGGAACTGGTCCACCCTCTGGCCGCTTAAGGTCGGGGGCGTCAGGGTGTAGAGAAAGTCATGGGTCTCGAGATAGCGAAGCGCTTTTTCCACGATCTCCTCCGGCCCTGTGGCCTCTGCTCTCCACTGGCGGGCCAGGGCACGGCTTCGGGGGTTGGTTCCCTTCGGCGTGAGGGTGAACAGGGCCTCCCAGGGAGTCCACGGGCCGGTGTGGTAGGCGGTGGCGGATTGAAATCGGTAGGCCGTTCCCTTAAGTCCACCGGTGGGTTTTTTAAGGGTGTAGTCGGCGCGGATGCCCGTGACTTTCGGGATCGCCAGGGGCAGGTCCAGGGGGAAAAAACGATCTGTATTTTTTGTTTCAAAAATCATCTCATAGGAGACGGGGCTGGCCGTAGCCTCGATGAAGGCACCGGCTGGGGGCTGGGACGCAGAGCGCCAGGTCTTGCCGTTAAAGGTCTGGAAGACGATGCCGCGGAAGTAGCGTTCATCGGCGGGCGGGATGGGGCCGTCAAAGGTGACGCGAAAGACAGGGGCATCGCTTCGGGCAAGCCGGGAGACACTGCCAGGGGAGAGGGTATCCGAAAAACCAGAGGTGGCCGTCGGGCGGGGGGTGATGCCAAAGAGGTTGCCCTGGATCCGAGGGAAAAAGAAGAAGAGCACCAGGGTCAGGGGAATGGCCGTGCCGGTGATGGCCCCGGACACTTTGAACGCGTCTTTAAGTGGCACCCCAGGGCAGTGGAGGCGGAGCAAAATGGCGGTGATGTGAATCATGGCCCCTACCATGTAAAGGGTCATGGGCAGGGACGCGGAAAAGAAGAGGCTGGAGAGCACCATGAAGTAGGCGATAAAAATGGTAATGAACAGGTCCCGCTCCCGCCTTATCTCCAAGGTCTTCAATCCGGCCATGACGCACAGGAGGCTCGCTCCGAAGGTGTTGTCTATGATCCCCCCGGTGGAGAGAAAGACCCCTGCAAACCCCAGGAGGGTCAGGCCGGTGCGGAAGACCATCCGGGGAAGGGGCCAGCGTCGGGTCTCAGACAGGGCCGCGTACCCCCAGAACCCGATACACCACATCGGAATCCAGGGGTTGAGGTGGGGGATGTGGGGCAGCAGCCCCGCCCCCAGCGCCGCCACAAGGGAGGGCAGAGACCCTGTAACCGACTCCTCCCGGGGATGTCGGCCCTTCTTCGTTGAATGGGTGAACTCTGTATTCAAAAGACTGCCTTCTCTGGTTAAAGTATGGGGCAAAAGCGTGCCTTCTATGGTTAAAGTGGCCCAAAAAAATGCCTCCGGCGGCAAGGTGTGCCACCTTGAAAGCAGGTTGCAAATGCGCTTTGCCCTTCGCTTGTCGCGCCGTAGCCCATTGGCGTTGTTCGAATGGTGACGCATTGACATGGTCGTAGGCGGATTCCTCAGGTCAAATCACATTTGCCTTAGGTTTTAGATTGACCCAAGTTTTTTTAGAGGCCTGTTTGGCAACCTTTTCAAAAGGTGGGCCCCCGGCAGGGCCGCCGGAGGCATCTTTAACCTGGCTGCCTCCGGCGGCAAGGTGGCGCCACCTTGAAAGCGGGTTTGCGAATGCGCATCGGGTTTCGTCACCGGTCATTCCGGGCTGCAATGCGTCCGCATTCGCGAGCTATGCCATCATGGCCAGCGAGGTGAGGCATCGGTCCCGGTGGGCGATGTTGCGGGGCTCGGCCGGTTTGATGGTGATGCCGGGCACCATGAGCCCATAGGGGAGCCCTTGTTGGTGGGCTTCCAGGATCAGGTGGCAGAGGTGGCGGATTTTTGTCTCTCGGGAGGGGGTGTGGATGTGGCCCCAGGAGATAAAGACCGCGCTGCCATGGTCCGCCTCAAAGGTTTTTGTCCAGACGCCTTGCCCGCGGGCCAGGGTTTTCCAGGCGATGCGATGGGTCGGGTCTCCGGGTTGGTAAGGCCGAAGCTCTTTAAAATCATCGGTCCCCGGGCGCTTTAACTCTCCGGTGCCGTCACCGGTGCTGGGATCCTGGGCGACCACAAAGGGATGGGTCAAGGGCTTTGGAAAGACCAGGCAGTCGGTGTTGATGCGGATCACCACCCAGGTGCGAAACAGCCCGAAGGGGTAAGTGGAACTCAGGATCAGGCCCTCGGGGTGAAAGAGCCCCCGTTTTTCTGTGGCATGGGGGACGCGAAAGGTCACGGTTTCTCCTGAGGGCACATCCCGGGTGATGCGTTCTTCGTCTTGAAAACCCACTGAAATTTTGTAGCGGGAGGCGGTGTTGGCCTTGAGGGCCAGGTCAAACCAGAGGCGATCCCCGGCAAAGGCGAGGTCGTGCTTTTCCGAGACCAGGGTGAGCTCTTTCAGGTTTTTCTGGGTGTAGAGGGTCGACATCAAGGCCATGGCTGCCAGGAGAAAGGCAAAGAGAAATCCGGCGTTGTCGTTGTAATTCATGGATCCGGCGACCATGGCCAGTACCACCCCGGCGAAGAGGGCGCCCTGATGGGTGGGCAGGATGTAGATGCGGACGCTGCGAAGGGGGATAGGAACGCCACGGCGTGGCCCCCGTGCCCAGAATTTTAGGGCGGCATGTCGAAGGACTCCGCTCACGGTATCGGTACCTCCCTAAGGAGGTTCTGAAGTTGCTGGAAGGTGTATTCGGCCCGGGTGTCCCGGGACAGAAGACGGTGGCCGGCGATATAGGGGAAGACGGCCTGGAGGTCCTCGGGGATGACGTGATCCCGTCCCTGGAGACAGGCCCAGGAGCGGGTGGTGTGTAGAATCGCGAGTCCGGCCCTCGGGGAGAGCCCCTGGGTGAAGTGGGGGGTGTTGCGGGTAAAATCGAGGACATCCTGCACATAGTCTAAAAAGGAGCCGGAGACATGTATCTTGGCAATTTCGGCCCGAATGGCCATGACCTGCTCGGTGTCCAGCACCGGTTGGATTTTTTCAATGACGTGTTTGCGATTCCCTTTTTCGAGGAGCTCCCGTTCGGCTTTCCGGTCCGGGTAGCCAACGCTGATCCGCATGAGAAAACGGTCGAGCTGGGATTCTGGCAGCGGATAGGTGCCGGACTGCTCCAGGGGGTTCTGGGTGGCGATGACGAAAAAAGGTTTCGCCAGGGGATAGCTTTTCCCCTCCACAGTCACCTGCCACTCTTCCATGGCCTCTAACAGGGCGCTCTGGCTTTTGGGGGTGGCCCGGTTGATCTCATCGGCCAGGAGCACCTGGGTAAAGATCGGGCCTTTGTGAAAGACAAAGCTGCCGCTCTTCTGGTCAAAAATGGAGACGCCCAGAAGATCCCCGGGGAGCATGTCGCTGGTGTACTGCATGCGGGTAAAGTCTAACCCCAGGGAGCGCGAGAGGACCTTGGCCAGGGTGGTCTTGCCGATGCCTGGCCGGTCTTCGATGAGCAGGTGTCCCCCGGCAAACAGGCAGGTAATGGCCAGCTTGACCTCGTGGGTTTTGCCGAACACCACCTCGCTGATGGTGTTAATAATATCATCAAACGCTTTTTTCATGATGGCCTCGCAAAAAAGTCAGACGCACCCCGCCGTCGATAAACGGCCTCCGGGTGACACCCGTCGACCTGAGGGTGGGGAAGATGCACGGCACGACGTGGCCGTTTGCCGGTGAATGGCTTGGGGCTCGGAGGGTTGCTCTTTCCAGTGGCGTGTTAATCTATGAATAATACGTGGTTGGGGTCACTCAAGTCAAATGTTTCCGACCTGACAGGAGGTTCACCCCGGAAGGGGCGCTCAGACTTTGGGGGTAGACCCTGAGCCGCGGGCAGTCGGCCTCCAGCCTTTGGTGTTCCAAATTGAGCCGACATGGGAATCATGGTAGGATGCATTTTTACCGTAACGATTCAGCTTATGTGATGTTCAGTTATAACCCGAGGGCAGACGACCCATGCAGCGTATGATGATTACCGATTTTGACGGCACCCTGTTCCGCAGCGACCGCACGGTGGCGGAAAAAGATATGGAGAGCCTCCGCAGGCTGGGAGAGGCCGGGGTGATCCGCGTCATCGCCACCGGGCGCAATCTCTATTCCTTTATGAAGGCGGCTCCGGCAGATCTGCCGGTGGATTACCTTGTTTTTTCCACGGGCGTGGGCATCGCCCGGTATCCCAACCCGATGGAGAACATGATCCGAGAGGCGAGCCTTTCCCATGAAGCCTGCCTCTATATTAAGGACGTCTTTGATTCCTTCGGCTTCGACTACATGGTCCATGGGGCCATGCCCCACGGCCACCGGTTTGTCTACCATCGCAACACCCCTGAAAATTCCGATTTTGATACCCGGCTCTCGTTTTACGAGGGACTCTCAGAGCCCATCGGCGGCCGATTCTCCGGTCCGGCGTCGCAGTTTCTCGCCATCACGCCTGAGACACGCGTCAGTGACCTTTTTGCCTCGGTCTCAGAGGCCCTGGCCGATTTTACCGTGATCCGAACCACCTCGCCTTTTAATGGCACCAGCACCTGGCTGGAGGTCTTCCCCAAAGGGATCTGCAAAAGTGAAGCCGTCTCCTACCTTGCCGGTTTGTGCGGTATCCCGGTCTCCCACACCATGGCCGTGGGCAACGACTACAATGACGAAGATCTGCTCCACTGGTCCGGTCAGGGCTTTGTGGTGGGCAACGCGCCCACCGATTTGAAGTCGGCCTTTGCCACCGTTTCGGACAACGACACCTGCGGGGTCTCGGAAGCCATTGAGCGTTGGACGCCTCCTTTTTTTTGATTCTTTAACTCTTTACATCGTAGATGAACGCACATTGTAACTATTCAGCTTGTGCCTCCGGCGGCCCTGACGGGGGCTAAACTTTTGAAAAGTTTAACAAACAGGTTATAAAAATTATTCACGATTAGATTTCATTTTAAAAGCGGATGTGATTTGACCCGAGGAATCCGCCTACGCAAAAGCCTCCGGCGTGACAAGTCCGCCTACGCCCATGTCTATGCGTTACCACGCGACGAACGTTAATGGGCTACGGCGCGACAAGCGATCCGTCTTCGCCTGCGGCTACGCCGTGACATAGGGGCAAAACGCATTCGCAACCTGCTTTCAAGGTGGCACACCTTGCCGCCGGAGGCTGCTTTTTTACCGCGCAATCGCCTTAACCGATGACGTACAGGAGACCTTTTGATGTTGCCAGCACCCCCGGACCTGATGTCGGCATATGACCGGCTGCCTCCTTTAGAGAAAAAGATCGTTGAGGTTTTATCGATGGCGTACCAGCGGTTGAACCAGACCCAGCTTTTGGCCTGCCTGGTGGCCTTGCAGGTGAGAACGGATAACGGCAAGGCTTTCGATTCAGGGAAAAAAAACGCCATGCTCAAAATGTTTCGGCCGCAGCTCGATTCCCTGTTGAGCCTGGGGATCCTGGAGGGGAAAAGCCGCAGCCTGCTTGTGGTTGACCGCCGCGTGGTTGAGCCCATCACCCGGCGGCTGGCGGGCGACACGGGATTTCTGGCCATGGCTGAAACCATTCAAGAGGTCCTGGCGCTGACGGATGAGGGGCTTTGTTCTTCTCAGAATCTGGAGATAGGTCGGTTGGTCGCCGTCATGCGGCTCCTTTTTTATCAGAAGAAGGTGACGCAGGCCACCGAACTGTATCACGACCACATAAAGCGGATCAGCCAGGGCATGACACAGCTTTCGGTTTGGAAAGAGATCTGCTGCCGCCCCTTTGACCCGGACTGGTTCAGGTTGCTGTCACCGGAGATCCATACCTTATACCTGATGGAGCCTTTGGTCGCGGATGAGATGTCCTGGGATAACAGTGCCCCCCACGCCGGCTATGCGGAGCAGCTGGTGGACGAGGGCTCAGATCGGTGTGAGGCTGTGTTGCAGGGCGTGGTCCTTGAAAAATGGATGCTGACCGGCCAGCGCGAGCGTCTGGATGCCTGGCTGGAGACTCAAGGGGAGGCGAATCCAGAAAACAGCCTGTGCCTGAAGGGATGGCTCGCTTTTGAAGACGGCCGGGATGCTGAGGCGATCGCCTGCTATGAAGCGGCGCTGGTGCTCTTGAACAAAGGCTCACGCTCCCGCAAGAAGATCTTTTTTCCCCATTTTACGGGCATTATCTTTCTCCTGGCCCTGATCAGGGAGGGCAGCAGCGAGAGCCTGGACCAGGCGAAGGGATATCTCGCCATTGGAACGCGTTCGGTGGAGAGGTTTTGGGGGGTTTATAGCCTTCTGGAGATGGTTCTGGATTGCCTGACCGGTCGGGCCAGGGGGGTCGACACGATCACTCAGACGATTACTTGGGAGTATCGGTGGGGATTTTCGGCGGATCACCTCCTTCCATTTTTTACCTTTTTTGCGTGCTATTGGATGGATCAACAGGTGGCGAAAGGTGAGCTGAAAAAGATTCAGAGGTTGCATGAGTCTGCCTCGAAGAGGCCGTATTCCTGGTTTACCCGGGAGCTGGAAGGCTTGGTCCAGTGCCTCTCCGGCACAAAGGAAGAACAAAATGAGAGCAGTAAGGCCACTGGCCTGACCGAACTGACGCAAGGGGTCAAGGTTTGGGAGCATACCCTGAAGGCCTTGCTCCAGATTCATGACCATGCACCGGCAAGGACGGTATCCGAGGTCCCGGAGTATGACCGGCGTATGGTCTGGTTTTTTGACCCGGATTATGACGAAGTCACATGCCTGAGCCCCCGGGAGCAGAAGATCAACGCCAAAGGGCATTGGACCAAGGGCCGGGCCGTTGCCTTGAAACGTCTGTGTGAAGAGCTTCACCAATTCCCCTACCTGACCGATCAGGATAAGAAAATCTGCAGCCATATCTACGCCCATCACTATAAGGATGGTTGGTACACCAATGTGGAGTATGTCTTTAATGGCAGTCCTCTGCCCGATGCCGTGGGACACCCGCTTCTTTTTTTAGATGACGGCATCACCCGGGTGGAGCTGATTGAAGGCAAGCCCGAGTTGATTATCGAAAACCAGGGCGCCCAGGGGCTGGAGGTAACCTTGTTTCCGGAGCCGGATCTTTACAGGGTCGAGACGGACAGCCATCAGGTGGTTGAAGAGACGCCGACCCGGTTTAAGCTGATCACTTTAGATACGAACTATCGCAAGATCGCCGAGGTTCTGGGCCATGGGCTCATGGTGCCGGCTTCGGGGGAGGCCACCCTTCGGGAGGTGATCAGCTCCCTGGCCGGTGACATCACCATTGTTTCAGACATCGAAGGCAGCAACGGCCAGATCGCCGAGACCGAGGCGGATGCACATATTCATGTGCATCTCTCGCCGTTGGGGCAGGGCCTGAAGGCTTCCCTGGTGGTTCGGCCCTTTGGCGATGGCGGCCCCTCCTATGCACCGGGCCGTGGGGGAAAAAACGTGATCGCCCAGGTTAAGGGGCGTCAGGTGGCGACCACGCGGGACCTTTTGCAGGAGGGCGCGGAGGTGGAGGCCCTTGTCGATGCCTGTCCCTCGCTGCAACGAGCGGAAGCGGAGCTGGGTGAGTGGTGCTTCCCCGAGGTGGAGGAGGCCCTGGAGCTGATCCAGGAGATGGATGCGCAAGGGGAGCGTATCATCCTTTCCTGGCCCGAAGGCAAGCCCTTTACCCTGGAAGGGACGGCTTCGCTTCATCAGTGCCGGTTGAACATCAAAAAAGAGGACGACTGGTTTGCCATGACCGGCAGTGTGGAGGTGGATGAACAGCTCACCCTGGACATGAAGGCCCTTCTCACCCTGTTTGAAAAAAGTCCAGGCCGGTTTGTCGAGATCGGAAAAGGCCGGTTCGTGCAATTGACCAAGGCGTTTCAAAAACGGCTGGGAGAGCTGGGACGGTATTCGGAGCCCCATGGCAAGGGCGTCCGGTTTCATCCCCTGGCGGCCTTTGCCCTTGAGGGCGTGGTTGAGGACGCACACAAGGTGCGAACCGATAAGGCGTGGAAAGCCCATATCGCCAAGTTCCAACAGGGTACGGAGGCGCTTCCGCCGGTGCCTTCCACGCTGGATGCGGAGCTGCGTGAGTATCAAGAGGAGGGCTATCACTGGATGGGTCGCCTTTCAGCCTGGGGGGTCGGGGCCTGCCTGGCCGACGACATGGGGCTGGGAAAAACCCTCCAAACCCTGGCGATGCTTGTGACCCATGCCCCGCAGGGACCCTCCCTGGTCATCGCCCCCACCTCGGTGTGCATGAACTGGATGGCAGAAGCCCAGCGGTTTGCGCCGACCTTACATTTTATCTCCCTGGCCGGATACAACCGGAAAAAAATTCTGGACGCGGCCGGACCCTTTGATGTGGTGGTCTGCAGCTACGGCCTGATGCAGCAGAAGACCGTGGCCGCCTTGCTATCGGCCGTCTCCTGGCAGATGGCCGTCCTGGATGAAGCCCAGGCCATTAAAAATAACGCCACCCAGCGATCCCGTGCGGCCATGCAGCTTCACGCGGCCTTTAAGCTGATCCTCACCGGCACGCCCATCGAGAATCACCTGGGCGAGCTGTGGAACCTCTTTCAGTTTATCAACCCCGGTCTTTTAGGGTCCCTTGAGCGGTTCAATAAAAAGTTTGCGATCCCCATCGAAAAACATGGAGAAAACCAGGCGAGAAAGGACCTGAAACGGTTGATTCAGCCCTTTATGCTGCGCCGTCTCAAAAGCCAGGTGATGGAGGAACTGCCCGCCCGCACCGAGATCCGGCTCGATGTTGACTTAAGCAAAGAGGAGATGGCCTTTTACGAGGCCCTGCGCCGGCAGGCCCTGGAACGGATCTCAGACGATGACGAGACCCATGCGGGCAAAAAACACCTGAAGATCCTGGCGGAGATTACCAAATTGCGGCAGGCTTGTTGCCACAGCGAGCTGGTCAACAAAGAGGTCTCGCTTCCCAGCAGCAAGCTGAGCGTGTTCTCCGAAATCCTCGAAGAGCTTCTGCAAAACCGGCACAAGGCCCTGGTCTTCAGCCAGTTTGTCGGCCATCTCTCTCTGATTCGAAAGGCCCTGGATGAGGCCGGGGTCGCCTACCAGTACCTCGACGGCAGCACCCCGACCGCCCAGCGCAAAACAGCCATCGACGCCTTTCAGGCAGGGGAAGGCGATGTCTTTCTCATCAGCCTGAAAGCAGGCGGCGTGGGTCTCAACCTCACCGCCGCAGACTATGTGATCCACATGGACCCCTGGTGGAACCCCGCCGTGGAGGACCAGGCATCAGACCGCGCCCATCGCATCGGTCAGACCCGCCCTGTTACCATCTATCGCCTGGTCGCCCGGGGCACGGTGGAGGAGAAGATCGTGGGGATGCACAACCGAAAACGAGACCTTGCCGACAGTCTGCTGACAGGCAGTGACGTCAGCGGTAAGATGTCTACCGGAGAGCTGTTGGAGCTGATTCGGGAGTAAAATAGGGGGGGGGAAGAGTGCCTCCGGCGGCGAGGTGTGCCACCTCGAAAGCGGGTTTGCGAATGCGCCACGGTTGTCGGTATTCCGGGTTGAAATGCGTCCGCATTCGCGTGGAGGGTGAAGCCCGGCACCCGTCGTTGCAGGAGATGACGATGTCATTGTACCGAAAAATACCTTAAAAGCCGGGTTGCGGTTGCCCTTGAATGGTTATTCGGTGGCCTGGCTCATGGCCTCTTTCTGCAAAAAGTTTCGCAAAAACGTTTCAGCCCGTAGGGTGCGGCTCCCGCACCGTTCAACGTCACGCAAACGGCCTGCCCCGTCTCAACACGTATCACAAAATGCGGCGTTACAGGCTTATCGGACGTTAAGCGGTGCGCACGGCGCACCCTACCTTTCACATCGACACGGTTACCAAAAGACAGACCCTTGATATGGTTTCCTTCCTCCTCGTCCATGCCGCACCGGAGTGCGGCGCTCCAGGGAAGACGAGTGTTCAGGGGGTGAAAAGGCGGATGGCCGAAACGATGATTAAGGCCCAATTTTAAATGGCGCGTTGTTCATTTTTCATCACTCATATCAAAAATCTCCATTTTGAACTGAGCCCCCTCGTGGCTGGCCAGAATTTGCCCGAGTTCGTACCAACTCATCTTCTTGCCGTCGATGATGAGAGCAGGACTCTCCCCGTCAGTCTTCTCGTCCCAAGTTATTCGTCCCCGGATCACAGCCTCGTCTGTAAGATCGTACGGGGCGTCTTCTCCCCCTGGCTTTAGATGCCTTTTGGCGAGTCCCCGTTTTATCTTCTCTATCAACTGTCCAAAGAGCGAAAAAAGGTCGCAGACCGCCATATCGATAATTTCAAACTCATACCCCTCGGCCTCTTCCTCTCGTACCTCAATGGCCGTGATGGAGACCTTGTCCCCAAAAAGACGGGTAAAAAACCGAAAGGTGTGCTCGTTTTTTTCGACATCGGCCAGGGTGACGGGGTGGAAGTCCAGGTGTTCAAAGGGAATATCAAGGCCCTTTGCTATCATGGCGTTAAAGCACGCAGAGCAGATAAAACGCTGCTTATTGTCATGGGTAAGAAAAACCCCGTTGGTTGATGAGACGACGGCTCCGCAGTCTGTGCATTGGGTTCCTTGGGGGGGATTGGGCATGGAAGGGCTCCTCGCAGGTAAGTGGGGTGTAAAAAACGATGCTTTTTTATAGTCAAAGTTGGGTTAAGAATGAAGATTAAATAAAACGGCTAAAATTGCCTCCGGCGGCTCTGCCGGGGGCCAGATTTTTGATTCGCCTTCGCCCAAGGGCTACGGCGCGACAAGAAAGTTAGATAAACAGGTTTTGAAAATATATCGAGACTCTATCACTCGATGTAGCCTGTATCTTTTGCATGCGTTCCTTGACCTCAAAAACTTTCCATACACCCGTTATCACATCTCAACAAACGACTCCTTTCCATCGGTATTACGTTTATGCCGCGGCGGAGCACGGCGCGCCCGAAAATCCATGCCTTTGAGGCTTTAAAGAGAGTACGACTCACCGAAAGCCCACACCGCAAGGGGTTTGACTACGGTCGGAAGCACGACACCCTCCTGGGCGCGCCGTGCTCCGTCGCGGCTTTTTTGTCGGGGGCATCCCCCACAGTGACAGCTCTGATGCCTTGAATATGGGTGCACTCGAATAGTGAAATATCCGGGTTAGGAGCGATCCGTCTTCGCTTGCTGCGTGGGGGCAAAGCGCATCGGGAAACTGCTTGGCTGTCAATGGTGGAGACCTCTGCGTTGTTTTATTATAGGACAACGCCTCTCCCCCTCGAACAGCCGATTTGTTGTGACGGGTACAGACGCTACAATAATTTTATTGGAGTCTATTATGGCTATTGGGCTCCACAAACTGATTTGTTGCAGGTGCAGACTCCACAACCAGCCTAAAGACGTCTCGGCCTTCCGCCATGTTGATCCATGTCGGAAAGCATAAGGTGGCAGATTGATGACCACTGCCCGGCTTAAGGGTGGGAGCGGTGAGAGCATCGGGACGATAGGGTGGCATAGGCCTTGATCATCATTTTGGCCCTCTTTGTGTTGACCTGATCACCTGAGTTATAAAATTTGGCTGCATCGCATAGAGGACATGGATTCCCGCCTTCGCGGGAAAGACGCAACGAAAGAGTGATATTCGTCCACCAACCACTCCCCCTTACCCATGATCCCCTTCTTCCCGGTCGTGTTCCAACTGCGCCTGGACTTTTTCCCGCTCCCTCTCCAGCTCGCGCTTCAGCTCCGCTTCGGTGGGCAAATACGGAAGGTACTTGGCGGCAAAGAGTTGCGCGTTATCTGTGAGTACCGAATATTTAACAACGGCCTCGCTTTTTTGGCTGCAGAGGATCAGGCCGATGGTGGGGTTATCGGCTAAGTCCCGGTGGTGGTGATCATAGATGCGGACGTAGCTGTCCATCTGACCGACGTCCTGGTGGGTGAGCTTGCCCAGTTTTAGGTCAATCAAGAGAAAACATTTCAGCTTAAAATTGTAGAAGACGAGGTCGATGTAAAAGTCCTGGTCTTCGGTGCGGAGGCGCTGTTGGCGGGCCACAAACGCAAACCCCTTGCCCAGTTCCAGCAGAAAGGCCTGGAGGTTGTCCAGAAGGCCCTGTTCCAGGTCGGCCTCCAGCAGGTGCTGGTTCGGCAGGTTTAGAAAATCGAGGACGTAAGGGTCCCTGAGATAATGCTTGCACGGGGGGTCGACAAGCTCATCCGTTTTGGTTTCGGCCTCTTTCCTTACAGGGCTCTTCTCCTGGCTGGAGAGTAGCCGCTCGTAATAAAGTTTTTCGATCTGGCGATCCAGGGCGCGGACGCTCCAGTGCTGGTTTATGGCTTCCTGCTGGTACCACGATCTGGCATCGGGGTTTTCCAGGCGACTCAGGGTATTGTAGTGGGACCAGCTCAATTCGAGAGACACTGTCTCTTGAATTGGGAAGGCCTGGTAAAAGCGCCGCATGTTTCGCAGGTTGCTTACATCAAAGCCTTTGCCGAACTCCTGGGTCAATCTCTCCGAAAGGGATTGAAGCTGTTTTTTTCCATAGGCGGCTCGGGTGTTGCCCTGCTGCTCATGTTCAATAATGAGGCGCCCGATCTGCCAGTAGCTCTGAACCATGGCGTCATTGACGGCGCGTTGGACCTTTGTACGGGCGGTGCGGATGACGGTTGCGATTTCGTGGAGCAGGGATGTCAGTTCAGGGGAGGGCGCAGGGTGAGCACCTACAGCATTCAACGGTTTGGAATCATCCATTTTCGGCCTCCGGGAGTCTTTTGGTATTCAGGCTCAGGATATTGGCCGTGAGCCCTTCTTGTGGCGGCAGACTTATTATTAGCCATACGGCAACGCACCCGACAATTCAACCTAACCCGGATATTTCACGAGTTGGGTGCGTTCATATGCAAGGCATCAGAGCTGAAGATGTAGTGGTTTACCTCAAAGCTCTGATAACGCGGCAGATGAGTGCACCCGGCTCGCCCGAAGGGTGAGAAAATCAGACAGAATACCG
>NZ_JAQYWB010000132.1 GCF_030145185.1 Desulfoluna sp. | reverse complement strand
TGGCCGATGAAGCCAAGGCTCTCCTGAAAAAACAGCCCGTGGATATCGTCTTCTACGAAGCCCTCACCGCCGGTGAGCGTGACTACAGCGCCATCCTCACAAAAATGAAGGCCTCTGCCCCCGATGCCGTGCTCTTCACCGGGTACTACCCCGAGGCCGGCCTGCTGCTTCGCCAGAAGATGGAGATGGGCTGGAAGGTCCCCTTCCTCGGCGGTGATGCCACCAACAACCCCGACCTCGTCAAGATCGCCGGCAAGAAAGCCGCCCAAGGGTTCTTCTTCCTGAGCCCCCCCGTTCCCCAGGACCTCGACTCCACCGAAGCCTCCTCCTTCCTGGCCGCTTACACCAAAAAATACACGGAAGTCCCCGGTTCGGTCTGGGCCGTTCTCTCCGGTGACGGTTTCAACGCCATCGCGGCGGCCATCAAGGCCACCGGGTCTACCGACTCCAACACCCTGGCCGCCTACCTCCACAACGAGATGAAGGACATGCCCGGTCTCACCGGCACGATCTCCTTCAACGAAAAAGGCGACCGCGTGGGGGATCTCTACCGCCTCTACAAGGTGAACGCCGAGGGTGACTTCGTGCTTCAGCCCTAACCCGGATATTTCTCGAGCCGGGTGAGAAAATCAGACAGAATACCGTGGATTACATTTTGCATTTTTGAAACGACTGAAAATATGACTGCGAAGGACTGTCATTACGGATTATTCCTTAGTCCTGATTGTTTTCTCATGAAATATCCGGGCTAATCGATCATGGCCTCGCAAAAGGCCGTGTGCGCCCTCATGTGAACCTTTCTTCACAGAGAACACACAGCACGCTGCGAGGCGCTTTCAGCGGTGACCTCCCATCGGAGCCCCCGCTCAGAGCGCAACGCCTCCACAGAAAACCCAAAAACGGGTGGCGACACCGCATCCCTTGATGTCGCCATTCCGTCAGCAGCACCGGAGAAGTAAGATGGAACTGTTTTTCCAACAGCTGACCAACGGCCTGGCTGTGGGGGGGATCTATGCCCTCATCGCTCTGGGCTACACCATGGTCTACGGGGTTTTAAAACTCATCAATTTTGCCCACGGTGATCTCTTCACCATCGGGGCATACCTGGGGCTCACCCTGCTTTCAACCCTGGGCCTCACGGACCACCTGGGCCCCTTTGGCGTGGTCATTGCCCTGGCCGTCATGGTCATGGGCCTCGTCGCTGTGGTGGGCATCATCCTGGAGCGCATCGCTTACCGCCCCTTGCGGGAGTCCCACAGACTCTCGGCCGTGGTTTCGGCCCTGGGTGCCTCCATCTTCTTCCAAAACGCCGTCATGCTCATCTACGGCGCCCGATACCGGGTCTACCCCCATGATATCCTGCCCAGAGTCGTCATCCCCATCTTCGGGCTCAATGTGCCCCTGCTCAGGATCCTGATTCTGCTTACCTCCATCGTGATGATGGCCGCGCTCTATTTCTTTATCCAGAAAACCCGGACCGGAACAGCCATCCGGGCGGTGGCCATCGACCAGGGAGCCGCCAAGCTCATGGGGATCAACGTCAACGCCGTGATCATGATTGTCTTCCTCATCGGCCCGGCCCTGGGCGGGGCAGCCGGCCTGATGGTCGGCCTCTACTACGGCCAGATCAACTTCACCATGGGCTGGATCTACGGGCTCAAGGCCTTTACCGCGGCCATCCTGGGCGGCATCGGCAACATCCCGGGCGCCATGCTTGGCGGCCTCCTCTTAGGCGTTATCGAGGCCATGGGCGCTGCGTATATCTCCATCGCCTGGAAAGACGCCATCGCCTTTGTTGTGTTGATCCTCATCCTCATTGTTCGCCCCACTGGCCTCCTGGGGGAACGGGTTGCAGAGAAAGTATGATGGGTACTCCGAGACGGGCCTCCTGGCCCCTGGAAACCCTGGACCGTTTTTATGAGGCCTTGACCGTATGAAACGAAACATTATTTATCTACTTCTTGCTTTGCTGCTGGCTGTCTCCCCCGCATTTCTTAATGCATACTGGGTGGATGTGCTGAACAACGTGGGCATGTACGCCCTGCTGGCCTTAAGTCTCAACCTTATCCTGGGCCATGCGGGTCTGTTCCATATGGGCCACGCCGCCTTCTACGCGGTGGGCGCTTACACCACGGCCATCTTAAACACCAGCTTTGACATCCCCGTCCTCTGGACCATGCCCCTGGCCGGCCTCATTGCCGGGCTCTTCGCCCTGATGGTGGCGCGTCCCATCATCCACCTCCGGGGAGACTACCTGCTGATCGTCACCATCGGTTTTGTGGAGATCGTGCGCATCGCACTGATCAACAACGTCTTCGGCATCACCGGCGGCGCCAACGGCATCTTCGGCATTGACCGGCCCTACCTCTTCGGCTTCAAAATTCGAAAGCCCCACGAATTTTTCTATCTCATCTGGGGCTTCATGGCCGTGACGGTCTTTCTCTTTCATCGCCTGGAAAATTCCCGGTTCGGGCGGGCCTTGAACTTTTTAAGGGAAGACGACGTCGCAGCCGAAGGCAGCGGCATCAACACCACCTACTACAAGCTCATCGCCTTTGTGATCGGTGCCGTCTGGGCCGGAATGGTGGGGACCATCTACGCTGCCAAAATGACCATCATCGCCCCGGAGTCTTTCAACTTCTGGGAATCGGTCGTGATGTTTATGATCGTCATCTTAGGCGGAGCCGGCAGCATTCGCGGGGTGATTTTAGGGGCTTTTCTCGTCATCGGCCTTCCGGAGATTTTCCGGGGCATGGGGACCATCAGCGACCTCATCAACAGCCTCTTCTCCTCCTTTGGCGTCACCCTCAGCCTTGATTTCAGTAATTTCAGCAAAGCCCGTATGCTCATCTTCGGCGCGGCCATGGTGATCATGATGATCTTCAGAAACGCAGGGCTCCTGCCTCCTCTGCCCAGGAAGTACCCCCTTAAAAAAATTCGAGAAGAAATGAGGATTCGAGAAGAGGTGAGAATTCGGGAAGAGATGAAAATTGGGGAGGAGATGCCGTGAGTCTGTTGAAGCTCGAAAAACTGGTCAAAGACTTCGGAGGATTACGAGCCGTTGATGAGGTCTCCTTTGCGGTGGAAGCCGGAGATATCTTTGGCCTCATCGGCCCCAACGGAGCCGGGAAAACCACCGTCTTCAACCTCATCACCGGCAACTACGTCCCCAACAAAGGAAAGGTGATCTTTGACGGCCAGGTTCTCAACGGGCTGGCCCCCAACAAGATTGTCACCCTGGGCGTGGCCCGGACCTTCCAGACCATCCGGCTCTTCAAGGCCCTCTCGGCCCTGGAAAACGTCCTGGCCGGGTGCCACTGCCGGATGAAATCAGGATCCATCGCCGCCATGCTGAAGACCCCCTTTCAAAAAAGGGAGGAGAAGGAGGCCATCCAACTCGCCCTGGCTGAACTGGACTTCGTGGGCCTGGGAGACGACGCCGACACCCGATCTGACAGCCTCTCCTATGGCAACCAGCGCCTCCTGGAGATTGCCCGTGCCCTGGCCACCCAGCCAAAACTCCTGATCCTGGACGAACCGGCCGGAGGCATGAACGAACAGGAGACCGATGCCCTCATCGAAATCATCGCCCGCATCAAAGCCCGTGGCATCACCGTCCTCCTCATTGAACACGACATGAGCCTGGTGATGCAGGCGTGCGAAAAACTGGTGGTGATTGAGTACGGCAGGAAAATTGCCGAAGGACTGCCCGAAGAGATAAAAGTCAACAAGAAGGTCATCGAGGCCTACCTCGGAACCGATGACGAGGAGGAGGGTGAGGCGTGCTTTTAGACGTAAAGAATCTCCATGTGAAATACGGCACCGTCGAGGCCCTGCACGGCATCAACCTCCAGGTGAAAGAGGGCGAGATCGTCACCCTTCTGGGGGCGAACGGCGCGGGGAAATCCACCACCCTCATGACCATCAGCGGCCTGTTAAAACCGTCTGAAGGCGAAATCTGGTTCGACGGAAAAGCCATTCATACGATGCCCGCCCACAAAGTGGTGGAAGCCAAACTCACCCAGTCCCCGGAAGGCCGGCGCGTCTTCTCGACCTTAACCGTCCAGGAGAACCTCAACCTCGGGGCCTTCACCGCCAAAAACCCCAAACGCGTGGAAGAGACCCGACGCTGGATTTTTGAGCTGTTTCCCCGCTTAAAAGAGCGGAAAAAACAGCTGGCAGGGACCCTCTCCGGCGGCGAGCAGCAGATGCTTGCCATCGGCCGGGCGCTGATGAACAACCCCCGAATCCTCCTCTTGGACGAGCCGAGCTTAGGGCTCGCCCCCATCCTGGTGAAGGCGATCTTTGATACGATCCGGGAAATCAACAAAAGCGGGGTCACCGTGGTCCTCGTGGAACAAAACGCCAAAGCCGCCCTCAAGCTGGCCCACCGGGGCTACGTCATGGAGGTGGGAAACATCGTCCTGGAAGACAGCGCCGATGCCCTGCTGGCCAACCCCAACGTCCGGGAAGCCTACCTGGGCGGGGGGAAGAAGTAAGGAACAAAGGGGAAAAACGCCTCCGGCGGCCCTGCCGGGGGCCAAACTTTTGGAACGTTTGACAAACAGGTTTTCTGTAACCGATGATGAATGCGATTTGTCCCGAGAAACGATCCGGCTACGCCGTGGCATGAAGGTAAAGCGCACCATCCACTTAGCCCGAATATTTCATGGGAAAATGGTTGGCCCAAGCCAATATAATGTTATTACAAGGGCACCTGAATCTCCGTCAGGTAATTGTTCGGATCTCCCTCCAGGAGCGGGCCGGGCCCCTTGTGGACCACCTGGCGGGTAGGCAGGGTCGCCTTTCGGCCCGAGGCCTCGATCCAGTCAAAGACCCGAAGGTAACTCTCCCCCAGGGTTTCAAAGGGTCCCCGATGCAGAAGGACAGCGAACTCGCCCCCTTCCAGGGTGCGGCAGGGCCAGGGGCTCTCCACGGTTTTGGAAATGGGCATACACACCTCGATGTCGGCGTCCAATTCTCTGTACTCATCGTTATAACAGAGGTTCACGATACGGCCTGAAATCTCCTTTTCTGCGGCACCACGCAGCTTGAGCACCACATCACCGATCTCCATCCAGGCCCCGGTCCAGCGATGGGATATCACCAGCTGGGGTTCCACGCGTTTCACCTCGACATCAAAGCCTTCCTCTTTCATCTTTGTCACCTCTCTTTCTCGGTTGATAATGCGGTCGATGACAAAAGAGATATTCGAAAGCCTTGCGATCTCAGCCTGGAGGGCCTCCTGCTTGATCGCAAGCAGCCCCACCAGGTCGGACTCATCAGCACAGTATGCCATAACGTGACGGATCTCCGACAACGAACAGTCCATGGCCTTCAGGGCAACCACCACACGGGCCCTGGAAGCATCCTCCCGATTGTAATACCGGTAGCCGCTTTTCTCATCCACGTAACGGGGCTCAAGGATCCCCCGTTCATGATAGAGCCTGAGCGCCTTCACCGTGAGTCCTGTGATCCGTGAAAATGTACCGATGTTGTACATACTCTGCCTTCTCTTTTGCCTTTCCGCGTTAAAATTACCGACACCCTGAAGCCCGCCCCTGGGGGAGAGTCAAAGAGAAAATACCCGGCAGCAAAAAAAGGGGCGGCCCACACGTTCTTTCGGTGAGCCAGCCAAGGGCCAGACGTTAAGAGCCCCCCACGATTCCCGGACCCTCATGTCTTATCGGATGGAAAGGTCCCAGATTCTTTATTATAAAAATCATCGATCTCCCCATCCGTCTCCTCTTCATCAAAGAGGTAGGGATAACGTTTCTTCATACAGTCGTTGCAGATGCCATGGCTGAAACGGGCCTTGGTGTGGGACTCGATATAGCTCTCCAGCTTTTCCCAGTAGCCCGTGTCGTTTCGGATCTTAAGACAGCTGGAGCAGATGGGAAGCAGGCCGTTAAGCTCCCGAACCTCTTCCAGGGCCTGGGTCAACTCTGTAATCAATGACTCCCGTTCCGCCTCACTTTGAATGCGTCGGGCAATCTCCGCCCGCATCCTTCGATTATAAACACCCAGCCAAAGCCCCCCGGCAATGGCGACCACCAGAGCCATACTCCCCACCTGAACGCCCCAGCACGACCAATCCATGGCGCCAGAGGGCAACCCAGTCACATCGGACTCCGACGCAGCCAGCCCGACCCCCACCGAAACGTCGGCCATCACACCCAGCGAGCTCAACACAGCAACCCGCCCCCAACGATTTATCCGTTCACAAGAGCTTAACATTCCCACCACCCTGCACCCCGACCCCACCGATCAAAACGGCAGAAGCCTCTCAGCGACACTCAAAAAAAGGTACCAAACCATTCTTTGTATCGGCGTTGTAAACGAAACGCTGAACTGAAACCCCTATTTTTTTGTCCATGACAGGAAAAAATCGAAAATGTTCCCGGGGAGATAAAGCCATCCGCTGCCGGGCGTTAAGATCGTATCCGAAGGACAAAACAAGAGCACCCGTGGAAAACAAAGAGGGGAAAATGAAAGGAGGGATTCCGGAGAGACACATTCACCGACGCCCGGACAAACCATGACGTCTATGAATCCAAAGACAAAGGCCGACCAAACGAGGGATCCGGCCTTTGTCTTGCAGGGTTACACCGCAGCGACGATGGAGATCTCCACCAGGATCGCTTCGCGGGCCATGGCAGCCTGAACACAGGCACGGGCAGGGGCCATGCCCGGAGTCACCCAGCTGTCCCAGACCGCGTTCATGTCTGCGAAAAGGGCCATGTCTTTAATATAAACCGTCGCAGAGAGAATTTTGTCCTTGTGAGACCCCACGCTCTCAAGAAGCTCTTCGATCTTTTCAAGGGTGGTCACGGTCTGCTCTGTGATGTCCGTGGAGGCATCCTTGGCCACCTGGCCACAAAGGTAGACGGTGTTGTTGTGAACCACGGCGCGGCTCATGCGGGCTTTTGTTTCAAATCGCTGGATATCCATTGGTTTCTCCTGTGATCCGTCATGCCATCTCGCAGGCTGACAGGGATGGTTTAATAAAAGTCTGGGCCCCCCTCTTCCGGCGGGGCCCAGGGATCTGAGTCGATGACTATACCCAAACGTCACTTCAGGGATCAAGCCCCTTTTCCGATCTCCCCGCCTTCATTTCCCTTCCAGCGCTTGCGACCCCTCCCATTCGTGCTTATCGTTAGACAAACAATTTCAAGGGGAAGCGTCATGCCTCATGCAGGAAACGCGCCTCCAGACTTACACACGAAGCGTCTTACCGAAGGGAATATCAGGCCATGAACAAATGGAAAGTCGGACTCGGAGCAGGGGTGGTTCTCGTTATCTCAGGATGGATCGCCTGGAACTTCCTCATCCCCAGTGA
>NZ_JAQYWB010000131.1 GCF_030145185.1 Desulfoluna sp. | reverse complement strand
CGGATGCCTGTATGGGGATGGACGGCTGCCAGGAGGATAATGCGGCCCGGGAGAGAAAAATGAAGGAGTCTACATGTCCCGAGTGCGGGAAGCAGGGCTTTGATTACAAGAGAAATCCGAATGGGACTTTGGCCTTTTGTTAACACAAAAGGTTGGGCGGGCCATAAGCAGGACATAGATGACGGGTGGATTTGTAGGACGCGCTTGCGTACCGTCGAAGCACCGAGGCGGTTATCCAAGCCGAAGCGCCAAAACGATTATGGAACCCCATGTTTGGTTGATCGTTGTGCTGCATTGAAATGGCGAAGGGTGTCAGTTTATCGGTCAATGGTGCGCAAGCACACCCTACGTGTCGCGTGGCCGCCGGCGTGGGGGATGCGAGGTAGGGTGTGCTTGCGCACCGCCGAAGCGCCAAAACGATTATGGAACCCCATGTTTGGTTGATCGTTGTGCTGCATTGAAATGGTGAAGGGTGTCGGTTTATCGGGCAATGGTGCGCAAGCACACCCTACGTTTGACACGTGGCCGACTGCGTTGGGGATGTGAGGTAGGGTGTGCTTGCGCACCGCCGAAGCGCCAAAACGGTTATGGAACCCCATGTTTGGTTGATCGTTGTGCTGCATTGAAATGGTGAAGGGTGTCGGTTTATCGGGCAATGGTGCGCAAGCACACCCTACGGTGCGATGCGTGGCCACCGGTGTGAGGGAGATGAGAGGTAGAAAAACGTGATCGCCGGAAAGTTCACCCTAAAATAAATGCCAGGCTGTGTTGGAACGCACACATGGATCCCCGGTCGTTCGGGTATAGGGTAGGGTGAGGTATCACCGTAAACGAACGCAACACAGGGGTTTTCAGGTAGCAGGCAGCCGGGGAAGACGGCATAGATAGATAGAGAGCCGTTGCTGTAGATCTTGCTTTCGATATATTTTTTAAAACTTGTTTATTAAACTTTTCAAAAGTTTAGCCCCCGGCAGGGCCGCCGGAGGCCGTTTTTTTGTTTTGAGAGTCAACAATAGATAGACGATGAGGAGTAGGTCATGAGAATCGTTCGGTGGGCAATCGCGTTGCTCTTTGTCTCTGTGATGGTGGGGCTGCTCGTGCAGCCGGTGCGGTACCATTTTTTGACGGACAAAAAGGTGGCGGAGATCCCTGCGCACACCTCGTACCGACAGGCGATGGAGGTGTTGCTTCCAGAGAGGATCCGGGCGACGGCCGAGGGCAAGAAGTGCGGGGATTTTTTAATCCCGCCCAAGGGGGTGACGGGCAAGTCCGAGGGGCTGCCCTATCTTCTTTTGGATGTTCGGGTGGCGTTGGGGAGCCATGGGGGGTGGCAGCTCTGCGTGGATGAAGCCGTGAAGGGGGCCATGGTGAAGCGGGCGGACGAGCGGTTTAAGCTCTGGGGGGCCATGGGCACCGGCCGGGAGATGATCGCCCATATCAAGAGCCAGAAGGACGCGGCCATGAAGGTCCGGTATTCGGCCCTCTGTTCGATTCAGGCCGTGACGGGCTCGGTGGACGATCGGCGAGTGGTGGTGACGGTGAACGACGAGACCCTTCAAAGTAAGTTGTTCGATGTGTCGGTGGCTTTTATGGCGCCTGGCACTCTCAATGAGCTTTTAACGGCACGGGAGGCCTCCCTTTCTCAGCTGGCCGCGGAGAAGAAAAAAGCGAAAAAACAGCTGACGATCCTGGGGGGGATTTTGGCTTCTTTTGTCCTTTACCTTCTTGGGTGGGGGATTTTTGCTTATCGGGCAAAGGCGAAAAAGGCGGCGTATCATGCCTACCTGATTGGTGAGATCGAAAAGCGTGAGGACCTGGTGCGAAACGGCCATTACGTTGCGGCCCTGGAGCTTGCCGAGGAGTATTTGCTTACCTTTTCCAAGGACACGGAGATAAAAGCCTTTCGGGATCGGCTGGTGGATTTTACCGGTGGGGATCCCAAAAAAGCCCAGCTCGCCTGGGTAGAGGCCAAAAAACTGGAGAAGCGCCTGGCGGCTGCTGCGCCCATGGAGAACGGCAGGTACCTCTTGCCGGACGAGAAGCGCGACATCGGGGGGCTGCTCCCCTACCACCCTGAGCTGAAAACGTCTTATGATCGGCTCCTGGCCATGGACGAAGCAGCCCAAAGAGAGTGGACGGCCGCCGCCGATGGAAAATTTGCCGAGGTGGAAGAGGCGTTCCGGCAAGGAGATCTGCGTCAGGGGCGCTCTCTGCTGGAGGGCTTTTTGAAACTCTATCCCGATTATCCGAAGGCGGTCTCCATGAAGGGGGCGCTTTCGGAAAGCACGGCCCGGAGTTTTACGCTTATGACCGGGGACGGGATCGAGGTGAGGGTGGTGGCATCGGATCAGCTTACCCTGGGGCGAGGCGATGAAGGGGATATCCCTGACGTGGTGCTTGCCGATCGACGGATCAGCAGGCGGCATCTGCGGCTTGTCCTGGACAACGGCGATCTCACGGCAAGCGACCTGGGCAGCGCCGGGGGCACCTACATCAACGGAGACCCCGTCGCCGATGCGGCCTCCCTTGAGGTGGGAGACCTGCTGACCCTCTCCCGGGTGATCAATTTTGATGTTTCGTGCATTCAGAAAAATGGAAGCGGTGCCACCGGAGCCTTGCTTCAGGGCGACGAATTGATTCTCTGCCTGGTGCGGAGCAAGCTTGCGTTGGGGCTCTCCGGCGGTCGTCCTATATGCGGCGACGGTCGGGTCGTGATCTGGCGAGAGGAGGGGACGGCCTGGATCGTGACACCAAAATCGGTGGTGATTCCAAGTGAGAAGAGCAGATACCGACTGGACGACACCCTTGAGATCAGAGAGGGGTAAAAAAAACAGCCTCCGGCGGCAAGGTGGCACCACCTTGAAAGCGGGTTTGCGAATGCGCTTCGGCTGTTGGTACTCCGGGTACCTCGCTTCCGCATTCGCGTGACGGCTGATGGGTGGCAACGGCTGTCGTAAGGGCCTGAGCTGTCGGTGCTTCAGTGTCAATTCGCGGGTTGACATGAACCGGAATAATTCCGGCGGCGAGGTGGGGGCACCTCGAAGCCCTATGGCGAATGCGATTCGGGTGTGGTTATGCCATCTGCATAGCGTCCGCATTCGTGCGAAGTGTAAGGTTGGTGGAAACAAATAATCATACAGTGACTTGCCGGAATACCGCTGGAATTTGACCCGAGGAACGAGGGGTAAAGTCCAGCGGTAACCAGCTTTCAAGGTGGCACACCTTGCCGCCGGAGGCCATATTGAATAGTGACAGGGAGGTGAGGTGATGAAGATCGGACTTAAGGTGATGGGGTTGGTGTTGGGGGCGCTTCTTCTTGTGGGGTGCCTTGGGGCGAAATCGACACCGGAGAAGGGGCTGGAGGCGAAACTGCCCCCGGCCGAAGTGGCTGCGGAGCGGGCACGTCTGAAGGAGATTCGAGCTGAGGCAAAACAGTTTATCTCCGAAAAGAGAAGGGATAAAACCTTTTATATCGGTGAGGGCACGGCCAATATCGGTGCGGACCTGGGCAAAGGAAAGCTTGAGGCGAAGAACCGCGCCCGGGAAGAGCTGGCCCGTCAGATCCGCGTGAAGGTGGAGTCTGATTTCAGCATGATCACCGAAAAACGCGGGATCGGCGCCACGGCGGAAGTCCAGCAGGAGATCACCCAGCGCCTGGAGACCTACACCAGCCAGGTACTCACCAACGTGCAGGAGAGCGAGTCCTTCATCGATTACCCCCGGAAAGGCGACGTGACGGTACTGGTTTTTATCCCCAAAGAAGAGTACGAGGTCAAGGTCAAAGAGGACCTGAACCAGAAGAAAAACATGGTGGTCGAAGCGGTAAAGCAGGCGGAGAAGGCCCTGAAAAATAGAGATTACGTGCGCTCCCTCAAGCAATTCCTTGAGGCGGGGGCCATGCAGCGGGCCTTTTTCGGGGGTGTTCCTGTCTACGCTGAGATCGACGGCGACGGGCTGCGCGACGAATTGTCCAACCACGTCACCTTCCGTGTGGAAGGCATCACCAGCCGCATCCAGCTGACCTTGCTGAACGACAGCTTTCTTTACGACCCGGAAGGCCACCTGGAGAAACAGCCCCGGATTCTGGCCCAGTATCTGGATGGAACCGGCGCCAAAGTACCCGTCACCAGCCTCCCCCTTGCAGCCTCCTTTGTCGAAGGCCAGGGTCGCGTGGGCTCTGGCGTTACAGGCGTTTACGGTCAGGCCGAGTTGGTCGTGTCCACCGTGGACCCCAGCGTGAAAACCGCCGTCCTCCAGGTGACGCCTGATCTTGCCTCCTTAGGCGATTTCACCGCCTACGACCTGCCCCCCATGCGCCCCTTAAAAGTGGACCTTACTCGTAAGCGGGCCGTGGCCCTCCTCGTCCGCTGCAAAAGCGGCAGCAAAGGCGTCAACATCACCGGTCTCGCCGACGCCGTCACCTCCCTGCTCCTGGAACGGCAACTCACCGTCGTCCCCGTTGCCGAAGGTCTGACCGCCGCTTCCGTTACCGCCGAATCTTTAAACGCCGATTACCTCCTGGCTGTGGAGATCGACCCCAGCGGTGGTGGAACCGTGGGCAGCTACGCCAACATGCACGCGGCCCGGTGTGCCGCCGGTCTCTCCCTTTATACCCTTCCAGCCAAAAGCCTCACCCGAAAAAAGAATCTCGCAGCCCAGGAGGGCTTCGGGGTCACGGCTGAAAGCGCGGCCTGGGACGCCTTTGGTAAAAGCCGGGGGCCGATTTTGTCGGCGGCGGGGAAGATGATTAAGGGAATTCAATAAGTGAGTGGTGAGTAGTGAATGGAAAAAAAATGCCTCCGGCGGCAAGGTGAGCCACCTTGAAAGCGGGTTGCGAATGCGCATCGCGTGGCGTTTGGCGGGGTGCGTTGTTCGCCGCAAGGGCGTGGGTCGGTGGTTTGCGAGACGTTAAAAGGTGCGGGAACCGCACCCTGCGTGTCGCGTGGCGGGATTGTTTCGGAGGTCCCGGTAGGGTGTGCCGTGCGCACCGTCAACGCTGAGCACTCTGTGCCTCTGTGGTTAATAAATTTGGGGGAATCATGAGTCAATTTTGTGAAATATGCGGGGAGAAGGTCGAACCGCTTCATCTGTACTGCACGGCCTGCGGGGCCCAGGCCCCCATGAAGACCATAGTGGGGCGTTTTGCCGAGCCGGAATACGAGAATCCGGTATATTGCTGTGGCTGCGGAAAAGCGGCAGCAAAAGGGTCCGCCTATTGCGGGTGGTGTGGGAGCGATCTGTACAAAAAAGGAGGCGGGGCCTCGCCCTTTTGCCCCTGGTGCGGTGAGAAGGTCGGGGTTGAGGCAAAAATCTGCTCGTCCTGCGGAGGCTCCATGGAGGACTGGTTTGCCATGAAAGGGGCGGTGGCCTGGGAGTTGGGGTTCCAGGGAGAGTTTCTGCTTAAGGAGAAGATGACGGGGCTTACCTATCATTTCAGGCCGGGAAAAGGCGTCACCATCGGTCGGGCACCGGACAACGACATCGCCATCGTCTGCGCCTGGGTCTCATCGCATCATGCGACGATCGACGGAGCGTCAGGGGCGCTGGAAGACCTCTCCAGTTCCAACGGCACCTACATTAACCGCAGCCCGGATCGCATCAGCCGTGTACCCCTCCATGAGGTCCGAGAGTTCAACGTCGGGGGCAACTTCACCTTTACCCTGGAGAAAGGGGCAGGGCTTTTCGCCTTTCGCCTGACGGCCATTTTGGATGAAGAGGCCTGTATCAAAAACGGGGATTCGGCCTGTTTCGAGGCCCTTCGAAACCGCTGCACCATTCTTCTGGAGGGGGACCAGACCCTCTACATCCGCAAGCTTGACGGCTATTTTACCCTGACCCCGGATATGACTTACGACCACTACAAAATCGAGGTGTCGGAGGGCTGCTATCACTATACCGATGAGAAGCGGGGGATTAAAGGTGTGTTGCTTAAAAAGAGCCGGGACAACTGGCCGGTGAACTGGGTGGTATCATCATGTTGATGAATAATAAGGGTCTGTTTGGTCTGTTCTCAAAAGATGTGGCTGTCCACGTTGCCGCAACGGATATGGGTAAGAAATACCTGCACAACGAAGACGCCTTTTTTCTCCCCGAAGCAAACCCCACCTGGGAGGTAACGAACGAAAAGATCGAGGACTCCGGGCGGCTTTATATTCTCTGTGACGGCATGGGGGGCGGCAAGGCGGGGGAGGTGGCCAGCAGCTTGGCCACTGGATGGATCGCACGGGATTTTTATGCTCAGCCTCTGGATGGGAGGAAACCGACAGAGCGCCTGGCAGCCCTGGCGTGCGAGACCAACGCAAAACTCCACGCGCTGGCGAAAAACCATGACGCCTATGACGGCATGGGCACCACCCTCGTGGCGGCCCATATCCGGGAAAATAGGTTGACCTTGGTCTCTATCGGCGACAGCCGGGCCTACCTCTTCCGGGACGGCGACCTGCGCCAGCTCACCGAAGACCACACCGAGATCTGGCCCCTCTATAAAAACAGCTCCCTCACCAAGGAAGAGCTCCGGACTCACCCCCGAAGCAATGTCCTCTCCAAGGCCCTGGTGGTCTCCGAAGCCATCACCGCCGACGACCTCTTTATCACCACCGAACCCTTCCGAGAGGGTGATCTTTTTCTTTTGTGCAGCGACGGCCTCACGGACATGGTGCCCGAAGAAGAGATCCGGGGGATTATGGCAAAAAAGAAAAAGATGGCCTGGAAAGCAGACCAGCTGGTGGCGGCCGCCAATCGCAACGGGGGACGGGATAATATCACGGTGGTGCTGGTCAGGGCTTAGCCCCCGGCGGCTCTGCCGGGGGCCAAACTTTTGCCAATTTTTATGAAACCAGGGGACGGGCAAGATGCGCTTGATCTTTCAAACACCCCATGAGATGATCACCAAAAAGTCCAACACACTTTATTTACTTTAAATTTATATTTAAATCCCCTCTACCCTACCAGAGATTCTGACATGAAATCCCAAGGAGAAGAGCCTTATGCCTCGTATTCCCCGGATGCTCAGGACAGATTCAAACCAAAAAACGGTTTACCATGTAATCAGTCGCACGGCGTTGGACGGGCTGCCCTTTAAAGACGCTGAGAAAGACGAATTGGTTCGTGTCATCAAACGATTTTCAATGGTGTATGCGGTGGAGGTCATCGGATTTTCAATTATGGGGAATCATTGGCATCTCCTTACTGAAATATCGCCGGTTTCCATGCTCTCGGATGATGAAGTGAGGCGTCGATTTATGCTTCTCTACACAAAAGGCACGGAGTTCCCTGAAGGCCAACTGGAGCACTACCGAGAACGGTTTTCAAGCTTGTCCTGGTATGTAAAGGATATCAAGCA
>NZ_JAQYWB010000130.1 GCF_030145185.1 Desulfoluna sp. | reverse complement strand
TTAGCCCGGATATTTCACGAGTTGGGTGCGCTCATATGCAAGGCATCAGAGCTGAAGATGTAGTGGTTTACCTCAAAGCTCTGATAACGCGGCAGATGAGTGCACCCGGCTCGCCCGAAGGGTGAGAAAATCAAACAGAATACCGGTGATTACATTTAGCATTTTTGAAACGACTAAAAATATGACTGCAAAAAACTGTAATTATGAATTATTCCTTAGATCTGATTGTTTTCTCATGAAATATCCGGGTTAGGTGTTCTTTGGTCCGAGGTTGAAATTCTGAGTTGAACCGGTGATGAGTTATTCCGGGGAGGCTCGCTGTGGCAGGGGGAAGAGGTGCTGGATAGACACGAGATATTTGAGTCCCGCTTCGTGGCCTCACGTGAAATCGAGGTGTGGCTGCCGCCGGGTTATGAAAAAGGGGGCAGAACCCGTTACCCCGTCATCTACCTTCAGGATGGACAGTACAATTGTCTTCCTGCCGATAATCTCTTGGGGTGGGGGCTGTGTGAGACGGTGGCTCGCCTTATTCGAGAGGAGGTGATTCCTCCGGTAATTCTCGTCAATATCTGGAACACATCTGAACGATGGCGTGAGTATGTCCCCTGCAAACCCGTGGATCGCTTTGCCACGGACACAGAGAAAGCTCGGATTCGAAGGCGGGGAAACAGGCATCTCTCGGATTTGTACCTTCGTTGCTTGACGGAGGAGCTGGTGCCCTTTGTGGAAGCCTCCTATCCTGTACAGGCTGACGCGGGGGGCCGTTTTCTCATGGGGTCCAGCCTGGGGGCCGTTATCTCTCTTTATGCCCTGTGTGAATATCCCGATCTTTTTTCCGGCGCGGGCTGTCTCTCCACCCATTGGCCCTTGAGCGGCGGGGTTCTTCTCCCCTACATGCAAGAGGCACTCCCCGATCCCCAAACCCATCGTCTCTACTTTGATATCAGCACCGAATGCCTGGACCGGCAGTATGCCGAGTATCATCCCCGGGTGGCCCGGATTCTTACAGAAAAGGGCTATCGGGAGAATCAAAGCTGCATGAGTCGCATCTGGCCAGGGCACGATCACTCAGCCTCTTCCTGGGGCCAACGGGTTCATGTACCCCTAACGTTTCTTCTTAAACCTGTTTCACCATAAAGAGGGTTCGCTCGGAGCCATCGTTGCCGGTGAGGGTTGAGAATCCCTTGGCCTGGTAAAGGTTGAAGGCGTCTGCGTTGTGTTCGTAGACCTCCAGGGAGAGCTTGCAGCACCCCCTTTTTTTTGCTTCTTCTCCGATGGCTTGCAGCAAAGCGGTGCCCACGCCCTGTTTTTGGGATCCTGCGCTCACGCCGAGGTCGTGAATGTTCAGGACAGGCAGGGCTCGAAATGTGGAAAATCCTTCGATGGCCACGGCAAACCCAGCGGGTTTGTCTTTTTTATAGGCGAGAAAGACGACGACATCAGCGCGCCTCCGGATCTCTTCCACAAGGTTGGACGGGATGTCTGTCGTGGGGGACTCGGCGAGTGTGTCGATGCGGTGGGTGTATTCGGAAAAAAGCGCGTTAAAATCCGTTATCTCTTCTGGGGTGTTGAGCTGGGTTACCTTTACATCTGGCATTGATCTGACTCCCTGAGCATTCTGCGGTTGACTTGATTCAGCAATGGGATGAGATATGCCATAGCCCTGCGTGAAACGCAAGTGGGTGTGCCTCAGAGCAACGATCAAAAAAGCCTGCCTCCGGCGGCAAGGTGAGCCACCTTGAAAGCTGATTGCGAATGCACTTTCCCCCTCGTTCCTCGGGGAAAATTACATCCGCCTTTTATTCAGGGTATGCTGAGAGCCTCTTGTCAGGCAGCTGTTTATCAAACTTTTCAAAAGTAGTGCCGCCGGAGGTTTTTTTTGCCTTTAGGGGCAGGGCTGGCATTGAAAATACAGCTCCGTTGTCTGCTGGATGATGAACTGTTTTGAGTTGATGATTTTTTTCCGGGCCTCTTCCTTGCTCTGATGCCCGCTGTCGATGCAAAGAACCCCTTGAGGATCCAGGATACGGTGGATATCTTTGAGCATGGCGGTGGGGTCCGCGACCATGTGAAACATGTCCATGGCGTAGACGAGGTTGACGGTGTGGTCGTCCAGGGGCGTCTCGTAGTTTCGGGTGAGGACACCCATGACGTTGGTGAGTTTCAAGCGGAAGGCTTTTTCATTGACCGCCTGGATGGCCAGCGGGTGGAGGTCTACCGCGGTCACCAGGCCCGTGGGCCCCACCAGCCGGGAGGCGGTGGGAAGATACGAGCCCGGCCCGCAGCCATAATCCACCACGTGCATTCCTTCCATGATTTGAAATTCATTTAAGACGTCGGTGCGCCTGCTGAATAGATCCCTGAACCGGAAGACCAGGGCCATGAGTCGAAAGGCCGTGTTGGATAGATGCTCTTTCATGGTTTCTACCTTGGACTTTTTAAAGGGTGGGCCCCCGAAAGGAATGCCGGAGGCATAAGCTGTAAAGTTATATCGGTTTTTTAAAAAAAGTTGACGCGTGATGCGAAGTCCTTGATTCGTTGCCGATAGCCCTTTTTATACCTGACAAAGCCTCGTAACTCCACCCCAACGTATTTTACGATTTTTCTCTGCCTTTTGGTTTGTGGCCGCTGGCTGTCTATTATCTGTGTCCTTCGTTGTGTGGTTATGTAAAACTGTGTCTATTGAAAATGAAACGAACTGTATCTTTTGACCTTCACGGGATCGGGGTAGGGTAAGCGCATGAAAACAATCGGCACAGCGAAAAAAGAGAGACAGCCCCTTTACGAGGATGTGGCGTATCGCCTCTCCCACATGGTGGATGAGGGTACTTTCAGGCCGGGTGAGAAGGTGCCGTCCATTCGTGCCATGAGCCACCGGTTTCAGGTGAGTATCAACACGGTGAAGACCGCCTACGGCATGCTGGAGGACCGGCGTGTTATCGAAGCACGGCCCCAGTCCGGCTACTACGTCTGCGCCAGGCTTCCTGCCTTGCCCCGTGAGCCGGATGAGCGTCGGCCTCTTCTTAATGCGGCCGCTGTGGAGGCGGGTGAGATGGTGTCCCGGATTATGCGGGATGTCAACGACCCGGGGCGGGTGCAGTTTGGGGCGGCGATTCCTGACCCGGCCCTTCTTCCATCGGAAAAGCTGGGCCGGATCATGGCGTCCGAGTTGCGCCGGAGCCCAGACCATGGGACCGGCTATGCCATGGGCAATGGTTCCCAGAAACTTCGCAACCAGATCGCGCGGCACATGCTCAAGGCCGGGGTGACCCTGGCCCCGGATGAGATTTTAATCACCTCCGGAGCCACCGAGGCGGTTTTTCTGGCCATGAAAGTCCTGTGCCGTCCCGGTGACACCGTGGTGACCGGTGCCCCTGTCTACTTTAATTTTCTCCAGATGTTCAGGGAGCTGGGGCTGAAAGTCCTTGAGGTGCCCTCGTCCCCCGTGGACGGGATTCACCTGGATGCTCTGGAACGCGCCCTTTCCCGGAACCGGGTGAGCGTCTGTCTTCAGGTGACCAATTTCAACAATCCGCTGGGGGTCTCCCTTTCAGAGGAGAAGAAAAAAGGTTTGGTGGCTCTTTTAAAACGGTATCGGGTGCCCCTTGTTGAGGACGATATCAATGGGGACATCGCCTTCGACGGTATTCGGCCCGGGGTCTGCAAAGCCCATGATGAGAGCGGCCTGGTGATTCTCTGCTCCTCTTTTTCCAAGACCCTGGCCCCGGGGTATCGGATGGGATGGATGGCTGCCGGTCGATTTTTAGAGCGGGTCCGGCGCCTGAAGATGGTCACCTCCCTGGCCACCGCATCTCCCACCCAGCTGGCTGTGGCAGAGTTCCTGGCCAACGGGGGCTACGAGCATCACCTGCGCAGGCTCCGCCGAACCTGCGCCGAGCGGGTGGCGGCCATGGGAGAAAGCGTGGGCACTTTTTTCCCGGAGGGCACCCGGGTAACCCGGCCTAAAGGGGGGTTCACCCTCTGGGTGGAGATGCCCGAAACCGTCGACTCCATGAAACTTTATTCGGCCCTGGAATCTAAAGGCATCACCGTGGCCCCGGGTGGCCTTTTCTCCACGGGCGACAATTTCCGAAATTATCTTCGGTTAAACGCCGCCGCCTTCACTCCGACGACACAGTGGGCGCTTGAGGCAGTGGGCGAGGCCGCAAGGCGACTTGTTTAAGAGCGGCTGTGAGCTGTTCGTCATGTATTTCACCCTGAAATAACGATTCTAGTAGCGCATTCATAAACCCGCTTTCAATGTGGCTCACCTTGCCGCCAGAGGCTGTATTTTACCCATAGAAAAGAGATGCATGTTATGAGAAATGTCTTGTTTTATTTGATGACGATTTTGATTTGGGGGTCGACCTGGTTGGCGATTACCTTTCAGTTGGGGAGTGTGGATCCCATGGTGTCTGTGGCATACCGGTTCTCCCTTGCGACGGTACTGCTCCTGCTCTGGTGTTGGGTCAGAAGGCTCCGCATGCGGTTTACGATGGGGGAGCATCTGGCCATGGCTACCCAGGGGGTTTTTCTCTTTGGGGTGAACTACTGGCTCTTTTATCTGGCGGAGCTTCACATTGCCAGCGGGCTGGCGGCCGTGATCTTTTCTACGGTGATGGTGATGAATGTGATTAACGGGGCGATTTTTCTCAAGAGCCCCATTGATATGAAGGTGGTGGCCGGGGGCGCATTGGGCCTGGTGGGGATCGGGCTGGTGTTTCAGCCGGAGCTCACCTCCTTTCATCTGGGGGACAGCGGGGCAAAGGGGCTTCTCTTCTGTTTTGTGGCCACCTATCTCGCCTCCATCGGGAACATCCTCTCCGCCCGCAACCAGGCGCACGGGCTTCCCGTGGTTCAGACCAACGCCTACGGGATGATGTACGGGGCGCTTCTCATGCTGGGGCTCTCCGCGATTCTGGGGCGATCGTTTGTCTTTGAGGTGAGCGGGCTTTATGTGGGGGCCATGGTCTATCTGGCGGTTTTCGGGTCCATCGTGGCGTTCGGGTGTTATCTCTCCCTTGTGGGCCGTATCGGCGCAGACCGGGCGGCCTACGCCACCCTGGTTTTTCCCGTGGTGGCCCTGGTGATCTCCACCATCTGGGAGGGATATCAGTGGAGTACGCCCGCCTTTTGCGGGGTGGCCTTGATTCTTTTGGGGAACCTGCTCCTGTTGAATCGAAAAGCAGGGAATAAGAAGCCGGAAGAGCTCCATTCCACATTAGCAGAGCCGGTAACTGATGCGAACTAGCCAGCAGCCTTCTATGGTTAAAGTACGGGGCAAAAACGTGCCTCCGGCGGCAAGGTGTGCCACCTTGAAAGCGGGTTTGCGAATGCGCATCGGGTGTCGTAACTCCGGGCTGAAATGCGTCCGCATTCGCGTGGAGTGCAAGGGGGCGCACAATGCGTCGCAAGTTCGTGTGCTGTAGGTGGGTACAATTTAACTCGTGAAATATCCGGACTAACCCGGCTCGCCCGAAGGGTGAGAAACGCGAACAGATAAGCCTTATTTATCGGGGTGACAACGCCTGTCGACAACCACGCATTTTACCGCCAGGTTAATATGGATAAGGAAAACGAAGAAATATGGATATTGTTTTACAGGTTTGGGGTGGTTTGTTTTACCTCATAAATAAAATTTGTTTTTCTCTCGCTGAGGGGAGCGACGAACAAAGGAAGAAACAGCTGAAAATTTGGGGCTGGGTGATTTACATTCTTGGGGTTCCAGCCTGGGTGACTATTCTCATCCTCAAACACAACTGGATTGCAGCATCGATTGAGGCTGGCGGTGTTCCTTCCATGCTGTTCGGTTTGTTCTGTGTTTATAAAAACAATAAAAAGATCAATCCGATGTTTGATTTTGTGGCCACTGTTTGTACGTATTCTTTTATGATTTTTGGTGTGAGCTACAGTCTCTACGATTACCATGGGATCCATTCTTTGTCTCAGTTGTTGGAGATCGGGGTGATGATCGGGTTTTTGCTGGGAAGTTATTATCTGGCTAAGAATAAGAGTATCGGCTGGTTGTTTTTCATGCTTATGAACGCAAGTATGGGGACATTAATGATCGTGCAGGATAAACCCATTTTAGCCCTCCAGCAGGTTGTGTCCTTGTGCTTTGTTGTGTACGGCTTTTTAAGCGCGACCCGGACGGGAGCCGCAGGAGGTCGGATGAAATGGAATCGAAAGGAGGTCGTATGAAAACCATTGGGATGTTGGGTGGGATGAGTTGGGAATCCACGGCCAGTTATTACAAGGCGATTAATGAAGGGGTCAGGCAACGGTTGGGTGGTCTGCATTCAGCAAAGATCTGCCTGTACAGCGTTGATTTTGAGGATGTTGAGCGGCTTCAGTCGGCGGGCGACTGGGGCGCAGCCGCCGATCTTCTGGCCGATGCCGCTGCGGCGGTTCAGGCCGGAGGCGCTGATTTTTTTATGATCTGCACGAACACCATGCACAAGGTGGCACCGGAGATTGAAAAACGCCTCTCAATTCCTCTGCTTCACATTGCCGATGCCACGGCTGAAGCGCTTGTGTCCAATGGGGTGACCCGTGTGGGGCTGTTGGGCACGCGGTTTACCATGGAGGAAGATTTCTACCGGGGCAGGCTCCAGGAGAAGTATGGGTTGGAGGTGATGATTCCCGATGCAGACGCCCGGGAGGATGTCCATACCACGATTTATTCGGAACTCTGCCTGGGGCAGGTGAAGGAGAGTTCCCGGCTGCGGTTTCTGGAGGTGATTCAATCACTGAAGAACCGGGGGGCGGAAGCCGTGATCTTAGGCTGCACCGAGATTGCGAGTTTGGTGAGGCAGAGTGACACCTCGGTGCCCTTGTACGATACCACGGGGATTCATGCCGCCAGAGCGGTGGCCTACGCCATTGACGGCTGACGGTCGGGTGTTTGTTTATTGTGGAAAACGGGTATGGGAAAGGCGTGGAGCTTTAGCCCGGATATTTCATGAGAAAACAATCAGGGCTTAGGAATAATTCGTAATTACAGTTCTTTGCAGTAATATTTTCAGTCGTTTCAAAAATGCAAAATGTAATCCACGGTATTCTGTTTGATTTTCTCATCCTTCGGGCGAGCCGGGTGCACTCATCTGCTGCGTTATCAGAGCCTTGAGGTAAACCACTACATCTTCGGCTCTGATGCCTTGCATATGAGCGCACCCAACTCGTGAAATATCCGGGTTAGGGCTCCGCGCCTTCTTTTGGCCCCAGCCTAATTACATGAATAGCCAAACCTGCCTCGCATCCGTTATCACATCCGGCCTCGATCATCGTTTCGGCCATCAGCGAGTCGACATCACCACCTGAACACACTTGTCCCCTGGAGCGCCGCACTCCGGTGCGGCATGGGTAACGACGAACTAAAAAGCCGCACC
>NZ_JAQYWB010000129.1 GCF_030145185.1 Desulfoluna sp. | reverse complement strand
ATCTCCCCGCCCCCGCGCACGGCCTTCCCGCCCCTCGGCTGCTCCGCGCCTTGGGCGGGGCGGCCTTGCGCTCATCGGCTTCGGCAAACGCTTCGGTTCTTCCATGGTGCGCAAGCGCACCCTACCCCATCACCCATTTTTCCCTTTACCCTGTCGCATTCGCCTTTAACCGATCTTTCGGCCTTCGGCCTCCAAAAGGAAAAAAGGTAAAAAACCAAAAGGCTACCCGTAAGCTCCGCTTACGGTGTCCTCGCGAGACGAAAGCCGACGTCGACGCTGCGGCTGCCGAGGCTGACGCTGCTGCGATTGGCGCTCCGGCAGCTGCGGGCGCGGCTGCCCCAGCTACCGCCGCGTTCCACCCGGCGGGAGCCTGATGACGGCCCCACTGGGTCGGTAACATTCCCTGAAGGATAATCCGCAGACCAATCCTGGCACCACTCATAAACATTGCCGTGCATGTCGTACAGGCCCCAGGCGTTGGACCTTTTCTGGGCCACAGGATGCGTTTTATTTCCTGAATTATCATCGTACCAGCCAAGAGACGAAAGACTCTTACCGTTGGCATATGGAGTCTCACTCCCCCCTCGGCACCCAACCTCCCACTCCGCTTCCGTCGGCAAACGATAATGGGACCCACCTTCTCTTGTGTTCAACTTACGGATAAATGTCTGAGCGTCTTCCCACGACACATTCTCCACCGGACATTCATCCCCACAATTTTTAAATAATGAAGGATTACTCCCCATCACCGCCTTCCACTGACCCTGCGTCACCTCTGTTGTCTGGAGATAATAGCCCTTGGACAACGTCACACGGTGCTGCGTCTCGTCACTATCGCGCCCCGACTCCCCCGAAGGACTCCCCATCATAAACGTCCCTGGCTTGATATAGACAAACTGCATACCAAGACTGTTCGACATTTTTTTCTTTTGAAGCGACATTTCAACCGACGTTGTTTTACCCGCAACCAACCGGACCAAGGCCTCTTTGGAAAAATAATCCTTTGCCTTGACCAGAATTCTGTATTCCCCTGGCGCAAGCTGCATGCCAGGGCTGTATGTCTTCTTAATTCCCATCAACACCACCGATGCCCCAGCGGGAGAGGTATCGATGGTAAGTCTTCCAGAGGGCACCAGCGCCACCTTCTCGTGTTTCGTCTCTCCGGCAGCCAATCGAATCTCCAGCTCCCGGGATATATAATGTTTGGCGGAGACCACCGCGTTATAGGTGCCCGGCTTAAGTTTCATCCCCGATGTATACGTCGCCGGAGTTCCCTTCAGAATAACCCGGGCACCGGTGGGCACGGTATCAAGGGTCAGGGTCGGCATGGCCTTCAGCACCACGGCAACCTCTTTTTCTTCTGCCTGGGCAAGGGCAACGCTCTTCCTTGACGTCAGGTACCCCCCACGGGCCACCTCCACCTCATAGGTGCCTGGTTTCAACTTCATCCCAGGTATATAGATAGGCTCAATATTCAGAACCTTCACCGTCGCCCCTTCGGGCGTGACCTGCACCGTGAGGCGGCCCCCATCCAGCAGGGCTTCGCTGTCATAAGCCGCCACGCCCCGGGCTTCGTCGTGAAATTTTTCCATCAGCTCATTCCACGCCGCTTCTTTGAGACTTCTGCCCTCTTCTGTGGCAATCAACGCTTCGTACACGTCGATTTCATGTTTCAAGTTGTTGTATTCCGCTTCCCGAGCTTCCCGGACCTTCTGAGCCGCTTCATCCCGCTGCTCCTGCTCAAAACCGGCCAGGGTCTGCGAGGCCTCGGTCTTCTCTTTAATAAGCCCCAGCATGGCCGACATGCTGTCACCATTTGCGGGGGTGCCCGCGTCGAGGCGGGTTTTCATGGAGGCTATGCGCCCTTCTAAATCGCCCACCTTTACCCGGATGTTATCGATCTTTTTAGATAGGCTCTTTTCAAGTACCGGCAGGATAGAGGCCGTATCATGCTTCCTGGTGGTGGCCACAGACGTCGGTGTCCGCCCACTCTCTCCGCCGTTATCATCACTCCCCAGAGCCAGAGCGCCCATGACAACAATTACAGCGCAGACGGCCCCAACAGCCCAAGTCAGCCCCCGGTTCATGAATCTCTTTTCTTCTTGTGAAACCTGGGGATTTTTAGATGGTGCCGCATTATGCAAGGATGGAGAGTCAGCTTTATCCGGCACATATTGCCCCTCAAGGGCTTGCAACACCTCCTCGAAATCCCGGAACCGCCTCGTGTACTCTTTTTCCAGACAGCGGTGAACCAGCCTTTCAAGCACTTCAGAAACGCCTTCGAGGGGCGGTACGGCTTCGTTTAAAATCTGGTGTTCGATGGCCCCCTTATAAAATGGAGGATGCCCGGAGAGGAGTTCGTAGAGGAGGACACCGAAGGAGTAAATATCCGACTCCCGGCCCACGTCACGTCCTCTAATTTGCTCCGGGGCCATGTAGACCAGGGTTCCCGAAGAGCTTGAATTTGCGATGCGGCTCATTGAGCTCTTCACCGTCTCGGAGATGCCGAAGTCGGTGATCTTGGGCGTGCCGTTTTTCGTGATAAGAATGTTCTGAGGCTTGATGTCTTTATGGATCACGCCCTGGGTGTGGGCGTAGGCCAGCCCTTCAGCCAGCTGTCGCGCAAGGTCTTTTACCCTCTCTTCGTCAAAGCGGCCCCCGGGGGCATCCACAAGAGCTTCGGAAAGACTGGCTCCAGCCACAAACTCCATGTCGATGTATTTGATGCTGCCGGTATCGCAGAAGTCATACACATGGACGATGCCCGGGTGGTTGAGCTTCGCCATGGTCACCGCCTCTTTCTTGAGGCCCACCATGGCAGCTCGGTCCGAGGCCACCGCCTCGGGCAGCACTTTCAGTGCTTTCTCGCATTCCATCTTCTGGTCAAAAACCCGGTAGACGGCTCCGAAGCCACCCTGGCCCAACTTACCCTTCACCTCGTACCGATCATCAATGAGGTGGCCTTCGGGCAGTTGTTCCAGGTTCACCACCCCATAAGCCGGGGCATCTTTCACCACGGTTTCGAATGGGTCAGGTAAATCGACGGCTTCGATTTTCTCTTCCACCGGCGTGCCGCAGATCAGGCAAAATTTTGCCTTGCCGTCCAGTTCCTCTCCACACTTTACGCATTTCGCCATACTCCCCCCATCTTGTATCTAAATCCGATTCACCATCGTATTGTTTGCATTGGGTATAGCTTTATCGATGAACAAGCGCACCCTACCAAACATCGGCCTTGGTCATCGTTTCGGCCACATCCATAAAAACAGGTCTCGAGCATGGCTCTCTATCGTTCCCAGGCTCCGCCTGGGAATGCTCCCCGGAGGCTCTGCCTCCAAGCTTGAAACCCCGCAACCTGTGGATTTCACCCCTGCGCCACGGCTTATCATACCGGCAAGGCGGAGCCTTGCACCCGACACTCCCAGGCTGAGCCCGGCACTTACCCCATAAGTGATGCGATAGCAAATTAAGCCGTATTTCGCCGCTTGTTCAGATCTATCACAAGGGTAAGTGCCGGGCAGAGCCTGGGAGCGAGAAAGGGTAATGAGATCACGAAGGTGGCCGAAACGATGATCAAGGCCCAAACATCCCACACACCGACGGCCATGCGTCACCCCGTAGGGTGTGCTTGCGCACCATTGCCCGAAAAACCGACACCCTTCGCCACTTCTATGCGGCACAATAATCAACCAAACATGGGGTTCCATGAACGTTTCGGCGCTTCGGCGGTGCGCAAGCACACCCTACCCCACATCACCCACTCCGTCGGCCAGGCGACACACCCTACCGCCCGATTTCAACATGCCGCCGGGGCTTCGCCACGGGACCCAACACCGACCACATCCCCACCGCCTTCGTGCCTACACCCCCGCGCACAGCCTTATTCGCCCTTGGCTGCTTCGCGCCTTGGGCGAAACGGCCTTGCGCTCTTCGGCTTCGACCACCGTTTCGATTTTTCGAAGGGACGCAAGCGCACCCTAGCGTCTCTCACCTATGGCCTATCACCGATTCTTTCCGCCTTTCCAAAAGGAAAAAAGGTAAAAAACCAAAAGGCTACCCGTAAGCTCCGCTTACGGTGTCCTCGCGAGACGAAAACCGATGCTGAAGTAGCGGTAGCCGGGGCTGCTGCTGTCGCGATCGGCGCTCCGGCAGAGGCGGGCGCGGTCGAACCAGCTGCCGCCGCGCATCACCCGGTCGGAGCCTGATGACGGCCCCACTGGATCGGTAACATTTCCTGAAGGATAATTCCCCTTCCAATCCTGGCACCACTCATAAACATTCCCATGCATGTCGTACAAACCCCAGGCGTTGGAAGTTTTCTGAGCCACAGGATGCGTTTTATTTCCTGAATTATCATCGTACCAGCCAAGAGACGAAAGACTCTTACCGTTGGCATACGGCGTCTCGCTCTCCGCACGGCACCCTACCTCCCACTCCGCTTCCGTCGGCAGCCGATAATGGGACCCACCTTCTCTTGTGTTCAACTTACGAATAAATTTCTGAGCGTCTTCCCACGACACTTTTTCCACCGGACATTCATCCCCACAATTTTTAAATAATGAAGGATTGCTCCCCATCACCGCCTTCCACTGACCCTGCGTCACCTCCGTCGTTTGGAGGTAATAGCCCTTGGACAGCGTCACCCGATGCCGGGTTTCATCATCACAGTGCCCCGACGCCCCCGACGGACTCCCCATCATAAACGTCCCTGGCTTCATATAGACAAATGTCATCCCAAGGCTATTCGTCATTTTTTTATTTTGAAGAGAAATTTTAACTGACGTTGTTTTACCCGCAACCAACCTGACCAAGGCCTCTTTGGAGTAGTAATCCTTTGCTTTGACCAAAATTCTGTATTCCCCTGGCGCAAGCTGAACCCCCGGACGGTAAGTCTCCTTAATTCCCTTCAACACCACAGATGCCCCAGCGGGCGAGGTATCGATGGTAAGCCTTCCAACTGGCACCAACGCCACCTTCTCGTGTTTCGTCTCCCCGGCAGCCAATCGAATCTCCAACTCCCGGGATATATAATATTTGGCCGACACCACCACTTCATACGCTCCAGGCGGCAGCTGCATTCCAGGGCTGTATGTCTCCGGCGTCCCCTGCAGCACGATCCGCACATCGGCGGGGTTTGTGTTGATCGTCAGCGTTGGCAGGCTCTTGAGGGCAACGGCAACCTGCCGGTCTTCTCCCCGCGCAAGGGCGACCTTTCTACGAACCGCCACATACCCCTCATGGGCCACCTCGACCGCATAGCTCCCCGGCCTTAGCTTCATCCCGGGGGTATAGGCGGGCTCGATGTTTAATATCCTGACCTGAGCCCCTTGGGGCGTGGCACTCACTGTCAGACGGCCCCCATCCAAAAGCGCTTTGCTGTCATAGGCCGTCACACCTCGGGCCTCATCAGAAAATGTTCCCACCAGATCGTTCCACGCCGCTTCTTTGAGACTTTTTCCCTCTTCCGTGGCAATCAAAGCCTCGTACACGTCGATCTCGTGTTTCAATTTATTGTAGTGCGCTTCCCGGGCTGCCCTGATCTTGCGGTCCCCTTCATCCCGCTGCTCCTGCTCAAGACTGGCCAGAGTCTGGGACGCCTCGGCCTTCTCATTGATGAGCCCCAGCATGGCCGACATGCTGTCGCCATCATCGGGGGAGCCTGCGTCAAGGCGGGTTTTCATGGAGGCGATACGCCCATCTAAGTCGCCCACCTTTGCTCGGGTGTTCTCGATCTTTTTAGACAGGCTTTTTTCAAACACTGGCAGGGTAGAGGCCACCTCGTGCTTCCTGATGGCGGCCACAGACGTCGGAGCCGGCCCGCTCTCTCCGCCGCTGTCATCACTCCCCAGGACCAGGGCACCAATGACGACAATCACAGCGCAGAGGGCCCCAACAGCCCAGGTCAACCCCCGGTTCATGGGTCGCTTTTTTTCTTGTGAAGCCTGGGGGTTTTTAGACGGTGCCGCTTCATGTAAGGATGGAGAAGCTGCTTTTTCCGGCACGTCTTTCCCCGCAAGGGCTTGCAACACCTCCCCGAAATCCCGGAACCGCCTCGTGTACTCTTTTTCCAGGCAGCGGTGAACCAGCCTCTCAAGCACTTCAGAAACGCCTTCGAGGGGCGGCACGGCCTCGTTTAAAATCTGGTGTTCGATGGCCCCTTTGTAAAAAGGCGGATGGCCGGAGAGAAGCTCGTAAAGAAGAGCGCCGAAAGAGTAGATATCGGACTCCCTTCCCACGTCTCGTCCTCTAATTTGCTCGGGGGCCATGTACACCAGGGTCCCCGAGGAGCTGGAATTGGCGATGCGGCTCATGGAGCTCTTCACCGTCTCGGAGATGCCGAAATCGGTAATCTTCGGGGTGCCGTCTCTTGTGACAAGAATATTCTGGGGCTTGATGTCCTTGTGGATCACCCCTTCACCATGGGCGTAAGCCAAACCTTCGGCAACACCCCTGGCAAAACGAACCGCGTCCTCTTCCCGGAGTTTTTTCTCCGGCGTGTTCAGCTTCAGCTCGGTGAGGCTCATCCCCTCGACACACTCCATGTCGATGTACTTGATGGAACCCTTGTCCTGAAACTCAAAAATCCGGACAATATTGGGGTGATTGAGCCGCGCCATGGTCACCGCTTCTTTCCGGATGCCCTCCATGGCCTCCAAGTCCGAGGCCACCGCTTCAGGAAGCACTTTCAGGGCTTTTTCACACTCCATCTTCCGGTCAAAAACCCGATAAACCGCCCCGAAGCCACCCTGGCCAAGTTTTCCCCTGACCTCGTACCGATCATCGATGAGGTGGCCCTCGGGCAGTTGTTCAAGGTTAACCACCCCGTAAGCCGGGGCGTCTTTCACCACGGTTTTGAATGGATCAGGTGAATCGACTGCTTCGATTTCCGCCTCCACCGGCGTACCGCAGATCAGGCAAAATTTTGCTTCGGCTTCCAACTCCTTGCCGCATTTCGCGCATTGCGCCATACTTACCCCTTCTTGTATCTAAATCCGATTCACCATCGTATTGTTTGCATTGGGTATAGCTTTATCGATGAACAAGCGCACCCTACCGAACATCCCCCACTCCGTCGGTCACACGTCACATCGTAGGGTGTGCTTGCGCACCATTGCCCGGAAAACCGACACCGTTGGCCATTTGAATGCGGCACAACGATCACCCAAACATGGGTTTCCATGACCGCTTCGGTGCTTCGACGGTACGCAAGCGCGTCCTACAAATCCACCCGTCATCTATGTCCTGCTTATGGCCCGCCCAACCTTTTGCGTTAACAAAAGGCCAAAGTCCCATTCGGATTTCTCTTGTAATCAAAGCCCTGCTTCCCGCACTCGGGACATGTAGACTCCTTCATTTTTCTCTCCCGGGCCGCATTATCCTCCTGGCAGCCGTCCATCCCCATACAGGCATCCG
>NZ_JAQYWB010000049.1 GCF_030145185.1 Desulfoluna sp. | reverse complement strand
TTGCCTTTTGCCTTTTGCCTTTTGCCTTTTGCCTTTTGCCTTTTGCCTTTTGCCTTTTGCCTTTTGCCTTTTGCCTTTTGCCTTTTGCCTTTTGCCTTTTGCCTTTTGCCTTTTGCCTTTTGCCTATCGCCTATCGCCTATCGCCTATCGCCTATCGCCTATCGCCTATCGCCCTTCTTCCTCCCTTCCTGCCCCTGACTCATCACCTGATAAATAGCCTTGGCATTGGTCTGGTTTGCTTTGGCAACCTCAAGCAAACTCTGATCCACACCCGTCACCTTCGTGCCACTCTTTTTAAGGTTCACCATTGAAATCTCAGGATCCAACCCCATTCTTTTTGACAGGACATAGATGGACGAAAGCTCGGCATGACCATAGGGAGGATTTCCATACAGGATCTCTCCCCTGTCTTTCAAGGATTCGCTCAACTCCAGGGTGTAGGTAAACGGGGGGACCATCAGGTATGTCCCGACAACAACGGCAAGGGTCAGGACCAATGCCCCCATAAACTCGCCGGTAACATGCTTCACGTCCTTTGCCCTGTTGTTGATATAGGCCAAAATAAGCGTCCAGTTCAGAAAGATATGAATACAGACCGCCACAAGAAACAAAATACCGCTGTTGATATGCATGTTGTCCCAGTCGGCCTTGGCAAGCCCCCAGAAATGCCAGTCGGCCCAGTACGCCACCCGGCCATGGGGCATAACGTACAGAACAATGGAGGAGATCGTCAGAACGACAAAAGAGAACAGCGCGGTCAAGGAGGTGATTTTTTTCAGCTTCATGGTGTCTCCGGAAAAATGTTAAAAAATGCCTTCTATGGTTAAAATTCGGGGCAAAAACGTGCCTCCGGCGGCAAGGTGGCGCCACCTTGAAAGCGGGTTTGCGAATGCGCATTGGACGGCGTCTCTTGAGGCTGAAATGCGTCCGCATTCGCCGGGAGAGTGGCGGTCGGCACGGTGCGTCGCAAGTGCGTGGGCCGCTATGTTTTTTCGCTCCCAGGCGGAGCCTGGGAACGAGGGAAATCAACGACTGAAGCCATAGAAATGCCCGTCTATGACCTCCTTTATCATCAGTTCAACCCATGGTTGGAGTTGGCGAGATCAATCCCCCAGACTTCATCGTACCGCTGGCGATTCGTATCGTAATCCCAGGGTTCCATGGCTTCGTGGAGATTCAGCCCAGTCCTCACTTTAAAGTGCGATGTATTACCCGTGATATTATAGGGTTTAGACGGCTGGGGTCCCTTCTTCGGCCAGGAGACCGCCTCAAGGGTACCGGCGGACAGGTGATCGTGGTCCAGGTTGCATCCACTACCCCACAACGGGGCATAGGTCACACCGGAATCAGCCAGCCTCTCAACCGTCGCCTCAAGCCTCGGTAAAATAAGGTAATACTCACCAAAGGTAAAGTTATCCGCGTTCTGGATACTTCCCGGGCAATGGGCGGCGTTGTTCACGATGCCCGAGGTCACCAGCGCCGACTCCGGGCCGAGCCCGAAGATCATCCGTGCAAAGATATCCTCTTCGGCCCACCCCCGCTCGGCTTGGCAATAGGTCAAACCGGTTCCGGGTTGGTCAATGCCGCATCCGCACATGGCAACCCCCACACCGGCCTCCACCGAACACGCCTCCCGCATGGGCCGTTTGGTGGTAATCGCCGCGACATCCGCCCAGTTGCTCACGCGGCCGCTGTTGTGGTCCGTTGAAGTTTGTCTGCCCTTGACATCAGCCGCCCCATCAAGCCCTTCAGCACCGCTCGCATAATCATTCAAATTCAGCACCGTGGTAATACCCAGCCCTTTCAACTCCTTGGCCTCCTCAGCACTCAACCGATGAATCATGAATTTATACAGGTTATTATGCCCAAACGGAAGCACCTCCGGCCCGTCATCCGGGTCTTCATTGGAACAATAGGGGATCTGGTAACCGGCAGCCGCGGCGTTGGCCGCAGCGACATCCGCCCCATCGGTCATCACGATATTCGTGACCCGATTCGGATAGTGATTAAATTTTTCGTAAAACGAGGACATGTAGGTTTTGGCCCGGTTTTTGTTGGAATCGCAGACCGTCCCCGAGGCCGTGCTTGAGATGCCGGCAAGCCGTGGGGCGACCATGGCGATGAGAAAGCCCATGATGGTGAGCACCACAAGAATCTCCAGCAGGGTAAACCCTGCCTCACGTGGCTGCTTTCTTTTTTGGGTGTGCTTTGGGTGCATGTGTCTCTCCTTTTCAAACGATTTTTCTTTACAGCCAACGCATCCACAGGGTCTGACTGAGCCACTGACTATTCGGGTGTATTGATAAAAACATCCCCACCAAAGGGACTGTGGGTTTCCGTCTCGAAAGGCGCTGCCCGTCACCTGACGATTTTTTCTCGTCACCTGTTCCCTGTCATGCGCCTCCCCTGCCTTGTCGAACAATGACCTCCAGAGCCTCTTCTATCTCTGAAGACACCATACGTTCCTGAGCCAGGTCACCCCGAAGGGCTTCGAGGCGATCCAGGGTCTGATCCAGGGTGGTCCGAGTCCTCTGCATGGAGGTCAGGCATGCGGTCAGAGGAGCAGCCAGCCGCTTAAAGAGATCATGGCGGCGGAAGCGGACAGGATGCTCCGGAAAAGAACCGTTCTCCGCCTTTTTAAGGGTCTCACACAGGGTCTCGATGGGACCGGCAATGGCCCGGGTGTACCGGATAGACCAGAGCATCATCCCGGTCATGAAAAAAAGAAAAATAATCCCTACCCGCCAGAGAATCGTGGCGTTGTGGTGACAGACCAACCGATCATCGCTGCAATGAAGATAAAACCACCCCATGCACAGGGAGATGACCAAAAAAGCGAAAATCACCATCACGCTGATGCTGAGGATGTGATTGACCTGAAACCTCGTGTTCACAAGATAACGCCTCCGCGGTTGCCCCTCCATCCCGCTGCCGTACGATACGTCCATGGTGCTGTCTCCTTATTGGGTTGTGCCGGGTGGACAAAAAATACCTCCGGCGGCCCTGCCGGGGGCCAAACTTTTGGCCTGTTTGATTAAGTGAAGCTTTGATAAACAGGTTTTCGGTATTTTCATGAAAACCTTCGCAAATGCCCACATAGTCACCCGCTGCAATGGCAATCAGCTTTCGAGGTGGCTCACCTCGCCGCCGGAGGCTGATTTTCGGCCCCTGCCCTACGGCCCCGTACGAATCATGTCATCGAAGGTCCCCAGGATCTTGTCCGGGCCAGCACTGCGTAGCTGGTAGGCTTTCCTGCCCGCTTCCTCATAGAGGTAGGGGGTTCCCCAGTGGTCTTCGGTCATGGGTTTCAGGTTATTTTCGGCAAAGGTCCGGGCCAGCCATGCTTTAAAAGCCTTTTTTGGCGGGAAGCGCCCCTTTTTCATGTACTCATAGTCGAGCATGTCTCCGATGCTCCGCATGTCCCCGGCCGTGGCGATGGATTGTGCCATGGCGATGGTCTCGTCAAAGAAGCGGGTCACCTCATCGGAGTTGGCGACAATCACACCGATGGCCATGCCGCCGACGATGAGCCGCCGCATGATCTCGATCATTCAGAGGTCTCCAATACGCGGCCCTTTCCGTGGGCAAGGCGACGCCGCTTCTGCAGCAACGTGGAGAGATAGCTCAAAGAGGCCAGAAGCGCCGTAACGCCTAATCCGGGGAGGATGTAGTGGGTGTAATTGTAAAGTGCCTTGTTCACGAAGGTATAAACCACCTTGTCCCCATCCGCTTCGTTGATCCAGCGTTTTTTGTTCGTCCGTTTCAGCACCACGGTGTCCTCAAATTTCCGGTTCTCTTTTTTATCAAGGACCCGAAACGTCACCGTGGCACTGCCAGGCGCGTAATCCATGCGCAAAAAATCATCCACGATAAACCGGTTTTTGGTCACCTTGCCGCTCTGGGCGTACTTCTCCCGGTTCACGTAGGACTCAACATAAAACGCCACATCGTCCACCGTCGGTTGATCTTTTTTAAGGTCCACCTTCAATCGTCCCTGGGTGGAGTGGGCCATGGCGTTGGATGCCAAAAAAAACACAAACAAAAAAGTCCATACGATTACATGTCTCATCATCATCATCTCCTTATGGGCCTGTGTAAAAAAGCAGGCCTCCGGCGGCAAGGTGACGCCACCTTGAAAGCGGGTTTGCGAATGCGCCCAGGCTGTCGGTACTCTATGCACCTCGCGTCCGCATTCGCGTGACGGGTGAGGAGTGGCAACGGGTGTCGCAAGGGCATGAACGGCCGGTGCTGATGAGGATCAAAGAATCACCCCAATTCGCCGGAGTTATTCCAGGCACAGCCCGTCAGCGAATGAGATCAGCCCGAGGTACGAGGGCTGGGAGCATTCGCAACCTGGGGTCCAGGGGATCATCCCCTGGCCGCCGGAGGCACGCCCTTGGCTTTTCCTCTAAGCCCTCTGTGGCTCACCCACCCTTGGCCATGGTTGGCGTCGCTTTGAATTTTTCGAGGGTGGCCTCATTTACTTCGACCCCGAACTCTTGTTTCAGGCGATCATAGGTGGTCTCCCAGGCGTCCCGGTATGTGGCATAAAGCAAATCATTGACGACATAGGCCTGTTTTTCTTCAAAGGGGGAGAGCTTGGGTTCGGTTTTGGCGGTCAGCTTGAAGAGGTACCAGGCATCACCGATCTCTTTTGGGGGTGAGAGTTCGTTGACAGCAAGCCCCTGGATTGCCTCTCGCCAGTCCGGCCTGAAGCGGGAGAGGGCGCGGCTGCCGATGGCCCCAGCGTGGGGGGCCGACACCTTATCTTCGGAGTGAGTAGAGGCGGCCGTCTCAAAAGTGATGGAGCCCGCCAGGAGTTGCTCTTGGACCCGCTCCAGATCGTCTTTTTTTTCGCATTTAATAAGGGAGACGCTGTACATGGGTTTTTTTGTATATAGGTCCAAATTGTCCTTATAAAAAGCGAGGGCCTCCTCGTCGGTGATGCCCTCCCGATCAATTTTGGGAACCAGTTCGTCCTGGAGCACCTTTAAGAAAAGGTCCGCCATGAAGCCATGAATCTCCTGACGAATGGCTGGGTCCAGGTGGAGCTCCCGCCGAAGGCCTTCGGCGATGATCATCTCCATGTTCAAGGCGTGATCGTAGACAAACTCCCGGGTCAGCAGCTCCGGGTTGTTCCGATACCGCTTCTCCTTTTTCAGCTTCCGGAGATGGGCTTCCAGGTCTTCCACGGTTAAATTTCCACCCTTAAAGGTCGCCACCTCCGAGCCTTTTTCATCCGAGGTGCATCCCACGAGTGCGACAACCAGAAAAACAATAACGATAAAACGTTTCATACCAGGGTCCTTTCATTGAAAAGTTGCCTCCGGCGGCCCTGCCGGGGGCCAAACTTTTGCCAAGTTTTATAGGCTGGGTTTGATAAACAAGTTTTTATTTTGTAAAGACAGACTCTTTTGACACTCAGACAGGATGTCTCACGCACACCCTGTTCTTTTATGAACTCCATACCATTAACCACGGGCGCAGCCCGTCAGCGAATGTGATCGGCTCGAGGAATCCGCCTTCGCCGTTTGATGGGTGTCACCACCCACACACCCTCAGCGGGCTACGGCGCGACAAGCGAGCCGGGAGCATTCGCGAACCTTGGGTCCAGGGGATTTATCCCCTGGCTGCTTTTTGTCCTGGCCTACCCGGTGTACATGGCCAGCATACCGGCAATAAGGCCCCAGGCCACGTAGCCGACGATCCCGCCCAGGGAGATGATGAGGGCCGGTTCGATCATGGCGCTCATGCGATTGATCTTCTCTTCTAAAATGCGCTCATGGAGTTCGGCGATGGTCACCATGGAGTTATCCAGGAGCCCTGAGTGCTCACCAATTTTGGTCAAGGCTTTCACCATGGGGGTAAAAAAGCCGGTTTCCCCCACCACGGTGGAGAGGGGTTCTCCGGCGAGCACATTTCCGGTCATCCTTTCAATAATCTCTTTGACTGCGAGGTTTGTGATGGTCGCCCCCGTGGATTTAAGGGCGTCCACAAGGGAAATACCGCTCTCAAGAAGAGAAGCAAAGGTTCTTGAAAACTGAACGATTACCCCGTAGCGGATCACCGGGCCAATGACGGGGATATAAATTTTATACCGATCGATAATCCGCCGACTGGGTTCGGTCATCATCAGCACGATCAGTCCCACGATGCTCCCGGCAAACCCGGCAACAAGGGGCAGGGCGTTGTCGGTGAGAAACCCGGCCATATCGAGAAGAAGTTGGGTATTGGCGGGCAGCTTCCGTCCCCCCAGGAGGCCTGCGAACCGGGGGATAACAAAGGCCACGAGAAAAATAATCACCCCAATGGAGACCACGAGCACCACGGCCGGGTAGATCATGCTCATGATCATCTTGGACTTTAATGCGGCTTTGGACTCCAGGTACTCTGAAATGCGCTCTAAGACCACATCAAGAATTCCGCCGAGTTCTCCGGCACGAATCATGTTGATGACAAGACCGGAAAAAACACTCGGATGCCTCTCAAACGCCTCGCTTAAGGGGATGCCCCCTTCGATATGCTCCCGGATATCTCCGATGATTGCCTTGAGTTTCCGATTTTCCTCCTGTTCATGGAGAATCACCAGGGCTTCGGTGATCGTCACATCCGAGGCGATCAGGGAGGAGAGCATTCGGAAGAAAAGAATCAGGTTTTTATTGCTCACCCGGGAGATGGCGGTAAGAAACTGAAAATTTTTCATCTGAAAGCCGGGCGATTCACCGCCGCGCTCCTCGAAGATATCGATGATGACGTGCCCGTCTTTTCTCAGCTCTTCGACGGCTGAGGATTCATCCCGTGCGTTCACGGTACGGGAAAAAGTACGCCCGTCCTGCGCTGCGGCCGTTATGGTATAAAAAGGCATAAGTTACTCCATGGTCACGCGCATCACCTCTTCCGGGGTGGTGATGCCCTGCCTGATCTTTTCGATACCGTCCTGCCTCAGGGTGGTAAACCCCAGGTGCTCGGTGGCGTACTCTGCAAGCTCTCCGAAGGAGCGCCCCTCCACCACCATCTCCTTGATCTCATCCTCCATAAAAAAAAGTTCGAAGAGGCCGCACCGCCCCCGGTAGCCCCTGTGCGCACACTCCGGGCACCCACGCCCCCGGTTGAAGGTAAAGGTCTCATCAAGGGGAAGCCCTAACATCTCCTTTTCCAGCCTGGAGATCTCGACGGTCTCCCGGCAGGCCGGGCAAACGCGACGCACCAGCCGTTGAGCCAGCACCGCCCGAACGGAAGCCGCCACCAGAAACGGCTCGGCCCCCATGTCCTGCAACCGGCTGAACGCACTGGGGGCGTCGTTGGTATGAAGGGTAGACAGCACCATATGGCCAGTAATGGCGGCGCGAAGGGAGACATTCAACGTCTCGGCGTCCCTGATCTCCCCCACCATGATGACGTCCGGGTCCTGCCGCAAAATAGAGCGCAGGCCATCGGCAAAGGAGATCTTCTCCGACCCGGAGATATGGGTCTGGTTGATTCCCTGCATGGTGAGCTCCACCGGGTCTTCCAGGGTGGTGATGTTAATCGTGTCGCTGCGCAGGAGCTTTAAGGCCCCATAAAGGGTGGTGGACTTTCCCGAGCCGGTGGGGCCGGTGACCAGGACGATGCCATGGGGCAACTGAAGTGACTCGACAAACCGTTCATAGAGATCTTTTTTCATCCCAATTCCGGCAAGATCCACCGCCTCGTCATGGGGCGGCAGAATCCTCAGCACGGCCTTCTCACCATGGATCACCGGCAGGATCGACACACGGATATTCACCGGGTCGATATCCACATTCAACGTCCGCGGGGCAAAGGCAAAAGAGCCGTCCTGGGGTTTTCGCTTTTCCGCGATGTCCAGGCTGGAGAGGACCTTGATCCGGGAGATAATCTTAGACGCAAGGTCAAAGGGGAGGGTCTCGGTTTTAAACATCACCCCGTCCACGCGAAACCGGACAATAAGGGCCTCCTTGCCGGGTTCCACATGAATATCCGAGGCCCCCTGGTTCACCGCGCGAAGAAGGATTTTTTCGACAATCTCGATACCAAAACCGATATCCTCCACGGCCACGGCGGTGTTGATCTTGATGGAGGTATCGTAATCCCTACTGAAGAAAAGATTCTGCATCTTCTTCAGCTTTTTCGGGGTGGTCAGCACCAACCGAATCTGCCGCCTGGCAAGCCGCGACATATTCTGGAGCACCCCCTTGGGCACCGGACCGCTGCAGGCAAGAAGCAGCTCCCCTTTTTCGCCGGTCCCCACGGGAAGCACCTCGGCCTTGAGGGCCATCTTTTTAGGGATCGCCTCAACCACCCCCCGCTCGATGTTCGTCACCATCTCCCCCATCAGGGGAATGCCCAGGTGGCCCGAGAGCGCCTCGGCAAGTTGATCGTCTGTGATCAGCCCCTCCCGGACGGCCAGGAGACCGATGCGTTCCTTCACAAGCCGCTGGGTCGCCAGGAGCCCCGTCAGAGCATCCCGAGAGACCAGCTCTCGGCTAACCAGATATTCCCCGAATCGTTCGAAACCTGCCATCTATCCTCGTCCCCTCGGGCAACCGGTGCCGCGCCCCGGGCACCCCGTCAACGCCATGGGGTTCATACGGCATGACGAAAGGCGCTGTTTCAACATGTTCTTGTTCTTTGCCGCGGCAAGGCCCGTCTCCATGCTGATCTGGCCGGACTGAATCAGTGTCACCAGGGACTGCTCCATGGTCTGCATCTCATCGTACTTGCCCGTCTCTATGGCGGAATAAATCATGTCGTCTTTTCCCTGCCGGATGAGGTTGGCAATGCCGGACGTGCAGAACATCAGCTCCACGGCGGGGATACGCCCTGCCCCCGACACATTGGGCAGCAACCGCTGGGAGACGACGGCCCGTAAGGTAGAAGAGAGCTGTTGCCTTATCTGGGGCTGCTCGTCCGCCGGAAAGGCCCCCACCAGCCGATTAATCGAAGAGAGAGAATCCCGGGCGTGGAGGGTGGAAAAGACAAGGTGCCCCGTCTCGGCAGCCATGATGGCCGTGCGCATGGTCTCTAAGTCCCTGATCTCCCCCACAAGGATCACGTCCGGATCCGCACGCAACGAATCGCGCAGGGCATCGGCAAAGCTTGCCACGTCCGAGTGAAGCTCCCGCTGGTTGATGATGGAGTTTTTGTTGATGTGCACATACTCGATGGGGTCTTCGATGGTGATGATATTCTGCCGTGATTTCTCGTTGATATGATCGATGACCGTGGCCAGGGTGGTGGACTTTCCCGATCCCGTCACCCCCGTCACAAGAATCAACCCGTCACGCATCTCCGCCAGCTTCCCCACCGCCGACGGCAGCCCCAGGGATTCAAATGTGGGGATGCCGTCGGCCAGCATCCTCAAGGCCACACTCACCGCCCCCCGCTGGTAGTAAGCCGCCACACGAAACCGGCCGATATCCGGAGCGCTCACGGCAAAATCTACTGAAAAATTCTTCTCCAGGACCTTCTTGTGACGTTCCGTCAGGATGGCCTGGAGCAGCTCAAAAATCTCAGCAGAACTGTAAGGTTCACACGCCATGGGCATGAGCTCTCCCTTGACCCTGAAAACCGGTGGCATGTTGGCGTTCATATGAAGATCCGAGGCGCCCCGCGCCAGGGTTTCGGCAAAAAGGGCGTCCATGGAACCCGGTTTTCGCTCTTTCATGGCAATCACATTCCCATCGGTTATCATCATCTCTCCTGTTTTTGATAGGGCTTTAAAAAAGCCTCCGGCGGCAAGGTGGGGGCACCTTGAAACCCTATGACGAATGCATGAAAATCGCTGTTCTCTGAATGCTTTCGAGGCATTCGTGCAAAGGGTGATATCCGGCAACCGTCTCTGCAAAAAATACCGATTTCGTATTTCGAAAAACGTGACCTTTCTTCGCTTCCAGGCTCTGCCTGGGGGTGTCGTTCGCAAGGATCCGCCTTGCCTGTGTGGAAAGCCGTGAGGTTTGAATTCACAGGCAGCGGTGGTTTCAAACATGGAGGCAGAGCCTCCGGAAAGCATTCCCAGGCGGAGCCTGGGAACGAGAGAAACAGTCTTAATTTTCCGGATCATTTCGATATATTGATCGTTATCGTCTTGGCACATCAAATTCACCCTACATAACGCAGTGCTGCCAATGGTTCTGATTGTTTGCCCAACCCGCTTTCAAGATGTTTTTCGGCCTCGATCATCGTTTCGGCCATCAGCATGTCTACATCACGACCTGAACACCCTTGTCCCCTGGAGCGCCGCACTCCGGTGCGGCATGGGTAACGACGAACTAAAAAGCCGCACCGGAGTGCGGCGCTCCGTTTCGGTTCGTCTTTCTCGGTTTTTTAAAGGCCGCAGCCCAAACGATGACCAAGGCCTGTTTTTCGTTAAAGTGGCTTCGCCACCCTCGCCGCCAGGGGCACGTGTTTCATGCTTTTCATTTTCCCTGCAGCTCAAACTTCAACAGGTTCTCCTCACCCCGGGTGATCTGAGGGTGGGAGCTTTTCCGCTTCAAAAAACGCTCCGTGGTTTTTCCGGCCAGGGCCGGATGGGTGATGATATGGGGGGTCAGGATGATCACCGTCTCGGTTTTGGTTTTGTGGTCAATTTTCTTTTTAAAGAGCATCCCCAGAAAAGGGATATCGCCCAGGATGGGGACCTTGGTCTCTATGACGTTATCCACCTCGCGGATAATGCCGCCGATGGCGATGGACTGATCCGACCGGGCGCAGACAATGGACTTGATCTTGTTGGTGTTGATGCCGTCCAGGGGAAAGGGCACCACCTCCCCGGTCTCTTCGTTGACGACACCGATCTGCGTCATGTTGAGGTTGGCCGAGGAGATCTCGGTGTCGATGTCCAGGGTGATGGTGTTGTCTTCGTTAATAAAGGTGGCGATGGTGACGTCCGTGCCGAGCTCTTCCCGCTTGATCTTCACCTCAAAGGTGGTCACCGTGTTTTCAGATTCGCCCAGGGTAACGGTCTTGGTGGTCACCTCGTCGCGCAGCGGGGTCTCCTCCCCCACAAAAAACTCCACGGAGCTGTTGTTGGCGCACATGAGAAAAGGGGTGGCGATAATGTCCGCCCGGGACTGACTCTGGAAAAACTGAACCCGTGCGTTCAACTTATTATTTGCGAAAAGATAGCCGGCGGTGGTAGACGACAGCCCCAGCCCGGGCATGGACACCAGTTGATTGAAAAATTTCCCTCCCGCGCCCGGGTTCCCCTTCCCCTCATAATCCATCTGAAAAAAGGACTCGAACTTATCCCCTAAGGTCACCTGGAGAATTTTCATCTCAAGAAGCACCTGGTTCGTGGGGGTATCCAGGGCTTCGATAATTTTACCGATCTCCGTTAAAATCGCCTCATCCACGGAACGGGCCACCACGCAGTTGTTTCGCTTGGAGACCGTGATCACGGCCAGGCGCTCAGAATGCCTCTCTTTGATCTTTGCAAAATGCCTTCCCCCCTCGCCCCCGTCCTCTGCCAGGATCCTGGACACGGGGATAAGCCCTGCCCCCTCGGCAAGGTTCACCGCCCGTTCCGTTTTCTCCACAGAAACGTCCGGGTCGTCGTCTTCCTCCAGATACCCGTAAACCTTTTCGTTCTTTACGGCCGCCAGCACCACCTGATCCCCCATGGCGGCGGCAATAATCTTGGCCATGTCGGCGGCGTTGGTATACCGCACATAAAAGGCGCGGGTGCTCTCGTTTTTTCGGGACACCATGTCTTTGGTGTACTCGGCCTCGGTCATCAGGGTCACCACCTGACGCCCCTCGCGGTACCAGAGGTTGTTCAGGCGGCAAAGGGTCTCAATGGCCTCCCGAAAGGTGAGGTTCTTTAAAAAAAGGGTTATTTGCTTAGCCGCCACCTCGTTGGACGCCACCACGTTATAGCCGGAGAGCTCTGTCATGATTTCCGCAAGAGTCCGAACCGTTACGCCTTTAAGGTAAAGGTGATCAATGGAGGCCCCAAGGCCTTCCACCCGGTATTCCGCCTCGCCCAGAAGGCTGCGGGCCGCCTCCATGTCAGGGACTTCTTTTCCGCGAATCACCTTCACCATGGGCTTGCCATCGCCGAGGTCCGCTTCAGGTAATGCCTCAACAACAGGGGCAGGTTTGGCCCGCTCCACCGAAGAAAAAATCCCGCCATGGCTCTGCGGCTTGCGAAGGCCCTTGCCGTGGCTGCACCCCGAAACCAGAGAAGCCACACAAAAAAAGACCATGAGCCCTGCGGCCCCCCGCCCCCCCCTCATGGCGTCACCTCAAAATGCTCTTTATTTTCGGCCGTAAGATGAACGACCTTGCCGTCGAAGGAGACAACTCTGAAATCATGCTCAAGGCCATCCCGGACTACCGTTAATTTTTCTCCAAGCTTATAGATAGACATCGAGGCCTCTGCCTCCCCTTCCGTCCCCCCTCTCTCAAAAACCGCACAGCCCCCTTTTTCCGTTGAAACAACCCCTTTAAGGGTGACCTCCTTCAGAGCCTCCGCATAATTGTAACGATCCTTCGACACGGCAGGCACCTCAAAGGGGCTCCGCTCAGCAAAGGAGACCCGGACAAAACCGGCCACCATCAGCACAATAAACACAGCACATCTCATTTTCATGGGCACATCTCGTTTTATAAGCATCATTACAGTTACTTGACAGAATTCCAGAAAGCTTCCGGCGGCCCTGCCGGGGGCCAAACTTTTGAAAAGTTTGATAAACAGGTCTTAAAAATCAATCTTGGGCGAATCGAAACCCCAAAGCGCATTTGCAACCTCCTTTCAAGGTGGCACACCTTGCCGCCGGAGGCTTTTTTTGGATCTGAATCGTTACCATTTTTTTAAGCTAAATCATCAAGTCCAGGGAAATCCTCAAGGGCAGCCCGTCATCCATCTTTTCCATGGTAATATGTTCAATCACCACGGCATCCTCCATGGATTCAAGGCCCTTTATGAAACCAAGGAAGGGATAATAGCGCCCGCTGATCTGGAGTGAATACTTTTTGAACCCTCCGAGAAGACCGGTTTCCGCCTCTCCCATGGGGAGAATGGCAAGGGCTTTCAGCCCGCTGCCTTCGATGCGTTGGTTGATGTCCGTCATCAGGGTCGTGATTTCAGATTCATCCCCGGTCTGCCTTACCGAACCGCCCTGGTTCTCCTTCAACACAGCCAGCTCTGCTTCACGTTTTTCAACGGTTTTCCGAATACTGCGCTCAGACTTTACCTCCTCCATGGCGTTGATCTCCTGAATAATCTTATTAAGGGAGGTCACCGTCTTCTTAAGTGAGGCGGCTTGGGGGTCGTACACCTTGCCCATATAGAAATAGGTGCCAATGACAACGATAGCCGCTGCCATGCCGAATTTTTCTAGCTTGGTCAGTTTCTTCACTCCGAAGCCCCCTGCGTCTGAATCGAAAAAAGGAAGGCAAAAGAAGCACCGACCTGTCTGATTTCCTTCATCTCAGCCACCTCGCACCAGGCAAGCGCCTGCAGGCCGGTGGCGTATGCCCCCACCGAGGTGAGGTTGCCGGCTTCCCCGGAGAGGGTATAAAGCCGCTCCCCGTTCTGAGTGAAATCAGTAAGAACAACGCGGGATGGCGCTGCATCAGCCACCCCTTCCATCACACGGATCAGGTGGTCTATTTTTTTATCTGCGTCCCCTTGGGCAAAGGCGATACGTTTCTTGATAAAATCAATCTCATCCCGAAGCTTTTTGGATCGGGTAAGAAGGGTCTCATAATGAGCCTTCGTCGCTTTTTTCTCGCTTAAAACTGCCTTATAGTGCGTCATCTCCTTTTTCAGAGTCCCTTCCCTGAAGCGCATGTACTCATAGTGGGAAAAGAGCACCAGAAAAAGGAGCACCATCACCACAAGGGGCATCAGATAGGCGCTCCGTTTCACCTTCAGGACCAGGGCTTCCTCATCGCTAATGCCAATTTTCCGCGTGCTTCCGGCCTTGAGTTCCCGAATGCCCGCGCCGGAGACCGTCGCAAAAGCAGAATTCTGCGCGGCCTCGCCCCCCCTGAGCCCTGCGCTTTTCCTGATCTCCAGGGGCTCCGCGCCATGGGGAACCACCCCAGCCAGATACGAGACAACCTCGGGATCCCCCGCGCCCACCCCGCTCACCACGAGGGGAAGCGGGCCGGGGGCCTGTCCCACCGTAAATTTGATCGTCTCTTCGAGATCGGGGCTCTCCGACTCACCGGAGAGCAGCTCCTTCAAGGCTTCGTAACTGATATTGAGGGTGTTGATCTGTAAAGGAGCCCCCCCGCGAAGAATGGCGAAATTGGAGTAATCCACGCCAATCTCTAAAATGGCACGTGAGGCCTCCTCATGGGGCGCAAGATACAAGGGCATATAGAAACAAACGTCCGGAGGGTAGATCCGCGTCAGGGAAAACCCGGCCGCCTTGAATCTCTCCTTAACCGCCCGATAGACGTTTCTTTCCAGCACCGAGACGTTCACCAGGGTCTCTTCGTCATCGTCATCCGGGATAATCATCCCCGGCTCCACGGCTGCCTTGGACGCAACGGAGACGCCCACCAGGGCGTTGTCCCCCGTCACGCCGGTGTAAGGTTCCACCTCCCACTTCACCGCCTCACAAAGCTCGTACTGCTTCATCTCATAGACCCGGGCCCCGTCCATGGGAATCTCCACGGCCCGCGCCATGGAGGTGACAAAAACCGCAGGCCCTTCAGAGACCCCCAGCCTCACCCCAAGCTCCTTGATCATCCCGATGTCCGGCAAGTCGTCCTCGGGGGACGGGCGCACAAGGGAGACCAGATCCCGGATTTCATGCGTTCGCCCCTTTTTCACGATGAGTGCCGCCCGGATGGTCTCTCCAGACGTCTCCACCGCAAGGATCTTTTTTTCTAAAAACGGGAACAATAAAAAAATCTCCAAAAAAAGCCTCCGGCGGCAAGGTGTGCCACCTTGAAAGCTGGTTTGCGAATGCGCCGCGGGTGTCGTTACCCTGGGCTGTAATGCGTCCGCATTCGCGTGATGGGCGAGGTTATGCACGTGTCGCGGCGTAGCCAAAGGCGTAGACGGACCGTTCGCCGCAAATTCATGAGCAGATCCAAAGCCTCAACAGAAAGCCGAGCTGAAACGGAGCGCCGCACTCCGGTGCGGCTTTTTGATTCGGCGTCGCCCACGCCGCACCTGAGCAAAACGCTTTCGGAGACAAGGGGATTTGTGTTGATTCATTCAGTTCGGGTTCACACTCTCAAAAAAGGGAGCTGAGCCTCCCAAAGGCGGATACGACAAACGAAAAAGAGCTGGGATAAGAGTCAAAACCCCTTAAAATCTCCCACATCAAGGGTCAGCTCTCCCTGTTGCCCGCTCCCCGAAACGCCAAGGAGAGGGTAGATGATGGTGATGCCCTCTTCGCCGGGATCGGGTGTGTTTAATCCTTCGGCATCGATATCGGTATCATTCCAGATCACCAGGTACCGCGCGCCCGTAACGGCTTTCTCTGCTGTGGTGTCATTAAAAACCAAGGCGGGGACTGTCCCGTCGCCGACAACCCAATCATCCACCTGGGTGTCCGCATCGGCGTCCACAAGGCTCTCCGCCATCTTCGTCTCCGAGGCTGCGTCTGTGCCCCCTCGAAAAAATCTAAGTTTGGTTACATTGGCTGTTGCGTTGAACACTGTCAGTTTAGCGAGACGGAAAAAACCCGGCATCCAATCGCTTTGATCGATAAGCAGGTGAAGGTTATCCTGATTGCATACCACCGACGGATCGTAACCGGAGGTATCCACGGCTTCCGTCAGGGACTCCGGCTCTGTTTTCTCCGGGTTGGTTGACAAAAAATTAAATTTTCCATCCGCCCCGCGTGACAACACAAGCAGCGCGTCACCTGCCCCGTCATAAAAAAAGAGAAGATCCCTTCCCCAGGCATCTTGAAGAACATTTTCGTCTTCGATCCCGCCCGGTTCTTTCAGGGACCGATGCCGCCAGCCGATGCCCGAGGTTGATTCGGGAAGATCATCACCCGAATCAGCGGTATTCGGGGTATCGGTCCAGAGCCCCCGAGGCTGGCCTTTGGTGTAGGCATTCGACTCATCCGCATCGTCCCAGGACGAACCTTCCCACCTGAACAATTTCGGCAACCGGCAAAGATCGCCGGTAAAGCCGTAATTCAGGCCTGTGGGCGCTTCACCCACAACGGCCTTCCGAATGACCTCAAGACGCTTGCGAGTCGCGGCCTCTTTTTCCTTTTTCTCCTCTTCGAAAACAGCCTCCCAATCATAGGAGAAAAGCTTCATCACGATGTTGTCCGCATTGTACGTATCGTCCGGATCGTAGGCTTGTCCCATGGTGTCATCAGGATCATCGTCCCAGGTAAGGGGGGGGCAGCTTCCCTTGGTGGGGTACCGCCCTTCATAATCCGGGCCTTCAGAGATAATCCAAAAAATCGTACTCCCCGCCCGGTCTTTGTCCTCGGTGATAAAAAACCGAAACGCCCGCCCCCATCCGTCCGCCAGGCGGCCGTCGTTCTGGAGGAGCCGAAAACTCTCCTTTTCGTCAAAAAGCTCTCCAAGCTCTGACGTCGGTTCATAGCTTCCGTCTTCCCAGGTCTCGAACCCGTTGTGAGGCCCCGAGTTGTGCCAAAACGGCTCCAGGGCTTCATATGAAGCCTCATCATCGGCAAAATGAAGGGCATCTTTGAGGTTCTCATCAAGGGCAGGATTGAGATACGGCCCCTTCCAGTCGCTGCCTTCAACCGTTCCCGGTGGTTCGTAATCCCCCACGCCGGCAGACGCGCCTTTCACGGTAAAATTTAAATCTTCCGTATACCGCGTCCAGAGCCCTCGGGGCTGGCCCTCGTTTTCCGTCTCCAGGCCGCCGATGTGGTCGTTGCTATCGGAGCGGTTTTCAAGCTTTCTATAGGGAGTATTCCACCGCCACCGCCCCTTCACGAAGCGCCCCGATGGCCTGTAAAAAGCCTTGATGGGGCTTAGATCATACCCCGGTCCCTGGCCGAGGCCTTCGGCAGGCCCCGCGGGATCATCCCAATCAGGATCTCCACATTTTGGCCTGATCTCCGCCCGCGCCTCCCACAACTCCGGCCATCTCCGCATATCCCCCACGTACCCCCCGATGATCCGCCTCCCCTTCTCATCGTAGCGATCCGGGTCCCCGAGCATCGCTCGCCGGATCCGCTCCATGCGCTTCACCGTCTCCTCCGCCCTCGCCCGATTGTCCATCACCCCCATGGCCGGAACCACCATGGCCGTTAAAAAACCGAGGATCGTCAGGGCCACGAGGATCTCGAGGAGGGTAAAACCAGTTGGATCCAAGAAATTACGTCTCATCATCACATCACTTTAAACATTAAACAAAAGCGCCTCCGGCGGCCTTGCCGGGGGCCAAACTTTTGCCTGATTTTATAACGACGGGTTTAACAAACAGGTTTTGAAAAGCTATACAGCAGCCCCTGCGCATCCGGTCTGGCTGTTAAAAAAATGACCTTGATCATCGTTTCGGCCCACTCTATGGGTTCCCTCTTACCGGGAAAAATGAGGACGGAACAAAAACATAAGCCGCCGCAATGGCTTTTTTGATTACCATCCTTTCTCAGCCACCGTCATTATCCGCACGACGACGGCCCGTAGGATGGGCAAAGCGCGAAGCGTGCCCATCTTTCATCGGGCACCCGCATCGCTGATAATGACGAAAATATCGATGGACCGGCACCGTTCTCTGGCGTGGACGGTTACCCCCGCGCCCGATGGGCACGGCATTCCCTTTGCCCATCCTACAGGGTTCACGAGGCACCCACGGCGTGTGACATTTTACGCCAAAGTTCTTACATCAGACTTAAAACGGATTAAGAACTGCGGGGAAGCTGCCCTCCCCGCAGTATGTCACTTTAAACTAACAGGGACGCCTTAACCGTCGATAGAACCAGCACTAGGCCCACCGTGAGCAGGGGTCGTCGGAGCAAAATCGATCCCCCAAAATTCACCGTCATCCTCGGGGTACATATGTCCCTCGGGGCACTGAGTAGCAAACTGCCAAGCTTCCTGAGCTTCATCAATCGTAAACTGACGATATCTAAAGTTCTCAGTATTGCCGACGTAATCGTAACCACTGGTGGGTGCATCATCGTAGGACAAACAGCTGATCTGAATACCGGATTCATCAGTGTCACCATCCATAGGAATGAACACGGCACCTATTGTGGCATCACTCATCCTTGCAGCCGTCGCCTCCAGCCTGGGCAGAACCAGACTGTAATCATTGTAGGTGCAATTGTCGGTGTTCTGAATCCCACCGGGACAATGGGCGGCATTGCCGATAATACCGGAGGTGATGAGGCTGCACTCAGGGCCCATGCCCAAAACGATACGGCCAATAAATTCAGGCTCTCCCCAGCCGCGCTCGGTTTTATTGGTTGCAACAAAATTGGCGTCAGCGATACCACAACCGACCATAGCAACACCCAGGTCTTCTTTAACAGTAACCGACTCCATGACGGGTTTACGGTCGGCAGCCAAAACAAGATCATTAGCAATATCATTCGTGGTTTCATCACCGGTGAAATCATCGCCGGCATCATTCTGGCCGCTGTAGTCATTCAAGTTAAACACCTTGACGATCCCCATCTTCTTGAGCTCTTTGGCCTCATCGTCATTCAACACGTGGATATGGAAATGGTTTCTCTCATAAAACTCGGCGGCAAGAACTTCCGCTCCATTCTCAGGATCCTGATCAGATGTCATGGGAATCTGATATTTCCCAGCTGTCCCTGCGGCAATAATACCATCCTCAATCACCAGGTTGGTCAGCTTATTGGGAAACCGATTCGTCTGCTCAAAAAATGAAGACATATACGTCACCATCCGATTCTGATTCGAGTCGCACACGGTGTCCACGGCCCCGCCGGAAATACCGGCCAATCTGGGGGCGACCATGGCGATGAGGAAGCCCATGATGGTCAGGACGACAAGGATTTCGAGGAGGGTAAAGCCATCCTGGCTCTTCTTCGGATTTTTCTGCTCTTTTTGCATGTCGTGGGTCTGTGTTTTCATCGTTTTCTCCTAAATGGTGTTCCACAAAAGTCGTGTCAACAACCCACCCTCAGAGTCTGCAGCACTGTCGTTTTTCTTTGCAACGGATGAGCCGCGCGGGGACGTCCCGAAGGCTCTCATCAGGCAAAGACCGCTCCGCCCGCACGGGCCTGGACTGCCTTTTTGCCTGTCCGATCCGCAGCCTCTTCCGGCTGCAGGCATCCCCCTTCCGGGCCATTTTCCCGCGACAGGTGGGACGACTTTTTTTCCAATTTTTACTGAACTCCTTTCCTGTAGTTATATTTTAAACCGGCAGGTGCCGATTTATCTCAGCAGAGTCGATCTGCAAAAAAGCAAAGCGAAGCGGTCAAAGCCGCTGTAAAGTGACTTTTTTAAAAGCCGGCGATCCGTCGGGTGCAGGGCCCACTCCCGAGGCAACAACAAAGGAGAGGACCCTGACCCGAGGCGTGGTTCGCTGCACGATGGGATAAAAAAATGCTGGAAAAAAGGGATCGAGAGGGATGAGGCTTTGCGCGGCTTGCAGACAAAGAAGCAGCATCCTTCCAGGGAATCACCGGCACATGTTTTAAACATCATGCAAACAATCCACCCAGAGGATCTGCTGCGTCGGAGGAGACGTGGCTCAAGAAGACCGGGTCAATGGGCTTCGGCCTTCCTTGATGATCTGTTTTTACCCCTGATAAGCAGATACGTCAAGTATTTTTTAGTCTCCCCTAACTTTTTTTTAACTTCCATAATAAATCACATTAGACGCCCTGCCAGCGCAATAACCAGAGGAAAAAGTAAAGCAAGCCAAACTTCATGCCTTCGCGGCCTCCTGGCCTGCCGTGACCGGGCGAGGAGAACGGGAAGATAGAAGAGAACCATCATGGGCATCCCGGGCACAAAACGCCCGGTAACATGAGCCAGCACAATGGCCGCAAGAAGCCCCGCCACAGCAGGCGAAGGAAAGGCATTCATTACGCCCCGCGACGCCCCTTCCCCCCTGGCCCCTGCCCGATCGAGAGAAAGCCGACGATAGGCATCGGTGAGGCATGCCGCAACAGCCCAGTCCGTCACGCCGAAGAGAGGAACCCAGTTGGAAATACCCGGCACCGGAATTTTCACCAGGAGAAAATCCGCCCACGGAGGGGGGCCCACCATGCCAGCCGCATAGTACGCCGCCACCCCATCGGCCATGGCGCCGGTGGGACCCTTAAAAAAGCTGACCAGATCGGCAGCGCAGACCACTGCACAAACAGGGAGAAGTTCAGAAGGCCGGCGAATTCCCGAGGCAAGCCAGCGCCCCACAAGCCCTGCCATCAGGAGAAGATTGGCGCTGAAAACAATGGCCGGCACCCCGCCCCTCCAAAGCCCGGCCCTGCCTGTATAGAAAAGAAGGCCCCACACAAGAAGGGAGCCGGAAAGGAGAAAAGCCAAGGAGCGTTTTCTCCCTTCCGGCCATTGGGATTCCCACCGGACAGTGACGTCCATCAGATGAGCTGCGATCGCGACAAAGAAGAGGACAGCAAACCAGAAACATGCTGCCTGTGCCCCAGGGGAAGAATCGGGCGGCAGGGTTATACAGGATACCATGGCAGCGGGAAGCCCCCAGGCCAGGTATCGAAACATCAGGCGCGACACCCCAGCCATCACCCGGGGCTCACTGGAGTGGCCCCACGTCGCACGGCCTCGGGCCGATTTTCTGCAGGCGGGGTAAAGTCCACCACGTACCGATAGTCTTTCCCGCATCGAATGATAATCTCTTTCTGGCCTTTTTTCAGAAACCGCATCTCAAGTTCCATCTGACCGTAGCCATCATGAGAAAAAAGGTCTTCATACAATTCCTCGATCTTTCGGAGTATATGGCGATGTTGTTCAGGTATCATGCCCTCTTGTCCCTTCATTTAAAAAAATTCAAACGTGTTGTCCATCAGGATAAAGACCGGGAAAAGCGGATCTTTAATCACCAAAGCGAACGAAGAGGCACCATAAATCAACCCGTCTCCATCTCCCTTTGACATATCTTCTTTATCCATAGCAAGTATGAAGTGTCAAGAGGTTTTAGCCTCACCTAAACAATTTTGAGTAGTAAAATAATACACAGAAACGTCCGGATTTCCGGCGATTGTCCCTACCAGCAAAGGGAATGGCCCGACGCCCATACTATTTTTAAAACAATCAGATTAATGCTATGATTAAAAATTCATGCACCCGTCCAGAATAAGGCAAAGGACCCAGGTACCTTTACTCAATGAGTCCTCGTTACACCCGTTACACCTATGCCGTGTATGTGCCTGAATTTATCGAATATGAGGTCAGGCACTCTCCCGGAGGCCCCTCGGCCTCATCCATAAAAGCCCTTGCACTGCCCCCGCAAGAAGAGAGGACCCGAATGCACATCCCACACGTCACCGCCCCCTTCCGCCCTGTCCATCGCATCCTCGCCGCAGGATGCGGCACGCGAATTCTTCAAGCCGCCATGGAGCTCCGCCTGTTTGATGAACTGTCCAAAGGCCCCGCCACCCCTGAGGAGCTGGCGGCGATCATCCAATCGACGCCGCACCAGACCGAAGCCCTGCTGGAGGTCCTGCGCAGTCTCGAGCTGGTGGAGCGAGAGGGAAGGGCCTATCAGAATGCCCCGTGCGCACACCAATATCTCGTTCAGTCCTCCGATAACTGCCAGGCCCCCTTCATCTCCATGCTCACAGGGCTTTATGACTCGGCCCTCTCCGATATTCCATCCCGGATGAAAAACGCACACGGAGAAAAAGAGAAAATGGAAAAGGGGTGGGCTACTCCCGAAGTCCTGGAGGGCATGGGGCGCGCCTCCCTGCGCGGACCTGTGCAGGCCACCCTCTCCTTTGTCCAAAACCTGCCCGGCTTCGATGAAGCCACCACCCTCTGCGACATGGGAGGAAATCACGGCTTCTACAGCATGGCTCTTCTCGATGCCAATCCGCGTCTCTACGCCACCGTATGCGATCTCCCCCATGTCACCGGACCGGCCCGCAAGCTCCACGAAAAATACGGCTACGCCAAGCGGATGGAGGTGAAAAATCTTAATTTAGAGACAGAATCCCCCGACGGAGTCTATGACATCATCTTTGCTTCCCACATCCTGTACAGCTGGAAAGGGCGCATGAGCGAGGTGATCGGCAAGCTGAGCCGTTCCCTCAAACCGGGGGGATGGCTTGTCCTGAACCACATGGCCCCCACCGAGGGCAAACCGAACCCGATCAACGCCCTCATGGCCTTCCACGCCACTCTTTCGGGCTATCCGTCTCACTCCCTCAGCCAGCACGAGTTGGAGACCGCCTGCGATGCCTGCGGTCTGAAGGAGACCACAACCGCCTTTGACGACGATAGCTGGGCCCTCCTCTTTGCGGCCCGAAAGCCCATGGGAACAAAAATCTGATAAAATGGCCTTGTTTGCCTCCGGCGGCAAGGTGGCGCCACCTTGAAAGCGGATTACAGAAAGATTCAAATGCCAATACGTCACGTCTTTTCATCACCGCGTAGGGTGCGGCTCCCGCACCTTCTACCGTAGAGAGGACCATCGGCCTCGCAAGTTAACGATGACCACGAGTCTTATTTCAAAATGCGGTGTTTCCGGTTTACGATACGCCTGACGGTGCGCACGGCGCACCCTACGCATCCACCCGGTACTTCATTCTAAAAATGAGGACGATACGGATTTTCATACATGGATCCCCGCCTGCGCGGGGAAGACGAAAAGCGTAGGGTGCTGTCAGACCGGGGTCATAAAGAAAAAATGGGTAGCTGAATAGTTACGATTAATTTTTAAAACCTGTTTGGTAAACTTTTAAAAAGTTTAGCCCTCGGCAGGGCCGCCGGAGGCACAAGCTGAATAGTTACAAAAAAAACGTTCAAGAGGGGGTTCCATGCATCGATCCATCCACCCACCCAGGGGTCTTCTTCCCCTGCTTATGCTCCTGGCCTTCTCTGCCTGCACCACAATCCCCACACGACCTCCCCCAAGCGACGGCGTGACCTTCGCGGTCAAGGGCAGCCCAACCCTCCTGGAACGCCATGCCCCCGCATTTGTCATCGAACACCCTGAAAAAAGACACAACCTCATCGGCTCGGCCCGTGCCGAGATAAGGCCTGATCACAGCCAGCGGATCTACGTCACCCCCGACAAGGCGACGATCTATGCTGAAAAAAGGGCATTCGCTACCTCAAAAGAGAGGTATACAAACCTGATCTACCGCGTCCACTTCGAGAACATTCCCGGCGGATTTTTTCCTTACCACCTGGGAAAAGGAAAAAATGTCGGGCTGATCGTGGTGGTCACCCTGAACAGCCGCAACCTGCCGATACTCTATACCAGCGTGCACACCTGCGGCTGTTACCTGGCCTTTGTCCCCACCTCGTCCCTGCCCGAAGCGTGTTTTCCAAACGGGTGGGAAAAAAGTCGGCAGACGGTTCATTCTGAGAGTCTGCCCGGATACCTTGACCTCAGGGACGACCCCAGGGAACACCGCCGCCTCACGATTCTGATCAGAGACGACACCCACCGGGTGAAGGACATCTGGCTGACCCCAGGGGACAGCCTGCGGGATTACCCCACCCTCAGCGCGGCTCTCCAACCCCTCGCCACCCTTGAAACACTGCCCCTTAACCAGGGAGAATCCACGTCTTTTTATGAAACAGAAGGTCCCCGAAAAGGCTACGTCAAAGGAAGTCAAAAGCCACGGGAACGCCTTCTGATGAGCTGGTGGGCCTTCGACTGGCGGATTGGCGAAGACAAAAAACTTGGCCAAAACAGACAGGACGGCCCCGAGTTCTACACAAGCCTCAAACCATGGGCCAGGAAAGCATCAGACATGCGCGACTTTGAGGCCTTTTTAACCTACTGGGAATGGTCTCTGTAACCCTTTCAAAAAATCACCTGCGACAGATGGGACCCGCGCCCCCCTTCATCCATGCCGATATAAGTGCAGAATCAGGAGCCGGGCACTTCAAGAAGAATCTCTTGACAAGGAACATCACTCGCCCTATTGTTGCCATGTCAATAATTGACATATCAACAGTAAGAGAGGAGACCTTCAAGGAGCGCCATGAAAAGCCCGACCACACGAAAAACATCGTTCGGTTACCGGTTTGCGATGATCCACCGCATGCACGCAGCCCTTTCCCGGGAAGGCATGCTCGCCCTGGGCATCACCGCTGCCCAGTTTCCCTTTCTGGGAGAACTCTTCCATGCGCAGCCCCCGGTGACCCAGGAGACCCTCTCTCGAACCCTCTGCATCGACCCGGCAGCCACGGCCCGAGCCCTGGACCAGCTGCAGAAAAAAGGGCTGGTTTCTCGGGAGGTCAATCCTGAAAACCGCCGCCAAAAACTCGTATCGGCCACCCCCTTGGCCTGGACGATGCAGGAAAAGTTTTACAAGGTCCTGAGCAATGCATCGGAGGAGCTGGTGATCGGACTCTCCCAAGAAGAAAAAGAGACGACGCTCACTCTTCTGGATCGCATCATGGCCAATGGCATGACGGCGAAATACGGAAAAAAAGAGTAACGATTCAGCTTGCCGCCGGAGGCGTTTTTTAGAGCTGAATAGTTACCAAAAAGAGTAAATAACAACAGGCGCGAGACCCAAAATAGATGTTCGCGCCCCATCCACGTAAAAACAGAGAAACGAACAAGGACACACCGCAAATCATGAGTTCAAATGCCCCTGAAAACACCGCATCCCCTGCCGCCACCGTCTTCGTGGTATCGGTGGTTCAATTCCTCACCCCCTTTATGATGTCTGCCGTGGGTGTGGCCCTGCCTGCCATCGGCAAGGAATTCTCCGCCGGGGCTGTCCAGCTCGGCATGGTGGAGATGATCTACATCCTGGCTGTTGCCCTCATCATGCTGCCTGCCGGTCGGATGGCTGACATCCACGGGCGAAAAAAGGTCTTTGTCTTCGGGACGGTCCTGTTCATCATCGCCACCCTTCTGCTGGCCCTGGCCCCATCGATCGGTACCTTTATCCTCTTCCGCTTCCTCCAGGGGACCGGCGCCTCCATGGTCACGGCCACCAGCGTGGCCATCCTCTCCTCGGTGATTCCCCCGGCCCACCGGGGCAAGGCCATGGGAATCGCTGTCGCAGCTGTTTACATGGGCCTCTCCGCCGGCCCTACCCTGGCAGGGTTTATGGTCACCCACCTCGGATGGCGATGGATTTTCTTCTTTGCCCTCCCCCTGGAGCTCATCTCCCTGTTCCTCACCCTCAGGTATCTCAAAGGGGAATGGAAAGGGGCCGAAGGCATGCCCTTTGACTGGCTGGGCAGCCTCCTCTACATGGCGGCGCTGTTCGCGATGATTTTCGGCGCCACCCATTTAAAGGAGGGGCCTTACCACGTGGGGCTCCTCGCCATGGGCCTGGCCGGTATGATCGGATTTCTGTCCTGGGAAAGCAAAAGCAACTCTCCCATTTTGAACGTCCGCCTTCTAAGTACCAACCGGGTCTTTGCCATGAGCAACCTCGCCACCCTGATCAACTACGCGGCCTCCTTCGGAGTGACCTTCTTTTTCAGCCTCTACCTTCAACAGGTAAAGGGATTCAGCCCCCAGGGCGCGGGCCTCATTCTCGTCACCCAGCCCCTCCTGCAGGCCGTCCTCTCCCCCCTGTCCGGGAAACTCGCAGATACCCTGCCACCCGCCCGGATTGCCACCTTTGGCATGGGGCTCTGCGCCGTGGCCCTGGCCCTGTGCACCACCCTCCGAGTCGAGACCCCCCTGCCTATGCTCCTGGCTATCCTCGTGCTTCTGGGGATCGGTTTCGCCCTCTTCTCCTCGCCCAACATGACCATCGTCATGGGGAGCGTCGCCCCAAAAGATTACGGCATCGCCTCCAGCCTCATCGCCACCATGCGAACCATCGGAATGCTCACTGCCATGACCCTCATCACCTTCATTCTCACCCTCTTTATGGGAGATGCACCGGTGACCGCCGAAACCGCCACCGCCTTTGTCGACGCCATGCGCACCGGCTTTGTCATCTTCAGCGGATTGAGCGTCCTCGGCATTTTCTGTTCCATGGGACGCATGGAAAGAAAATCAGAAGAGGCCCTGCCCGAACCCAGGGGATAAGCCCTAACCCGGATATTTCATGAGAAAACGATCAAAGCTAATGAATAATTCATAATTACAGTTCTTTGCAGTCATATTTTTAGTCGTTTCAAAAATGCAAAATGTAATCAACGGTATTCTGTTTTATTTTCTCACCCTTCGTGAAATATCCGGGCTAACGCATCACATGCGAGTTCCTTGCAACCGAAAAGTCTTGGGGCTTGTCGCGGCGTAGCCGAAGGCGAAGACGGACTTTTACCGATGCGCAGCCGGCGTCCTTTCAAAAAACCGACGCCGGTCCTTCAACAGCCTAAGAATATGTGGTAATCTCATCAGGAAAAGACCCTCACACCCTATGGACAATAGACACTATGCCGGGCTTTCCCTCACACCGGGTCATTCGATGGCCCCTTCGATACCTGCTTGCGGCGATCCTCATCCTGTTTTTCGCCCTGTCCTGCCGGATGGATGACGCTCTCTCCCTGACACCCGAAGAGCACCACTGGCTTAAAGCTCATCAGGGAGACCTGACGATTCTTCTTGAAGATGGCCTGCCTCCTTACGTCTTCCATGATGAAGCCGGAGATTATGACGGCTTTTTTGTGGACTACCTGAGAGAAATTGAAAAACAACTGGGCCTCAACCTGCCCATCAAAGCATTCACCCGCTGGAATGAGCTCCTCGACCACGCCAGGACGAACCGAAACTTCATCTTTCTGGGGATCCACCGCACCGATGAGCGCGCCCGCTACCTTCTCTTTACCGACCCCGTCGTCAAAGTGCCCTACGCCATCGTCACGCGAAAAACCACTCAGGGCACAGCCATCCCGGAATTTGCCGAAAAAAAACTCTGCGCGGTCACCAACTATGCCGTCAATGACGACCTGACGCGATACTACCCCCACATCACCCCCATCGGAGTAAAAACCAGCATCAAAGGCCTTCATGAGGTCTCCTCAGGGAATTGTGACGCCATGGTCATCAACCAGATGGAGGCCTCCTACCTGATCGAAAATCTGGGACTCACCAATCTCCAGATTGCCGGCCAGACGCAATTTCGCAACCGGCTGGCCCTGGCCACCTCCCTTGACGACCCGGAGCTCTTCAGCATTCTCGAAAAAATAGTGGATCAAATCGAACCAAATCGGCGACAGGCCATCTACCGCCGATGGGTCAGTACCGGTGAAGTCACCCTGCCGGAAACCCTGCGCATCAGCCTTCAAATCGGGACGGGACTCGTTTTCTCCCTTATCTTCCTGCTCTGGGCCTGGACGACCAGCTTGAGACAACAGGTCGGCAGACAGACCCAACAGATCCGGGAAAACAACGAGAACCTGCGCATCACCCTGGACTCCATTGGAGATGCGGTCATCACCACGGGCACAGACGGAAAGGTCACTCGCCTGAACGCAGCGGCGGAGAATCTAACGGGATGGCCCCTGGAAGATGCCGAAGGAAAAGACATCCGTGACGTCTTCCGGCTTCAGGACCGCAACACAGACCAGCCGATCTCTCTTCCTGAATTCACCGGCGATGAACTCAGCGATAAGGATAAAACGACCACCGAAGCCATGCTGATCTCACGAAACGAGTCGTTGTATCGGATAGGCTATAACTTTGCCCCCATCCGGGATGAAACGGGAAAAGCCATCGGTATTGTGATTATTTTCAAGGATATTACCGATAAAATGAAAGCCGAAGAGGACCTTCTTCGGGTGAAAAAACTGGAGTCCCTGGGCATCCTCGCCGGAGGCATCGCCCACGACTTCAACAATCTGCTCACCGGGCTTTACGGCAACATCTCCATGGCGAAGATGGCACTGCCGCCAACACATGAAGCCATGGATTATCTCGCATCGGCCGAGGAATCCATGGAGGCGGCCGTGGCGCTTACCGGTCAGTTTCTCACCTTTTCAAAAAACGAACAGCCTGTAAGGAAAGTCATCGCAGCCGGGAAAACCCTGGCCGAAGCCGCCGCCTTCGCCGCGCAAGGGCTTAACGCACGCCTGGAAACCAGCATTGATGACGACCTGTGGCCCGTCTCCGCCGACAAGGGGCAGCTCAGCCAGATTGTCGGGAACCTGGTCATCAACGCGCACCAGGCCATGTCTACCGGAGGTGTGATTTCCCTGACCGCATGCAATGCACAGGCGCCTTCCGGCCGCACGGTCCGCATCACCATCCAGGACACCGGAACCGGCATCGACCCGGAACACCTCGATAAAATTTTCGACCCTTACTTCACCACAAAAAAAACAGGCAGCGGGCTGGGCCTTGCCACCACCTACGCCATTGTCGCCAAGCACAACGGAACCATCGCCGTGGATTCGGAGTTGGGAAAAGGCACCACCTTCACCCTCTCCCTTCCTGCCGCCACAAAACCCATTGAAGAGCCGCTGGAAGAGAGGCTGGAGAATTATATCGACACCCATGCCCTTGAGGCACACGTTCTCGTTCTAGACGATCAGGCGGTGATCCGAAAAATCCTGGAGACCATTTTACGTAAGCTGGGAATTAGGGTGACGTTCACCGTGGAGGGGCATGAAACGGTAGAAGCCTATCGAAAACGACAGGCGGAAGGGAAGCCCTTTGACTGTGTGGTTCTGGACCTGACCATTCCCGGAGGGATGGGGGGACGGGAGACATCAGAGAAGATTCTCGCCATGGATCCCCAGGCTAAAATCATCCTCTCCAGCGGCTACGCCAGCGATCCCATCATGTCGAATTATGAAGAGCACGGCATCAAAGCCATTGCCGTGAAGCCCTACCGGTTTTCGGATTTCAAGGAGATCCTGCTGCGGGTTCTGCTGGATAAATAAAAAAAGTCTACAAACCGGGCTGCCTCAGGCAGAATTCCGAGGCCAGCACGATTTGTAAACCTCACCCATTCATTTGGATAAGCGCCTCATATGTTGTCAGACGCATCAATCAAACAAATCAAAAACGGATGAGGGTGATTCCACAAGTTTTTTCAGTTTTCCCTCCATATCTATTTTCCAGGCGTCATCTTTTTTTCTCCACGCCCCCTCGATCTTTTCGACAAGGTCGTCGATTTCACAGGGTTTGGTGAGAAAATCGTATGCTCCGAGACGAATCGCTTCAACGGCAGCATCAATGGAACCGTGGCCGGTCAGGAGAAGTGTTTCGGTAAGAAGCCCCAATTGCTTGATCTGTTTCAGGGTTGCCAGTCCATCCATCCCCGGCATCTTAAGATCCAGGACAACGACGTCAAATTTGTCGTCTTCAAGAGCGCTTATGGCACTCTCTCCATTGTAGACCGCCGTGACTTTGTACTGCCTGTTTTCGAGAAGTTTCGCCATATTATTAGCAAAAATTTCCTCGTCATCAACCAATAGTATTTTACTTCCTATCATAGGCCATCTCCTTTCCTTCATTAAGGGTTGGTCAACATGGGTGACCCTAAAAAACATCGACACTTACCTCGCGCCTTAGGGGCATCGAAAACCAGGGAGAGCCTCCAAGCCATGTGCATCGGCTTTTCGTCTCCCCTCGATTCTTTTTTTAACGTCACCTTCCCCAGTCAATTAAAACGGAGTCGAGTTCATCCCTTCTTCACCCGCTCTTCGGGAGGGGTCAACGGCAGCTCCAGAATAAAAGCGGCCCCTTTTCCGGCTTCGCTTTCCACGTGAATCAGCCCTCCAAGCTGCTTGACAATGCTGTAGCAGATGGAGAGCCCCAGGCCAGTGCCCCTTCCCGGAGGCTTTGTGGTAAAGAAAGGATCAAAAATTTTTCCCATATCGCTGTTTTGGATTCCCGTGCCCGTATCTTCGACGGTGACGACGATCCCGCTCTGATCTTTGGCAGAAGCCGTCGTAATAGTAATCACACCGCAGGCTTTTTCTTCGTGGGCCTCAATGGCGTTGTTGATAATATTCAAAAACACCTGCTGAAGCTGTGAGGGATCCGACAAAATGGACGGCAGGGTGGCCTCCAGCAACGCGACAAACTTGATGCCGTCCGATTTGGCTTCCCTTTCCATCAGATCGATCACTTCTTTAATAAATTGATTCACATCCACGGTCTCGATATCGGAGCGTGTCCTTCGGGCAAACCGTAAAAGGCTTCGTGTAATGTGCTTGCACCGACGTGCCTGGATGTTAATCTGATTCAGAGAATCCTCAAATTGTTTCCTGAAGACCTCATCTGTGATGCGAGCCCTTTGTTCCGTATCCAGCAAAAGCTGGCGTTCCGTCATGATGATGGCAAGGGGATTGTTGATCTCATGGGCGACGCCTGCTGAAAGCTCACCGATGGAGGCCATTTTCCCGGCATGCATGAGTTGAAGGTTCATGCATTCAACCTCGAGATCTCTTTTTTTAATCACCGAAACCATGTGCCGGGTAATCAAGATGGTGACAATTAAAATAATCAATGCACTGAGATGCAAATACACCAGGGACGCCCTGTTAGCATAACGAACCTCTTTAAACAATTCGGCCTTCCCCTGGCTCGCCACCAAAAGCCACCGGGGATCCTCCAGCCAGGTTTCACAGACAATCCGCTGGTCCCCCCCCCTGCCGGTGGTTTCATAACACTCCGGTTTCGAATGGGGGTGCGCGATGCCGTCAAATCCAGGAGCCGGAGTCATCATCTCCCCACCTGACCCGAGGCTTGTTTGATAGAGGCCCTGGCTGTTCACCAGATAGATATCTCCGGTCTTGCCCAACCTGATGTTCTCCACCAGGGACCGAAACCGATCCGTGTTGACCGTGGCCCTCAATATCCAGCACCGGCCGTTTTCATGCCGTGCCACAGCCATGACAAAATGCGGTACTTTTCTGAACCCCATAAACATGTCGCTGGTATAAATGCCTTTCTCCATCACCTCTCCGAACCAGATGGTTTCGGAATAATTTTTGTCGATCAGATCAAACGGGCCGACATAGGCGAGGTGCTCCCCGGTATCATCGATGATGCCTATATCGGTGAGGATCCAGGAATCGCGGTTCACATTTTCTAAAATTTGCGTGAGCTGGCCCTCTTCAACCAGGCTGGACTTGGAATGCGTGCGCGCGATGAAATCGAGTCTGTCCCGATTTTCCTTCAAGAAAAGTTCAATAATTTTCCTGTGATAATCAACCCGGGTGCAGAGGGTGTTCATCGTGCGTTCTCTGGCAAACCGTGAATAATGGATATTGATGGCCCAGCCAGCAAAGAGAAGGGGAACCAGAGAGCAGATCATGGTCAGAAAAATAAACCGACGAAAGAGACGGGAATAATGTGCCTGTTTTCTGCTTTCTGAGTATTGAGTCATGCAGCCCCCCCCATGGACATGATGAAGTAAACATTCCGCCGGCTGATTCTTTATCCGTTCAATACAACAAGCATTACAACAAGCGTGCCAGACAGAGCCCTCCATGCCATTTCGTGACAACCCTCGAAAATATCATCGTTTACATAACAGAAGGCAAAAAAAAAGCCCGTGCATTCACGGGCATTGTCATCACAGAGGAGACAGGGGTGGAAAGTACCATATGACAGTTCGGGATCCCTACTGGAGGACCTCCCAATACTTTTTATGCGTGTTGATCACGGTTTTAAGGCCTGCCAGGCTGCGGAGGTCACTTTTACGTATGTTATCGACTTTTTCCCGACTGACACTCGACACGTTGCAGACCTCTTTCATCACCTCAAGCCCACATTTGCGAATCCCGTCAATGCTGTAGCCCCCTTCCATCACAAAGGCAATACGGCCCCCTGCCAGGCGTTCCGCCATTTCCAGGAGAAGCGCGGTTAAAATGGCATAGCCATTGGGCGTCACCTTCATGCCGGCCAGCCGGTCATGAATAAAAAGGTCAAACCCAAAAGAGACAAGGATCATCTCCGGTTCATAGGCCTGCGCCACCGGTCCGGCCATAAAATAGAGCGCCCTTCCGATGTCCCGTGCCCGGCTCCCCTTGCCCAGGGGAATGTTGATGGTATAGCCTTCCCCCTTTCCCCGGCCGGTCTCTTCAACCCGCCCCGTGCCCGGAAACGAACCCGACTCGTGGATAGAGACAAAAAGGACCTCATCGGTGTCATAAAACACCTCCTGGGTGCCGTTGCCGTGATGGGCGTCAATATCGATAATCATCAGCTTCGAGACCCCGTATCGGTGCTTGAGATACCGTGCCCCCAACGCCACGTTGTTGAAAATACAAAACCCCATGCTCCGCGAGGGCAAGGCATGGTGTCCCGGAGGCCGAATAAAGGCAAAACCCCGTCGCGCCATGCCGGACATAATGGCGTCCAAAAGAGAAAAGAGCCCTCCTGCCGCCAACCTGGCCGTGGCCCAGGACTCTTCCGTCGTCTGGGTATCAAAGTCAAAGGCAGAAAGTTTTTTTCCCGACGTGTTTGCCACCTTTGCCACATACTCCGGGGTATGCACCCAGGTCAGCTCATATATTTCCGCCAGGCGGGGGGCAATCCCGAACCAGTGCCCATCCAGACAACGGTGACTCAAGACATCTTCCACCGCCTTAATCCGCCGGTAGTTTTCAAGATGTGCGATGCCCTGGAGATGATTCCGATATCGCCGGTCCGTGACCACCGCAACCGGCATGGAGTCCCCCCCGTGGCCTGACTGCGTGGCCGTTCGACCGAAGGCCTTCGCCAGGGCAAACAGCGCTTCGCCCTCAGGGATGCGGGACCTGTTTTTCATCAGCAGCCGCACCGTGGTCCGGGCCAGCAGGTCCGACCCAGCAGGATGAATCGCAATTTTCAGAAACTCACGCGCCGTGCTTCGCTTCCCGTTCATCGTTTTTCTTCGCCTGAGAAGCTTCACCTGTCCGGCCACTCTGTTGCACAGTGAGTGGGTAATGGAAGGGTACCTTTTTTTCGAAAAGGCGGACATGGCGGTAATGGAGGTGAGGAGCCTCCCTTCCGGGGAGGTCAGGACACATCGGTAGAGCCCCCTCCGATGAAACCCAATGGATGAGTAAAAGCGTTCGGCTTCAATCTCCGAGTCCAGAGAAAGCTCTTTTACATTGGGAAACCGGCTCTTCCAAAGCATCCAGGTGGAGGCCATGATAAAGGTCCCCGTCCCTTTCATCGAGCGGATGCCGCTGCCCTCCGGCAAGCCACCCCGCGTCGCGATGTATTTGACCTCAAGGCTCTGGTAAAAAGGCTTCGTCAACAATTCAAGAAAGATCAGACCCTGGAGGGCCTCCCCGGCGACACCGGCAAACAGCAGCTTCTCCGTGCCGGTGATAAGACAATTCAAAAGAAAACGAATATGGAAATAGTCCAGATTGAGGCGTGCGGACTGCATCAGGCTGTTCCGTGTAAACGGAAAGCTCATAAACATGGCTTTCGTCTCATCGCCGATGACCCCCCGAAAAAGAGTCGGGGGGTCATCGGAGGCATGCCGAAACCCCTCATCCAAGGTATCGACGGATCGAATCATCTCGAGCCGCTGAAGCCTGTGGGTCAATAAATCCACCCGGGGGCTCCCCTCGGTCTCCCCCCCTTTTTGACGGGCCAGGGCGATGCGATGATTCAGGTCGGCCGCGGCACGATCGATTTCATAGTCTATCACCAGGGAAAGACCGGCCGTATCGGTTTGAGATGCATGTTTTCCGGGCGTTCCCTCGGGTTCTTGATGGAGCAGCGCGCGCTTCTGGGCCATCTCTCCGTAAAAGAGCAACAGGGCCTGCTCGACCGGGGCGGTTCCGTCGTTAAAAAACTGGTACTTGTTGACAAAGGCTTTCCGGCCGGAGAATAAAAAATACGGTCTTTTTTCCTCCGAGGCCTCGGATGCACAAGGCACGTCGATCCTACCCTTCCCCAACATGATATTGAGGGTATAAGCGATCTCCGGCCGTCTCTTGCCGATGGCATCCACAGCCTGTTTGATATGTTCCCGTTTCAATATCATGAGCGTTACGCCTTCAACGATTCCTTCATAAATTCCTTCGGGATCTCAATCTCAAACACCACGCCTTGTTCTTCCCCGTTTTTGGCCGTCAGGCTCCCTCCGAGCCTCTCCATAATACGCTGGCTGATAGAGAGGCCCAGACTTGAATCCCCACGACCCGTGGAGTAATGCGGGTCAAAAAGCTGGGAGACCTCTGCCTCCTGCAACGGAAGCCCCGCATCGGAGACCGAAACCACGACACTGGAGGCTGTAACGGATGTGGAGACGCCGATGGCCCCGTTTGCCCCGGTAACCGCCACCGCATTGAGTAAAAGATCCTGAAATACCTGACGCAGCGCCGTCCCGTCACTTCTCACAGCAGGACATCCTTCTCCCCAATGAGCCACTACACTCATATTCTTTTCAATGAGGGAGGCCTTTAGAAAGCCAAGGATCCGGTCCAAGATCAGATGAACATCCACCTCCATAATCACCGGGTCTTCCGTCCCGACAAACTTTAAAAAACTGTCGATCAGGTTGCGCCCTCGGATGGACTCCGTGAGGATCTGGTTTGTGATAAAACAGGTCTCGCTCACGCTGGCATGGCCCACCTCCTCGTTCACCAGTATAGCGGTTACGTGAATATTTGACAGGATATCATTCAGGTCACTGAACACGCCCTTTGAAAGCTCCATGGAGGAAGCAAAGCTGGCTGTGGTCCGCAGGCGATTGTCCAGACGCCTTAAATTTTTCCGTTTATCCTCAAGCATCATCACCAGGCTGTCCGTGGTAAAAAGAACGGTCAACACAATGATAAATCCGCCCAGCAAGGCGACAAAGAGACCGGTGGTCCGCACCTTGTGCAGCTCTTTGAAAATATCTTTTTTCTGGATGCTCACCACACTGAGCCATGGCACGGCCTCAAGCCAGGTGGTCAGAGTCACGGCCGAGCCTTTCTCGTCTACCTGAACGCCTTCAAAACGTTGGGGGACCGGTACCTGAGATATCATCATCAAGCCGCCCCCCTTCCTCGGGTTGGTCTGGAACACCCCCTGGCTGTTGATCAGATAGGCATCGCCGTCCCGGTGTTGAGCCACCCGGGTCACAATGTTGTCAAACAATCCGGAGACCACCGTGGCCCGGAGGATCCAGGTGACCTCCCCCTGCCTGCGCTTGACCGCGATAATAAAATGGGGCTGATTCCTGAAACCGGTGAACACATCGCTGACATACACCCCGTCAGACATCGCTATTTTAAACCAGCGGGTCTCGCGGTAATTTTTCCCCTTGAGATCGTACGGCCCAATGTAGGCAAGGTGGTTGCCGTCACTGCCGATGATGCCCATGTCTTCAAAATAGGGTTTTTCCTGCTGAAGGGCGGTAAAAATACGATCAAAGCGGTCCTGCGACACCATCTGGGCCAGGTTGTTGTTCTGAGAAATAAACTTTAAATCCATGATCCGTTCGGAAAGAAATAAATCGATGGACCTCTTATGAGAAACCACCTCGGCCTGCAGAGCATCGATCGTCTTAGTTTTCAAAGAACCGGCCATGTAAAAATACATTCCCCCCCCGATGACGAGCAGGGGCAGGAAAGCTGAAAGCGTCAAAATAGCGACCACTCTTTTCCATACTTTCCGATAATAAGGAAAATCCCGGGGTGCCGATAATGTAAAAAAAGATCTGTCAGACATGGCTTGTATCTTCCGATTCTGAAGAGATGACTTCGTGAATTTATTAATCACGTGAAACATCACTTAAAAACCTGTTTGAACAAAGAATGGAGGTGACCTCCGGTCGCACGCCATCCTTTTGGTTTCACCTCAGGCAACGCAACAAGGCCAGACCACTTAACAGCGGCCCGGCCTCAACGGGAACAAAAAATTCCCCAACGCACGGGCAGTTCACGAACAATACATCACGATGACACAAAACATCAGGGCGGCAACGGTGACCGTATAGCTGACCACCCCTTTTTTCACCGCCTCAAAATGAGCCTCGGTGCACAGATGCCCCTGTGCGCATTCATACTGAACCACCTTTTCACCGATCGCAGAGATCCCCTTGATTTTCCGGGTCACCGCGCCACAGACATGGCCCTCCTCATCCTCGCCGAGGCAGCGCCGCCGAGCCCCTGTCACAAAAGCGGTGAGGTTAAACAGATGATTCCAGATCAATGACATTATAAAAAATGAAAGGAAGAACAAGAGCATATGCTTCTTCGTCAGCCCCAGCCCAGCCAATGAAGCACCGAGGGTCGACGGCGTCAACGGGCCCTGGACATTTCCGAAAAGCCCAAGGTAATAGAGGAAAAACGACCCCCCCATGACAATCATGCTCACCCCGATACTGTGGGTGCGTTTTCGTAAATACTGACTCTGATCCATTGGGTTGCCGTTCATTTCATCTCTCCTTTCATCCAAGCTCCGGCCGCTGTCCGCCCGGCATTTTCGTTCTTCTCCAAACCCGGCACCGCGAAATCCCGTCGGGTCTCCCTCCCCCGAAATCGGGGAGGGAGAGGTCTGACGATATGATCGTCATCGGGTCATCTCAACTGCTGAGGAGATCAGCCGACGAGTTTTGCATAGATCCCTGGAATAATCTTGTAGAAGCAGAGCACAGCCACGATCAGGCAGTAAGCCGGGACAATGATTTTCCACAATTTTTCCGGGAAGACGCGGGTCATGTAAGGTGCCGCAACCGCAGAGAACATGGTCGCGAGCATCATGGACGGCAGCAGCAGATAGTCAATCTGAACACCGCTGGAGAGAAGCGCCAGCCAGACAACAATGGCAAAGGTACTGACCGTGCCTTCACAGATAGCCGTCACAGCCAGCATACTCTTGACAGGCACACCGGAGAGAAGGCCACCGATGGTCACAACCGGCCCGTAGCCCCCGCCGCCGACCCCTTTGTTGAACCCAGCCAGGGCAGCAAACCCGATCATCTTATTCGGTTTATAAGGCATGTCTTTCTTGGCGCTCCAAACGGAGATCACACCCATCATGAGAAGCAGGCATGCCACATAGAGCTTGATCCAGACCTTGTCCACATGGAGGTATTTGTAGACACCGCAGATGGAGATGGCCACCGCGATACATCCTGTCACCGCAATAATAAGCCAGAGCCGGACGGTTTCAGACATGGGGCTGAACTTCCACTCCACGTTCTCAAATTCCCGGTGAAGGAAGGCACCGACAATGCCTGCCACGCCCTGTTGAACCATGACCACCGGCACGATCTGCTTGGGGTCAAAGCCAATCACGAGAAGGATCGGGGTCAACGCGGTCCCGAAGCCCATGCCCGCAGAGGCGTCCATGAACTCAAAAAATGCGGCCAAAAGAACCACACTCCAGACGATGGTCCACTGGTTTCCCTGAAGGCCGTGTGCGACGACCCAGTCGGACTGAATCCTGACCGTGGGCTCAAAGGGGTTTCCTGCCAGCCAGATGCCCAGGAGAAACACCAGAAAAAAGACAAACACAGCCCCCAGAGCGGCGCGGATATGGCGCCACTCGGGAATAAACCGCTCTGCGATGGTCTGCTTCTCTTTCTCCAGCTCCCGGGCCACTTCCCAGCCCATGTTCTTGTTTTCATGTCCAGTCATACGTTCTCTCCTTTTCAGTCCAATCCTGTTTCCTGTTTATTTTGTCCTGTCTTTTACGTTCATTTTAAGCCGGTAATTTCACATTCAACGCGTACTGAAGCACCACATAGCTGATATAGACGCCGAGTAGCCAATAACCCTGTACCCGTTTAAACTTGCCGTCCTTGTTCATCGTAATAAAGGCCCTGAAAGACCAGAGGATGATGAGCATGGCCGGAAAGTGGAAGAAATAGAAATTCTGTGGAATGGCCAGGGGCTTGGCCGTGGCAGCCGCTCCGATAACGAAGAGGCAATTGAGAACATCGGCACCGACGATGTTGCCGACGGTGATTTCGGGGTAGCCTTTTCGGATCGCCGAAATGGCGGTCATAAGTTCCGGCAGGGAGGTTCCAAAGGCCACCATGGTCGCGGCGATAACATCTTCAGGCACGCCAAACCGCAGGGCGATCTCCGAGGCACTCGGGACCAGAATACGGGCACCGAGAACAACGAAGAAGAGACCGCCGATGACCATGAGCCAACACTGGAAGAGCCCCATCAGCTCGGCTTCATCCCCCTCGTCACTGTCTGCCTCTTCGTCACCCTGCAGGGAGCCATGCTTTGACCACATGAAGGTGGCGTACATATAGACCGCCAGCAGGATCAGAAAAAAGATCCCGATGGATCGACCGATCACCGGAGCGCCCGAGGAGGTAAAAAACACAACCACGGCAATAAAAACGAGAAGGGTTGCAGAGCCCACCTGCACCCAGCCGGTCCTGTTAAGGATAAACCGATTGACCGGGACCGCTGCCAGGATGCATGTGAGTCCGAAAATCAGACCGGTATCCGCGATGATGGAGCCCACCCCGTTGCCAAGGGCCAGCCCAGGGTTCCCCATGAAGGCCGCCATGACGGAAACAAAAGCCTCGGGCATGGTGGTTCCCAGAGAGATAATCGTTGCACCGATTACTATTTTGGGAATCCCCGTCCGTGTTGCCAGGTCAACAACGCCGTCGATCATCCAATCCGCCCCTTTGGACAGCAAAATGATGCAGACGACAATTACGCCCAGCAAGGCCGGAGTTGACAGAGCGGATAACGCTTGCGACAGCAAGGCTTCATCTCCGATCCATTGCCAGATAGTGTGTTGCATAAACCCTCCTTCCTGAATCAACATTCCTTATAAATAACGAAGCCGGTACGTTGCTTGCCGACGTTCACTTCTGTAGTAGTTATTACAAAAGGCGTACCAACAAATTAAGAAAAGAAGTAAAACCCAGTAGGCCCCTGATTTCAATGAGTAAAGCACACCTTTTTTCCTGTCACTCTCCTGAAGACAGACACCAGACAAAACCTGTGGGTGGACACTTACCATTCAGCAATGTCACTTCACTGTGGACAGCCCGTGTCCCCTCTGTGGCATCTATCCCGGATATTTCATGAGAAACGATTAGATTAAGACAATGAGTAACTATTCAGTTTGCCTTCGCCAGGTCGTCGAGGCAAATGACAGAAAGATTCAAATGCCAATACGTCACACCTTTTCATCACCGCGTAGGGTGCGGCTCCCGCACCTTCTACCGTAGAGAGGACCATCGGCCTCGCAAGTGAACGATGGCCACGCGTCTTATTTCAAAATGCGGTGTTTCCGGATTACGATACGCCTGACGGTGCGCAAGGCGCACCCTACGCATCCACCCGGTACTGCATTGTAAAAATGAGGACGATACGGATTTTCATACATGGATTCCCGCCTGCGCGGGGAAGACGAAAAGCGTAGGGTGCTGTCAGGCCGGGGTTATAAAGAAAAAATGGATAGCTGAATAGCTACGTCAATGAACGGTTATTACAGAGGGTTGCTATGAAAAATTCTGCTATTTTCAAAAAGCAAAATGTAATCCACGGTATTCTGTTTGATTTTCTCATCCTTCGGGCGAGCCGGGATAGGGCAAACAAAAAAAGCAGACCACTTAAAATAAGTAGTCTGCTTTCTCTAAAAACAGGTCTTTTACGCCAACGGATATCTGGTCAAAGGCCGGATCCGGACTTAGCCAGCGACCAGAAAAAGATCCTTGGCAGAATCCGATTTCTTGCCCCTGAACTCATCGGCTTCAATGTGCGATTCCTTCATCAGGCGGTGAAGATACTGCCTCTGTATCCCTGCCGTTTCAGCGGCCTTGCTGATGTTCCCGCCGCTCTCTTTCAGGAGAGTACGGATATAAAGGTCGTGAAAGGTCCGGATATTTTCGTCTTTGGCGTCTTTAAAGCTCATCATAGGTTTTTCTAAATTCATCCGGGGAAGACACCCCTGATTCGGTCCGGCGAGTCCCAGATCCGCAAGAGTCAGGGTCTCTCCGTTGCAAAAAATGACGCCCCGTTCGATGATATTTTCAAGCTCCCGGACGTTGCCAGGGTAATTCCTCTCCTTGAGCACCTGGAGGGCATGTGCCGCGATCCCCTGAATCGTCTTTCCATTGAGTGCCGCATATTTGGTAAAAAAATGATGGCAAAGAATGGGAATATCCTCCCTTCTCTCGCCAAGGGAAGGGATCTCCATACGAATCACGTTGAGGCGATAAAAAAGATCGGCCCGAAATGTTTTTTCCACCATGGCCTGTTCCAGATTTTTGTTGGTGGCCGCAATAAACCGGAGGTCTGCTTTCAGAGTTTTAACGCTGCCGACGGGGCGGTACTCCCCTTCCTGAAGCAGCCGGAGCAATTTTGTCTGAAACCCAGGGTTCAGGTCTCCGATTTCATCTAAGAACAGGGTCCCCCCTTGCGCCTCTTCCACCAGGCCAGGCTTATCCACCACGGCCCCGGTGAAGGCCCCCTTGACGTATCCGAACAGCTCGCTTTCGATCATATTCTCAGGAATGGCTGCGCAGTTGATCGTCACCATATTTTTTTCACGCCTCCGGCTGTTCTTGTGGATGGCCCGGGCCACCAGCTCTTTACCCGTGCCACTGGGACCCGTAATCAGCACCGTGCCGGAGGTGGGCGCTGCCTGCCGAATGCGCTGGAACACATCGGCCATGGAGGCCGTGGATCCGATGATGGAAAGATCGTTCTTTTTTTCAAGGGCCTTGCGAAGCTGCCTGTTTTCTCTCACCACCCGCTGGCACTTCATCACCCGATCCAGAGTAACCAGCAGCCGTTCCCGACGAAAGGGCTTGGTGAGATAATCGTCTGCCCCTTTGCGTGTCGCTTCCACCGCCGTCTCAATGGTGGCATAGGCCGTCAGAATCACCACCGATATATCTGGACGCATCGCCCGGACCTTTTCCATCAGGGTGATCCCGGACATCCCGGGCATGTTCAAGTCGGTCATGACCAAATCGAAGGGCTCCTCTCTCAACATCTCAAGGGCTTTTTCCGGGTTGTTCTCCGTGACAGCCGTATAATTCGTATCTTCAGAAACAATCCTGCCAAGCAGTGTCAACATGTCCTTTTCATCATCGACTATCAGAATACGACCGCTCATCTTTCCTCCTCACGATTTAACCATCAGCTTGACAGTAAAGGTTGTCCCGCCGTCTGCGGCATCTGATGAAGAATGCGCCCTGCTCTCACACGCCATAATCCCCCCAAACCCTGTGATGATGCCGTAACTCACAAACAGGCCGAGTCCTGTTCCCCTTCCCTCGGGTTTGGTGGTAAAAAACGGCTCAAATATATGATCGATATCTTTCTCTGCGATGGCGATGCCTTCATCCTGAACCACAATCTCTGCCATGTCGTGATGCGTATCCATGGATGTCCGAAGGGTCAGAGACCCACCTTCAGGCATTGCATCGGCGGCGTTGTTAATCAAATTAAGAAACACCTGCTGAAGCTTATGAAAATCGCCCCTGACAAGGGGCAGAGTGTCCAGGAGATCGGTGGTTAAATCAATTTTTTCTTTGGCCAGCCGATGCCTGACGATCTGAATCACGTCTTTCAGGCAAAGGTTCAAATCCGTGTGTCGAGGCCCCTGATTTTCTCCGGTACGCACAAAACTCAGCAAGTTTTCGACGATCTCTTTGCAATGAAGCCCTTGGCGTTCGATGGTTTTAAGGTCCTCGTACTCCTGGGAGGCCGGGTCTTTTTTGCGCAATAAAAGGTCACAAAAGCCAAGGATCACGCCCAAGGGGTTGTTCACCTCGTGGGCAACCCCGGCAGCCAGTGTTCCCAGGGAGGCCAGCTTCTCTGTATGGATCAGATGACGCTCCAGTTTTTTATCTTCCGTAATATCCCGTGCAATGCAGAGGACCAAGTTGACCGGCCCCTCTTCGCTGCGCACAGGCACCATGTTGGCGTCGATAAAGATCTGCGCGCCACCTAGGTCAAACCGGGCCTCCTTTCGGATGCTTTTTTTACTTTCAAAAATTCTGTGAAAAAGCCGCTCCATCTTCCGGCTCAACTCAAGAGGAAACAAAGACGAGAGCCCCTTGCCGAGATGATCCTCTGCCCTGCATTCAAAAAAATTTGACGTAAAGCTGTTCATGGACTGAAAAATCCCGTTGCGATCGACGGTAAAGATAAAGTCTTCCGCACTCTCCACAAGGGATCGGTATTTCGCCTCGGATTTTACGAGCTCATCGGTCTGACGATTGGCCTCTTTCTCCATATACCCGGACCATTTCACTTCAAAAAACATGATGACCGAAGCACTGCCGATAATAATCAGGATCACGGCCAGCTGGGCATAAAACTGGCGATTGTATTTTTCCCTCACGGCGGCCTCCACTTCCGAAACAGGGGCCACCACCGCAATCGACCACGTCTGAGCCGGGGCCTCTGCGATCGTCACGGGCGTGTATGCGATCAGTTTTTCGATCGGGCCTGTCTGCCCCCGATGCCATCCCGCCATATACGACCCCGAGCCCTGGTTTCCTTTGAGCATCTCCTCCCGTTGAATTTTATTGATCGCCACAAAAGAGAGGTCAGGAAATTTTGATTTCCGCGCTATAAATGCGTTCTGGCCGGTAAATGTGACATCAGGGTGATACAGAAAATTTCCGTCACAATCGATAATCCATGCGTACCCGGTCCGCCCGGAACGGATCGTCTTAATGGAGGGGCCAAGAAGCCATGAGATGTTCACGTGACAGACCAGACTCCCGGAACCCTGTCCGCCCACGGGGATACCCAGCAAAATAAAAAGACCGGAGGGGGTCTTTTGCGGCCTTGAAAATCTCAATTCTCCCTGGCTGTCGGCGTCCAGATTAAAAGGAAGCAGCGGCTGCGTTCCAAGAGAAGCCCGAAGAAGTTCGTCATGGAAAGGAGCGCCGGTATAAACCATGCCTGCCTCTGTGTCACGGTATTCAATTTTACTGACGCCGAATTCGATGACACGGGCAAGGGTCATTTTAATCGCCTTTTCGGGATCACCCTCATTTTCTATCTCACGGGACAAAACGACCATCTCCCGATTTAATGCCGAAAATTTCATTTCAATAAAGTCCCTGACGTTGTGTGCCACAACCATCTGCTCTCTATTGAACTGATCCCTCACAATCTGGCTCATGGCCCGAATAGACCACTGGGACATCACCGCACTGGCGGCAACAAAAATAAGCGCCGTCAGGGCCACCATAATGATAATACTTTTCTCTATTCCCGAACGCTGGTACCGATAGGATGGTTTCAGGGTCGGTGTCTGGTGTTTTCCCGTCTTTGGTCTTTTCACAACCTGAATATCCTGTGCCTGAGGTCACTTCTGAGGATGGGAAACCACCGTTTGCGGATCTCTTTTCCCATGTGCCTCTATCAAACAGTGGCAACGACTGTGCCAATGAGAGCAAGAAGAAAGGTTCGGAATTATAGACCTGAATATCAATAGATTGCCCGATCCTGCTCACCGGACATAAAAAGAACTCAGGCGGCGGGGATGTACATATCTTTTACAGATTGTAAAATTCACCATGACCGCCGGGGAAAGCCAGCGCCCTATCCCGAATATTTCATGAAAAAACAATCAGGACTAAGGAATAATTCGTAATTACAGTTCTTTGCGGTAATATTTTCAGTCATTTCAAAAATGCAAAATGTAATCCACGGTATTCTGTTTGATTTTCTCACCCTTCGGGCGAGCCGGGTGCACTCATCTGCCGCGTTATCAGAGCTTTGAGGTAAACCACTACATCTTCAGCTCTGATGCCTTGCATATGAGCGCA
>NZ_JAQYWB010000048.1 GCF_030145185.1 Desulfoluna sp. | reverse complement strand
GGCCAGCTGTGTCTTAACCTCTTCGGCAATCCGGGACAAGGCCTCCGCATCTCGACCGGTAATCCGAATCGCCACCGGATCTGCGGAGCCCCCGCCGCTCACGAGCCGGGACACCTTGTATTTAACGTCCGGCCAGGTGCTGAGAAGATAGTCCTGAACCTTCTCGATGATCGGGGTATTGATTTCATCAGAAGTGGTGTTGATGAGAATGTGAGCACTGTTGGGGCTCGACTCCGGAGCGGTATACCCCAAATCATATTTGGGCGCGCCTTCCCCGGTGTAGGTGGACCAACTCACGACCCCCTCTTCGCCCGGCTCTTCAGGGAGAAGATTCGCCTTGATAAAGGCGTTGATGCCCGCAACAATCGCCTCGGTACGTTCAATATCCGAGCCAATGGGCAGCTCAATATTCGCCGTCACCAAAGGCCGATCGCTCGGCGCCATAAAAACAAAAGGGATAAACCGAAACATCCCGAGACAAACCACGAAAATCGACACAATCACCCCGATGGTCAGCCAGGGACGCTTGAGGCTTCCCTCCAAAAACAACCGATACCGGCCCGCAAACCGGGTAAACAAACCCACCTTTTCGCTTGCCGCGCTCACTCTGATCACTTTGATGCAGAGCAGGGCCACCATGGATAGAGTCAACACCCAGGAACAGAGAAGGGCAATGGTCAACACAACAAAAATCTGCCCCATGATCTCCCCCAGCACCGACTCCGCCAGCCAGAAAGCCATAAAGGCCGCCGAGGTGGTCAAAGACGAGGTTAAAAGGGGAATAGAGAGTTCCTGGGCCGAATCGATGGCCGCATCCACAGGGGAATCCCCCCCTTCCATCTTGACCAGAATCGACTCGCTCATGACGATGGCGTTGTCCACCAGCATGCCCAGGGCAATGATGAGCGAGGCCAGGGAAACCTTATTAAGTCCCACCCCGGCAAAACTCATGAGAAGCAGGGTGGTCACCATGGTGGCCGGAATCAACGAGGCGACCACCAGACCCGTGCGAAGCCCCAGAAAGGCCAGCATGGTCAAGAGCACGATCACCACCGCCTGCACCAGGTTGCTGGTAAAGTCCTTCACCGACTTGTCCACCACCGTGTCCTGGGAGGCGACCCGAAAAATCTCCACGCCGTAGGGGAGGCTTTTTAACAGCTCTGCCATCGTGGCATCCACCTGAGCGCCCAGATCGATAATGTTGCCACCGGCCATGAGATTCACACCGATGGCCAGCCCCTCACGCCCGTTAATCTTGACGATGCTCTTCCTGGGGTCGGTATAGCTCCGGGTGATGTCGGCGATGTCTCCCAGATTGAGAACCCGACCGCCTTCGGACAGGACGACAATCTGGGCCAGGTCCTCAAGAGACTGAAAGTTCCCCGTGGGTTCCAGGATAATGCGCTGCCCGTCGGCCAGGATATCGCCACCGGGCACCACGATATTGGTGGCCGAAATGATCTCCTGCAGACGGTTTTTAGACAGGCCGATGGCCGCCAGCCGCTCGTTGGAGAAGGAAACGAACACCCTCTCTTCCTGGGCTCCTTGAATTTCAACCTTGGCCACGGCCGGCAGCTTGATCATCTCGTCCCGCACGTCATCGGCCAGATTTTTCAACTCCGCCGGGGTATAGCCATCTGCGATGACCCCCAGGATAACCCCAAAGACATCCCCCAGTTCATCATCGATCCTCACGGTGGTCCCTTCGGGAAGGTCCCCTTCCACCGCCTCCACTTTTCGCCGGATCCGATCAAAAATGGGCTGCAAGTCGGTGGTGGACTCCAAAAGGCTGATGTTGACAACGGAAATACCGGTGCGTGACTCACTGCTGATGTAGTCCACCTCCGGCACTTCCTGCACCGCCTTTTCAATCGGATCGGTGATGAGGTTCTCCACCCGTTCAGGGGATGCCCCCGGGTAGGTGGTCACCACGTTGATCACCCGAATCAGAAAAGGCGGCATATCATCGCGGGGAAGGCTGTTGAAAATGGTGAGTCCGGAGAGAAAGAGCATCGCCAGGACGGTATACACCAGCACGCTGTTTTTAATCGAAAATTTCGTAATCATAGGCCATATCCTGAAGGGAACCCTCCCTTTTTCAAGGGGGCTCGTGATCCATGCTTAATGAGAAATCAGCTTCACTTTTTTGCCGTCGGAAAGAAACGAGACCCCTGCCGTCACGACCTTCTCGCCTGCCTGAAGACCGCTTGCGATTTCAAACCCATGGGTGATCATCCTGCCGACGGTAACGCGTCGCTTCGTCACCACCCCTTCTCCCTTGCCCGTCTCTTCCACGGTATAAAGAAAGTACCCTTCATAATCCTTGGCCACGGCATGGACCGGCACAATGAGCATGGCACCCGTCTCTTTGTTGTCAAATTCGAAAATAACGGAGGTCGGCATCCCCGGCCGAATCTCAGCGCCCACCCCTTCCATCGACAGAATCACAGGGTAGGTGTGGGTCTCTTTATCGGACTCAAACGCCACTTCCGTGACCCGCCCTTCAAAACGCTTATCCGGCATGGAGGGGTAAAGAATACTCACCACCTGACCTCTTTTTATATGGGGAATCCAAAGCTCGGGGATCCCCGTTTCCACCTCGATGGAGTCACTGGACTGAATCACCGCCACCACCTGGCCCGAGGAGACGTTCTCGTTGGCCTCCACCTCACGGGAGGTGATAATCCCGGCCATGGGGGACTCTAAGGTATAATAAGCCAGATCGCGCTCCAAAAGAGTGACACCCCGCTTGTCCGCGTTGTACGTGGCCGAAGCACTGGCGAAACCATTCCGGGCCTTTTCATATTCACTCAACGGCTCGTTGTTGTTTTCGTAAAGGGCCCTGATTCGATCCAGGTTGGACCGGGCATTCTCACTCTGAATACGGGAATTCTCCAGGGCAACCTGGGCCTTTTCGAGATTAAGCCTGGCATCACGATTGTCCAGAGTGGCAAGGACCTGACCCCGCGTCACCGTGTCACCGACGGCCACCTCCAAGGTCTCTATCTTCCCCCCGGTGCGAAAGCTCAGGCGCACCACCTCGCCAGCCTGGGTGATGCCGGAAAAGCGCCGCTCCACCTGAGCCGGGGCCTTCGTCACCTCACTGAACCGCACCGGTCGGATTGCCTCTATTTCCAAAGCCTTCTCACCGCTGCAACCGACCATTCCAACCAGCAGGCCTGCAGCCATCACACGTACGATATTCTGATTCCAACCCATAGGTCTTCCCCCATGATCGCAGCCCGTCGGCTGCAGGTATTGATTCGATTGCTTCGTATAATCGGAGTCCATTCGAATGGATTAATGTGTCTCTGAGTCCTGATCGAACAACGCACGTGCCCTTGTTGTAAACGCATCCATCTCGGCCGGATCGGCGAGAAGGGTCATTTCCCCCACGGCTCGCTCCAGCTTCAAGACAGCGGTGACCTGTTCGTAAATGGCGTTGGTTGCGGCAAGGCCCGCATTAAGAGAGGCGTTTTGGGCCTCCACCAGATCGGTGAGGGAGGCCCTCCCCTTGGCATAGGAGTCGGCGATAATATCCAGGCTCTTTCCTGCATACTCATCCGACCGAACGGCCTGTTCCCGGTTGATAGACCGGGTGATGGTCTCAAGCAGGGCAACACGAACGGATAATTCAATGGCTTTCACAGACTTTCGCTTCTGCTCTTCCAACTGGCTCAGGGCGAGACGCTCTTTGGAAAGTTCGACGCGTATCTCTCCCCTGGCAAACAGGGGCCAGGTGACATTGACCGCGGCATTCCAGCTCTCTTTATGATACGAAAGGCCATCGTCGGAGCCCAGGCCACGTCGATCGAAATCACGGTTCCAGGCACCGGACGCGCTCACCGACGGCACCCAATTTTTCCGCGATAGAACCCCCACGCGTCGCTCGAGGGCCGCTATGTTTCGCTCGATGGAGGCCAGCTCCGGGGCCTTTTTCTCCGCCTCGGCCACCAGGAATCGAAGGTAGGTTTCAAAACCCGCCGGGTTGGTCACTTGCCCTTCCGCACCCTTGACGAGGTAGCTCGCGTTCATCACGGCATCAAGACCTGTATCCAGGGCCCGGCTCTCCTGATCCATAGGCACCCCAAGGATCAGATTCAGTCGTCTCGATGCGATATTGACAGCGGCCCGTGACGTAAAAAGTGCGGCCCTGGCCGTTGCCAGGCGACTCTCCCAGCTGAAGGTATCTCCCGGCCCGATAGCCCCTGCGGCCTCGCGTTGTTTGGCGATGGCCAGGTTCTTCTTGAGAAGGGCCACATTCTCCTTCTGAATCGTCTCGTCCGTTCCGGCCTTGAGTAAATCGGTAAAGGCCACTGTTGTGTTAAAAACCGTATCAAGGATCAAGGCATCCCGCGTATAGCGTTCCGCCTCCAGCAGCGCTTTCTGACTGGCAATAGCCCCAATGGCCTCGTCGGAGTAGAGGAGCTGATCCACCCTGGCCGTGCCGGAGGTGGTTCTCTCTGCCTGGGTGTTCGCGGAGGTCGCGGCCACATCCTCATCCACAAAGGATTGAGACCCCACGAGCTTTACCTCAGGCAGAAAGGAGGTACCGGCCTGACGCACGGCCTCTTCTGCCTGTTTGACATCAAAGGTGTTGATCCGCAGGTCATGGTTGGACAGGAGGGCAAGGGTCACTGCGTCCGAGAGGGTATAGAAAATTCCGGGTGGTTTCAGGTCTCCCAGGAGTTCCGCGCGGGAAAGCGCCGCAAAGGAAGGGGAGAAGCCAATGAGCCGAGCCGTGTCCATGTTCACGGTCAGTGCCTCTTTAAAGTCGAGGTTCACCGGAAGGTCAGAAAACGTGTCTCCTCCAACCCACCCGTCAATATTCAAGGCCACGCGACGGGCCATGCGAGCGATGGTCCCCTCCGGAGCCGCCGCAGCCAGCATGCCTTCCCGGACATCACGGATTGATGATCCAAAGGTGGGGATCTTCAACCCGTTCAAGGCCTTGACCAACGCCGGGCGCCCCATGGATTCCTGGGCCCCCATATACCCGATATACACCGCGTCCACCCCGGCGAGCTCCGCCAGAATTCCGTTCACCCCCTCGTTTGAAGAGACGACACGGTACCCGGATTTCCCCTGATGGGCCTTTGCAAGGGTCCGCTTTTTTCCCTTCAACACATCCGTCACCGCAGGATCAAACACAATCCCCACCTCCGTGAACGGAACCAGCTCGTGGAAAAAGGTGAGGTCACGAAGAATGGAGCGGTTAAAATGAACATAGGTCAGATTCTCCACACCCGAACGGTTTTCAGAACTTTTTTTCACACCCTGGAGCTCAGAGTCGATAATCCCCACGGCTATCACTGGCTTGGGGTAGATCCCTTCCTTGGCAATGACGGAGGAACTCACCACGCCAAGGCCCACAATAAGATCCACCTCAGGGTCGTCCACCAGTTTTTGATAAAGAGAACGAGCCTCATCAGCGTTCCAGTTGATGGAGCCTCCCTTGGTCCCTCCCAGGACAAAGGTATACCGGGCGCCTGCCAGAGCATTGATTTCCTGGTGAACCATGGCCAGAAATTCTGCCATCTCCCCCCCCGTTTCATCGGCCACCAGCCCTAAGGTAAAATGTCGTCTGGGAGCCGCCCATGCTGACAAGGGGAGACACAGGGCCAGAAGCATCAGGCCGACGAGAATTTTTTGTTTCACGGTGGTGACTCCTTCATATCGTAAATACTGCATTCACACTCCCGCGGACAGCCGCGTCAAAACCAAACCGGTCAAATCCGGGACCCAAGATCATGCCCCCCCACTGACGGGCCATGAGATGCGGGTGACAAACATCAGCACACACACGCCTGAATTTCAGAGTTTTCATATAAAACGCATCGCTGGAAAAAAACCTGCGATTTTTTTCAAACCAGAGGGACAGCAAGCGACACGACAAGGAGAAGGGCCTTAAAAGATCGTCCCCTGATCGAGGAATGACTCTGGAACAGGGGACGATTCCCACGCAGGTATGTGTTTGATTAACTATTTTACGGAAGGCTTTTTAATCGATGATCAACCGGGTCATCAGAGAAGATGACGGTCCATAGCTGCCATTCAACCTGATTTATATCGATATGATATGACACGCCACCCAAAAGGAGGGTCCAGTAACAAACATCCTAACTCAACTCGTCACCACTGACAACAGGCCTGAAGTTGCGGAACAAAAAATTCAGCAAGAACGAGGAAAAGCAGCGGCCACACATCATGGAAAAAAACAACGAAACAAGCAGACCGCTTCGGGCTCTCAGGGCGTCGTCATCGGGTTTTCACCACAACCTCGTAGAAAAGGCTTCATGTCTCGACAAGCCGCTGCAATCAGGATAAAATACGCCATCCTTTGTATGCATCCATGTTCTGTTTTTCAACCCAGGAGAATACACCATGTCTCATGTTCCGTGGAATCCAGGCTCGTTAATGGAAGCCTCCGGCGCCTACTGGAGAAGTTGCACCCTTCATGCCGGGGTCAAGCTCGGCCTCTTTACCCTCATCGGAGGCGAGGCTTTAACAGCAGAGGAGATCGCGCAGCGGATCCATGGGAACCCACGGGGCCTGAGCACCCTGCTTAACGCCCTCTCAGCCATGGAACTCCTGAGCAAAGGGGGAGAAACCTACAGCAACACACCCTTCGCCCTCCAATCCCTCACCCGGGAATCACCGGATTACATCGGCCACATCCTCCTTCATCACCACCACCTGATGGCCTCATGGGAACGTCTGGATGAGGCGGCCCTCACCGGAGCCCCCGTCCAGCACGAAAGACGGGACCGCACCAAAGAGGAGCATGAGAGCTTCCTCCTGGGGATGTACAACAACGCCTCCTTTTTCGCCCCGGCGGTTGCCCAAGCCGTGGACCTCTCCCACTGCGCGACCCTTCTGGACCTCGGAGGCGGCCCCGGCACCTATGCCATCCACTTCTGCAAAAAAAATCCCCAACTCAAGGCCTGGGTTTACGACCTGCCCGATACCGAACCCTTTGCCAGAGGCATTATTGAAAAACATCTCATGGGCGACCGCGTGGGATTCTGCCCTTTTGACTTCATCCAAAATAGCTTTAACGAAAACGATCGCTTCGATGCCGCCTGGCTCTCCCATATTCTCCACGGAGAAGGAGAAGATCAAGCCCGGTCTGTTATTGCCAGAGCCACCGCGACCCTTCACCCCGGCGGCAAACTCCTCATCCATGAATTCATCCTGGACACGTCCAAAGACAGCCCCCTCTTTCCCGCGCTTTTCAGCCTCAACATGCTGGCCGTGACCGACAATGGCCGGGCTTACAGCGACTCAGAGCTCGGGGCCATGATGGAAAGCAGCGGCCTGACCGCCATCCGCCGCATCGACTACGGCAGCCCCACCGGCGCCGCCATCATGGAAGGGATCAAAGCGTGAGGAAGAGCAAAATTCCGGATTAAATAAAAAACCGCAGGATTTTGAAATCGGGTTCGTTGTATGTATATCAGGATTCAGGCGTCACATAATGACACCCGCATCATCCCATACACTTTAAAAAAGCAGCCAACCGTCAACCCCATGGTGATCTTTATGGAACACCCACATGAAAAGACTCTTCACGCTTATGTGGACCGGACCCTTGACCGGCAAAGGGAGGCGGCGCTTCACGCCCACCTCGCCCAATGCCCCCGGTGCCGCGCTGAAGTCAATGAGCTCACCCGTCTCTTCGATGAGTTCAAACACCTCCCCGCCCCCGCGCCGAACAGGGAACTGACCACCCGCATCCTCCTTGCCCGGGAGCGTGAAACGCGATCACCCTATGTTTCCTTCGACTTTTTTGGTTTTCTGTTCGGCCGTATCGGCTGGGCGGTTGTGCTCGTGGGGCTCCTGACGGGGGGACTCCTGGGATATTCTGCCCAGGGTGCCTGGGACTCCAACGCCACCGACCTGGAAATCGCCAGTATCAAGGCCGATCAGGAAGACCCCTATCTCGGGTATCTCCTCAGTGACAACGGAGACATCCTATGACCCGAAAAAGAAACCTTATTCTTCTGGCTTTTTCCCTCTGTCTCAACGCCGGCTTTCTTATCGCCACCCTCGTGGGACATACGCCATCAGAACATCAGGCCCCAAGACACCCCATTCGGGCTTATTCGCTGCACATGTCGCTTCTTAAAAACCTTGACCTCCCGGACGAGGTCTTTCAGCAGGCCACCGATCTGCTCGAGGTTTTTATGGATCAACGCGCCGCCCTCATCGTCAAAAAATTAGATTTCAAATTAGAAACCCTGGCCCTGCTTGAAAAAAACCCGGCCATGTCTCGAAAAGAGCTTGAAACGCGTCACCTCAAGGAGGAACGCATTGGAAAGGCCCTCACCACGCTTGACTTTGACTACACCTTTAATATGAGGCACATCCTGCCTCCAGATAAAATGACCTTGATGTATGCCAACGCCGGTGAACTGGTTCGGCGCCATCGAGACAAAATAGCTGACTTGAAAAAGGCGGATCACTGATTCAGGGACCCTCTGAAATGCATTTTGGAACACCCTGGAAAAAAATGGACGATGCCGCCTTGATGACGGCCCTTGCGGCCGACAAAGAGCGGGCATTTCGCGTGCTGGTGGAACGCCATCAGCACGGACTCTACAGTTATGCCCTGAGGTTCTGCCGGGTAAAGGAAGAGGCTGAAGATGTGGTCCAGGAGACCTTCCTGCGCCTCTTCAGAAACCGACACGGCTTTGACACCTCGGGCAGTGTAAAGGCCTTTTTATACAAAGTGTGCCGCAACCTGCTCATCGACGCCGCCCGGAAAAAACGTCCCACCCCCCTGGATGACTCCCGGGAGGAGGCCCTGAAGATGGACCCCAGCCCCTCGGCCCTTGACAGCTTAAGCCGCAAAGAGGGCCGACACTCCCTCTCCCTGGCCCTGGACACCCTGCCCGAAAACCAGCGCACGGCCATGGTCCTTCGCCACACCCAGGAGCTCTCCTACGCAGAGATATCCGAGGTCATGGGCCTGACCCTCTCCGCCGTGGAGTCCCTCCTCGTCCGGGCGCGGCGCAGCCTGCGGCAGCGCCTGCAGGCGACAGCGGCTTGACATGGATTTCAGAAACAAGGGGAAACGCCTCCGGCGGCCCTGCCGGGGGCCAAACTTTTGAAAAGTTAGGCAAACAGGACTTCTGGTCTTGGCATCGGAGTCATTCTGATTAATATTAATTCGTGAATTGACACGAAAGCACCGGCAGCTCATGCACTTGCGACGCACTGTGCATTTCCTTGTACTTCAAGCGAATGCGGACGCATTTCAGCCCGGAATAACGACTCCCGATGCGCATTCGCAAACCCGCTTTCAAGGTGGCGCCACCTTGCCGCCGGAGGCTTCTTTTGGGCACTTTAACCATAGAAGGCATTTCTTTATATTTGTCCATTTTTAAGGATTTTTAATGGTATTTTTAGCCCGAAACCGAATTTTAAAGGGTTGCATGGCCACCCTTCTCCTGGGCGCTGCGGCCTGCAGCACCTTTCCTCCGCCGAAGGCGTCCCAGGGTCTGCTCCCGCTTCCGGAGCGGTACAGCCTGTATCCCGAGTCCTCACCGGCGGAAGAGAGCCGCTGGTGGATCTCCTTCAACAGCGACGAACTCAACGCCCTGATGGACGAGGCCCTGCAGGAGAATCTCACCCTGCAAGAGGCCTGGGCACGACTGAAACAAAGCACCGCCCTGCACCAAACCAAAAAAGCGGGGCTCTTCCCGAGCCTCTCCACAGAAGCCGGGGCCGACACCACCCGCCGCGGCGGAGACGACACAGTAAACAGCACCACCGACTCCCTCTACCTTGGCCTTGCCGCCTCCTACGAGGTGGATCTCTGGGGGCGCATCAGGGCCCTCAGTCAGGCGGAATCCCAGCGGGTTCTTGCAGTCAGAGCCAATGTGGAAACCGCCGCCATGACCCTCTCTGGCCAGGTGGCCGAAGCATGGACAAACCTGGTCTCTACGCGGGGCGAGATCGCTGTGCTCAAATCCCAGATGGCGCTCAACAGCACCCTGCTGAATGCCCTGGAGCTGCGGTTTGAGAACTCCATGGTCTCGGCCGTGGATGTGCTCAGGCAGCGAAAAGTCATCGAGCAGCAGGCCTCGGAGCTCCCCTCCCTTTTGGAGCTGGAGAGCCGGTATCAAAACGCTCTGGCCCTTCTTCTGGGCAAAGCCCCGGGCATGGCGCCTGAGGTGATAACAAGAAAACTTCCAGCGCCCGGCGAGATTCCCCCCACGGGCCTTCCCGCAGACTTACTTGCCATGCGCCCGGATATCCGCTCGGCAGGTCTCACCCTCCGCGCCGAAGAGTGGGAGATCTCAGCGGCCAGAGCGGATCGCCTTCCTGCTCTCTCCATCACCGCCCGGGCACGGTTTGGCTCCGATGGAGTTGAAAGCCTCTTTGACAACTGGTTCACCAACCTGGCAGCCAACCTCACTGGCCCCATCTTCGATGCAGGCAGGCGCAAAGCCGAGGTGTTCCGCGCCCGGGCACAGGCCGAAGAGCGCCTGGCCACCTACCGAAAAACCGTGCTTACCGCCCTTTCTGAAGTGGAAAATGCCCTGGTGAGTGAGGTGAGACAAAAAGAGAGCGTCGCTGCCATGGAACAAGAGCTTATCACCTCCCGTCTCACCTTAACGGAAACAGAAAACCGTTACACACAAGGTGTCTCTGACTATGTCACCCTTCTGGCCGAGCTCAAGGATCTCCAGACCCTGGAACGCAAGCTTGTAAAAGAAAAGGCTCAACTCGTTAAAAATCGCATCGCCCTCCACCGAGCCCTGGGCGGCAACTGGACTCGCAGTATCACCGACTCACCAAGCGCACGCATCACAATGGAGTAAGAAGAACCATGGACACCCTCTCTCATATACCGCCAAAAGCCACATCAAAGAGAACCCCTCTGTACGTCCTTATCCCTGTCCTGATTCTTCTTCTGGCAGGTGGTATTGCTGTCTACCTTATGAAATCCAAGCCCACTGCACAGAAGAAAAAGCCCAAAACAAAACCGCCACTGGTGGAATTGCTCAAGGTAAAAGCTGAAAACCACCCCGTGACCTTGAGCGCCATGGGCACTGTGATGCCATCCAATAAAACCGAGCTTAAAGTTCGCGTGGCAGGGGATGTGGTATGGATCTCGCCCAATTTGGAACCCGGTGGACGCATCCGCGAAGGCGAACCCCTCATGCGCTTGGATGAGACCGACCTCCTGCTGGCCCTGGACACCGCCAAGGCCAAGCACCAGCAAGCCATCGCTGATCTCGATCTGGAAGAGGGAAACCAGCGGGTGGCTCAAAATGAGCTAAACCTCATGCAGGCCACCATGGGACGTACCGTAAAAGACAAGCGGCTGGCCCTTCGAAAACCCCAACTTGCCAAAGCCAAAGCCAGCGTGGCCTTAGCAAAAATCGAGGTTCGTAAAGCAGAGATTGAGCTCTCCCGAACCATCATAGCCGCCCCCTACAGCGGATTGGTTCTCACCCGGACTCTCGCCAAGGGCTCGTTGGCCCAGGCCAATCAGGGGGTGGCTGAGATCACCGGCGACCGCGTCTACTGGGTGGAGGTCACCCTCCCCGTCAGGGATCTCCCCTGGTTGAACTTCACAAGCAGCACACCGGGCAACGCCGCCCGTATTACCACACCGGCTGGCTCTGTATTCAAAGGACGCGTTTTAAGGCTCCTGGGAGACTTGAACACCGCCACCCGCATGGCGCGCCTTCTCCTTGAAGTAAGAGATCCCATGGGTCAGGCAAAGGCGGCAGGGGTCCCACCCTTACTCATCAACAGCTACGTAAAGGCCGAGATCGACGGAGCCCCTCTGACAGAGGTCATTGGCCTTCCGGAAAAGGCCCTTAAAAACGGCTCGGAGGTGTGGCTCGCCAAAGAGGGGAAACTCACCATTGCCCCTGTGGAGATTATCCGCAAGGAAGCGGGGAACGTTTATGTAAAGAGCGGTCTCTCCCAGGGTGATCAGGTCATCCTCACCCAACTCACCACCCCGGTGGATGGATTGGTCATTCGAACCGGAAACGAAAAACCTTCCGGTAAAGGCAGCGCGCAAAGTAAAGAGGGGGCCAAGTAATCATGGGTACCCCTGAAAAACACATCAGAACTCGCGGCCCCATCGCCTGGATGGCTGGAAACTCAGTGGCCGCCAACCTTCTCATGGCCATTCTCCTCATCGGTGGTTTCATCATCGGCTCCTCCATCAAACAGGAGGTCTTTCCCGATTTTGCCCTTGATTTCATCAACATCAGTGTCCCCTACCCCGGCGCAAGCCCAGAAGAGGTGGAGCGCGGCGTGCTTCTGGTGGTGGAAGAGGCCGTTCAAGGCCTTGAGGGGGCCAAAGAGGTGACATCGATGGCCTATGAGGGCGGTGGCACCGTCACCGTGGAAGCCCTGGATGGGGCCGATATCCAGAAACTCTACCAGGATATCGACCGCCAGGTAGATGCCATCACCTCCCTTCCCGTGGATGCCGAAAACCCCGATGTGGCCATTGCCGCCCGACAGCGCGAGGTCATCTCTTTTGCTATCTATGGGGAGCAGAAGACATCGGTGCTCAAGGGCATGGCTGAGACCTTTCGGTCCAAACTGTTAGAGAACCCCGAGATCACGGTGGTGACCCTTCAGGACGTGCGCGCCCCTGAGATTCAGGTGGATTTCTCCCAGGACGCCTTGAGGCGATACGGACTCACCCTGGCCCAGGTCGCGTCCATGGTGAATAACGCCTCCGTGGACATTCCCGGCGGCAGCTTAAAAACCGATGGCGGTGAGCTTCTGGTGCGCATGCGGGAAAAACGCTACACCGCCCAGGATTTTTCCAGCCTCACCCTCATCACCCAGGAGGATGGTTCCCGCCTCACCGTGGGCGATGTGGCCGTGGTGAGGGAGGGCTTTTCCGAAACCTCAAGGTATGCAACCTTCAACGGCCTCCCCGCCGTCATGGTGGAGGTCTACCGTGTGGGCAACCAGAAACCCCTTAAGGTCGCCGAGGTGGCCAGGCAAACCCTGACCCAGTTCAAAGAGGGGATGCCCAAAGGCCTCCAGGCAGACATGGTGCGAGATCTCTCCGTGGTCTTCAAGCAACGTGGAACCTTGCTGATCAAAAACGCCTTGATCGGGCTGGGCCTTGTCTTTGTCATCCTCGCGCTCTTTCTCGAAATTCGCCTCGCCTTCTGGGTCTCTCTGGGTATTCCCATCTCTTTTTTAGGGGCGTTTCTGATACTGCCCTTCTCCGACTTTTCCATCAACGTGGTGACCATGTTCGCCTTTATCGTGACGCTGGGCATCGTGGTGGATGACGCCATCGTGGTGGGGGAAAACATCTACCACAAGCGTCAACAGGGCATGGATCTTCTGCCCGCTGCCATCGAAGGGGCACAAGAGATCTCCAAGCCGGTGGTCTTCAGCGTACTCACCAACATGGTAGCCTTCATGCCCATCTACTTCGTACCGGGCTTTCTCGGGAAAATTTTTCAGAGTATTCCCCTCGTCGTGGTGGTGGTCTTTGCCATCTCTTTAGTGGAGAGCCTTTTTATTCTTCCCGCGCACCTGGGCCACAGCACCCGCGAAGGGTTCACAGGCTTTATGAAGCCGCTCTCTGATGCCCAGAAGCGATTTTCAAACGGCTTCACCCGCTTCGTGGAGAGACGCTATGGCCCCCTTCTGAGGCTCTGCACCACACACAGATACACCACCCTCGCCATTGGTTTTGCCGTTCTTATCATCACCAGTGCCTGGAGCCTCTCCGGCCGCATGGGCATGGAGCTCTTCCCAAAGATCGAGTCGAACTACGCCTTTGCAAACCTTATCCTGCCCTACGGCACGCCCGCAGATGAGGTAGAACGCATCGCAGGGATTGCTGTGGCCGCGGGCCTTGCGGTCATTGACGAAAATGGCGGGGAACAGCTTTCCAGAGGAATTCTCACCCGCATCAATGAAGAGAACATCCGCATCCGAATCATCCTCACCCCCCCTGAGATGCGCCCCATCAGCACCACGGAGCTTACCCGTGCATGGCGTGAGCGCGTGGGCTCACTGCCCGGTGTGGAGTCGGGTCTCTTTCAATCCAACAGAGGCGGCCCCGGCTCAGGCAAAGGGCTCACCATCGAGCTTCGCCACAGGGACATCACCGCCCTGGACCGTGCCGGCGCCCTCCTTGCCAAAGAGCTTGAGGTCTTCCCCAACACCCAGGACATTGATGACGGATCGGCCACCGGCAAGGTTCAGTTTGATCTCACCATGCGACCCGAAGGTGAACGGCTTGGATTCCGGGCAGAAGACGTTGCCCGCCAGGTTCGAAATGCCTACTACGGCATTGAAGCCGTGCGTTTTCAAAGGGGCCGGGATGAGGTGAAGGTGATGGTGCGTCTGCCCAGGGAGGAGAGAAACTCCGAAGAGCATCTGGAGTCGTTGATCCTGCGGAGCCCCCAGGGTGTGGACCTTCCCCTGCACCAGGTAGTGAATATTGAGCGTGGGCGTGCTTACACGACCATCAGCAGACGCAACCAGCAAAGAATCCGTGACGTCACCGCCAATATCATCCCCGAAGCCCAGGCAGGCCTCATCACAGAGGCACTGAAAAATGACGGACTCCGGCGCATCATGGATGAGGTACCCGGTCTCTCCTACAGCTTCCAGGGCAAACAGGCAGACCTCAAGGAGAGTATCGCCAGCCTGGTCCAGGGCCTTCTCATGTCGATGATCATTATCTATGCCCTTTTGGCCATTCCGTTTCGGAGCTACTTTCAGCCCATCATCATCATGATCTGCATCCCCTTTGGCATCATCGGGGCGGTCATGGGGCACCTTCTTATGGGGTACTCCCTCTCCATCATGAGCCTCTTCGGCATCGTGGCCCTGGCAGGCGTGGTGGTCAACGACTCGTTGATCTTCATCGATTTTTCCAACCGGAGACGGGCCGAAGGAATCCCCTTAAAGGAGGCGGTGCAGCTGGCAGGCATCCAGAGATTTCGCCCCATCATGCTCACCACCATCACCACCTTCGGCGGGCTGGCCCCCATGATCTTTGAGACCTCACGTCAGGCAAAGTTCCTCATCCCCATGGCCATCTCTCTTGGATTCGGTATTCTCTTTGCTACGGTCATCACCCTGCTCCTTGTCCCCAGCCTCTACATGATCCTTGAAGACATAAAAGCCCTTGCGGGTCGTATTGAGGAACCCATCGACCGAACCGTGGAAGAGGTGCCGAGGTTATAAATCAGGACGCGTCCGAGGACGGATTGCTCATCCCATGCTTACCCTCCCGCCCCAAACGGAGAGGGTGGCGTTCATTTTCTAAGCCCAGCCCCATCCACACACCGAAGGAATTATCTCACATGATCACCTGGAAACGTAAAAGGACTCATTCATCGGCAGCGCGAGGTCTCTGCCTGATCATCCTGCTTCTTGCGCTGGTTACGCCCGAGGCCGACGCCGCCAGCCCCAGGGACAAAGCCGAACCCGGCTTTCAAAGCGATATCAAGGTCATGGCCGGCGTGATACACCTCACCAAGCCTGTGAATGCGGTCAGCGATGAGAACAAACTCATCACGTCCCTGGACACGTCGTCTTCCTCTGAGACAGAGTTTATCCCCATCATTATTTGGAACCTCAACTACACCTTTGATAACCGCAAGACGGCCCTGTTCGCAGGAACCCCAAACTCCAATATCGTAGAGGGAACCTACTTCCTCGAAGTGGGCGCCCGGCACCAGCTGGACAATGGCACCGCCCTCAGCCTCTCCTGGATACCCGAGCTCCCTCTGCTTGACGATGAGGTATGGAAAGATCCCTTTCTAACGGGTAAGGAAAGAGAAGAGACCGACAGAACCTCCCAAGGCTTCCAATTTAAGGCGGAATCCCTGCTGGGCTCCCCCTTCTTTTTGACCTACGCCTTCGGAACCAGTGACATTGAGGATGAAGAGTCAGGACAAGCCTACACCCATGAAACCAGCACCCCGCTCAGCCACAGCGACCTGCAAGCCCTCAAGCGCTCCGGTGACGCCCACCTCATCGAGACAGGGCTGCGCATCCCCGTGAGCCAATCCATCATACTGGGCACAACCCTCGACCTCCTTTGCAATGAAGCCGAGGGCAAGGCACACCGCTTTAACAAGGTTGGGGGCAAGGTCTCCGTCATCGTCCGTCACCCCATTTGTCAGGCCTTTTCCACTCTCTCTTTTCACCAGGCAGACTACGATGGGACCCACCCGGTCTTTGGTAAAAAAAGGGAAGACCGATCCTACAGCGCCTCCCTGGGCATCGAGGCCCCTCTGCGCTGGGGTCGTGACAATCTGAGCTTTTCGATGCTCATCAGGGTCTCCCGCACAGACTCCAACCTCGACTTCTATGAAGGAGAGACCGCCATGGCCGGGATGGGCGTCACCTATCGATTTTAGCCCTGCCAACGGCACGATTGGCTTTTTCCGGCGTCCTGAAAACGTGTTTTGACAGAGAGTGCAGACCTGCTCTATGATTGGAAGACTGATCTTTCATCCGGTTGCCCGCCTCCCATAACCCCTGACCCCTGCAGGTGCCATGAACTCTTCATCCGATCCCACGAGTCGCCCCTTTTCCGTAATGAGCATCAACCTCAGGTTTGGCCTTGCCGACGACGGGAAAAATGCCTGGGAACACCGCCGTGAAGCCTACGGCCCTCTGTTCGAAACCACCCAGCCAGACTTCATCGGCATGCAGGAGGCCAATAATTTTCAAACCCGATACCTCGCACAACTCTTGCGGGATTATCGATTTATCGGGGTACGCAACCCCTCGCCTTCGACCTGGCAGAACAACCTGATCTTTTACCAGAAAGAGTGGACCTGTCTCCGCCATGCCCACTGTTTTTTAAGCGACACCCCCCATGAAGAGAGCCTGCTGCCGGGGAGCAAGTGGCCGCGTCAGTGCGTCATCGGAGAATTCACCCGCGGGGCGGAACGCATCATCTGCGTCACCACCCACTTTGATTTTGACGCCGAGGTACAAAAACAGAGTGCGGATCTGCTGTTAGAATTTTTAAAGGATTTCCCAGGGGATCTGCCCATGATCATCACCGGAGACTTCAACGCTCCGCCCGAGAGCCTGGCTCATCAGGTGCTGGAATCCGGCGGGTTCAAGGACAGCTTCGACGGAGAGTACTCCTCCACCTTCCACGGCTTCACCGGAACCGACCTCGGAAAACATATCGACTGGATTCTCTACAAGGGGGGGCTCAAAGTGAAAGATGCCGAAGTGATCAAACATCCATTCGGAGGTGTCTACCCCTCCGACCACTTCCCGGTTCTCTGCCGGTTCCAATAAAAAACCCGCACCGGCGTTTATTCGCCTGTGCGGGTTTTTTTAAAACGGATCGAAAGCGGCCGGGGGAAAAGCCGCTTTTTAAAAAATCACCTGGGATGCCTGAGATTCCTCACATTCAAATCCCAGCTCCAGGAGCAGACCATCCCACCCATCATCATCGTGTCCACCTTATGCACGAACAGACGATTCCCCATCACCTTTCCGGCCACCTCAACCTCTTTGCCCACAAGCTTCTGCTTGGCAATTCGTGTCATGTTGGGGAGAAAATAGGGGGTGCCATCTTCAGCCACGAGCACAAAATCCCGTTCCATAGAGACAAGGGGATCCTTAAGACTTTTGGCGCAGGCGGTTTTATTCATGGCACAGCTCGCCCCCATAATCGTCCCCTTCACCTTCAGGGTTTCGGCAGAGGCGGAGGACATCGTAAAAAACACCAGAAGCGGTAACACCATAAAAAGAACGTAAACTCTTCGGTCCATGATCTGTCTCCTTAATTTTTGGGGATGCTTCCACGCACACGAAAGGAATGTCGAGATGCACGCTGTTCGAAGATGGGTAAGGGCTCTTGTGGCTCGCCCGGTGAACAGCCTGACAAATGACTCTGCGCCCCAAGGAAGAACCTCTCTGTCTCGAGAAATTCCCTCTTCGGTCACATTGACATTTTTATCCATTATCTTCGAAACGTCTCCTTATGTCAATTCCTCCCCCCACATGACCCGGTAAATATCCACCGGGTCACGTCCACCGCTTTTCATTTTCCAGCGAGGGTGGTATAGCCTCATTTATAAGGGTCACACGGATCCCTGCCGTAGAGTTCCCGCCACCCCTCCCTTATGGGCACCATGCCCCTGACTTTTTTAAAATTATAGGCTTTTTTATGAGTGTATTTGAAATCGCCATGCTGCTGTGTTTCGGCTTTGCCTGGCCCGCTTCCATCTGGAAATCCTGGACATCACAAAATAACTCGGGGAAAAGCCTTCAGTTTCTCTGTATCGTCCTCGTCGGCTATGCCGCCGGCATCGCCCACAAGCTCATTTACAGCTATGATGCCGTCATTATTCTTTACGGAATCAACGCCTTTATGGTGACCACCGACATTATTCTCTGGTTCCGCAACGGCCGACTGATGCAGGAGCAAAACGGTCATGATTTTACGCCCCAGCCACAAGCCCATGGATAAGAAACGCCACGGCCGCACCGCCCCCTTTCAACCCACCCCCTGACCCGCCACGGGGGAGACCTCCCAACGGGCCTCCCCCCTCGACCGCTTCCGCCAAAATCTACCGGCCCTTGTTTTTTCTATACATCTCACTCATTTTTGGCTATTTATGGTCGTTCAATACGTTAACATCGTTTCTTAAGAAGCGAGCTCGTACGCAACGGAAAGCATGTTTACAGGAATACCCCTACCCCATGACATTCACTGAATCAGGCATACAAAAATAACCCATAACGTATCAACCAGGTCACAGGAGGAAGATGTGGAAATGCAAAATGTTGTGATGGTCAGTGCCTGCCGAACCGCCATCGGCAAATTCCAGGGAGCCCTGAAAAATGTCTCAGCACGGGAGCTTGCCGTCCACGTGGGCAAGGAGGCCGTCACCCGTGCCGGCATCGATGTGGAAACCATCGATGAGCTGGTGCTGGCCCAATGCCTTCCCGGCATGCAGGGATCCCTCCCCGCCCGCCAGGTCTCCAAACGCATCGGCTTTTCCGATGCCAGCAGCGCCGTCTCCATCAACCAGAACTGCGGTTCCGGAATGCGCGCGGTCGAGATTGCCGCCCACAGCATTATGCTCGGCAAAAACGAGATCGCCATGGTCGTGGGCGCCGAGAGCATGACAGGCGCCCCCTACATGCTCCCCAAGGCGAGATCCGGGTATCGCATGGGACCCGGCGCCATCGAAGACTCCCTGCTGACAGACGCCCTGGTGGATGAGCTGGCAGGCGGTCACATGGGAATCACCGCAGAAAACGTGGCCGATAAATACGGGATCACCCGGAAAGAGTGCGATGAGCTGGCCCTTTTAAGCCATACCCGAGCCCTTGCCGCCATTGACGCGGGCCACTTCAAACGGGAGATCACCCCCTTTGAAATCATCACCCGAAAAGGGACGACCGTCTTTGACACCGATGAGCACCCCATCGCCAACAGCACCCTGGAGAGCCTGGCGGCACTCAAGCCCGCATTCAAAAAAGAGGGCGTGGTTACCGCTGCCAATGCTTCCGGGATTAACGATGGAGCCGCCGCAGCAATCCTCATGAGCGAAGCCAAAGCCAGAGAACTCGGGATCAAGCCCCTGATGAAACTAATCAACACCGCCTGTGCCGGGGTGGATCCGAAGCTCATGGGCCTGGGGCCCGCCGTGGCAATTCCCAAAGCCCTGAAAGGTACCGGTTACGCCTTTGATGATGTGGATTACTGGGAAATAAACGAAGCCTTTGCCGCCCAGTTCCTCGGCGTGGGTCGCATGCTGAAAGAGGAGTCCGGCATAAGGCTCTCCATGGAGAAGACCAACCACAACGGCTCCGGTATCGCCCTGGGCCACCCCGTGGGCTGTACCGCCCTTCGCATCCTCGTCAGCCTCTATTACGAAATGGAACGCCTTGACTTAAAGGTCGGCGGTGCCTCCCTCTGCGTAGGAACCGGCCCTGCCATCGCCTCCCTCTGGACAAGGGAGGGATAAGGCCGTATAACGGTTTCAGACACATGAATGGATGCGTTCGCAAAAAGTCACTGCCGCAGGGCCCATGCCGAATAACCCCGTATTGCCGGGCACATGCCCTCCTTCAGCCCGGGTATTCATCGCGATTTACCCACTTTTTATGAATCCATTATCATCTATCTCCGCCCCCCCGGACGCATCCGGGGGGCCGGAGTCCGGGCAAACGATCCCGCCCGTGACCCGATTCATCCTCTGGAGCCGCCCGTGAAAACCTTTGCCTTCTGGTTTGCGTCCCTTTTTATCAAGAACCACACCCGCACCGCAGACCCCCAAATTCGCGCCGCCTATGGCATGATGGAGGGCTGGATCAGCATTATCGGCAACACCCTCCTGTTCGTCATCAAGCTCACCATCGGCCTGGCCGTCGGCAGCGCCGCCCTCCTTGCCGATGCCGTCCATACCCTGACCGATTCGGCCACCTCTGCGGTGGTCATCGTGGGCTTTAAGATGTCCCGAAAGCCCTCGGACAGCCGCCACCCCTTCGGCCACGGCCGCATTGAACCGGTGGCCACTCTGATCATCGCCATTCTCCTTTTTGTCACCGGTTTCGAGCTGCTCAAACACAGCATCACCGCCATCCTGCATCCCACCCTCTCCACGGCAAGCTACGCGGCCATCGGTGTGATCTTCGGCACCGTCATTGCCAAGGAACTCATGGCGCGTTTCTCATTTACCCTGGGCGAGATCATCGACTCCGCCACCCTGAAGGCCGACGCCCTGCATCACCGAAGCGATGCGTTCTCCACCCTCCTCGTCATTGTGGCCCTCATCGCATCCCATTTCGGGTACAATCAGCTCGATGGGATCATGGGTATCGGGGTCTCTCTGGTTATCTTCGCTTCTGCCTGGGGCATTGCCCGGGAAGCCGTCAGCCCCCTCATCGGCGAGGCACCCTCCCTGGCGTTCCTGCACGAGATCGAGGGTGCCTGCCGCGCCGTCACCGAGGTCTTGGGCGTTCATGACATCATCGTCCACAACTACGGCGACACCCACGTCGTCTCCCTGCACATCGAGGTCTCCCACCACCTCTCGGCCCTGACCATTCACGAAATCGCCGAGGATGTGGAAGAGTCTGTGGCACGGGTCTCAGGCGGCATGGTCGTGGTCCACATGGACCCGATCAACCATGATCACCCCCACTACAACATCGTCCTCTCCAAAATTCAGGAGGTGGCAAAAGCCGACGATCGAATTCTCACCTTCCACGACCTGCGCATCGTGGGGGCGACCCTCGACCGGGGCACCATTCTTTTTGATCTCACCCTCGCCGATACCGACGGCTCCCTGGATTCCCAGGCGGTCCTCAGAGACACCGAAGAAAAAATAAAGGCGCGGTTCCCAGATCTCGACCTCCTGATCAAGATCGCTCCCATGTACAGCTACAACCCATAAAAATCAGGTCGACACCCAGGCACCCGCCAGAGCGCCGCCCCCTCAATACATTTTTCCGCAATGACAACCGCCAGCGAAGGGCCTGCCCGTCGCCTGCGCCCATCGTGACGACGCTGGCAGAAAAAAGGAGTTTAACCCGATGACCACTATCCCCGATCGACACGATGTGCCCAAGGCCCACACATGGGATCTGACCCCTCTGTTTAAGGACGACGCAGCGTGGGAGACTCTCTTCAAGGAAACGGAAACAAAAATCCCCGGTTACAAAATCTACCAGGGCCGCCTCGGCGAATCGGCGGAGACGCTTCGACAGGCCATTGATTACGATCTCTCTGTGAATCGGGCCTTAGAGCGCCTCTACACCTACGCTCATCTCCGAAACGACGAGGATAAAACCAACGCCACCTATGACGGACTCTTTCAAAAAGCCGTCAACCTCTATACCCGCATCGCCCAGGCGTCGAGCTTCTTTACCCCCGAAGTGCAGACCATTGATGAAAGGGTCATGGAGGGCTTCCTGGCCGACGGCGCCCTCTCTGAGTACCGGTTTTTCCTGGAAAAGATCCTGCGCTACGCACCCCACACCCGCAATAAGGAGGTGGAGGAGCTTCTCGCCATGTCCGCCGAAGCCATGGGAGCCCCCTCCCGCATCTTCGGGCAGTTGGACAACGCCGATCTGCGTTTCGGAACCATTCAAGATGACCAGGGCCTGGATCACGAACTCTCCCACGGCAATTTCATCGCCTTTCTGATGCACCCGAACCGGACCGTTCGAAAAAACGCCTTCACCACCTACTACAGCGCCTACGAGAGCCACAAGCACACCATAGGGGCCTCCCTGTCCGCCTCCATCAAAAAAGATCTCTTCCTCTCCAGGGCCAAACGCTTTGACTCCACCCTCAGCCGCTCGCTGTTCGCAGACAACGTGGACGAGAGCGTTTACACCCGCCTCATCGACAACGTCCGAAGCGGATTCTCTCCCCTGTTCGACTACCTGAGGCTCCGGAAAAAAAACCTGGGCGTCGAAAAACTGCATATCTACGACACCTATGTACCCCTGGCCGCAGATGTCGACTTCCACATGGACTATGACGAAGCGGTGGAGGTCACCCTTTCCGCCCTGGCCCCTCTGGGTAAGGACTATGTCGCCACCCTGAGAAAAGGCCTCCTCGGCGGCTGGGTGGATCGGTATGAAAACCGGGGCAAGCGAAGCGGAGCTTACTCTTCCGGCTGCTACGATTCGTCCCCCTACATCCTGCTCAACCATGACGAGAGCAGCATCAACAGCCTCTTCACCCTGGCCCACGAAGCCGGTCACTCCATGCACTCCCACTACTCCAGAACCACGCAGCCTTACATCTACGGAGACTACACCATCTTCGTCGCCGAGGTTGCCTCCACGCTCAACGAAGCCCTTCTCGGCCAGCATCTCCTTGCAAAATACAAGGGGAATAAAAAGATGGAGACCTACATCATCAACCGCGAGATCGACAACATCCGCGGGACCCTCTTCCGACAGACCATGTTTGCCGAATTCGAGATGCGCGTTCACGCCCTGGCCGTCGAAAACAAGGCCATTACCTTAGAGGTCCTCACCGACCTTTACGGCAGCCTGCTGGAGGATTACTTCGGAGACACCCTTGAAATGGATGACGTTCTCAAGCTGGAGTGCCTGCGCATCCCCCACTTCTACTCCTCCTTCTACGTTTACAAATACGCCACCGGCATCTCAGCGGCCCTGGATATTGCCGGACGCATCCTGAAAGGGGAAGAGGGAGCCGTCTCGCAATACATGAAATTTCTCACCCTGGGAGGCCGCCAGTTCCCCGTGGACGAGTTACGCACCGCCGGGGTCGACATGACCCGCCCGGAGCCGGTGACCAACACCATCGCGCACTTTGGGAAACTGGTGCTTCGGCTGGAGGAGCTCCTCTCTTAATCCCACCCAAACCCGGGGAGCCGGCGGAAACGCTCCGCCGTCCCCGGCTTTCTATTCCTTCTCGCATCGACTGACATTTTCCGGTATACTGCCTGTATCCGGTCACCATGGTTCATGGATTCATGTTCCGGCACATCTCTTTCCAGCGCCCTTTTCCTCCAGCCACGTGCCCCACCTTCGAACCGGATGCAACCCACCATGCCCAGGAGGCCCCATGGACGCCACGAACCAGGAACGACGTTTCGACCGATCCGAGACCAAACATGAATCACTGACAAACCTTCTCAACTACGGAAAAATGTACGGTGGCTTCGACCACGCCGTCATTATTCACAATGATAAAATTGTTGCCCGATCGACCCATGCGGACCAGTGCCTCCGTATGAAGGACATCGGCCTGATCCTCAGCCGGTCCGCCGGGTACCTCTCCAAAGCGGCTGCCTTTCCCGACATCGAAACCATTGTGGCCCAAACATCCAGGGGAAACAGCGTCGCCTGTTACTTTTTCAAGCCCAAAAACGGAAGCCTTTGTGCCATCATTGCCCTGTCAAAGACTCGGATCCCCCCATCCGCCGATAAAATCTTTGCACGAACCGCCAGCGGGTATGAACGCATCATTCGCACGACAATCAATTGAGCCTGATGCCCACCCGTTTACCGACAAAAAGGGACCCGTGCCCCTTTTTAAAGCAGGGCTCCATTCACGCCCGCAGACAGGAGGCTTCGAATGGGGGGATGCCCTAAACAATTCAACGCCCCAGCTATCCCCCCCTTTTTTTTATCATATTCATCCTTGAATCCACCCGGGGGAGTATGCTTTAAAGAAGGTCACTCAAGTCCAATCCGATGAACCCAAGATATTTGCGTTGTTATGAACTCCGGAACAATCGACAACCGGAACGATTTCACACCCATTTCAGCCCGGACTGAAACCACCCGCCGCAGACTTTCTCGAGCGTATGGCAGGGCCACGGGCAGGGAGACTTCATGACAGAGGTAAGACAGGAACGCCGTATCAATCGATCAACGAACCAACGGGAAGCCCTGAACAACCTGCTCGACTTCACACGGCTCAAGGGCGGATTCGATCAAGCCCTGATCGTCGATGACGATGGGGAGCTCGTGGCAACATCCATCCCCATCGGCGATGCCGCGGCCCTCGCCCCCATGGCCTGGGTGCTTCAAAAAGCCGCAGGGACCCTCTCCGGCCCTGCCTCCTTCAAAAAAGCCGAAACCATTATCATTCAGGTCTCTGAAGGGAAAAGCCTGGCCTGTCACTTTATCAGAGACTGGTTTGAAGGCGCCATCCTCGCAACCATCGACGGTAAAATGCCACCTTCCACAGAAAAAATTCTTGCCGGCACCGCCGAGAGTTACATGCGTATCATGACCAAACGCTGATGCCTGCCCTCCCTCTTCCTTAAAACGGTTGTGTTTCCTTCGCCGTCATATGCTATAAAACGCTGTGACGGCCTGGCACAGCCACCGGTCTGCAATGTCCAGACATGCGGTCCCAGAGGGAGGCACGTTTTGTCCCTTTCACCCAACCACCTACAACTCTTACGCAACAGCAGCGACCATGAACTCTTCCCCCTTACTGACACCCATCGGCACCGTCCACTCCTGTTTCACCGAAAAATTTGGCGTCCCCCGGCAACCGGGCATCGTCACCGAAGCCACCGGCACCATCGAACTCCTGGCACCCTACAACCGCAGTGAAGCGGTGCGCGACCTGGACGGATTCTCCCACCTCTGGATTATTTTCCTCTTTAATCGCTCAGCCCGGGGAGAATGGAAACCCATGGTTCGCCCGCCCCGACTCGGGGGCAACAAAAAAGTAGGGGTCTTTGCCTCCCGGTCCAATTTTCGTCCTAACCCCATTGGCCTCTCGGTGGTCCGCCTCCTTTCCGTCTCCGATGAAAAGGGAAAAATCCTGATTCATGTCAAGGGACTCGATATCCTGGATGGTACCCCGGTCCTCGACATCAAGCCTTACATCCCCTATGTGGATGCCATCGACGATGCCACCGGAGGGTTTGCCCCGGAAAAACCCGAACCCCGCCTCTCCGTCACCTTTGCCCCGGAGGCGGAGCTCGCCCTTCAGGGGCTCTCGGAAACCGCCTACCCCAACCTCCGAGACCTCATTGCAGGGGTGGTGGAACAGGACCCCCGTCCGGCCTACTACGACGCGAAAAAGAAAGACGCCTCCTTCGGTTTCTGCCTCTGGGACCTGAACATTCGGTGGAAAGCCCAGGGCACAATGGCCACCATTACGGAGATTACCCGATGAACGATGGCTCCCCATGGGACGAGCGCCCCGACTCGGAGGACCCGACGGCCCCCCCCAAAAAAATCACCCGCATCCGCTACGATGAAAAGCGCCCCGGTAACGCAGAAATCTTCTTAAACGGCAAGAAAGCCTTCAGTATCAACGCCTTCGATGCCGCGCTTCTGGAACAGGGTTCCGTCATGGACCCTGCGGAGGTGAATAAGAGAGCCCTTGAAGATGAAAAACAGCGCTGCTGGGCAAGCGTGCTTCGTCTGCTCGGGGTGCGCTCCCGAAGCCGAATGGAGCTCAAACGTCGCCTCCTGGATAAAAAATTTTCCGAAGAGGCGACCGAATCCGCCCTCACCCGCGCCGAAAAAGCGGACTTCATTAATGATGAGACCTTCGCCAGAGAGTGGATCGACGCACGCCTGAGAAACCAACCCAAAGGACGCTACCTGCTTAAGCAGGAACTCAGGCTCAAAGGGGTCGAAGAGGACCTCATCGACCGCCTCCTCGAAGAAGGGATCGATGAAACCGCCGCCGCCCTGACCCTGCTCCGTAAAAAAGCCTGGAAATGGAAAGGGCTTGATGACCCCGTCTTCCGTCAAAAGGCCTACGCCTTCCTCGCCGGCAAAGGATTTACCTTTGATATTACCCAGGAGGCCGTCCTGGGATTCATTGAGGAGAGAGAGGCCGAGCAGGGATAAAAAGCGAGCCTCCGGCGGCAAGGTGTGCCACCTTGAAAGCGGGTTGCGGATGCGCTTTGCCCCCATGTCACGGCGTAGCCGCAGGCGAAGACGGATCGCTTGTCGCGCCGTAGCCCATTGACGTTCATCTCTTCAGCATTTCATCAGGAGCCATCATGACCTCTGCCGCCCTCTGTTATTTTTCTCAAACCGGGACCACCCGGACCATCGCAGAACACATCGCCGAAGGCCTGACCCGATCCGGGGTTTCGCCTGCCCTGTACCCCATGGATGAAACCGATCCGGAGACACTCCTCGCCCATGACATCATCGGTATCGGGCTGCCCGTTTACATGTTCAGGCCTCCCTTCAACGTCCTTGATTTCGTCCAAAACCTCCCGGACCTTTCCGGCAAGAGTTTCTTCGTCTTTGTCCTCTTCGGCTCCCACCCGGGGAGCACGGCAGCCATCATTCGAACTCTTCTGGCCAAAAAAGGGGGGCGGGACCTCGGATTCCACTACAGCCGCGGTGCCGACCTCTACGCCGGCTACGTCAAACGAGGCACCCTCCTCTCTCCGGATCGCCCCAGCCCTGACGAAAAAGAAGACGCCGCAACCTTTGGAAAAGCGTTGCCGGCCCGCTTCACTGACCCGGCCTTCACCCCTGAAAAAGACCCCCACTCAGCCACCGTCATCGATCTGATCGAGCGGGCAACCTGCCACCGTTTTCTGGGGCGCCACCTTTACACTCGCCTTTTCACTGTGGACAAAGCGCGATGCAACGGCTGCGGCCACTGCGCGACCCTTTGCCCCACGGACAACATCACCTTTGATGAGAACGGCCATCCCCTCATCGGCCGGGACTGCCTCCTCTGCCTCAGCTGCGAGCTCAGATGCCCGAAAGAAGCCCTCTCGTCCCCCTTTACCTCGACCTTCCTGGCCCCTGTCATGGCGTTCAACCTCTGGCAGGCAAAGCGATTAGGGGTCGATCACGCCCCGGTCCGATGGGCCAAAGGACAGGTACGCCGCCTCACGGCCCCAGGGGATGGCACCCCCCCTCAAAAACGTTGGATTACAGAAAAAAAGTAAACGCTCAAAAAAAAAGCCTCCGGCGGCGAGGTGTGCCACCTCGAAAGCGGGTTTGTGAATGCGCATCGGGTATCGTCTCTCCGGCTGTAATGCGTCCGCATTCACGTGAAGTGAGAGGAAACGCTCAGTGCGTCGCAAGTGCCTGAGCCTTGAGTGTGCAGAATCCAACTCAGCCGGTAACCATTCAGGCCCCCAAAAAAAAGCCTTCTGCTGTTAAAGTACGGGGTAAAAACGTGCCTCCGGCGTCAAGGTCTGCCACCTCGAAAGCGGGTTTGTGAATGCGCATCGGGTGTCGTCTCTCCGGCTGTAATGCGTCCGCATTCACGTGAAGTGGGAGGAAACGCACAGTACGTCGCAAGTGTCTGAGCCTTGAATGTGCAGAATCCAACTCAGCCGGTAACTATTCACCCCCAAAAAAGCCTTCTGTGGTTAAAATACGGGGTAAAAACCTGCCTCCGGCGTCAAGGTGTGCCACCCCGAAAGCAGGGGACAGAGCATACGCTTCCCCCTATTTTCCTTGCCCTTTCCGGCCTCTGTTGATATGCATCATGATTTGGTGCCATAACATTTTTTATGATGCAGCATCAATGATCACCGCCTGAAATGGTACGATCGTAAAAAATAAGAAGCCAGGCTTCGCAGGAAGAACATCTTTGACGGATACAACCCTTCCGTCATCACCTTTAAGCCCTGCGTTGTTTAAGCGATTAAGCGATTTTCACGGTCCAAGGGGGGCAGTAATGGAATTTGAAAGTGTCGTGGAGGTTCAGGAGCGGCTGGAATCTCAGAAATATATCTCCTCACGAGAGATCGCAACCGTAGTCTATCTGGCTGTGGCCATGGAAAAACCCATCCTGGTGGAAGGCCCCGCAGGGGTCGGCAAAACCGAGCTGGCCAAAAGCATCGCCAAGGCCCTTAAGCGACCCCTCATCCGCATGCAATGCTACGAAGGCCTGGATGAATCCAAATCCCTCTACGAGTGGGAATACGCCAAACAGCTTCTCTACACCCAGATGCTGAAAGACAAGATCACCGACATCGTATCGGAATCCTCCACCCTGGCCGATGCCGTGGATGAGATCGCCAACCATGAGGACGCCTTCTTCTCCGAAAAATTCATCCAGACCCGCCCCTTGCTCGCCGCCATAAAATCCGAAGACCCCGTGGTGCTCCTCATCGATGAGATCGACAAATCCGATCCCGAGTTCGAGGCCTTTCTGCTGGAGCTTTTAAGCGACTTTCAGATCACCATCCCCGAAATCGGGACCATGACGGCCGTCACCAAACCCATCGTCGTTCTCACCTCCAACAACTACCGAGACATGAGTGACGCCCTCAAAAGACGCTGCATCCACCTCTTCATCGACTACCCCGACATCGACACCGAGATGGACATCGTCCGCATCAAACTCCCGGACATCGATGAGGCGCTCTTGAGAAAAATCGTCACCATCGTGGCCCGCATCCGGGCCATGGACCTGAAGAAAAAACCGTGCATCTCCGAAACCATCGACTGGGCCATGGCCCTGCTCACGCTCCAGATCGAAGACCTGACGCCCGAGGTCGTGGCCACCACATTAAATCCGCTCCTCAAATACAAAGCAGACTACGAGCTGGTCAAACGGAACCTCTCCGATGTGTTGCCGAATTAAAGAAGGGCGAAAAAAATGCCTCCGGCGGCCAGGGGATAATCCCCTGGACCCCAGGTTGCGAATGCTCTGAGCCCTCGTTCCTCGGACTCATCACATTCGCTGACGAGCTGCGCCCGTGGACTGCGGCAGAGGTTAAATACCCTGCATCGTCATCCCCGATGGGTGTTTTTTTACTCGCCACCGGTTTGCCCGAGGATCGAGGGAAATCCGGCAGCAACCGAAACGTTTTTGGTCCAGCTTTCGTCAAAAAGCTGGACGCCATATGCACTCAGATTAAAGCCGAATCCGTTGGTGATACGACACTGTATTACGCAACTCGTGGCAATGATTGAGTAGCCACCAGCTTTGATGGCGGGCGCAGCCCGCAGCGAACGCCATTGCACTTTGCCCTGAGGAACGAAGGGCAAAGTGCAATGGCAATCAGCTTTCGAGGTGGCTCACCTCGCCGCCGGAGGCACGCTTTTTAACCCAATTTTGACCATAGAAGGCACCCACCATGGTTAATCTGACATTGCGATTTGTAAACTGCTGCCGAGCCGCTGATTTAAGGGTCTCAACCGCCGAGGTACTGGATGTGGTCCAGCAGCTGGCCATTGTGGACCCCTTTGATGAGTTTCAGTTCTACACGGTGCTCCGAACCAACTTCGCCAAAAGCCACCGGGATCAGGATCGATTCGAACAACTTTATCACCTCTTCTTCCATGAGATGAAAAGTGACCTGACGGGAATCGAGGTCACACCGGAGAGCCAGGGGTTTGATGAGATCATCGCCCAATTGGCCGAAGAGCTGAAAGCCGACGGCGATGCCATGAAACAGGCCATCCTCGACTTCATGGCCGGAAAACCTCTGGGGTACCTGGACCTCATCAATAAACTCCACAAGCAGGAAGAAAAGGCCGCCATGGGCCTTAAATCCAACATGACCCAACTCTCTGTCCGCCTGGAGGTCATGCTCAAGATCAATCAGACGAAACAGAAGGTGCTTCAATTCCTGGGGGGCAACCACGCCGCGGTGGACGACTCCGCGAAGGCAAAGATCGAGAATGAATTCAGCCGCCGCTTGGAAAGCGCCTACGATCTGCTCACCAAGGAGCCGAAGACCAAAAACTCAGGGCTAAAAAAAGTGGCCCACAACGACGAGCACTACGATGAAATCGGTCAGATCCCCTTCTCCTCCCTCTCTGCCGATGAGATCGAAGAGGTGAGAGACGTCATCCGCCAGTTGGTGAAGAAGCTCGAAGAGATCGCCACCCTGCGCTACTCTGTGGCCAAAAAAGGCGTCATCGACGTCAAAAAAACCCTGCGCCGGGCCGGTAAATACTTAGGGATCCCCATTGAGATCATCCGAAAAGACAAGCCCTTGAGAAAGGGCAAAATCGTGGTCCTCTGCGACGTCTCTGGATCGGTCTGGGCCACGGCCCGCTTCATGCTCAACATCCTCTACGCCCTGCAGGAGTGCTTCAGCAAAGTCAAAAGCTTCATCTTCGTCTCGGAGCTGGCTGAAGTCACCGACTACTTCATCGAAAAAGAGGTCAACGACGCCATTGAAGCCATCATGAAGGACACCCCCATCAACTACTATGCCCAGACCGACTACGGCATGGCCTTCCAAACCTTCAAAAACAACCACCTCCCCGACCTCGACAAAAAAACCACCCTCATTATCATCGGTGACGCCCGCTCCAACTACCAGAACCCCCAGGACCACATCCTGCGCCAGCTCCGCGACAAATGCCGCCGTATCATCTGGCTCAACCCCGAGCAGGAGAAGCACTGGACCGAAGGCGACTCCGAAATGTACAACTACAAAGCCCACTGCCATGAAGTCCGCGCCTGTGGAAACTTAAATCAGCTCATCGATTTTATTCAGGAGTTGGTCCTGTAGGAGAAAAAGGGAAGAGGGGAAAAAGCGGCCTCCGGCGGCGAGGTGTGCCACCTCGAAAGCGGATTTGTGAATACGCTGCGTGTCAGGGGTGCTTGCGCACCCGTTACCCACCCCCCTTTGCCATGAGAACCCCGAACACGGGGGAGGACTTTTTATCTGAGTTTCCCGCCTTCGATCACCAGCACATTCACCTCACGCCCATTGGTTTCGGGAAGGGGGATCACGCGATCGAGTTTGTTGTCTGCGTAGACGCTCACGCGGGCACCGGCCAGGGAGGCTTCGCCGGAGTAGTTGTGGACAAAAAGCCGGTAGGTAGAGGTGGCTTTCACGCAATCCAAGGTAAGGGTCTCGGGGCCGAGACCGTCCATATCGTCACGGTCGAGGCGGGCAAGATCCGGGATGGATCGCTTGTGTCGGTAAGAGATATGAACCGACTGATCTTTAATAAGGTGAAGGTCGAGGTCCATGGGTTTTTCGTCCCACTGGAGGACGAAGCGGTAACTTTGCGGGGGAAGGGCTTTGGAGACAAGGTACCGTTTGGCCCGAATGGTGCCCGCATGCACAGGGATCTCAATCTCGAGGGGAATGTAGCCTTCTTTGGAGAGCCGAATGCCAATGACCCCTTCGCCTATGGCATCCACGATCCGTTCCGGCATGACGATGTACCCTTTGGCACCGGTGGTCAGCTGTCGCTTTTTATCGGGGAGAGAAAGGACCACACTGGCCTCTCCAAGAGGTTCACAGCTCACGGCATCTTTAAACGAAAGGATAACAGCCCCTTCCATTTCAGAGAACCCTTCCACTTCATGCCGTTCTCGATCATCCCAACAAGCACACTCTCCGGCAAAAGAGACCGCAGCCACAAACAAAGCACTCAAAAAAACCACCCAACCTGTTGTCCGTCTCATCGTCCCCCTCATAAATAGCCTCCTTTGATTGTCACCTGCCCGACCCTTTGATTGCACAGAAAAAAAGCGCCTCCGGGTGCCTTCCTGAAACCCGGTCTTTCTCTATACAACAATACACCGCTGTGACACAGTGATTCATCGCATATTACAACCCCATAGACAGCGCCTGAGGAACACGGCCGTATTATCAAACAGCCTCCATGGGATCCACCCAGAAAACGAGCTGGAAACCCTCGGCGCACACCCGGATTTTCCTCTGTTGCCCTGATTTTTTCCGGTGCAAAAGAGGGCCATGACCTCGCTCAAAGAACAGGCAGTTTTCAAGTTTTTCACCTTTCCCGCAACGGTCCCCATATTGGTATTGAGGAACCTATCAAATAGGTGTATATTGCCTTCCCATGTATACGTATCAGAAACAAAATCTCTATTATGCACAGGTACTTCCCGGTATTGAAGAGGAACTGACACGCGAGCTTTCCTGGCTCGGCGCCGAGGTGATCAAAACCGAATTTGGAATTCTGACCTTTACGACCGACAAGGCAGGACTCTATCGCATCAACCTCCGGTCTCGGCTCGCCACCCGTATCCTGGCGCCCCTGATCTCTTTTCGATGCCCTGATGCCGACAAGCTATACCGCTCGACCCGCACCATGGACTGGCGAGACTTTCTCCGCCCCAACGGGTCTTTTGCCATTGTGGCCAACGTTTCAGAAACCGAAGCGATCAATAACTCCCATTATGCGGCCCTGAAGCTGAAAGACGCCATCTGCGATTATTTCCGTGCCCGCACGGGAATCCGCCCCGATGTGGACAAAAAGTCCCCGGACATCATCTTCCATCTTCACATCCGCAACGAGCGAGCCACCATCAGCGTGGACACCTCCGGCGGCTCCCTGCACCGGCGCGGTTACCGCACCCAGGGCGTGGAAGCCCCCATGCAGGAGACCCTGGCTGCGGCCATTCTCGCCATTACTGAATGGGACTTAGAGACTCCCCTGGTGGATCCCATGTGCGGATCGGGCACCATCCTTTCCGAAGCTCACATGCTCGCCAGCGGCATCCCCGCCAGCTACCTTCGAAAACGGTTCGGACTCTCCCGACTGCCCAACTTCAACAAAAAGTTGTGGGAAGCGGAGCGACAAAAGGCAACGAAACGCATTCAGCCTCCTGAAGAGGGCCTGATCATGGGAAGCGATATCTCCAAAGCCACGGTCGCAGCGGCCCAGGAGAATATGGCCAACCTGCCCGGCGGAGAGCAGATTCCCATCTTCCGAAAAGACTTCCGAAAACTCCAGATCCACGAAGAGAGCATCATCGTCTGCAATCCTCCCTACGGCATCCGCCTGGGCAAGGAAGAAGACATAAAGGTGCTTTACAAAGAATTCGGTGATTTTCTGAAGAATGAATGCAAGGGCTCCACCGCCTTTATCTACTTCGGAAACCGGGAACTCATTGGAAGCCTTGGATTGAAGACCGAATGGAAGCGCCCCCTCATGAACGGCGGCCTGGATGGACGGCTCTGCAAGTACAATCTGTATTGATCCACACAAAGCGGGGCGAAACAAGACGATCAGCCCTGACATAAACAAAAAGCGGAACACGAAGGCATGGCCAAGAAAAAATTGATGCGTTACGAAGAGATCCACAACTTCTCCAACGTTATTTACACGCACATTGTGGATGCGGAAAACCGAACAGTCGATCGAAGCTGGGACGACCACTCCTTTGAAAAGGAGCAGGAGACCGTGGTGGAAATTGGCTGCGGCAGGGGCGAGTACTGTATCGACCTGGCCCGGCGAAACCCCCACAAAAACTACGTGGGCATCGACCTCAAGTCGGACCGCCTCTATATTGGTGCCTTAAAAGCCCGTGAAGAGGGCCTGACCAATGTCATGTTCGTGAGAATCCGTGTGGAGTTCCTCATCCCCTTTCTAAAGGGACAGCGGCTCTCCGAGGCCTGGATCACCTTTCCAGACCCTTACAACCGAACCACCAACGGCCGTAAACGCCTCACGGCAGGCAGCTTTTTGGACGTATACAGACAAATCGTCGAACCCGGGGCTCTTCTCCACCTCAAAACCGACGACCCCACTCTCTACGAGTTCTCTTTAGAGAGCCTTAAAGAAAACGGCGCCGAGATCCTCTTCCATACCCATGACCTTTACAGTGTCTCGGAAGAACTCGGTGACGCCACGGCCGTTCAGACCACCTACGAGAAACGCTATATCAAAGAAGGCCGGCTGATTAAATACATCCGGTTCTGCCTGAATTAGTTTTGTTTAAAGTCTCCGCGTGCAAAGGATTTTCCCCTTGCGCACGCGGAGGCTGCTCCTCCCACCCTCACACAACCCTCCGACAGAGCGTCCCCACACACTGAACGAATACAAAAGCCACAGGATGCCGGAAGCGGCCTTTCTGATAACCCTAAGCCGGCATATCAAGGAGCACACCGGTCAGGGCTGAAATGCTTGAGGTGGGAAGAAAACGGATCTCTTTGTTGTGTTTAACGCAAAGTTTTTTCACGCTGCGGCAGGCATTGTGGCTGTTACAGGTCACGGGGCAAACCACCATATCACACCGGGTCACCTGATTTTCGAGCACCTTTCGCCCTCCGCTCATGGTGCCGTCGTGGTACTCAAATCCCAGGCCTTTCGCTTCGGCCACGCGCCTGTAATGGGGTTCCATGCGGGAGAGCCCTCCCACCATGAGTACTCTGCGGCTGCAGGTTTTCTGCTCCGGGCAGGTGCGACACCCCCGACCATCACAGAGCATGGGTTTCAAGGGAGGCGCCGGGCGACCGATGGCCAGACTCATCACCTCATCGGCTAAGGTTTTGTTTTCGATTGCCAGCTCAAAGGCACGAATCTTAAGTTTCCTTTTCTCCCGTTGCTGCTTCCGCGCTTCACGGGCCAGCATATCCCGTTCCCGTTCGATCTCTCTCCGTTTTGCTCTCTCCCGAAGCAAGGCATCAGCATCTCCTGGCTTCCCATCAGACACACGGGGCTCCAGGACGGGCATCGACCCTGCCATCGTCTCCACGGACAACCGGAGACCCTTTGCCTCCTCAGTCTTCTGCTCCAATTCACGCCCCAGACGTCGGCGTTCCCGTCTCTCAACATTCAGGGCTTCTTTGAGTTCCTTAACCTGGTCGGCACTTTTCAGCTCTTTTTTCCGAGCCGCCAGAAGGGCCACGGCGGTTGTATGCCCCATCATATGGGCCTCCCCAACCACGGTCACAAGGGTCTCCAGGGAGAGGCCTTTTCGCATGGCCAAACAATAGAGAGCTTCAGCGGCATCCCCACGGGCGATGGCTGTTTTAAGAAAGGGCAGAAGCCGCTCTTCTGGAAGGGAGGTCATCTTTGCAAGGGCACTAGAAAATTTGCGTTTCAGGACAGCGTCCACTCGCCTGGCCACGGGGGTGTCCGAGCCCACCTCTTCCATCAGGTCCCGATGCACCTGCCAGGGCTCCAGATTTTTTGTGCGACGCCCGCATTTCTTGAGAATCCTCTGCCCCTCTGCGTCACTGATCCCAAGCCCCACCACCGGGCATTTCAGAGAGGAGGGAATCTCCCAGAAATGGGGAATCAGCATGCCCTCAACGCTCTTTTCAATTGCCCCATCCAATCTCATCCCTTCCAGTATCCCTTCGAACATATTGAGCCTCCAAATTTATTTCGGGTTGCCTAACTTTTTATCCCCAAAAAAGGGAGCGGCTTCCCACTCCCAATTGTTTTCTTTACATGTCAAACCTATCTGAGCCTTAGGCAGGTGCGAATGAAACGCCCCTGTTAAACTCCCTTTACGAGAGCATCCTCACGACGACCTTTTCAGCGTCCTCTTTTCGCAAATCGAGGTGATATCCCATCACCTTGGCCGTAATCAACTCACCCGCCTCATCCACGGCCTCGACCTCAATGATATTACCCACGTTCGCGCCAGAATCTTTCATCTGTCGGGCCACATTGCCGGTGCCGGTGATCTTGACAATAATGCCACGTTCACCCCTTGCCAGGGAAGAAAGACTCTGGGTTACCCCGGAATCAGGGTCCAAACCCCCAAGGTCGCGAAGGCCACCGATACACTGCTCCAGACATCCCTTGCACTCATCACGGGACGCATCTTTGTCATAACGGGCGGCAAACTGCTGGAGCCATTCCGTGCCTGCACGGGGGCAAAGATCGATGAATTCCATCAAAGAGATGATGCGATCCAGAACAGCACGAGAAACGGTATGCTCCATTTTGCACGCGGTCTCTTCGGCTTCCACCGACTCGATAAAGAGAACGCGAATAAAAAAGTCCTTGAGGGCTTCATGACGTCTGACGACGTCTCGGGCATGCTGCTGCCCCTTGGCCGTCAAGGTGATGAGGTCATAAGGGGCATAATTGATATACCCTTTTTCAGCCAGGGACCTCAAAGCGCCAGTGACCGATGAGCTGTTGACCCCTGTCTTTCTGGCAATATCTTTTGCGCGGGCGGCTTGCTTTTCAGAGACAACGTGGTAGATCGCCTCAAGGTAATCTTCCAGGCTTGCACTGAGTTCTTCGATCTGCGACATCGTTGATTTTACCCCATCTGTATGATTGATGCGTTCTAAAAGAGACTTTTTACGCAGGCACTTTTCTTCGTCTCACCGAATATAAATCAAGAGCCCCCCGAACTGTCAAGGGGATTCTCCAGAATTTCCACGGCATGCAGCACCCGAATTCGCGAATTTGCGCCCTTAAGCAGGGCTTCAATCTGAGCCATGCACCCTGGGCAGGAGGTCACCACCACGTCAGCTCCGGTGGCCTCGATACGGGCAAGACAGCCCTCCCCGATCCCCAGAGAAAGGCCCCGGTGTGTCACCCCAAAGCTGCCACCCAGCCCACAGCAGCCCTGCTCCATCTCGACCAGGGTATGGCCGGCGCGTTTCAGAAGCGAGCGAGTGTTTTCTGTATTGTGAAGGCTGTGACGTCCATGGCAGGGGTCATGGACGGTGACCCTCAGGCCGGTCTCCTGAAAAGGTTCGGACTCTCGGGACCCCAGCTGCACCAGAAGATCCCCGCCGTCGCACACCGTTTCGGCGATGCGATCGACCAGGACGCCCTCGGCCTCCGTGAGTTGAGGCTTGACCTTGGGCCAGAGGTTTTTCAACGCATGGGTACAGGTGGCACACGGAGTCACCACATGACTGAAGGAGAGCGTGGCGAACAGAGCCAGATGCCGTTTTACGGCCTGCAAAAAAGCCTCTTCATCGCCATCGGTGAGAAAGGGAATCCCGCAGCACCCTTGCTCTTTCGGCACATGCACCCGAGCCCCTGCGTCGGTAAGAAGCGAGGCCAGGCCCTCTCCCACGAAGGGATACACCTTGTCCACCAGGCAACCGGCGAATAGAAGGACCTCCGGCCCTCCCACCGCCCCCTCCTTCGGGGTATAATGCTCGGTGAAGAAAGGCTGGGTGATTTTCGGAACAGGGTACCGCCCTGCCAGGGTCACCCGTTCGGTGTCCGACGAAGAGATCAGCCGCCTCTGAACCGCGGCAAACCGAGCGGCGAGGGTGGCCGTGCGCCTGGGATCGGCGAAGGCTTTTCTCAGGAGGGCACGTTTACCCTTGGAAAGACGCGCCGCTTCAGCCAGAGCTTGGCGCGCCAGGAGAAAGGCATCCACCGTGGCCACACCCCGAGGACAGGTGGCCTTGCAGCCACCGCAGAGGGTGCACCGATTCAACCGGGCCAGGGTCTCTGACGGATCGTCGGTGAGCCGATCGTGGAGGGCCACGATAAGCGCCAGCTTTCCACGGGCCGAGTCCCCTTCAAGGCCGGTTTGCTTGTAAACGGGACAGACGGCTTGACACAGGCCGCAGCGGTTACACACGGAAGCCATCTCTTCAGCGGCCGTTGCCAGAAGAACGAGATCAATGCTCATGGGGCTGATTTTCCTGCAATACCGCGATAATGCGGGGAATATATTTATCGGCCATGGTCGACTCAAAGGTACAGGCCGCGGCCCCGAAGTGCCCCCCCCCGTTGTAGTTGGACAAGAGGTGCCCTGCATGGACATGGCACCCCACATTGAAGATACTGTGGCCCACGCTTAAAACCACCCGTCTCCTGGCACGGTCCACGTAGCGGATCTTCACACTCACCACGGCTTCTGGAAACATGGCATAGACGAGGAACCGATTCCCCTCCGGCGCTTCATCATACCCCCTGAAATCGGTGATGGAGACCCCCTCCTTCACAATGGTGCAAGAGCGGAGGTGCCTTCGGTACTTTTTATTCTGTGCCACCACCGCCTCGCAGCGATGCTTGACCTCCGGATCGGCCATCACCCCGTCTATGGACCGGGTCCTTAAAAGCCCCACAAGGCGATCCCAGTAAAGGGCATCGGCCTGCTTGCGCCCAAAGATGGTCATAGAGAGCAGCACATAGGGATTGCTTTCCGGGGTCTCTACCTCGTCTCGGGTGAGATCCGCCGAGTCAATGCGATCCGTCTCACTGATCAACTCGGAGAGGTCTTTTTCCATACTCTCCCGCCAGTATTTCCACACCAGACCGGCGGCAGAGGGCACCACATCAAAGGCCCCGTCAAAGGGGAGCTCCACCCGGTTGGTGGCGTGGTGATCAAACCAGAGACTGCAGCGCGAGTCAAAGGGCAGGTTGGCAATCACGTCGCCTGGCCGAATCTCCACCGTGCCCCGCTGCATGTCGTTGGGCTCAACCCAAAGCGTGGGTTCGGTCAAGGTTAGAGATTCTTCAAGCACGACGGCGCAAACCACCCCGTCAAAATCGGGTCGTGTAACGATTCGCATGGTCTTCTTTCCTGTTATGGGATGGCAGATAATATCAGGTTATTCAGGTGCAGATGCGTGGTTCAGGACACATCGCTGCTCACACAGTGCTTCGTTCCCAAGGGGGATCGGGGGCGTCCTGCATCAAAGGCCCGCGTTCATGGCCTGCGCAAAGGGGACCGGCCACGCAGCTTCCGTTCCTCTCGCCCCCAGAGCACAAGGTAAAGGGCGATCCCGCAGACGATGCCCGCCAGGTCAAACAAAAAATCCACCCGATCCATGAACCGATTCGGAACAAAAAGCTGAATCACTTCATCCGCCATACCAATCAGCGCTGCCAGCAGAAAGGCAAAGCTAATGGCGGCCAGTCGATGTTGCCCCAGGGGCAGAGACCGGGCGCCCCGCAAGACGAAAAACCCGGCGGCGGTGTAGACCAGCAGATGGAGCACTTTATCGTAATAAGGCCCCCGAGGCATGGGCAGATGCATCAGGGAAGGAAGAAAAATAAGGACACAGAGAAGAAACACGGCAAGCCAGCTGCGAAACACCTTCGACCCCAGAACGCCCATAAGGCCCCCCTTCCCCTTTTGCTGTTACCCGAATGTGGGAACGCTTTCATTTCTTCGGTTACGGATCGCCTCTTTCACGACGGAAAGAAAGTGCTCACGGGAAACCCCGTAGGTCACCTTACCATCCAGGGTACGAACAGAGAAGACATTGGCCTCCCGCTCTTTTTCACCAATCGTAATAATCACGGGTACCTGCTGGAGCTGGGCATCGCGCACTTTACGCTTGAGGCTCTCTCCACGGCCATCCACATCCACACGAAGCCCTTCGGCTTCAAGCTCTTTTTTCACCTGCCGGGTATAATCCATCAGGTCATCGTTCATGGGCAAAAGAACCGCCTGAACCGGGGCCAGCCACAAGGGAAACCGGCCGACGTAGTGCTCCACGAGGATACCGAAGAAACGCTCAATGGACCCGAACACAACACGGTGAATCATCACCGGGCGGTGTTTCTCGTTGTCGGGGCCGATATAAGAGAGATCGAATCGTTCCGGCAGGCTCATGTCCAGCTGAATGGTACCACACTGCCAGGTTCGTCCAATGGCATCTTTGATATGAATGTCAATTTTAGGGCCGTAGAACGCACCGTCCCCTTCGTTGATCACATACCCTTTGCCATACGCATCCAGGGCGGACCGAAGCCCCTCGGTGGCCTTCTCCCACTGCTCGTCCGAACCGATCGATTTTTTCGGGCGGGTGGAGAGTTCCAGGTGAAAGTCCAGACCGAAGGTCTTATAGACCCGTTCATCAAGTTTCAGGACCCCCAGGATCTCATCGTGAATCTGATCGGGTGTCATGAAGATATGGGCGTCATCCTGGTGAAAGGCGCGAACACGAAAGAGTCCGGAAAGAGCACCGGATAACTCATGACGGTGGACCAGGCCGATCTCCCCGGCGCGGTAGGGCAACTCCCGGTAAGAGGGGCTCTTCATGCGAAAGAGGAGCATCCCACCGGGGCAGTTCATCGGTTTGATGGCATAATCAATCTCGTCCACGCTGGTGGTGTACATGTTCTCCCGATAGTTCTCCCAGTGGCCGCTTTGTTCCCAGAGGGCACGGTTGAGCATGATGGGGGTCTTGGTCTCTACATACTCATCCTTCAGGTGCTCTTCCCGCCAGTACCCGAGGAGTGCATTCCACATGGCCATGCCACGGGCATGAAAGAAAGGCATCCCCGGTGCTTCATCATGAAAGCTGAAGAGATCCAGCTGGGTCCCGAGTTTTCGGTGGTCCCGCTTCTTGGCCTCTTCAATCATATGAAGGTGGGCTTTGAGCTCTTTTTTGTCAAAAAAGGCCGTGCCGTAAACCCGTTGAAGCTGGGCATTGTTCTGATCGGCTCGCCAGTAGGCACCGGAAACACGCATCAACTTGACGGCTTTCAGCATCCCGGTATGGGGAACATGGGGACCGCGACAGAGGTCTGAAAAATCCCCCTGCTCATACAAAGAGATCGTGCCTTCAAGCCCTTCAATGAGCTCAAGCTTGTAAGGCTCGTCCTTGAAATGCTCCAGCGCCTCTTCCCGGGAGATCTCCTTACGCGTAAACGGGAGCTTGGCTTTGACCAGGCGATTGATCTCCTGCTCAATGGCAGGAAAGGCCTCTTCACCGATGGGCTCCATGTCGATATCATAATAAAAGCCCCCTTCCACCACAGGACCGATGGTCAGATGAGCCTCCTTATAAAGATTCGTAATGGCCTGGGCCATCACGTGTGCGGCGCTGTGCCGCATAATCTCAAGGGCTTCCGAATCTTTGGTGGTGATAAGACGGACGACAGCGCCGTCTTGGGCCTTTTCTGAGAGGTCCATCATCCGCCCCTCGATTTCCATGGCCACACAGCTTCGCGCAAAGCCTTCAGAAATAGAAAGGGCTATATCACCCCCTGAAGGGGCTTCATTAAACTCGCGTTCGCTTCCATCCGGTAGAGTGATCTTAACCATATCTTTATCCGTATCGTCTTGAATTATATGAGTAATTGCCTATTATGCAAAGCTTTTCCAATGGCTTGAAAAACAGCAGGTGTGCACACTGCACTGAAAACAGAGCTAATTTCTGAATTTAGGGTAATTCACCAGGAGGGTCAAGACAAAAGCTCCCATATCCAAGGGATCGATGAAAGTGTATGGTCTTCCGGTAAAAAAAATGCTACACCAACAGGATCACACTCGATCACACCGCTGGTGGGCCGGCGGTTGTGTATAAGGCATATTGGCCTCGCAGCTTGCCGGACTTCGCGCCAACGCTCAGACAGTGCAACGTCTGTTTCCCGGAGTCGACACTGCATAAACAAAGAAGCCCCTGTGTCTCGATTTTCTCTCGCATGCCCAGCGCATGAAATGGCCGTAATAGCGAGCCTCAAATTTTCCCATGACTCCCATGATAAACAACCTTCATTATATTGATACGACCGAGGCTCTTGAGGAGATCGCCGATATTTTTCTGAACGCGGACTGTGTCGGTGTAGACCTTGAGGCCGACTCCATGTTCCACTTTCGGGAAAAGGTGTGCCTGATCCAGATGGCCGCCGGAGATTTTATCGCCGTCATTGACCCCCTGGCTATCGACGATATGAGCTCCATTGTCCCCGTCTTTGAACGAGCGGACATCCGAAAAATATTTCACGGAAGCGACTATGATGTTCGCTCTCTAAGCCGGGATTTTGATATCACCATCCGCAATCTCTTCGACACAGAGCTGGCCTCCCGTTTCCTCGGCATCCCCGAAACCGGCCTCGGCTCGGTGATGAAAAACCGCTTCGGTATCGAAATGGACAAGACCTATCAAAAAAAAGACTGGTCCAAACGCCCCTTAACCGAAGGCATGATTGCCTACGGTGCCGGCGACGTCATCTACCTGCCCAAGCTGGCCACCATCCTCGACCACGAGCTTGAAGCAAAAGGACGAACCGCCTGGGTGCAGGAAGAATGCCTTCTCCTGTCGATGGTTCGTCATCAGGACAACGGTGACACCCCCTTGTTCGCTCGCGTCAAAGGAGCCGGAAAGCTCGACAGACGAAGCCTTGCGGTCCTTGAAGAGTTGCTCCAGCTTCGGTACATCCTGTCCGAGAAAAAAGATCGTCCGCCCTTCAAAGTTTTCAGCAACACCTCCCTGCACACCCTGGCCAAGGAAAAACCCTTGACCCTGAGCCACCTCAAGGCCAGCGGAGCCCTCTCTCCGAGACAATCCGCCGCCCATGGCACCCAGGTACTGCAGGCGATCGAAAAAGGTGTCGCCTTGCCGGAGGAGGAGTTGCCCAAATACCCCAGGGGAAAACGCCCCAACTTCAACCCCGACATCCCCCAACGCCTGGACGCCATCAAAGCCTATCGAGACGACCTGGCCGATCGCCTGGCGCTGGACCCTCCCATCCTTGTCAACAAAGCGCTGATGACCGCCATTGCCGTCCTTAACCCCGGCACCGTGGAGGAACTCCACACCATCGACGGCTTGCGCCAATGGCAAATCAGCACCCTGGGCGAGGGCATCGTAAACGCCCTGCACTCGGCATCTTAAAGACCCATTATCGTCGTATCCGGTGACCTGAGAAAAGGCATCTATATAAAGTGTTACCCCTACGACCCGATGACAGGGGCGGTGACCTGCACCGCCCACAAGAGGAACCCCATGGAACATCGCATCACCTTCACGTCTGAAGGCATCACCCTTGAAGGCATGCTCGAAAACCCCGGCGCCAGACGCGGGGTCGTTATCACCCACCCTCACCCCCTCTACGGCGGTGACATGGACAACCCTGTGGTCCTTGCCATCACCGAAAGTTACCGGAAGGCCGGGTTTGCCACCTTGCGGTTCAACTTTCGCGGGGCCGGAAAAAGTGACGGCGAATTCGAAGAGGGCGCAGGCGCCATTGCCGACCTCCTGGCCGCCACACAGCATCTCAAAGCCGAAGGGGTGGATGAGATCACCTGCTCCGGTTATTCCTTCGGAACCTGGATCTGCCTGTCGGCCTCCCTGGCCCATGCCGTCACCACCGATGTCATGGTCGCCCCACCGGTCACTTTCCTTGATTTTCAGGCAGCACCTTGTGACAGAGGCCCCAACCTCGTCATCTCCGGAACCCAGGACAGCTTTGCTGATTTTGAAACGGTGAAAGGAATGGTTCCCGTATGGAACCCGCAAGCCAAACTCCATATTATCGAAAACGCAGACCACTTCTTCTCTATCCATTTAAATGAAGTGAGCCACGCCATCGACACCTACCTCGGCGAAGAGTAAGACCCGGACAACATGCAGGATGAGGTGCCCCCCTGGCAAGACCCCAAGGGGCACCCCTCCTGTCCCCGGTGCCATAGCCCCCTCGACAGACAGACACGAATCGCCCCCCCTCGCATTTGCCCCAAGCCGCAATACATGGCTTGGCACGCGCCCTCTTTCCCAACCTCCTGTTGTTCCCTATATAAACACATTTCCCATTGACAAACGACGTTCCGCACCGTTACAACTAACAAGACAGACCCACACGTCACCCGAAAGCCAGTCACACCCCCCACATCCCACTCAAACGCGCAGGCCTGAAGCCCATACCCCGACCGCCGCCCCATGGCAATCCACCCCGGCCCCAGCCAAGCACACCGTTCCGACCCCTCAGGCTCGCACCATCCCTTTAGGAGGCAACCATGACAAAGCGCAGGGGCAACGCCCTGCCCTGGAGCAGGGAATATCGCATCCTCGGCATCCCAACCACCCTGGAACCCTATCCCAAGACACCGGCGTATGACATCCTTGACCAGGCCGCCCGCCGGTTCCCCAGTCAGGGCCTTATCCAGGGAGCCACTCGACTCACCTACCCGGAAGTTCGTGATATCGCCTACCGCCTCGCCACCGCCCTGACTCGATTCGGGCTCCAAAAGGGCGACCGCGTGGCCACGCTGCTCCCCACCTCGATTCAATTCGTGGTTGCCGATTACGCCATCAGCCGTGCGGGCCTTGTCCACGTCCCCTGCTCCTCACTGGAGCCGGTCGCCCACCTGAAACACAAATTCAAAGAGAGCAGCCCTCGGGTTCTCATCGCCATCGAAGAGAGCCGCCCCGAAGCGCGGGCTCTGGCCGAGACGACCCCCCTCGAACAGGTGATCCTCACCCACTTGGGCGACTTCTCAGACGCCCCGGAGCCCGCCCCGCCCGTCACCGACTTTCCCTGCAGCGCCCACTGGCTCACCGAACTCACCCGCCAAACACCCTGCACGCCCCCCAGCCTCACCCTCGACCCCGACAAAGACCTGGAGATGATCCTCTTCACCGGGGGCACCACGGGCCTTCCCAAGGGATGCATGCTCACCCATCGAAACATTATCAGCAATGCGATGCAGAACAGCTGGGCCTTCGGGCGGATCAAACGCCTCCTCCAGGGCAACATCACCACACTGCTTGGCCTGCCCCTCTCTCACTCATACGGCCATATGATCATGCATACCATGACCCTTGAAG
>NZ_JAQYWB010000047.1 GCF_030145185.1 Desulfoluna sp. | reverse complement strand
GGCTTGCGTTACGTTAGAAGGTGCGGGAGCCGCACCCTACGCGCGGGAACCGGAGGTGTCGGGGTAATGGTAGGGTGCGGCTCCCGCACCGATTACCGCCCAAAAATCCAACACCGCTTTTTCTTGGGGTTGCCCGTGGTGGGGAAATGGATCAGGAGAAAAGGCCGGAGGCTTGCGTTACGTTAGAAGGTGCGGGGGCCGCACCCTACGCTCGGGAACCGGAGGTGTCGGGGTAATGGTAGGGTGCGGCTCCCGCACCGATTACCTCCCAAAACCCCAACACCGCTTTTTCATGGGGTTGCCCGTGATGGGGAAATGTTTCAGGAGAAAAGGCCAGAGGCTTGCGTTACGTTAGAAGGTGCGGGAGCCGCACCCTACACTCGGAAACCCGGAGGTGTAGGGGTAATGGTAGGGTGCGCCGTGCGCACCGTTTACCTCCCAAAAATCCAACACCGCTTTTTCTTACGGTGGCCCGTGATGGTGAAATGGATCAGGAGAACAGGCCGGAGGCTTGCGTTACGTTAGAAGGTGCGGGGGCCGCACCCTACGTCTCGAGAACCTGGTGGGGTCACAGAAGGGGATCAATGGAAAGTTGTTTGTGTCGTCATCAATATCTTGTTTTTTTATAAAAATAAGAGGTCGCGCATGTCCAATTACAGTCGTGCATCAACACCTGGCGCATCGTTTTTCTTTACGGTGATAACTCACCGCAGACAGCCCGTTCTGTGCGAAGAGCCTGTACGGGCTGCATTGCGAACCAGCATTCAGCGTGTTCGGGAAGTAGCTCCTTTTTCTATCGAAGCATGGGTGCTTTTGCCGGACCATCTTCATTGTATCTGGACCCTGCCCGAGGGTGACGCTGATTTCAGCAGCCGGTGGTCCCGCATCAAACGGCATGTGACCATCTGCTGTGGCGATTTGTTCCCACGCCAGGGCTTCACGACAAAATCCCGTAAGGCTCGACAGGAAGGTACCTTGTGGCAGCGACGGTTTTGGGAACACCGGATCCGGGATGAACGGGATTTTGAAACGCACATGGATTATATTCATTTTAACCCGGTGAAGCATGGTGTCGTTGAACGGGTTGCGGATTGGCCTTGGTCCACATTTCATCGGTATGTGAATAGTGAGGTCTATGCACCCCATTGGGGCGGGGGTGGTGATATGACCGGTAATTTTGGCGAATCGTGACGGGAAAACGGTCGTGTGCCGGTGATGTACCGGAAAAGGGTAGGGTGCGCCGTGCGCACCATTGATCACACAAAAATCCAACATCGCTTTTTCTTGCAGTGGCCTGTTATGGTGAAATGGTTCAGGGGAACAGGCCGGAGGTTTGCGTTACGTTAGAAGGTGCGGGAGCCGCACCCTACGGTCGCATGTCCGATGATGACGCAAACCAGCTTTCGAGGTGTTTTCGTTACCGTGGCTTCGCCACCCTCGCCGCCTGAGGCAAGGTTTTTCAAGGAGAATTTTTATGATGATCACAATCCTCGCCCCGGCCAAGCGGATGGAGGCAGGGGCCCCGGTGTGGGCAGCAAATATGGAACGTCCTTTCTTCGAGGAGAGGACCCGGGAGCTGGTGGCGGTGTTGCGGGGGGGTTCCACGGACGAGATGGGGGCGCTCATGAAGGTCAGTGATGGCCTTGCCGCAGGGACGGTGGAGAGGTTTCGAAGCTTCTCATTTGGGGCCATGGGGACCACACCGGCACTTTTTGCCTACCGGGGAGATGCCTACCAGGGGCTGGATGCGGAGAGCCTTTCTCCGGAGGCCGTGGCCTGGGCCGTAGGGCGACTGCGGATTCTCTCCGGGCTTTACGGGGCGCTTTCGCCTTTGACGGGCGTTGAGCCGTATCGTCTGGAGATGGGACTTTTGTTGCCCGGCTTCGGGGTGCTCTCCAGGTGGTGGAAGGAGGCGGTGACGGATCACCTGATGGGGCTCATGGCGTCTGACGGGGTGCTTTTGAACCTCGCCTCGGGGGAGTACGCCAAGGCCGTGGATAAAAAGAGGCTGAGCTCACGGGGGCGTTTCGTGGACGTGGCGTTCAAGGAGAAGAAGGGCGATGCCCTGAAGACTGTGGCCATTCATGCCAAGCGGGCCAGGGGGGCCATGGCGCGGTGGGTCATCGAGAACCGGGTTGAGTGTGTGGATGATGTGACGGGGTTCGATGTGAATGGCTATCGGTTTGAGGAGGCTCTTTCAACGGAGAACAGTCTGTTTTTTGTGAGGGAAGCGACATAACCAAACCAATGCCCAGGGCCTCGTTCGCGGCCGATGGAAAAGGGTAGGGTGCGCTTGCGCACCGCCGATAAACCGGGGCGTTGGCCAACCGCCAAGGGACTATGAATGTTTGAGGTCAGGGGCTGGCGGTTCGCGTTGCGGTAGAAGGTGCGGGAGCCGCACCCTACGGCCCTCGCAGATTCGGTGGTGATACGGGATGGTTTTGGGAGATGGTAGGGTGCGCTTGCGCACCGCATACCTGGGGCTTCTTTTAGCCGCCTTTAGCCTTCCGCCCTTTCTTCTTCCGCCGCAAAAATCGAGTGTTTGGGGGAGTACCGCTCATCGGGGATAAGCAGCTGCAGGGCTTCATTCAGGCCGGTGTGGACGAGCAGGGGACCGGCGAGGTTGGCGGTGATCTCTTCGGGGCAGTCACCGCTGGCGTTGATGATGGTATAGAGGAAGAGCTCCTCGGGTTTTTCTACGGCCCAGTTCATCTCTTTCACGGCGGCGTCCAGATCGATGGCGTATTCGGTCAGGAAGAGAAAGGGGTCCATGAGGGCAAAAGCCAGGTCGGGGTCCTCCACACTCTGAAAGGTGAGGATGGGGTCGATCTCTTCGTGGGAGAGGAGGATGTACCGCTCTTTGCCTGGAAATCCGGGCATGCCTTTGGGCATGGAGACGATTTTCTCTTCATCGATGTCAACGGGGCCAAATTGTCGCGTAGGGATGATCAACGTGTTACTCCTTGTTTTTTTTGCCCGGTAGCATTTTTTTATTTTTCAGCATGGACGCCGCATGAACCAGGGTGTTTCGGTTCCTGTTGGCGGCGATGAGGTTCTCTTTTTCGATGCGTTCCACCACTTCGTCGCGCATGATGGTCACCTCTTTGGGGGCTTCGACCCCGATTCGGACGTTTCCCTTGCCGATATCCACCACATGGATGGTGATGTCGTCGCCAATACGGATTTTTTCGCCCGCTTTTCTTGTCAGTATGAGCATCAGTTTTTTCCTGTCTACGTGCTACTTGAGGTAGTTGAGAAGACTCGTGTTCAGGAGCCGTGATGTGGAAGCCAGGGCCGACTCATAGCCGAATTGTTTCAGGCGCAGGTCGGAGATGGCGCGCACCACGTCGGTGTCTTCCAGTTTGGACCGGTTGGCGTCATGGCTGAGGGCCAGGTCCTTCAGCAGGTCGTCTCGCGTGTCCAGGCGGTTGGCCCGTACCCCGGCTTCGGAGATGGAGCTCAGCAGCTTGTTGTGATCGACCCCGAGGCGGGAGATGGACTGGTGGAGCCCTTCTTTGTCGTTGCTCTCAAGGGCTGCTTTTAATTCGAACAGCGAGGTAAAAATGCCCCATTGAACCCCTCTGCGACTCACCAGGGGTTCCCGGGAGGCCTCGGTGGTGGCGTCATCGGTGGAAAACCCCATGAAGGCACCCACGGATTTATGACGGTTTTCACCGGTGCGGAAGAGAACAGAGATACGGTCGAGTTTGGCTGGCGCGAGGCCGTCTTCTTCGGCGATGGTAAAGGTTTCCTGGGCTTCATTCCAGGAGACGCGGTAATCGGTCCCTTCCCCTTTGTCGGCGGAGGCCCTTTCCATGGACATCTCCACGGCGTGGGCAAGCTCTTGCCGGGAATAGGTGCCGCCGTCTACCCTGGCGGTCAGGACGGTCTCTTCGCCGGGAAGGGCACCGGCCCTTTTTTCCGTAAAATCGAGGTAGTTGTTGGTCTCATCGATGAGGGCTGTGTTCGATGAGAAGATCTCTTTTCCGGCAAAGCCTACGATCATGTCGGACTGGGGGCCGATCTTGACCCGGAAGGGGGTGCTGTTTCCTTCGTAGGCGATGGAGGAGGGGAGGTCCTCGTTGTCGGCCTGAAAGGGCCGGATATCGCTTCGGCTTCCGGAGAAGATGTATTGGCCGTCCATGCGTGTGTTGGCCTGGTCGAGCACCCCCTTGATGAGGCCGCCCACCTCAAGGGCTGCGGTTTGGAAGTCATCGGAGTTTGCGATGCCGTTGGCCATGGCGATGGAGAGCTCTTTGGCCCTGGCCACCATGTCTTTGACACGTTCCATGGACTCCTCACTTCCTTCCAGCCACAAGCTGCCTGTGGCCACGTTGCGCTGAAGCTGAAAGAGATCGCTCATGTTGGTCTTCAGAGCCGCCACGCGACTCGCGTCCACCGGATCGTCCGAGAGCTTTCTGATACGCTTGCCCGAGGAGATCAGGGAGTTCTGGTCGAGGACATTCCGGTTTTTCCGGCTGATGTTCTCCTTGGACTGATTGTATAGGCTGGTGGTCGCTACCCGCATGAATCACACTCGTCAAAAAATGGCCCGGTCGATGGATGGAAGCACGTCTTCCATATGCACCGGCGCACGCGCAGGAACTCTGATGGTTACATATCAATTACATCTGTTATCGGCAAATGGTGCCTGAAACCTGAGCCAATGGGGCACCCCGTTTACGCTTACTTCCCTTCCCTTAGCCCTTAGCCTATCGCCCTTAGCCTATCGCCTTTAGCCTTTAGCCTTCAGCCTATCCCCTTTCTTACCTCATATTTAACAGCGTCTGAAGCATCTCATCGGAGGTGGTGATGAGTTTGGAGGCGGCCTGGTAGGCCTGCTGGTGGGCCAGCATGCGGACCAGCTCTTCGTCCACGGAGACGCCAGAGATGGTTTCCCTCAGGTCGGAGAGTTTTTCCACCATGACCTGTCCCATCTCTTTTTCTTTTCTGAAACTGGAGGCCCGAACACCGATGGATCCCAGCATGTCCCGGTAGAAACCGTCGGGCGTGGTGGTGAGGGACTCTGCCATGGCGCCCCGTTCGCGAGTGTAGGCGTAGTGGGACATCTCTTTTTCCATGTGCTGCATGTCCGCCATGATCAGGGCGTTGTCGTTGTTGATCTTGCCGTAGTCACCGGCGGCGGGCACAAAGGTTTCCGGCTCGGGACGAAAGCCCGTGAGTTCGGCCAGTCCAGGGGAACGATCCCACCGGAGGGTGAGCTGCTGCAGGGGGGATCCGTCGTTTTCAGAAAACTCGAAGCGGTTTTCGTTTTCCACATAGCGCACCTTGTAGGGGTTGGTGTGACCGGAGGTGGCGTTCATGGCCTGTTCCATATCATTGGCCAGGGTGTGAAAATCCCCTCGGGAGGTGAGCACTCTCGGGGTAAGGGCGATGGCTTTGGGGACATCATCTTCCTCGAAGTAGAGGATAGGAGGCCCTGCCGCGCCGAGGGTCACAGGGCGAATTTCCGGGTTGGTGACCTGGAGATTGCTGCTGATGGCGTCCGCATCGGCGCCACGCACACGGGCTGCGGCGATGTTGGAGGGGTCCTCCACCAGGTCGGTGATGTCCATGGTGCCGGCATCCTCGCCTTTGAAAAAAGTGTTCAGGCCGAGGGCTGCGGCCACGCCACCATCGCGTGCGCTGCTGTCGGAGAAGGCGTAGGCCATCCCGAAGTCGGGGCGGAGTTCAAAGGCGCCGTTGTGGTTGATGAAGGCTTTGAGGGCCACGTCGACGTCGCTGGCCTGTCGGTTGAACTGGTCGGCCAGGGAGAAGGTGGTCCAGTGCCAGGAGGATTTCTGGTCGACGGTTGTTTTGCCGTCAAGATCCAGGGGTTGTCCGGTGTCGCCGGTTTTTACCACAAAGCTGTCTCCGGTGAGGAGGGTCCCCTGATCGATGGCGAGGCTCATGCCGTCCACGTCAAACTGGGTCTGGTTGGGGTCTTCGATGCGTACGGTGCCCCTGCCAGTGCTGTTGGCCCATTCCAGGATGATGGGATTTTTTTCTGTGACGTTTTCGATGGAACCCGCCCCTTCAATGACGGTGAGGGTGTAACTGTCCCCGGCGCATCGGGCGCGTCCTTCGGGGATGCCCCTTAGTTTGATGGGGTTGGCGGCACCGGTCTCCGAGGTGTTGAACTCAAAGACGTTGCCGGCCACGAGGCGCCCTTTTCCCAGGTTAAAGCCGATGCCTTCCACGGGCGGGGTGGTGGTAAAGCTGTTTTCACCCGTCACGGCAAAGCGGCCCATGGCCACGGGGGTGCCGTCTTCGCTGAGGCGTTCCCAGCGCATGATGGGGTTGTCGGTTCCTGGACCCACGGTGCCGCCCTGCTCCACGGTGAGTCGATAGCTGCTCATGGGCATGGCGCTGCCGCTGAAGTTTTGGGGGGAGGTGGTGGATATCCCGGTGTCCAGCTCCACGGCGGTGGCGGGGTCGGAGCTGTTGAGTTTTTTTGTCCAGATTTTCATGCCCCCCTCATAGTCGATGCGGTTGCCGAAGGGGAGGTTGTAAAGTTTTCCATCCTGGGGTGTTTCGGCGGAGGTGATGGCGCTCTGGTGGTAGCGGGTGCCCACGCCCTGGCTGTGGACGAGGTTGACGCGCCACATCACCTCTTTGGCCAGGGCATCCAGATTCTGCTCGACTTCCGAGAGGATGTCGTCTTTGACGGTGAGCCAGCCCCCCAGTTTGCCTTGATCGATGGCGCGGGAGATGTTCACGGTCCCGCCGGAGGAGGTTTGCCAGCCGACGGTGCCGCGAGTGCTCGTCAGGTCGTAGGAGCGGTCTCCCACCACAAGGGGGTAGCCGTTTCCGGTCATGACGGAGAGGTAGCCGTTGGGTTGCTCCACTGTGTTGATGTTCAGGAACTCGGACAGTTCGGTGACGATATGGCCCCGCATGTCCCGCTGATCGTTGGCGGGCCGGGTGGCTTCGGTGATACTGATTGCGACGTTGAGCTTGGCGATTTTGTCCATGAGGGTGTTGACCCGTTTCACGCCGGCGCCAATGTCTTGACTGACGTTGGTTTTCAGGCGCGTCAGGTCGTTTGATAATGAATTGAACTGGCCGGACATGTTGCGGGCGGATTCCAGGAGTACCGCGCGTGCCGACGGGTCGTCCGGATGGTTGGCCACCTGGTGCCATCCCTGCCAGAACTCGCTCATGAGGGTCCCCAGGTGATGCTCGGAGTCGACGTTGAAGAGGGACTCCAGGTTGTCGATGTAGACAATGGATTCATCATAGGTGGCAAATTTGGATTTCTGGTCAATGAGACGTTCTTCCAGGCGCTGGTCTACATGCCGGTTGACGGAATCCATGGAGGCTCCGGACCCGAGCTGGAGGCTGCCGATGGTGTGGGGCCGGTTGGAGGTGATGGTCTCGCTTTGACGGCTGAATCCGGGGGTGTCCACGTTGGCGATGTTGTGGCCGTTGACGGACATGCCTCGGCCAGCCGTGGCCAGGGCTCCCTTGGCGATGTCCATGGTGAGGCGAAAACCCATGGTTACGCCTCCCCACGAATGAAGACAGAGCCGCCGGGCTCCATCAGGTGGCGATCCATGCCGTAAATTTTGGTGGAAGACGAGGAGGCGGTGAACATCTGGATGATCTCTTCAACGGTCTCCAGATAGTTTTGCACAAAGGAGACGCTGGACTCGGCAATTTTTCTGATTTTTCCTTTCATGAAGATAAGGGTCTCCACGGACCGGGCGATCCGGGCCTCGTCTTCGGGGAAAATTCGGGGCAGCTCGCGAAGGTGCAGGGGGGCGATCCCCGCTTTCAGGTTGAGGCGGGCCGAAGCGATCTGAAGGATCTCGTCTCGAAGGGATTCGATCTCCATGGAGAGGCGGCTTTTCTCTTCCGTGAAGGCCCAGAGGCGCTCCAGGACGATGGAGGAGAGACTGCGGCTCTCCTCTTCCACAAGGGTGAGAAGCTCGGTGTAGAGGGCCTCTTTTTTTTCAAGCAGGTCAATGATGGATTGCGATGCCATAAGCGTTCCCATGACTCAATGATGATGACCGGACGCTAAGGGGTCATTGAACGTTGGTTACCGTCCTGTCGAACTGTCGGCTGGGAAATTCTTTCCCAGCGGTTGCCTTATTATTGTCTTCTCACTTTATCTTTGCATCTTCTGTGCCAGTTTTTGCGTCTTTCGCGGTCGTGGCATCCAGCCTCTCCGCCAGTCGCCGGTAGAGGAGGTCCCCGACGCCCAGGGGGCTTCGTTGCTGGGTGAGGTGCTCGGCCATCTGTTCGTCCATCATGGACTCGTAGATTTTGCGTGCATGGCTTCCCCCGAAGATGGGGTCATCGCCTTCAGGTCGCATCTCTTTAAGCATCTGGGTGACGAAGATCGCCTCAAAGTTCCGGCATGCTTCTTTGAGCTTTTTCTTTTCCGGGTCGGTGGAGGGGGTGTCCGGTTTGTGGACGGCGGCTGCCGCAGCGGGTTTTATCAGCATGTGCTTTCCTTTATATGACCACGAGTTCTGCCTGGAGAGCTCCGGCGGCCTTGATGCTTTGAAAGATACTGATCATGTCTCGGGGGCTGACGCCGATGGCGTTCAAGGCATTGACCAACTCCTGGATGGTGGTCCCCTGGGGCATGAGCATCACCTTGGCCTCTTCTTCGGTGAGGTCGGTGCTTTTTTCTTTGGTGACGACGGTTTGACCTGGGGCAAGGGCATTGGGCTGGGAGACATTTTTTGTCTCCGTCACGGTGAGGGTGAGGTTGCCATGGGCCACCGCCACGGTGCCGATGCGGACGTTTTCACCGATGATGACGGTGCCGGTCTTTTCGTTGACCACGATGCGGGCCGGGGTGTCCGGGGTGACGGTGAGATTTTCTATCTTGGCGATGAACTCGGTGACCCGGCCTTGCATGTAGGCCGGCATGGAGAGCTGCACGGCTCCTGAGTCCAGGGTGCGGGCGGTTTTTTTCCCGAAGGTGTCGTTGATCTTCAGGGCGATCCGGCTGGAGGTGGTGAAGTCCGGATTGTTGAGGTTTAAGATCATGCGGTGCTTATGGGAAAAACCGGTGTTGAGCTCTCGTTCCACATTGGCGCCATTGGCGATGCGACCGACCAGAAGGTGGTTTTTCTTGGCTTTTGCGTCTCCGGCACCCCCGATGGCCAGGGCGCCCTGGGCCAGGGCCCTGGGCTCACCGTCGATGCTGCGCAAGGGGGTGAGGAGCAGGGTTCCGCCTGCCAGACTCTTGGCGTTACCGATGGAGGAGATGGTGATGTCGAGTCGTGCTCCCTTTCTGGCAAAGGGGGGAAGAGAGGCGGTGACTATGACAGCGGCGGCGTTGCTCAGTTTCAGGGAGCCTTTGTCCACCTTGACCCCCATGCGGGTCATCATGTTGGCCAGGGAGTCCTGGGTAAAATCGGCGCCTTTTTTGTCTCCGGTACCGGCAAGTCCCACCACGATGCCGTAGCCGGTCAGCTGCAGGGGCGTGGCTCCCTGAATGGAGGTAATATCCTTCAGGCGCTCCGCGGTTGACGAAAGGGGCAGGCCCAGGAGCAGGAGAACGATCAGGGCGATGGACTGTGTAATCAGGTGTCTCTTCATGACTCTCTTTGGTCTTTTTTTTGGGTCAAAAGATGATGCCATCATAAAAAAGGTTCCACGCGGCATGCGCCGGTGATGCGGCAAGGGATAATTTTTCCTGAGCGGCTGTTTTTTACCTTGATAAAATCCCCTCTGCCGCCGGTTTCTCGGGCGATGCCGGTGGCGGTGATGAGGAGCCCTCCTAAGGTGTACCGGATGCGGACGCCATCTCCCCGTTGCACCAGAGGCGAGGCTTTGACCAACGTCGTGGTGAGCAGGGTGCCGGAGCCGATGGGGCGGGTCGCCATGCGTCCGATGGCCTGGATCGGGTCGGTGAGGATGTCATGGTCAGAGGGGGGCACCGGGCGTAAGGCCAGGGTGATGTGGGCTGATGTGAGCTTTTCTCCCTGGCGGAGGGCGGTGTGGGTGATCACCACGTTTTTAAGGACGCTGGCTTTTCCGCTGAGGGTGATCCGCCCCATGGTCTTGCCGTTTACGAAGACGGCAACCGGGAGTTCTACGCGGTTTTTGCGGATACGGGCTCTTTTTTTATCGGGGGTAAAGGACAGGGTCCCTAAGGGAAGGGTGCGTCGTCCTGTGACGCGAAACCCGGTAATGGATACGGGCTCTTTCCATGTGGCCCTGGCCAGGGATTCGAGAAAAGGGACCAGGTGTTTGTCGGTCAGGGTCTGTCCTTTGCGGAACACACAGATTCGATGGGGTGTGTTGATCGTCAGGGCGTTTACGCCTGCAAGCAGGGAGAGCTTGCGGACAAGAAAGGCACCGGGGACGAAACGCTCTTTGCCGGGCAGGGGGGCATTCATCACGGGGGTGTCGGCGTGGGGTCTGAGGGCGACGGGAAGCGGGCATGAGAAGAGATCGGCGACTCGGACGGTGGCACGCGTTACCTCTACCCGGGGGCGCATGGCGGGGGCATTTTCCGCATGCAGGATCCCGGGCAGAAGCCAGAGGAGGATCACCATCCAGAGGCACCCGGGCATGGGGCGGCTTCCGGTGATGGAGAATTTATAGGGAGCGTTGTTCAAGATCACACCCGGTCCTTACCGCTTGAGGTTGTTGGCGGTTTCCATCATGCGGTCACCGGTCTGCAGAGCCTTGGAGTTCGCTTCGTAGGCGCGCTGGCCCACGATCATCGCCACCATTTCGTCCACGATGTTCACGTTGGACATCTCCAGAGACTGGTTGGTGAGGGAGCCGAAGCCGTCGGCTCCTGCGATCCCTTCAATGGCTTCACCGGAGCCTTCGGTGGGGCGCAGCAGGTTGCCACCCATGGCGAAGAGGCCGGCGGGGTTGGCAAAATTGTAGAGGGGGACCTGGGCGGTCAGGAGGACGGTGTCGCCCTGGCCGTGGGCGGTGAGGGTGCCGTCTGAGGTGGCGGTGACCAGAACCGTGTCGGACGGAATGGAGATCTCAGGCTGAAGACGGTCCCCTGCGGGGCTGGTGATGAAGCCTTCACTGTCCAGGGTGAAGTTGCCGGCACGGGTAAAGACTTCCTGCTCGCCGTGAAGGACTTTAAAGAAACCGTCGCCTTCAATGGCCATGTCCAGATCATTGCCGGTATGGACGTAGTCCCCTTGGGTAAACACTTTCTGGACGCTGGAGGGTTTGACCCCCATGCCGACCTGAATGCCCGTGGGGACCTGCCCGCCTGATGGGGTGGGAGCCCCTGCGATAAGCTGGGTCTGGTACATGAGGTCCTGAAAGTTGGCCCGGCTTTTTTTAAAGCCCGTGGTGTTGGCGTTGGCCAGGTTGTTGGAGACGGTGTCGATGTTCATCTGCTGGGCGCCCATGCCTGATGCTGCTGTCCAGAGTCCTCTCATCATGATGTCTGCTCCCTGTTAAAGTGTGCGTGGTCTTTGGTTAATGCCCTTAATGCCCGTATTCATTTCTTTACGCCGGACGCCCCATCTGGTTGGCCCGTGCATCGGTCTCATCGCTGGTTCGCATGACCTTTCCGGATGATTCGTACATTCGCTGGGCGTCGATGAGGTGGGTCATCTCGGTCACAGCGGTAATGTTGGCCCCTTCCAGGCTTCCCTGCCGGAGTTTCGCCTCTGTGGCAGGTATTTCACGGCCTTGGTCGGCGTTCAGGGAGAACAGGTTGCTTCCCTCTTTATTCAGGGCGCGCAGATCGGTCATGGTGACCATGTCCAGGCTGTCGAAGACGAGAGAGTCCATAATCACCTCTCCTTTTTCACCGAAGAAAATATCGTCTCCGGTGAGGGTCACGGGGCCGTTTTTTCCCATGACAGGGAATCCGTCCTGGGTGACCATGCGTCCGATGGCGTCCACGGTAAAGTTTCCGTCCCGGGTGTATCGTGTCCCAGAAGGGGTGTTGACCTTGAAAAAGCCTTCCCCTTCGATGGACAGATCCAGAGGGTTGCCTGTTTCAATAAGGTTGCCCTGGCTGTAATCGGTGGTCAGGATGGGGTTTAAGGCCCGGTCAAAAGAGAGGATGTCTTTTTTGAACCCCGTGGTGTTGGCGTTGGCCAGGTGGTTCGAAATCAGTTCGTGTTGTCTCTCTTTTCTTAAGCCCGCCTGTGCGGAACGTGTCATCTCAAACAGCATTGGGTGTCTCCTTGGTTTGTGCTTGGGACAGTAAGAATGCAAATGGGATGCCAACGTGGGCACTTTGAATCGATGCTGTGGATGATTGGGAAGAAAGCGATGAGATAACAAAGGGATGTCTTTAGAAATAAGCGAGCTCTTTCATCGTCCGTTTGGTTTGTGTGTGGGCAAATAATACCGGTGACGTCAGGATACCGACGCCGGGTCTTGTGGGTTTGACGCTGTGGCGGTGGTAAGGCGTGGAGGGTCTATCTCTTTTCATCGGTCATTATTTTCTGTTTGATGTGGGGTGGCGTCTGGAAAGGGCTGGCGTTGGCATTCTTCTTGAAGTTTGGGGAGAATTCTTATACTTATAGAAAGATGTTTTGCATGTCTGGTCTTCTGCGGCCTCAATGCACAGACACCTTTGTTTTCATGAATGATTTTGTAAACCGCCCAATGGTCGCTTTATGACGCACCCGAGATACATTGCTTTGCTGATTGTCCCCATCCAGGGGACGAACGAAATAAACGGGTCAAGCATTAGGATTTTCGCGGGCTTACCCTGTTTTTATATTGATTCCTGTTTAAAAAATACGATGCGCGGTTTGGCGCTGACCGGATGAGAGGCATGATGATGCAACCCCTTGTTTCTACGACTTCTTCCGAAGACGGATTTACCTTGATTGAAATGATCGTGGTGATTTTTATTCTCGGGCTTCTTGCCACCTACGTGGCGCCCAGGATCATTGGCAAAACCGATGACGCTAAAATTGTTAAGGCCCAGGCCGATATTCGCAGTATAGAAACGGCTCTGGATATGTATAAGCTGGATATTGGCTCTTACCCTACCACGGAACAGGGGCTGACGGCGCTGGTGGAGAAACCTGAATCCGGAAATACGACCAAATGGAATGAGGGCGGTTATCTCACCAAACGAAAAATTTCCAAAGATCCCTGGGGCAATGATTATATTTATGTTTCCCCCGGTTCCAATGGAGATGTCGATCTTTCCTCTAACGGATCCGATGGCATTCCCGGCGGTGAAGGAACCGCCAAAGATATCAACAACTGGGACATCGAATAACCAACCATAGGGGCGCGCCATGCGTCGATGGGGATGGAAAAGGGTGTTTCACGTCAATTTTTATTCCAGATGCCAAAAGTTAAGACCCAATGGAAGGGAAGGCGCGGTGCCGTGTGCCACCCGGCACCGGGGAGAGTCCGGGTTTACCTTCCTGGAGTTGGTGGTGGTGATGACCATCTTGTCTCTTCTCTTTTTTTTCTCCCTTCCCAGTCTCGAATCGTATATTTTCACCGACCCCTCCAAGAAGGTGGCACGTCTGATTGCCGCAACCGTTCAGGATTTGAAGCAGCGCGCGTTGACAGATCAAAAAGAGTATCGTCTCTATATCGCCACGGATGCCGGAGAGCTTTGGGTGGCCGACGCCTCCATGGATAAAAAAGCGTTGGCAGAGGCACGGAAAAGTGGGTTCTCGTTGCCCCAGGATATGGCGGTGGCCTTGCCCGGTTATTTATCGGCGGAAAAAGATGCCTCTTCGGAGGCCATGCTGCGGTTCTATCCCAGGGGGTACTCCGACGGTGCTGAAATTCTTCTGGTACGAGATGACCAGACGATGCGGCTTATGATTGAGCCCTTTCTTTCCCGGGTGGAGATTCTGGAGGACCATGACGGCGGTTTCTGACAAGCATCAGGCAATGAAACGTAACCGGGGCTTTACCCTTCTTGAGGTGATGATCTCCGTTTCCATTCTTACCATCGGTTTTTTTGCCATCTACAGCCTCTTTCTTCAATCCCTTTCTGCCTCAGAAGAGGCGCGGTTCATGCAAAAGGCCTCTTTTCTCGCAACGCTCAAGGAGAGCGCGTGGGGCCAGGACCCTTCGGAACTCTCCCAGGATGAAGGAGACTTTGGGTCGGAGTACCCTGGTTGGCGATGGAGTCTGGTGCCGTCAAAACTCGAGAATGAAGAGTTCGAAACGGTGGTCAAACGGTTGACAAGAGTGCGATTGGAGGTCTTTCGCGATGGCGGAAAACGCCGGTACGGGGTGACCCATTATCTCTTTGTGACGGAGGCCCCATGACCCCTGTCAAGCGAGACCAGGGCTTTACTCTCATGGAGGTGCTCGTGGCCGTTACCATCATGGGACTTGTGATGGCTACCCTGGGGACGGCCTTCAGGCAACTCTCCACGGGGGCAAAAATGCTTGAAGAGAGTGGCGATGACAATCTCGCCGTGGGGGAGGCCGCCCGATGGATTGGCCTTGATCTTGAAGCCCTTTATGTGGATCAATCCCCTCTCTACAGTGAGGCGGATTCCATGGATGAGGCGTCCCCTTATCGCTTTACCCTGGACCGGGAGATGGTGGGGGGGGAGGAGATGAGTCTTCTACGTTTTACCTCCTTGAATCACCTCCCCTTTGGCGGAAGTTCGCTAAGCGGCATTGCAGAAATTATCTATTTTGTGACGGAAGACGATGGGGCGCTTCAGCTTCATCGGTCGGACCGCCTTTTTTTTCATGATTCCTTTGAGCGGGCTGACGGGCATCCGGTGATGATGACAAAGGTGAAGGCGTTTTCGGTGGTCTGTATTGATGCCGAGGGGCAGGAGCAGGAGACCTGGGATTCTGAAAGCGATACCTTTGACCGGTCGACCCCCATGGGTCTCAAGGTGAGGCTCTCTCGAGGGGAGGGCGGTCATGTTCTGGAGACCTTTTTCCTCCTTCGCAGCCGACGAAAGGGGGCCCTTGATGGATAGGGACGGGGGCTTTTCCAATGAACGCGGGGTGGTTCTCCTGGCCACCTTGTCCATGATGCTGGCTCTTTTTGTCCTGGTTTTCGAAGCCAGTCGGCACGCGAGGCGGGAGCTGGCAACGGCGAGTTCAGCCTTCATCGTTTCCGAGCTTCGGGCCACGGCGGTTTCCGGTGTTCACGTGGGCATGGCTTTTCTTGCTGCGGACGGTAAGGAGGGGGGCACCGACACCGTGCAGGAGACATGGGCCGATGAAGAGGCCTTAGGCACATTTATCTCCTCTCTCACCTTTGAGAGGGGGAAGCTTGATCTGACCCTTACCGATGAGCTGGGCAAGGTGCAGGTGAATGCCCTGGTGCAGTATCCGGACGGCAAGCAGTTTAATCCTGATCAGAAAGCGTTGTGGGATAATTTTTTCGACCTCGTCAACAAGAGCAACGATGATATAGAGAGCCTGGGTGAGAACGTCGGGATCATTAATGCCATGAAGGACTGGCTCGATTACGGGGATGGCGACGCATCCACAGGGTTGTCCGGTGCCGAGGATGATTATTACCTCAACCTGGAGACGCCTTATCCTTGTGGCAACGGGCCGTTGCGGCATCTCTACGAGATGGCGCGGATAAAAGGCATTGATGAAGAGCTTTTAACCCGGGAAGAGGCGGGATATCGCCTGTGCGATCTCCTGACTGTCTACGGGGCGGAGTCGGCCCAGGCCAAAGATGATGGTGAGACGGTCCGGCGGTTTACCTACCCGGGCAAGGTCAATATCAACACCGCAGAGCTGCCGGTCCTTTTTGCATTGATGCCCGATACCTTGTCAGATATGGACAAGGAGATGGCCGCCACATCGATGGTAGAATACCGTTTCGATAAAGGGGAAGAAGGCTTTTTACATCCCCTGGACGGGGAGTGGTACAACACCTGCCCAGGCTGCGAGAACCATGGGATCAATAAAAAGATGCTTCGGACCGATTCCACGGTGTTTGCTATTATGTCGAGGGCCGTCGATGACGGCAGGTACGTGGAGATCCATGCCGTAGTGAGGCGGGATGGAGAAAAGCTGACTGTTCTCTCCTGGCAGGAGACGGGAACATAAATGGCCTTTCAACCAGGCTGTCGCCTGGCAATGAGGGTCGGTCGCCTTTTTGCGAGGTTGACGTGAATCATAAAAGGATTGGCTACGCGTGAAACTGACGGGAATAGAGATCACTGAGGAAGGGGCTGCCGCCGTGACGGTGGAACGGCAGTCCGGCGCATTGCGGGTGACGGCTTGCCGACGGGTGTCCCGTGGGGCGCTCTCCTCCGATACGGGTGCCTCAGCCGATGACTCGGAACTTTTGGCTGCCCTGGGCCGTGCCCTGACCGACCCGGGGGAGAAAGTCGCCGTTGTTCTTCCTGCCGCGGAGATGTGGGCCCGACGTGCCCACCTTCCCTTTCGGGACTCGAAAACCATTGATAAGGCGCTGCCCTTTGAGCTGGAGCCCACGTTACCGGTGCCCCTTGAGGGGCTTCGCATTATCTGGGAGAGCCGAGCGGCCGGGGATGGGGATTCAGAAATTATAGCACTCATCGGTGAAGAAAAGGGGCTTGAGAAACGACGACTTCAGCTTAAGGCGGTCGGCATGGAGCCGATGGTCCTGGCTCCGTCTGCGGTTGCTTCCGCTTTGACTCTTGCCCGCAATGAAGATGCCTTTTTTTTGACCTTAAGGCGTGTGAACCGGACCTGCACCCTTGCCGTGGTTTGTGACCGGAAATTGGTGTTTTTAAGAGTCCTGGAGCTACCGGCGGGCGATGGGGTTGAAACCATGACCCGTGAGGTGTGGCAGACCCTGGTGGCCCTTGCCGAAGGAGAAGGGCGTTGGACGAGGCCGGAAAAAATTCTGGTTTCGGGCTGGGATGATTTTCCAGAAACTTTGAAAACGCCCCTGGGCACAGTGCCCGTTGAAGGGGCGCGTCTTCTTTCCGCCACCGGCGCGGTGCTGGAAGAGGAGGTCAAGCCTCAATGGGAGGACGGGCCTTACAATGAAGCGCTTGCCGTGGCCTGTTCGGCTCTTTGCGGCTGGAAATATCCTGTTTTCTGGCGGCAGGGCTTTGCACCGATAGAGTTCATCGGCAAGCACAAAAAACGGGTTTTCTCCACGGGGGGGCTTGTTTTGGTCTTGCTCTTGCTTTTGGTGGCTCGGGCTGTGATAGGCGTTGAGGCGACACACCAGCAGCTCGTGGCCGTGGAAAAAAAGATGGCCGGTGTGTATCTTGCTACCTTGTCCGATGAAAAACGTGCTCCGGGCGCGGGCCTGCTTTTGCGATCCATAGAGGGGCGCGTGCGTGTGGCAAAAGAGGAGGCGATTTATGCCGGGCAGGGGGCCGTCCGGGTGCGGGTGATTGATATTTTGAAGGCGATCTCTACCCATGTGCCCAGTGACCTTAAAGTGAGCCTGACCCGGATGACCCTCGCCAAGGGGAAGCTGACGGTCTCCGGGCTTGCCGAAGATTTTGGAGCCATCGATACCCTGAAGGGTGCCCTGGAAAAGAGTGTTTTGTTTACTGGGGTGACCATCGCCTCCTCCAGTAAGGAGAGCGGGGGGGACCTGTTTCAGTTTAAGGTGGTCATAGCCCTTTCGGGTGAGGAGGCCTCATGATGGATTGGTTTGAACGATTGAGCAGCCGGGAAAAGGGGGCCGTGGCCCTGGCCTTGATTCTTGCCCTTCTCATAGGCGGGCGGGCGCTTGTCCAGTCGGCTTTTGGCGATGCGTCCATGGAACGTCGTCTCCTTGCGGTCAGGAAAGTCGAACTTCAGAAGATGGAGAGCCTGTCCCAGGAGTATCGCAGGCTCAAAGGGACCGCTGTGACGTCGTCAACGGCCTTGAAACCCGGAGAGACGCTTTATGCCTTTCTTGATGAAATGGCCGGTGTTTCGGGGATTCGTTCCCAGGTGAGTTACATGAAGCCCTCATCGGTCAAGAGCAGAGACGGGAAGGTGAGCCTTTCCGTTGTGGAGATGAAAGTGGTGGACCTTGCCATGGCGGAATTAACGGCGTTTCTTTATCGCGTCGAGACCACAGGAGATCTGGTTCGTGTCCGGGGCATTTCCCTGATGCGTATTGAGAAGAACCAACTGCTGACAGCGGTGATTTCGATAGAAACCGTGACCCTATAACAAGTGGAATTTTGATGAAAAAACGTCTTCTTTATACCTTTTGGATCGTGATATCCCTCTTTTTTTTTCTCAGGGTCCTTTTCCCGGGTGAGTTCGCCGAGGTATGGATTGAGTCCCATGTCGACCGTGAATTCGGGGCGGGTTCTCTGAATGTGGAGGAGGTGACGCCGGCCCTGCCTCTGGGGTTGACGGTCAAGGGGCTGGCTTTTAAGGTGGCGGAGCTTCCGCCGCTGACGCTCCGGGATATTCGACTGACGCCATCCTGGCTGACCTTGTTTTCCGCAACGCCCGGAGCGGAAATGCAGGCCTCCCTTTTGGGTGGAGAGGCCGAGGTGGATGGGCGGTTCCAGTATGAGGGGCGCCAGTGGCAGCATCTCAAAGGAAGGGTGGCGGATGTAGATCTCTCCACCCTGATGCCTTTTATTAAAGGGAGTATGCCGCTTGAGATATCGCTCTCCGGGCGTGGAGACGGTTCCCTGGATTTGTCTCGTGAAAAGAAGAAGGTGGAAGGGACGGGGCGTCTCAGTCTCTTTGATGTGACGGTGGGGTTTAAAGATCCCATTATTCCCGTTAAAAAACTGGAGTTCGCGTCCATTGCTGTCGATGTCGAAGTGGTGGGGCGTCGCCTGGCCTTCAGCCGGGTCCATGTGGAGGGCACGGAGGTGGACGCAGAGTTGAGTGGGACCCTCACCCTTTTGAACCGGATTGAATCGAGCCGCATTGATATCCGTGGTACCGTGAATCCGGATCCCGGTTTTGTCAAAGACCTCACGGATCGGATTCCCCTGGCGATGCTTGCGGATCCAAAACTGCTAAAGCGGGGGCGTATTCCCCTTCGTATCAGCGGGACCCTGGAACATCCCAAGGTCTCTTTTAAATAAGGTTGATCTTATGACGGACAGAGTTTTTACAGCACTGCATCTTTTCCTCTTGACGGTGATCTCGGCCCTTGCCGTGAGCCTTTTTTATCAGGGGGTGACCTTGAAGATTGGTTTGCCCGAAAAGCGAAGTGGCTCAGGAGCTGTGGCCGTTACGGGGAACGGGAGGCCTCTGGCACAGACGACCCTGTCCCAATACGATGTCCTGATGACCCGGAATCTCTTCGACCTGGCCGTGCCCGGCAAAGAGGTGGCAAAGGTCGAAGAGACCATTGACGTGGAGAGCCTCGCCGAGACACGGTTGCGTTTAAAGCTCTGGGGCACGGTGTCCGGGGGCGGGGAGACGGTGACCCGGGCCATTATCGAGGATGAGGTGACCCGGAAACAGGATCTTTACAAGGTGGGGGACACGGTTCAGGAGGCTGTGATTAAGCTTGTGTTGAGGGACCGCGTGGTGATGCGTTATAAAGGCCAGGACGAGGTGTTGATGATGGAAAAAGAGAAAGCCACCGCGTCGGGCTCCCGCAGGACGTCATCAAGATCGAGAAGCCGGAGTCCCTCGACGAACTCCATCAAGAAAAAGGTGAATTTGAAACGAGACACCGTCAACGATGCGATGATGAACATCAACACCCTGATGAAGGACGTCAGAATAAAACCCCACTTTCGCAATGGGCAGCCGGAAGGGATGGCGGTCAGCGGGATCAAGAGCGACTCCATTTTTCGCAAGATGGGGATCCGGAACGGGGACATCATTATCGGCGTGGACGGACAGAAAATAGAATCGGTGGATGATGCCATGTCTCTTTACGGCACTCTGAAATCGTCCAGTGAGATTCAGCTGGATATCAAGCGGATGGGTCAGATTCAGACCATTGAATACACCATTGAATAGCGGAATCTAAAGGACCGAATAAAGATGAGTATGAAAACGGCAATGAGACGATTTGCGGCGTGTGCAGTGGCAGGAGTTCTTTTCGCGTGGCTTCCGGTGGTGCACGTGGACGCACAGGAGCCCCTGGTCCCGGCAGGGGAGACCGTTTCCATTGATTTTAACGATGTGGATATTCGGGTCCTGATCAAATATGTCAGTGAGATGACAGGGAAGAACTTCATTATTGATCGCAAGGTCTCGGGCAAGGTGACCATCATCTCTCCGGGGCAGATCAGCGTGGAAGAGGCATACCATGTGTTTGAATCGGTGCTGGATGTTTATGGCTTCTCCGCCGTCCCGTCCGGAACCCTGGTAAAGATTGTCCCGGCGCGTGAGGCCCAGAAGAAGAGCGTGGCCACGCGGTTGAAGTCGGAGGCCGTGGATTATTCCGATAACATCGTCACTCAGCTGGTTCCGTTACGGTACGCCGACCCCTCGGAGTTGAAAAAGCTCTTTGCTCCCTTGATCTCCCGCAACAGCTCGATCCTGGCGTATAAGCCGACCAACACCCTGATCATTACGGATCTGGCCTCCAACATCAATCGACTCATGAAGATCGTGGACAGCGTGGATGTGACCGGGGTGGGGCAGGAAATTTCGATTCTTCCCCTGGAGTATGCCGACGCCGGGAAACTCACCAGCCTGCTGACCAGTGTGTTCAAGGGCACCTCCAAGAAGACCAAGAGCGCCGACAAGGCGACCTTTGTGGCGGATGAACGGACCAACACCATTATCATCCTGGCGGGAAAGGGAACCACCGAAAAGATTATCAAACTCGTGAAGATGCTGGACCGTGAAGTCCCTCGGGGCAAGGAGCGTATTCATGTGGTGTACCTGGAAAATGCCATAGCCGAAGACATGGCCAAGGTGCTCCAGAACCTCTCCAGTAAAAAACAGGCGGCGGATAAGGGGAAAAAGGCAGCCATTGCTTCTGAGAGGGTGAACATTATCGCCGATAAGGCCACCAACAGCCTGATCATTATGGCGGAAAAGAGCGATTATATCATCCTTGAAGAGATCATTAAAAAACTCGATATTCCCCGTAAGATGGTTTATATCGAGTGCCTCATCATGGAAGTGAAGGTTGAGGCTGGCTTCGCCATGGGCGTGGAATGGACCGTCGGGGATGATACGACCATCGGGGGGCGGGATTCGGCCTTCGGCGGGGGATTTTCAGGCAGCGATAAACCCTTTGCTGCCTTGGGCAGTGCCGCTTCAGGAGCTCTTCCCAGTGGTTTTTCCCTCGGGGTCTTTTCCGAGGCCATCGATATCGGTGGGGTGAAATTTCCCTCGCTGGGAGCCCTGATCAACGCTTACAACAAGGACTCCAACGTTCAGATCCTCTCCACCCCCCAGGTGTTGACCCTGGACAACGAAGAGGCGAGTATCGTGGTGGGCTCGAAAATTCCCTATCTCACCAAGTCCAGCAGTGGGGACAGCACCTACAACCAGTATGAATACAAGGACGTGGGTATTACCCTGAAGATTACCCCCCAGGTGAGTGAAGACAGGCGGGTGCGCCTGAAGATTTTTCAGGAGACCAGCCGGGTGTTTGGGGACCTCACCTCGGAACCCACCACCCTGCAGCGCAAGGTGGACACCACCGTGGTGGTGGAGGACAAGAGCACCATTGTCATCGGCGGGCTTATAGACAAGAGCCTGAACACCACGGAATACAAAGTGCCTTGTCTCGGGGACATTCCGGTGATTCGGTATCTTTTTTCCTCTTTATCCAATACGGAAGACCGAACCAATCTCTACATCTTTCTCACCCCCCGGGTGGTGAGCAGCCGGGCGGACGCCGAGAATGTCATGGTGGACAAACGGGAACGCATCGACCACCTGCGTGAGGGACATATCAAGCTCTACAACGAGGAGGAAGAAAAGGCGCTCCAAGAGAAAGCGCACCGGTCCGTAATTTCAGAGGACGAGGCCTCAGAGGACGAGGCCTCCGAGGACGAGGCAGAGGCCTTTGAGGTCGAAGCTGAGGAGCCCGCGGCGAAAGATGTGCCGGTACCCGTTTCGTCTGTGGATACCGTCATTACCCTGGATGCAGATCATGGCGGCGAGGGGCCGGAGGTTGAGGTGGAGGGCGCAGAGGTTCCCGCCGATATCCCGGCATCGATGGACTCTGCGGGTACCGAGGGGGACGAGTGATGATGCCCATCGCACCGGAGACCCCGTTCCGGAACCTTCTGGCGACCCTGATTCATGAAAAGTTTGGCCTCGATGAGGCCTTGCTGGAAGAGGTCCTTGTCTACGCTGAATCCCAGGGGATTCATTATGGTGAGGCGCTTCTGAAACGGCGGGTGTTGAGCGAGTCCAAGTTTTTGACCGTCCTTGCCGAAGTCTATGCCATGGAACTCGTGGACACCGTGGATATCACTGGGATGAAGGGTGAGTTTACAGAGTTTATTCCCATTCAGTTTTTGAAAAAACATTACATGGTGCCCTTGATTCCTGAAGATGGGAATGGCCCGGTGCGACTGGCCGTGAACGATCCCTGTGCCCTTCAGGCCGCGGATGATCTGGCCCGTCGCCTCTCCTGTGGCCCCCTGGCCAAGGTGATCGCTCCGCGCAGCCGGATCCTTTCGGCCATCAACACCTTTTATGACATGAGCCGGGGATCGGCCCAGGATCTGGTTCAGGACATGGAGGAGAGCGGCAGCGATATTCTGGCCGATATGGAGGAGACCGCCGATCTCCTGGATGATACCAGTGATTCGCAACTTATCCGGTTGGTGAACCATATCATCTCCCAGTCCATCAAAGCGCGGGCCAGTGATATCCACATTGAACCCTATCAGGACAGCTTTAAAATCAGGTACCGTGTGGACGGGATCCTCTACGACCTGTTAACCCCGCCCCGCTGGATTCAGACGGCCCTGGTTTCCCGTATCAAGGTGATGGCCAAACTCAATATTGCAGAAAAAAGGCTTCCCCAGGACGGGCGCATTGATGTCCGGATTGGAGAGCACGATGTGGATATCCGAGTCTCCACCGTGCCCACCACCCATGGTGAGCGCGTGGTCATGCGACTTTTAAATAAATCGGGTTCGCTCCTCACCCTGTCCGAGTTCGGCATGAGTGACTCCACCTACGCCACCATCGGCCGTTTGATCCAGAATCCCAACGGCATTATTCTGGTCACCGGCCCCACGGGCAGCGGAAAGACCACCAGCCTTTACGCCATTATCTCTGCCATCAATTCACCGGACAAGAACATCATCACCATTGAAGATCCCGTGGAGTATCAGCTTAAGGGCATCGGCCAGATTCAGGTGAATCGAAAGATTGACCTGACCTTTGCCCTGGGGCTTCGCTCCATTGTCAGGCAGGACCCGGATGTGATCCTGGTCGGAGAGATCAGGGACAGAGAAACCGCGGAGATTGCCGTTCAATCGGCCCTTACCGGTCACCTGGTTTTTTCGACTCTTCACACCAACGACTCGGCCAGCGCCGTGACCCGTCTGGTGGATATTGGCATCGAACCCTTTCTCCTTTCATCCGCCATCAAGGCGGTCATCGCCCAACGCCTGGTGCGTAAGCTCTGTCCCCAATGCAAGGAGCCCTATCATCCCGACCCGGATCTGCTGCGTCGCGCAGGGATTAATGCCGAGCGCTCCCATGGAGGGAATTTTTACCGGGCCGTGGGGTGCGAGGCTTGTTTTCAGACCGGTTACAAAGGCCGGATGGCCATTTTTGAAATCATGGAAGTGGATGAACATCTCAAAGGGGTGATGGTGAAAACCTCCGATGCCAACCTGATTAAAGGGGAGGCGGTGCATCAGGGGATGGCCACGCTGCGGGATGATGGAATTGACAAGGCGTTGCACGGGCTAACGACCATTGAAGAGGTGCTGCGGGTGAGTCATGACTAAGGGCACTGACAAGCCCCGGGCAGGAAGGGTAGGGCACCTGCTGATGGGCCTTTTTCTTTTTTCGGGGCTGCTTTTACCGGGAGGTGTTGGCGCCGAAACCTCTGATAATCCCCTTCTTTTTTCGCTTTTTAAATCATTGATTTCAACCACCGACAGCAAACGGTGCAGCCATGTGCCCTCTTGTGCCCGGTATGCCAAAGATGCCGTGACGAAACACGGCCCCGTTAAAGGGCTTGTGCTCAGCTGCGATCGGTTGATCCGGTGTGGCGGCAACGATACAGAGCGCCTTCCCCAGGTGGTGGTGGGGGGTGAGCGGTATGCCTGGGATCCGGTGTCATCCAATGATTTCTGGTGGGGGAGTAATGAAACGCTTAAAAAAAAAGGGACGCCCCCCGTTTTACCCCTGCATTTTAAAGGGTGGGATTGAACCCACGGACAGAGGAGTTTTTTCATTTGATGAATCGTCACGCCTTTTCAGCAGGCCTTCTGGGCCTGTTTCTTTTTTGTCTGACCGTTACGTCCGCTGTTTCAGAAACGATCATTTTAGATGCAGAGGATCAGTTCGGCTATGCCCGGACCCTTTATGAGCAGGGGGAGTTCCCCGGTGCGGCTGCCGAGTTTTCACGGTTTATCCATTTTTTCCCGGAGGCGCCTCAGCAGGCTGCGGCCCATTACGCCCGGGCACTGGCTTTCTATATGGATGAACAGTATGAAAAAGCGGGAAAATCCTTTGGCCGATTTCGACATCGTTTCGACTCCTCCGCGCTTGCCCTGGCCGCTGGCATGATGGAGGCCATGTGTCACAACCGCCTTGGCGATCCGGCAGGGGGCGTGGTGCTTCTCTCCAATCTTCAGGTGGAGTTTAAAGGGGATGCCGAGGCCCAGCATCTGCTCCTCACCCGCCTGGCCTGGACCCGCCTGGCCATGGGTGACCTGCCGCGCGCCGAGGCCGCTTTTAAGGCCTCTGCAGGGGATGTGGTCCGCTCTTGCGGGGTTCAGGGCATCCTGAACAGCCTGGACCAATTCAAAGCCCTGCCTGAAAAATCCCCCACCCTGGCCGGGGGCTTCGCCCTGATTCCCGGGGGTGGGTATCTTTATCTCGGCCGTTATCAGGATGCCACCGTGGCCTTTTTGCTGAACGTGGCCCTGGGACTCGCCGCTGCCGAGAGTTTCGATGACGGCAATAACGCCCTGGGTGCCCTGATCTCCTTTGTCGGCTTCGGATTCTATTCTGGAAGCATCCACGGCTCCTACACCGGTGCCCTGAAAGCAAACCGCCAATCCCGCGAAAGCCTCTGGAAAGAGATGCTCCACTGGGGCGATGAACTCGAAAAAAACCAAAGTAAATCCTGCCTCGGTCTGACCCTGACGATTCCTTATTAAAAATAGGCCTCCGGCGGCGAGGGTGGCGAAGCCACTTAGGCAAAAACACCTCGAAAGCGGGTTTGCGAATGCGCATCGGGGGGCGTCACTCCGGGCTGAAATGCGTCCGCATTCGCGTGGAGTGCAAGGAAACGCTCAGTGCGGCGCAGTATCAGCCCTGATGGGGCTCAAAGCAAACGCATTGTCACCATGAAGCTCAAGCTCATGAAGTGTCTTCGTCTCCGGCTACGCCGCTAAAAGAGTCTTGAGGCCTCGATCATCGTTTCGGCCATCAGCGTGTCTACATCACCACCTGATCACCCTTGTCCCCTGGAGCGCCGCACTCCGGTGCGGCATTTATGCGATACCGGTGGGATAGAGAGCCGCTCGTCGGGATGTGATAACGGATGGGAGGCAAGTTTTGGCTGTGAAGGTTGTTCGGGCTGGGGCCAAGCCTCCGCCCAAAAAAGCCGCGGCGGAGCACGGCGCGCCCAGTCGGGAGCCGTGGTGAATCCACTCCATTCTCAAAATCCTGGCATTGTTCCTGTTCGGTGGCCCCATTTCTCTTCAACTTCTTAACGGTGCTGTTTTTCGGGCGCGCCGTGCTCCGTCGCGGCATTTACGCGATACCGGTGGGAGAGAGCCGCTCGTTGGGAAGTGATAACGGATGCGGGGTAAGTTTTGGCTGTGAAGGTTGTTCGGGCTGGGGCCAAGCCCCCGTCCAAAAAAGCCGCGACGGAGCACGGCGCGCCCAGTCGGGGGCCGTAGAGAATCCATTCCAATGTGAAAACCCTATCGGTGTTCCGGTTCGGTGGACCCTCTCTCTTCAATTTATCATCGGTGTTGTCTTTCGGGCGCGCCGTGCTCCGTCGCGGCATTTACGCGATACCGATGGGAGGAAGCCGCTCGTCGGGATGTGATAACGGATGCGAGGCAAGTTTTGGCTGTGAAGGTTGTTCGGGCTGGGGCCAAGCCCCCGGCAAAAAAAAGCCGCGGCGGAGCACGGCGCGCCCAGCAGGGTGCGGTGGTGCCTCCACTCCGTTGTCAAAACCCTGGCAGTGTCCCCGTTCGGTGGTCCCATTTCTATACACCTCGCCACCGGAATCTCTCTTGATTTCACAAGAGCTGAATCGTTACCTTTAATCGTAACTATTCAGCTTCATCCTGTCTCTGGCTGGTCTCTTTTTGAAAAAAGTTTCGTAAAAACGTTTCAGCCCGTAGGGTGCGGCTCCCGCACCGTTCAACGTCACGCAAACCTCCAGCCCCGTCTCAATATTTATCACAAAATGCGGCGTTGCAGGTTTATCGGACGTTAATCGGTGCGCACGGCGCACCCTACCTTTCACATCGACAAGGTTACCTAAGGCCAGACCCTTTATACGGTTTCCTTCTTCATCGACCCTGCCGTATCGGTGCGTGGCGATTGGGTGACATGAGCTGAATAGTTACCTTTAATCTTTGTTAAAGCGTCAGCGTTGCTTCTGGTTTTTCCTGTTTCGAGACGGTGAAGCGGGGGGTACAGAGGTGGATGCGGGCCGGGTTGATTCCGTGTTGGACCAGGATATCGTGGATGGAGTCGGCGCGTTGTCTGGCCAGCTCCAGGTAGAGGGTTTTATCGACTTGGGGAAGGGGTGTTTTTTCGTTTTTCAGGAGGGGGTGGGTGTTCCCTTCCGTTGTCTCTTCTTCCAGGGTCAGGTCCTCGATCACCGCGTTGGCGCAGACGGTGAGATTCAGGACCTCTTTTTTCTTCATGAGGTCTGCCACGACCTTGAGGTAGGCGAGGCCCGCCGAGCTGGGGGTGGGGCTTCCCAGCTTAAAGCTGACGGGGTCCAGGTGGATTTCTGTCATGAGTTCGCCTGCTTTGTCGGCCACCATGAGCAGGGCTCCGTAGGGTTGCAGCAGGAAGGAGAGGTATGAGACGGAGGCCTTGGTGATGGCTTTGGTCATGGCTTTCTGGATGATGCTGTTCAGGCTGATATCGGGGTTGCGAATATCGCCGGTGACGGGGAGGGCAAGGTGGATGGTGCCGTGGTCGTCCTCCAGAATGGAGAGGGCGTAGTCCAGGGGCAGGGTGAGATTCTTCATCACCTGGTCGATGGTCTCCTCATCGTCGGCGACCAGCTTAAGGTTACGCAGGGTGAGCTGGTTGGTGACGTCGAGGACTCCGGCGTTGATGTCGATTTTTGACACGGCGCTGACGTTGCCGGTGTCGATGAGGTACCCCAGGGCCTGGGAGCTGTAGGGCGAGAGGGGGGCCAGGTTGATATGGGTGATCGCGGCGTTCAGGTGTGCTGTGACATCGGCGGAAAAGGGTCGGACCGTGCCGGTAATCGAGAGGGCCTCATGGGTGCTCAGCGTTGCCTGGAGGGACAGGGGAAGGTCTTGCTCCGGTTTTGAAGAATCGATATTTAAGAGCTCGAACCGTTTGAGGGTGACGCCCTTATTAAAGGATGGGGTGACGCTTCGATCCGTAAAATGGAAAAATTTGTTTCCGAAAATCCGAAGGGTGTTGATTTTCAGTGTGAAGGCCGGGGGCTCATCAGGTGGTGGGGGAGGCTCGGCTGGGCTGTCCACTTGTGAGAAGGGTGCTTCAGTTTCTTTGGGCTGGGGAGGCATCAGGGCGGTCAGGCTCTTGAGAAAGGTAAGGTGGCCTTCCGGGTCTCGTTCCAGGGCGGTGGCTACGTTTCCGATGATGAGGGTGTCGGCGCTCAGGTCACGGAGATTGTTCAGGGCGATGCCCGTGAGGTCGAGGGAGCCTATTTCGGCTAAGGGGGGAAGCGCTTTGACTCCTTTGAGGAAGATGTGCGGCGTCCGGATATTCTTCAGGCCGTTTGCCTTGAGATCGTAGATGAAAAGCCGGGAAAGAGCCGCTAACTCGTCACGGCTGTCGGTGTCGGTGGCCAGGGCTTGATTGACACTCAGGTTGCCCCGTGCGGTCAGGCCATCTTCCCGTTTGGGTTGAACGCGCATCTCACCATTCCAGATCACCCCTTGATGGCGAAGGTGAAGCCCTGGCTTTGTCATCATGGCATTGAGTTCACTGTTGGCAAGGCGCCCCAGGCTGCGGAGGTCTGTCAGGGCGTTTTCGGCGTCAAGGGTTGCCCATAGATCGCCGAGCCAGGTCAGATCCAGATCGTTGAGGGTCACCCCCTGGCTTTTTACCTTTCCCCCTGCATTGTGCAGGGCCAGGGTGCCGGTCTGACTGAGGGTGGTCCCGGTTCCAGGGGTGTGGGTGAAGGCGAGGCGGGTATCGATGGAGAGGTCGCCTGTCAAGTCGGAGAGATGAGGCGTCGCCATGCGGTGAAAGGGCGCAAGGGAGAAGGGCTTGAGCTGAATACCGCCTCGGACGGCCAGGGTTTTGGCAAAGGGGGTGAGATCCAGGGAGATGAGAAGGGGGCTTGTGTTGAGGCTCCCTTTGATCTCAAGTCGGGCTTCTTCTTCGGGTGTCCATGCATGAAGATGGGTCAGGGATGCATCGGTAAGCTCAAGGTGAAGGGTCAGGTCCGGGATGGTGACGGCCATCGTGCTTTTTTGGATGCTGAGAGCATCGATCCCGATCTTCCAGGGATTTTCTGCCTTTATCGGGGAGGCGGGTTCCGGGGGAGGGGCCTCTGAAGGAAGTTTGATCCCGCCGATGGTGATTTGTTTCCCTTGGGTGATCGCAAGGTCTAACCCTTCCAGATGAAGGGATTCAATGCGTATACGGTTTTTCACAAGTTCTGTCATGGCCAGGTTGACGGAACATCGGGTCAGGGAGGTTGTCTCACCGCTTTGCGATCGCAGATGAACCCCCTCAACGGCCAGGGATCCGGTAAAGAGGTTGAGGTCCACATTGTCGATGTGAGCCTCCGTTATGCCGTTTTTCATCAGCCAGGAGAGAGCCACATGCTTTCCTGCAAAGGGAAGGGCCGTCAAGACAACCAGAAGGGTGAATGTCAGCATGGTGAGGAGGATGCCGACACGGGAAACCAGAAATGATTTTAAAGCGTGGTTTATTTTCACAGTTCTATCGCCGAGTAAAATGATGGATTGAGATGCCGCAGGTGATCCTGACGGCGATGGAATCTATCCGATGAACTGGTTCATGGTAAAGATGGGGAGGCAGATTGCCAGCACGATAAAGCCTACCGTCACGCCCATCACAAGGATGATGACGGGCTCAATGATGGAGGTGAGGCTTTCCAGAGAGGACTCCACTTCCCCTTCATACACGTCGGCGACTCGGCCGAGCATCTCTTCCAATTTACCGCTTTTTTCTCCCACCCGCACCATTTGCACGGCGAGGAGGGGAAAGACTCGGGATTGGCTCATGGCTTCTCCCAGCTCTCCTCCTTTTTCCACGTCACTGGCCGCACTGGATGCGGCATCGGAGAGGACGAGGTTGCCCGCCACGTTTCGAGCCACGTCCATGGCGGTGAGCATGGAGACGCCGTTGGTAAGAAGAGAGCCCAGGGTCCGTGAAAAACGGGTGACGGCGACCTTTTGAATGAGAGTCCCTATAATGGGGAGGCGGAGCAGCATCTTGTCGATCATGAGTGCGCCTTTGGGGGTCCCCTGGAACCGTTTAAAGGCGGTGATGAGAAGGATCAACAGCAGGGGAAAGACCCACCAGAAGGTGCCTAATATCTCGCCGCTGCGAAGGAGGATGCGTGTGGGCAGGGGCAGGGCCTGACCCAAGTCATCAAAAATTCCCGCCATTTTCGGGACGATGATGGTCATGAGAAAGTAGAGGATCAACACCCCGATACCCGTCATCAGGAAGGGGTAGGTGAGGGCGGCTCGGATGCGGTTGCTCAGGGAGAGCTGGCGTTCACCGATCTCAGCGAGGCGCTCCAGCACGATGTCCAGAGTGCCCGAGGCTTCTCCGGCCATGACCATGTTGATATAGACAGGGCTGAAAACGCCGGGGTAGGAGGAGAGGGCCTCGGCAAAGCTGCTTCCTTCTTCAATGCTGTCTTTCACCCGTGAGAAGACCTGCTTGAGCCGGGGTGTTTCCACCAGCTGGATCAGGGTGTCGATGGAGGCGACGAGGGTAAATCCCGCGTTGATCAACGTGGCCATCTGGCGGGTGGCCAGGGTCAGATCCCTGGGGCGCACGCGGTTAAAAAGGGCGCTGACTCGATTCAGGCTAAACCGTCCGGTGGAGAGGTTTTTATCCGACACCTCATGGACTTCGACGGGATAAAGCCGTTTGGATCGGAGTTTCTGACGGGCCGACTGGGCGCTGTCGCAGTCGATGATGCCGGTGGCGGTTTTCCCGTTGTTTGTCAGGGCATTGTATTCAAAAAGAGGCATGGGCTCAGTGTGGCTAAGGTGTGGTTGATGATGGCCTTGCAATCAGGCGAGTGAATCCTATCAATAATGCCTTATATCAGGGAAAGAGTAAAGAGTGCAGTGTTTCCCGCGGCATGGATGATGATGGGGACGAGAAGGTGGCCCTCTTTTTCAAAGGCGGCGGCAAAAAGAAGTCCCCCCACGAGCTGTGTCGCGGGCAAGCCGCCTTGTATGGCGTGGGCTGCGGCAAAAAGAAGGGTGGTGATAAGGATCGCCTGAATCATGCCAAAGGGGCGGAGCAGGCGGTAGAGGATACCGCGGAAGAAGAACTCTTCGGCGATGGGGGCCACCAGGCCGCCGGTGAGGAAGAAGAGGGCCAGGGTGGTGGGGTCTTGTGGCAGTCGCATCCTGATGAGGCCCAGGGGATTTATGCCTGAAAGGGCCAGCACCACGGCGCAAGTGGCCGCGAAGGCGCCAAACCCCAGGGACCAGGCCACGCCTTTTACAAAGGCTCGTTTGAGGGCTTCAGGTGAAAGACATCCTAACCCACCTTCGATGAACTGTTTTTTAAGACACAGGGCCATGACTCCAAGCTGAAGGGTGCGAAGGATGAGGAGGGAGGCCAGGGGGGGTGCCATGGGGGGCAGAAGCCGCATGGCTGTTTCCATCAACAGGACCCCAAGAAGGGCTGTGGCGCTTTGTTTTATCTGGGGTTTGGTCGCCATCCCAGCCTCCTCATGGCGCGATATCCATACCATTGCACGTACCATTCCGGTCGGGTGCGCACGGCCTCTTCCAGCTCTCGGAGGTAGCGGGGCTCCCGGGTTTTTCCCATGGCGCCCAGGGCCTGACACACCACATTGATGTCTCTGTCTTTGGACATCTGGAGAAGAAGTGCATGCTTCAGGCGGGGGGCTCGGATACTGGGGATGGCCAGGGCGGCGCGGTATCGTACCAGGGCGCTTTCATGATCGATGGCCCGGGTGATGACTCCGGTGGCGTCGGTGCTTTCTTTCGACAGAGTGGAGAGGTCGTCAAGGGCCGTTTGGGTACCCTCTGGAAGGGAGAGCCCCACGGCGAGAAGGAGCATGCAAAAGGCCGCGAACGCGGCCACGCCGACGGTGGATATTCGGGCCGCCAGCGCGAGGGGGCAAAAGAGCCCGGCCATGAGGGTGATGACGGTGTGAAAAAGAAGATAAAAGAGGAGAGGGAACCCCGTAAACAGGGCATACCAGGTGAGCGTTCGCAAGGGGGCGAAGGCATCGGCTTTTTGTGCAAACTCTCGGAACACCGGGGTGGGGTCTGTGAGAAACTGTTGCGTATTGACGGTGTGCTCCACCTTGGCGGTGCAAAGGGAAAGGGTGCCCTCGTTCCGGGTCAGTGTGTAATCCCAGGGTCCGGTTGAAACCGGCAGATGGCCCATTTTCCGGAGTGCGGATGTGATGGCGGGATCGGGCGCACCAGGGACATGAACCGTTAATTGACTCTTTTGATTCGGGCTTTTGAAGGCCTCCGCAGGATACAGAGTATAGGTATAGTAAAAATTTCGGACGGCGTTTCCTGCCGGGTTGTCAAAGAGGAAGGCATCCCGGAATCCGCTGAAGAGCCCTTGTGGGAGCAGCACATGGGTGCCTGCGATGCATAGGGCCAAGAGCACCGGGATCAGGGCATGGATAAGAAGAGAGGTGAGACGAACCCGTGTGACCCGTTCACCGGATGGCAGCAGGATAAGGTAAACCCCGGCAGCGCCGATGAGAAGGGGCGTGGTCTTCGTGGTGACCCCGATGAGAAGAAAAAAGAGGAGGCATAAGACGACATGAAGGCCCATGGCCCTCTTGCGGGAAAGCAGGCCCAGCCGGTGGAGAGACGGGGCAAAAATTCCGGTGCACAGGGCAAGGGCTCCTGAGGTCAGGGTAAAGAAGAGGGCGCCGCAGAGGGCCGCTTCCCAACTGTCCAGGGGCGGTCGGGTTGCCGGATTGGGGAGGGCCAGAAATCCTGCCTCCGTCACGGTTTGGGTCTTGGCCAGGAGGAGGAGGTTGCTCTTTCGCACAAAGAGGGTAGCGGCGATGTGGAACAGGGACAAGGCTGCCGCGCATTTTGAGATGGCTTTTACGTATCCGTTCATCATCGGCCGTTTGCGAGGGTGGAAGGGTGTCTGGTTGTTTCGACTATGTCATGGTTTTTCACAATTTAAAAGGGGCCGATTTTTATTGCGGGATAGGGCTTCAAGGTGATCGTAAAAAGCCCCCCTTCCGCTCTGGAAAGTGCCAGGCAGAAGGGGGGGCTTTGAATTTTATCGGGGGTCTGGGTGGATCAGGTCCCGGTGAATTTCGGTGCGCGTTTTTCGCCCATGGCGGTCACCGCCTCCATGAGGTCGTTGGAGGGGACGATGTTGCCACTGATCGCGGCCACGTATTTGAGCCCCTCGTCAATCTTGGAGGTGATGGCAGCGTTGAGTACATCTTTGGAGGCCTGGACGGCAATCGGGGCCGCTTCGGTGATCTCAGTGGCCAGGGCGCGGGCACCTTCGAGGAGGGCGTCGACATCCGGGAACACCTCGTTGACGAGGTTGACCTTCAGGGCCCTTGGGGCATCAATGAATTTGGCGGTGTAGGCCATCTCACGGGCAATGCCCTGGCCCACGATCAGGGGCAGGCGCTGAAGGACACCCATATCGGCGACCATGCCCACGGCGGCTTCTTTCAGGGAGAAGGTAGCGTCTTCCGTGGCCAGGCGGATGTCGCAGGCGCAGATGAGGTCCAGCCCGCCGCCGATGCATTTGCCCTGAACGGCGGCAATGACCGGTTTGCGGATGCGCTCAATGATGGTCAGGCCGTCTTGCATCATCATGAGTTTGCCCAGAAGGGGCCACTTGACACCCCCTTTCTGTTCCGGATCGAGGAGCTCGGGGAGCAGGCCGATGATTTCAAAGAGGTCGATGCCCGCGCAGAAGTCTTTTCCTTTGCCGGCCACAATGATGACGCGGACTTCCGGGTCTTCATCCAGCTCTTTGAAGACGCCCACGCTGTCGACCCAGGCTGCTGGGTTCATGGCGTTTTTCTTTTCGGGCCGGTTGAGCCACACCGTGGCTATGGGGCCATCTTTCTCCACCAGATAGTAGTCGCTCTGCATTTTTTACTCTCTCCTTATGCATTCATCTTTCGGGTTGAACACGGAAACCTTTGATTATGCCATACAGGCTGGCAGGGAAAGGCCCTGCCGGTATGTTGTATGCGATTCACAATCAACCCAAGCCAATCTGCCTTGTCGAAAGAGGTATTCTATCTTAGCAGGGCTTTAAAATCAATTGATACCTTAATTTTAGGGAATGCTTCGACGGGTGATTAATTGATTCTAAAATATGTTGTAGACGTAGTTTATTGGGGGTGTATGGCTCTTTGTTATGGCGACCCGGCCGCAAGGTATCGGCCCCTTGCGGCAGAGATGGGGGTCTTCGATGTTTTCAGGGTGCGCCTGGGGCGTCCAGCTGAAGCGCGGCCAGGAATCCTCCGTGGATGGCGTGGTTGAATTTTCCGGGGGTCAGCCCGTCACCGATGCGGGTAAAAGGGATGCCGAGCTCGGGCAGCCGGTCGGAAAGAGCCGTCACCGATTGGGACCCGGTGGCCAGGATGATCGTGTCAAATTCTTGGCTCCATTTTTCGTTTCCATCATGCCAGGTGACCTTTTTCGACGAAAGCCCCGTGACCTTTTTCGCCGAAAGCCCGGTCACCCGGGCGCCGGTAACAAGGTGCACCCCGTATCGTTTGATATGGTTCATCATGACCCATCGGGTGGAGCGGCCGAGATCCCCTCCGGCGCGAGGGGCCATTTCAAAAACGGTCACCTCATGGTTGCCGCTGAAGAGCCGTTCCCTCAACTTTTCAGGGGGTTCGGTGTCGTGAATAGAAAGAAAGTGGAACATCTCCGGGGAGAGTGTGCCTTTGACGGCAATATGAAGGGCGGTTTCAAGTCCCACGGCACCACCGCCGATGAGGGCCACCCGATGCCCTAGGGGACGGTCTTTTTTCAGGACGTCCCAGGAGGAGAGAATGCCTTCGATATCTGCGCCGTCAATGGGGGGGACCGCCGGTGCGGCCCCTTCGGCCACAAAAATATGGTCGGGCTGTTCTGCCCGGATGAGATCAAGTGTGACCGGGGTGGAGAGGGAGACGGTGACGCCGTGGCGGGTCAGCATGGCCCGGTAGTAACGGATGTATTCCAGGAGCTCCTCCTTGTGGGGCGGGGCGGCCGCGAGTTCGATTTGCCCGCCGATGGCGTCCCGGGTTTCGAAGAGGTGGACGGCATGGCCCATTTGAGCCGCTGTGACGGCGGCTTCGAGGCCAGCAGGCCCTGCCCCTGCCACCATGATTTTTTGAGGTGAGGCGGTGGGCTTGATGATCCGCTCCGCCTCGTATCCGGCCCTGGGGTTGCCGATACAGGAGACGGGGTTGCCGCTGAAAATTTCGTCGGTGCAGCCTTGGGAGCAGGCCACGCAGGGGCGGATTTCATCGACCCTTCCCGCTTTGGCCTTGGCGGGCCAGAAGGGGTCGGCGATGAGGACGCGGCCCAGGTTGACCATGTCGCAGTAGCCGTCGTTTAAGAGGCGCTCCGCGTCCATGGGGGTGGAGATGCGGTTGGAGGCCATGACAGGAACCGTCACCGCTTTTCGGATGGCGGCGGCCAGGTAAGCGTACCCGGCGCGGGGCAGGTCCATGGGGAGCTGGGGGACCTTTGATTCATGCCAGCCACCGGTGACGTTGATCAGGTTGACCCCGCTTTTTTCATAGGCCCGGGCGATAAGGGGGGTGATTTCATCGGTGTTGCCTTCGGGGACGAAGTCGTTTCCAGCCATGCGGATGGACAGGGGAAAGGCCTTCCCCACGGTTTTTCTACAGGCCGCAATGACCTCGGTGGGGAAGCGCAGGCGGTTTTCAAAGCTGCCGCCATACTCATCGGTGCGTTTGTTGGTTTTGGGGGAGAGGAACTGGGTGAGGAGATATCCCGCCGACCCAATGATCTCCACGCCGTCGAATCCGGCCTCTACCGCTCTCCCGGCGGCATCGGCGAAGGCGCTCTGAACGGTTCGGATCTCCTCTGAGGTCATCTCCTTCGGGGTGGCCTTGGTGTATTTCGAGTAGACGGCCGAGGGTCCTAAGGGGGTCTCTCCATTGATGAGGATGGGGTGGGAGTAAGCCCCTGCGTGGAAAAGTTGAATCCAGGGGGAGGCCCCTTCGGCCCGTATGGCATCGGTGACACGTTTAAAGTCGGCAATGGGCTTGTCGTGGTCCAGGCCGAGGACGGCCAGGCCGGAGCCGAGGAAGTCGACACCGACGGGGCCGACGGTGACGATGCCGGCGCCGCCCCGGGCGATCTCGGTGAAGTAGTGCAGGTAGCGGTCGTTTAACTTTCGGTCCCAGCTGTAAAGCAGGCCCAGGGATGGGTAGGCGATGCGATTTTTAAGGGTGAGGTGGTGGATGGTGATAGGAGAGAAAAGGGTCTCAAACATCGTGCCTCCTTGGATTAGACGGGTCGGTTATAGATGTCGAATGGGCTTTGCCTGGCCGGAGCCTGTTGTGTGGTGGAAAGGGGTGAGGCTTATGCCGGCAGTGAGGATCGGGGCCAGCTCGTTAGGGAGTCATCATGAAAAACCCGATGAATAAAGCAGTGTGCCTGTGGGGATCTTTTAAAAATAATTTTAACTTAACACGCCTTTTTCTTTTTTGTCCATGCTGTGTCAACCCTTTGAGACAAAACGTCTTTCTCGTGGGATGAGGTGGTGTATAATAGGGCGACAGGGCGGAGAAGCCCCTGAATAACAGCCAAACCCGCGGTTCAGGATGTGCCGCCAGGTCATGCGCTGTCCACGTCCAATGCAGACCCTCACCCTTCACGCGAATGCGGACGCCTTTTAACCAGGAATGACGACGGCCGAAGCACAATCGCAAACACGCTCTCAAGGTGGCGTCACCTTGCCGCCGGAGTTATGCTTTTCCCAATAAATTAAGGAGTGAACCATGGATGACCGTCCATTGATTTTGCTGACCGGAGCCACGGGGTATGTGGGAGGGCGTTTGTTGCGGGTCCTCGAAGGGGAAGGCCTCCGGGTGAGGTGCATGGCCAGGCGAGCGGCTTTTCTCAGGCCTCGGGCCGCGGAGGGAACGGAGGTGATCAAGGGGGACGTTTTTGATGTGGCGTCTCTGGATCGGTCCCTGGAAGGGGTTCATACGGCCTTTTATCTGATCCACTCCATGGGCGCGTCCGGTGGGTTTGAGGGGATGGACCGGAAGGCTGCGGAAAATTTTGCTTCAGCGGCAGCGCGGGCCGGCGTGCGGAAGATTATTTATCTCGGGGGGCTGGGCTCTGGTGAGGCCCTTTCGGTGCATCTTCGAAGTCGCCAGGAGGTGGGACGGATTTTGAGGGCCTCGCCGGTTCCTACACTGGAGTTCCGAGCGTCCATTGTCATTGGGTCGGGCAGCCTCTCTTTTGAGCTGGTTCGGGCGTTGACCGAGCGGCTTCCTGTGATGCTTCTGCCTCGGTGGGTTAAGGTGATGGCCCAGCCCATTGCCATCGAAGATTTGATTCGCTATCTGACCGAGGCCGTGGGGCTGCCCTTCACCGAGAGTTTGATTGTGGAGGTCGGGGGGGCGGAGCCGCTTTCTTATCAGGACCTGATGGAGGCCTATGCAAAGGAGCGGGGCTTTTCTCGTCTGATGATCCCGGTGCCGGTTTTAACCCCGGCGGTCAGCAGCCTCTGGCTGGGGTTGGTGACGCCGGTGTACGCACGGGTTGGCCGCAAGCTCATCGAGGGGGTGCGAAATCAGACGGTGGTGAGTGATCCGGTGGCCCGGAAGCTTTTTACCGTGAAGCCCATGAGCGCCCGGGAGGCGATTCGAAGGGCCCTGATGAATGAGGAGCGCGCCTTTGCAGAAAGCCGGTGGACCGATGCGGTCTCCTCGGCCGGAGGCAAACCCCCGGGGCCTGAAACCTCCTGGATGGGGGCTCGGTACATAGATCAGAGAAAACGACGGGTCCGTACCTCTGCAGGGCGGGCTTTCTCCGCTTTTGCCCGGATTGGCGGTCGCAATGGCTGGTATGCCTTTAATTTCCTCTGGCAGATTCGTGGGGCGGTGGACCTCTGGATGGGCGGGGTGGGGGTGCGGCGCGGGCGGCCCTACCGGCGTGAGCTTCGAAGCGGGGATCACCTTGACTTCTGGCGTGTGGAGCGGTTCGAAGAGGGGCAGCTTTTACGGTTGATCTCTGAGATGAAATTGCCGGGCAAGGCGTGGCTGGAGTTTGAAGTGAAACAGGACAAAGGAGGGGTGGTGATTCATCAGACCGCCATTTTTTATCCGTCCGGGTTGGTGGGGCGCCTTTACTGGTTTGCGGTGCTTCCGTTCCATGCCCTTGTGTTTCAGGGAATGATCCGAAACATGGTGCGATGGGCGGAGGAGAAGACGGATTCTCCCTTTACAAAGGAGCGTCGCCGCGGGCGCTTATTTTGATAGATGAGGCCCCTGTTACTCCCGCCGGAAGGGGTGGCTCTCTTTTTTTCGGGTTTTGGAGAGACGGCGGTCGGCTTCTTTGAGGGGGTCGTTGTTCCGATCGGGGTCGTATTCGGCCACGCCCATGCTGAGGGTGGCCGAAAAATCCGGGGTGCGCCACGAGAGCTCGCGCAGCGAAGAGTGAATGCGTCCGGTGACTTTTTCCGAGGCTCCCAGGTCGGTGTCGGGGAGGAGTATCAGGAACTCATCCCCGCCGAAGCGTCCCACCAGGTCCACCTCTCGAACGCATGCTAAGAGCAGTCGGCTGATGCGCTGGAGGACACGATCTCCAAAGGGGTGCCCGTAGATCTGGTTGATATGTGTGAAGCCATCGATATCGGCCAGGATCAGGGTGGCGGGTCGATGGGTCCGCTTGCTCTTTTTGAACTCGTGATCAAGCAGGGGGATGATGTGCCCCTTGCTGTAAAGCCCGGTCAGGGCGTCGATGGTGGACAGCTCGCTCAGTTTTTTGTTGGCTCTGTCAAGGGTTGCAATCAGGGCTTCCCGCTCTTCTTCGGATTTTTTACGTTCGGTGATGTCGCGGATCTCTGCCATGCGGACCATGCGTCCGTGGAGGGACAGGATGCGGCCCTTGACCTCAATGGGGAAGGGGGTCCCATCTTTGCGAATCCCCATGGCATCGAAGGGCTTTTCCTGGCCGGCGAGGATGTTGCTTTTGGCCTGGAGCTGGTATTCGGGGCTGATGAGTGTTTGGCCGTCCATGCCCACCAGCTCTTCCTGGCTGTACCCGGTGATGTCGGCCAGGGTTTTATTGCAGTCGATGATGCGTCCCCGCTCATGGATGATCACTCCGCCGAAGGAGGCCTCCTGAAGGCATCGAAACCGTTCCCGGCTCTCTTTGAGATCCTGTTCCGCTTTTTTTCGCTGGGTGATGTCCAGCATCACCCCGGCAATGCCAGCCACCTCTCCTTTTGGGGTCACCATGGTGGCCTTGCTGAAAAAGAACTCACGGGTCTCTCCATCTGCGCATCTGACACGGGCTTCGTAGAATTGAGTCCCCGGGGAATCAATGAGCTCCTGGTCCTTGGCATGGTATTTTTTTGCCAGCTCCGGAGGAATTTTGTCGGGCATGTCGGTGAGGGATTTACCGATAATATCGTCGGGGGCAATGCCCAGAATCATCGTGGCAAAGGCCTGGTTGCAGCCGAGGTAGGTTCCGTGGCGGTCTTTGTAAAAAACGGGGCTGGGCACGGTGTTGAGCACGGCGGCACTCTGTTCCATGGCATAGGTGGCTTTCAGTGTGCTCTCTTTCATCGCTTGGGTGATGGCGATATTCTTTGTTGTTAGAAGGATCATCCGCTTTTTTAAGGTGCGGTTCCAGTAGAGGAGGAGCATTAGCGCCATCAGGGCCAGGACGCCAAGGCCCCAGGGGGTGGTGGTGAGGTGTGTGTCCATGGCCTCGGAGGCAGCCTGGGATAGTGTGGGCATCAGAAGGACCCCGATGGAGAGATAAAGCCCCTGTGGTTTAGGGGGGGTTGAGATGTGGGCCATGACGGTCTCCCGTGCTGTCGGTGGGGTATGGGGGAGGAGAGGGGCGCCACCTCACTTCGAAAGGTGATGTGGTTAACTTATCTATTATAGAGAATAAACAGGGCTTGGGCAAGGCCCTCGGTCCGGTATGTGTTGGTGCGTTTCCGGTGGGGGCGGTTTTCGTTGCAGGGTCTGCCGTCATACGCTCATGGCGCCGGGTGTGATCAGGGGTAGAGGTTCTTCAGGGCCTGTGTTATGAAATAAGTTTTCTTAGAACGATTCCTCGTACAGGGTCTTCAACGATAAGGCTCTGTGGCTTTGATCATTATTTAATGGCCTCGCAGAAGGTTCGATCCGGGGTGCTGGCAGGCATTGCGGTCGACTGTCACCGCGATTCGTTCTCAATGCGGCTTTTGACGGTGCCATTTTTTACAGGGTTTCCTTATGCTGATTACGGATATACTGGCCGAAAACGCCTCCCTTTATGGTTGCGAGACCTCTCTCATTGAACGCGAGCCCGCAAAAAATCTCCGGCGTGAAATCACCTGGTCCCGATTTGATGCGTATGCCACAGAACTTGCCGTCGCCCTTCAGGGGATGGGGGTGAGAAAAGGGGGGCGGGTGGTTCAGCTGATGAGCAATTCCCTGGAGTGGCTCCCTATCTATTTCGGCATCCTTCGCACCGGCGCCTGGGTGGTGCCCCTGAACTTTCGATTTGATGCTGAAAAGATTGCCCTCTGCACCGACGTCTCCGAAGCGGAGGTGTTTATCTTCGGAGAGGAGTTCATCGGTCGCCTCGAAGAGGTGAGGGAGGGGCTCTCTTCCACCGTACGCCACTGGATTTTCGATGGCCCGGTCCGGCGTTGCCCCCAGTGGGCCATTCACCTGGGGAGCCTTCTGGACGGCAACATGGCCTCGATGGAACCGGTCTCTTTGACCCGGGCAGACACCGCAGCCCTCTATTTTACCTCCGGCACCACGGGCACCCCCAAGGCGGTGCGGCTTACCCATGGGAACCTTGCCTTCGCCTGCGAGGTGGAAAATGCCCACCATGGCCAGACCCATCTCGACAACTTTCTCTGTATTCCGCCTCTCTACCATACCGGCGCCAAGATGCATTGGTTCGGGAACTTCAAGGTGGGCGCCAGGACGGTGATCCTCAAGGGGGTGAAACCTGAGTATATTCTGCGAGTCGCCTCCGAAGAGCAGGCCACCATCATCTGGTTGCTGGTTCCCTGGGCCCATGATATCCTGATTGCCATTGAAAACGGGGATGTGGTGCTCACCGATTACAATCTCGATGCCTGGCGGCTCATGCACATCGGCGCTCAGCCTGTGCCGCCCTCCCTGATCGACGAGTGGAAAAAACTTTTTCCCCGCCATGCGTACGATACCAACTACGGCCTGACCGAATCCTCGGGGCCCGGCTGCATTCATCTCGGCATTAAAAACGAACACAAGGTGGGTGCCATCGGCTTGCCCGGTCACGGCTGGGAGGCAGAAGTGGTCTCCTTGAACATGACGCCTCTGCCCGGGGGCGAAACCGGAGAGCTGATTGTGAAAGGCCCCGGTGTCATGACCGAGTACTACAAAAATTCCGAAGAGACCTCCCGGTGCATCGTGGATGGGTGGCTCCGCACGGGAGATATGGCCCGAAAAGACAAAGACGGCTTTATCTGGCTTGTGGACCGCAAAAAAGATCTCATCATCTCCGGCGGGGAGAACATTTACCCTGTGGAGATCGAAAATCACATCATTACCCACCCCGATGTCCAGGATGTGGGCATTATCGGCTACCCCGATCATCGTCTGGGGGAGGTCGTGGCTGCGGTGGTTATGATCAAGGAGGGGCGCTCGATGACGCGGGATGCCCTGGAGTCCTTTTGCGAGAATCTTCCCCGCTACAAACGCCCGAGAAAAATCTTTTTTGGTGAGGTGCCGAGAAACCCCACCGGTAAAATTGAAAAACCAAAGCTCAGGCGTAAATACATCCGCACCAACCGAGATTTTCGAAAGCTGTACGAATAAACGTCAGCCCAGGGTTCCCCCTTGGGCGATAACGAATCTAACCCGGATATTTCATGGGGAAATTGCTTGTTTTTCTCGCTCCCAGGCTCTGTCCGGCACTTACCCTTGTGATAATGCTGTACACGTTTTGCTATCGCAACACTTCATGGGTAAGTGCCGGGCTCTATCTGGGAACGAGAGAGAACCACGCTCGAGATCTATCAAAAAATGTGGCCGAAACGATGACTAAGGCCCGAATCTAAAAGCCAAAGCGCAGCGGCTCTTCTTCCGATCGCCCATAGCCGATGGCCCCTCTCCGTTCTGTTTTCCAACACCCGTTTTTCTATGACCGTGGCCCGAACGATGAGCAAGGCCCAAGTGTTTCTCTGTGGTCCCATGTTTTCACTCACAAGCGAAGGCAACAAACATGTACCGACAACATTTCCATTTGAGGGAGAGGCCCTTTCAGTTGGTGCCGACGCCTTCCTACCTGTTTCCTTCCCGTTGTCATCAGGAGGCCCTGGGGCACCTGACCTATGCGCTGGAGAGTGGCGAGGGCTTTGTGGAGCTCACCGGAGAGGTGGGGACCGGCAAGACCACCTTGTTGCGGACCTTTCTTGACGGGCTGGATGAGACGGTGGCCGTGGCCTGCATCTTCAATCCCACCTTGAACGCCGTGGAGCTGCTTCAGTCCATCAACCGGGATTTCGGGGTCTCCACCGACTCCACCAGCCGGTCCGACCTCACGGCAGCACTTCAGGGATTTCTCATTGAAAACAGGGAAGCCGGGAACAAGGCGCTCCTTGTGATCGACGAGGCCCAGAACCTCTCCATTGAGGTCCTGGAGGAGCTTCGCCTCCTCTCCAACCTGGAGACCACCCGCGCCAAATTGCTTCAGATCGTTCTGTGCGGACAGCCGGAGCTTGGGGTGATGCTGGAGCGCTATGAACTCCGGCAGCTGGCCCAGCGGATCTCTCTGGCTTGCCGTCTGCGGCCTCTCTCCGCGGTGGAGACCCATCGCTATATCGTCCACCGTCTGGTCAGGGCTTCTTTTGACGGAAACGCCTCTCTTTTTACCCGGCGGGCGAGGGAACGGGTGTTTCGTTATTCTCGGGGGACCCCACGCGTCATCAACATCTGTTGTGACCGGGCGCTTCTCTGCGCCTATGTGGCTGGAAGAGAACGGGTGGATGTGACCTCCGTGAAGGAGGCCCTCGCGGAGCTGTCGGATCGGCCCTATATGCAGGTGCCCTTTCTGGGGCGGTCTCCCTGGGTGTGGAGGGGCGCTCTCCTTGGGGTGGCGTTGATCCTTGCGGCAGGGATGTTTGTTTTCGGGCGGTCTTTTCAGGCCCCTGTTCCCCCGCCGTCGCTGGCGTCAGCCCAGGCTGAAATTTCGGTGCCTGTGGCGGAAGAGGCCCCGACTCTGGAACCGGTTTCCGCTTCTCCGGCGGAACCCGGAGCCGGTCTTCTGCCTGTTATGGAAGAGCCCGTTACCTACAGCCTGTTCGATCTGTTTGATGACGCGGGTATTTCGAATTCGACTCCCTGGGGAATTCAACGGATCATGAAACAGTGGGGGCATGAGGTCACGGTGTCTGAACTCCCTCCCATTGGTGATTCTTACCTTCTTTTTTCTGCAGCGGCCGCCCCGATGGGCATGGAGGTCATGCCCGTGGATGAAGATTTTGATCTGGCCCTGGCGTTTCAGTTGCCGACCCTGGTGCTTTTTGACGCCGGAAACCGGAGGCCACTGGCCCTGGTTTATGAGGGGGAGGGAGAGCGGGATTTGCTGCGGTTTCATTCGTCCAAGGGGATCGTGGAACTTTCCCGATCCGATGCGGCGCGGCTCTGGGCGGGGCGGGCCATCATCGCCTGCGCCAACCCCCTGGGCTTTTCCGAGGTGGTGACGGCACAGTCCGGGCCCCAGGAGGTGATCGCCCTGGAGTCGGCTTTATCCAGGGCGGGATTCATCCAGGTCTCTGTGGATGGTCTGTTTGACGGGGGAACGCTGGCGGCGGTTTACACCCTTCAGGATACCTATGGCATTCTCAGGGACGGCAAGGTGGGGGCGCTCACCCGCGTGGCCCTGGCCAGTGCGTTAAAAAATGGGTTGCCCGATCCCGGTTCGCCGAGGACGCCCCAGGCGCGGCAGGGAGGAGAGACACCATGAGCTCAGTTCTTGAGGCATTGAAACGTATGGAAGAGGACCAACGGCGCGGTGGCGTGACGTCCTTTTCAGAGGTAGCAGACCCGAAGCCCCGGGGCAAACGACGATTTTTATCTCTTTTCTCGGTGTTCGTGGCCGGAGTGGGGGTGGCTGTGGCGGGGGTTTATCTGGTCCAAGGGCTTGTGCCGTCTCCTTCCGCCGCTGTTGTGGTTCCGGCATCGGTGGCTGTAAAAGCCGTGGCGGCTCCTGTGGATCATCGGTCGGATCATCGGGCGGCTTTCACAAAAGCCCCCGAAAAAATATCTGAGAAGACCTCGGTTTTTCGGGTGGTGGCCCCCGGGGTGCCCCCGGAGACAGGCCCTGTCCACACACCGACCGCTGAAAAAATCAGTCCGGACGTTGGAGCATCAGCGCCGATGAGCCCCCAACCTCCCTTGCAAAAAATAATTCAGACCGACCCTCCGAAAGAGACCGTGGCCACGGCTGGGGTCCCTCCCCTTTCAGAACCCGATTCGATGCCAGGGGGGGCTGCGCCCGATCCTTCCTCTGAAGAGGTCCGGAACCTCCCGGCGGCCGATGCCTCCACCTACCACCTTCAAGGCGTTCGGTGGTCTGCCACGCCCTCCCGGCGTATCGCGGTCATCAACAGCCAGATTATGCGGGAAGGTGCCGGCGTGGACGGCGCAAAGGTGGTGATGATTACGGCAGATGGGGTGGTGCTGGACGTGGCGGGGGTTCGGCAGTTTTTGCCCTTTGGGCATAGATAAAGCGTGGTGAGAAGTAACGATTCAGCCCTAACCCGGATATTTCATGAGAAAACAATCAGGACTTAGGAATAATTCGTAATTACAGCTCTTTGTAGTAATATTTTAAGTCGTTTCAAAAATGCAAAATGTAATCCACGGTATTCTGTTTGATTTTCTCACCCTTCGGGCGAGCCGGGTTAGGCAAAAACACCTTGAAAGCAGGTTTTTGTGCAGTATAAACTCTGTACATTGGGTATTGTTGGCAACCTGTAGACATAATGATTGCCAAGTAGAACCTGCGCTCCATGAAAAGCGTGGATTATGCATTATATTAAGAAAATAACGCACAGAGCCAAAATCATGGAGGCAGGTATGGAACCAATTTTATCGTATG
>NZ_JAQYWB010000128.1 GCF_030145185.1 Desulfoluna sp. | reverse complement strand
AGCCTGCAACACAAGGCGAAGTCCTCTATCCACTGTAGGCTCTGCCCGTATACTCGGCGCCCACGTACCGAAAGGCGTGTGTTTACCCCGGGAGGCCTCCCATGTGCCCTGGGACGTCGCGTGCGACGGAAATTGGCTGAGGGCAGGGCAACCTGCTTTGACCGCATGGGAGGAGTCAGCAGAGGGCATAATGTAGTCGGAGGAAACGAGATGCGAGAGTTACCTGCGGGTCAATCGGTTAAGGAGCCTCACCCCGACGAAAGGCCTGAACGGTGCCCGGTCCGAATGGGACGGGTAAATGAAAATGACAAGTAGGAGGTGTGTACTTATGAACATCATGCCCCGGCAGGAGGAAATGTTCGTAGCGTCGCAGATAGCCGAACGTCTGGGAGGCAACCCCCGGCTCATGGAGATGATTCTTGAGCGGAGGAATATGTTTAGGGCCTTGAAACGAGTCCGTAGCAACAAGGGAGCCCCCGGGGTTGACGGGATGACCGTCACTCAGCTTGGCGGATACCTGAAGAGGCACTGGCTCAAAATCAGGGAAGAGCTTTTAAATGGGACCTACAACCCTCTTCCCGTACGGCGCAAAGAGATTGCCAAGCCGGACGGAGGGGTGCGGTTGCTGGGTATCCCGACGGTGCTTGATCGACTTATCCAGCAGGCCATTGGCCAGATATTGGAGCAGGTATGGGACCCAACGTTCTCTGAGTCCAGCTACGGATTCAGGCCGAAACGGTGCCAGCGTGACGCCATATATAAGGCAAAGGGCTATCTGCTTGAGGGGTACACTCACGTCGTCGATATGGACCTGTCAAAGTTTTTCGACAGGGTCAACCACGATCGCCTGATGAGCAGGTTGGCGGCACGGATTCAGGACAAACGCGTCTTGAAGCTGATCCGCAAATACCTGACCGCCGGGACGATGATCGGCGGGCTTGTCTCGCCGTCAGTGGAAGGCACGCCCCAAGGCGGCCCTCTCTCACCGTTGCTCTCCAATATCGTCCTTGACGAGCTGGACAAAGAGCTGGAGGCGAGGGGGCATTGCTTTGTCAGGTATGCCGACGACTTCATGATCTACACCAAGAGCAGTAATGCTGCACAACGAGTCAAGAAAAGCATCACCGTGTTCATCACGGGAAAGCTCAAGCTTAAGGTCAACGAGGAGAAGAGCGCTGTCAGCAGGCCGTGGCTGCGCAAGTATCTTGGTTTTACGTTTATCCAAATGTATGGGAAGACAAAGATCCGGATCCACGCCAAATCGATCAAACGATTTAAGGAGAGGGTCCGGAAGCTGACAAGCCGCAACTGCGGAAAGAGCCTGTACAGGATAATTGAGGAGTTGAACAATTACCTCAGGGGATGGTGGAACTACTACCGTCTTACGGAAGCCAGGTACATCTTCAAAGCCCTGAACAAGTGGATTATCAGGCGGCTTCGATGCGTCGTCTGGAAGCAGTGGAAGAATCCAAGGACCAAGATTCGTAATTTAAAGAAGCTTGGAATCCCTCATGGTCCCGCCGTTATGTGCGGCAACGCACGTAAGAAATACTGGCGCATGAGCAAGGTCAAGTGGATAAATTTTGCGCTTCCGCCCCGATATTTCTTCTCTCGCGGATTGTTCCTTCCGGGAGTCTAACTCCTTTGATCAGCCGAATCGCCGAGGTACGCGATCCGTATGCCAGGTGGTGTGGGAGGGCCCTTCAGTGATGAGGGGTCCTATCCCGTTAGAAGTTTTAAGCTGCTTCGCTTGACGATGATCTATTGTAATTTCTTGCTTTAGTTTCTGCTTTTTCAAGCATTTGTGTCCTTAACGGTGCGAGGGCCAAAGCTGGTGCTATCGCTATAGTAAACGCAATGGGAACCGCTGGCCAAAACCACTCAAACGCTGGCGTGGTTTCGAGTGCAGGTAATAACTTAACAATTAACCCTGAAAGAAATGCCAAAAAAAGGTAGCCAATACCAAACTGAAAGTCGACTTTTTGTTGAGCAAATACGACAGCAACCCATTCGCCACTTGCAAAAAATAAGGATGAAATATTTTTGATTAATTCATCTGATGTTTTTAAAACACCAATGGAGAAATAGATGCCGCTGATAAGTCCCCAAAAACTGGATAACAGATCTATAAATTGCGAATATGACATTAAAATTGCCTTCTAACATTGTGAATAACCCGCTCATTTTTCTATCTATCACCTATATAGGCCTGAACTTCGGACAGGTTATCCGATATCCAAGGGGATAAAGTGGAAAATTGGAGGGGGTGGGGTTCTATGTTTTGATGTTCAATACTACCGAACAAAAAGTCCAGTTATTAAGGATGAGATCATAGTTCGTATGACAAATCAAGAATGGATTGCCGAATCATTTTCAATGGGCTCAATTTATTGTGCTATCGGCCAAGAGAGTTTTTTTGCGTTCTGTTTTGATCCTGCCAGGAGTCCTCATCATATATTGATATACCTGCCTTTGATTTTCCATGTTTTGCCTTGAATACCGTGATAGATAGACATAATTCCATTTTGGCCCGGATATTTCATGAGAAACCGAAATATAAAAGGACATACATCTTTATTGCAGAGTGTTATGTCGAAAAATATAAAGTGTCATTTTCGATCGTCTGTTCTATTTTCTCTCCCTTCCGGCGAGCCGAGTGAACCCATCTTCTGCGTTATCAGAGCATTGAGGTAAACCACTACATCTGCAGCTCTGATGCCTTGAATATGAATGCACTCGACTCGTGAAATGTCCGGGTTAGGCCGTTGATATGGGCAGATTTCCATGTTTGCCCTTTAATAATCCGCCATGAAAAGTTCGTGGGCTCCCTTTTATTGAAAGTATGAAACATGGAATTATTGCGATCCGGCCCCACCCTGAAGCGGAGGGACCCGGATCAACAGGTCCTTCGGGTTTGCCTTGCTGGCATGAAAAGCAGTGGGGTAGGGGGTGAGGGAGAAAAAAGAGAGGTTCTTCGTTCTTGGTTCTTCGTGCTTCGTTCGAGGAGTCGCTGCGCTCTATCCATTATAAAAAAGGGCTGGTGATTGTTCCGGGTATCTCGTGAACTTATCACAGAGCCTCCGGGGAGTGTTTCCAGGCAGAGGCTGGGGACGAGACAGGGAAAGAGATGTGCTTGGTTCTTGGTTATTCGTGCTTGGTTCGAGGAGTCGCTGCGCTCTATCTATTATACAAAAGGGAATGATGATCGTTTCGGTCCCATTCGTGAGCCCATTTTTTTTGCTTCTCGGGTTTGTCTTGCCGGTATGAAAAGCAGTGGGGCAGGGGTGAAACTCACAGGTTGCGGGGTTTTAAGCTTGGAGGGCAGAGCCTGGGAACGAGAGAGAGAGAGAGAGGTGTTTTGTTCTTGGTTCTTCGTGCTTCGTACGAGGAGTCGCTGCGCTCAATCCATTATGAAAAAGGGCATGGTGATTGTTCCGGGTATTTTTGTGACCTTATCACAGAGCCTCCGGCGAGCGTTTTCAGGGGGAATTCAGAAAAGCGTATGGTGCCTGTCCCCTGATCCTCTGATCTTTTCTTGAGATAAACCGATCTTGTAACTTATGGCTTTATAGGCCTTATATCTTCTGTTCTATATATCATATTTCGGCTATTTGAGTCTTAAATGAGGCCCTATATGGCCGATATAGATGTGCTTTTTGTTGTTGGCGGGGAAGAAATGAAGACGAAAACCATGGGTCAATTTAACATGATTTTCAAAAACTTCTCTGTGGCCCTCAGGCAGCCAGAATTCTCTTTCACTTCTTAATCGCGGGGTACGCAGAACTGTTTCAGACTCGCCGCTGACTTTATGATTCAAGCCGACTTCACGCAAGCACTCCGCTCGATAGATGGGGTAGACTCCATCCTTCCATTTTTCACAAAAATGATTCAGGGCGGTCAATGATTCTTTAACCTGATCCAAGACGGTTTTACTTGCCGACCAGGAGTTTAGTTGCTGCTGAGAATTTCCACAAAAGGTAAGGTGGGCGAAAATTTCTGAGCTTTGTGCCAGGAGAGTCTTGCCCGATGTGATTAACGCATTTCTTTGCTTCTGAAGTCTATGAGTTTCTCTCTCGAAACCATCTAAAGAATAAATATTCAGAATATTTATTCTGCTTAAGGATAACGTGCCCGATTGGTCCAGCGTTTCAACGTCTACCGGTAAGGATGACATTGTCCAGGGCCTACGGGTTGGAAAGCTGGTGAGCGGCGCTTCATGCCATGCCGCAGCACGGAGCGCTGAAAAAGAAGGGTCGTTTTCAAAACTCACATCAAAAAGGTCTGCGCCATCGTCAATCTCTTCGGAATTGAAGAATGGCTGCCTGGTAACGACGCTCCGAAATGCTCTGATAAGATCTTTGTTTTCATTGTTCTGGTTTTTCCTGTGCCACTCCTGCCAGTAATAGTGGTCAGCCAGTTCCATTCGAAACCAGTCTTTGTCAACACTCTCATCAACCAGGATGGTTGAAAGACCGATGTTCTGCGACATCACACATATTTTTAAAAAGTCAGGAATGCATTTATCGGCGTCTTCAGAAACATCAAAAGGAAGGGAGTGGTGATTGAACACAATGCATGATGTCATAAGAGTTTCTCCAGCAACCTGTCCCCTTCATCAAAAAAGCCCTGTGGCCAGACATTCAGTCTTCCCTGCTCATCAATCTCAGGGCAGACAACAAGAGCTTCATGGACTGAGGTAGTGCTCCTTTCAAGATAAAAAAGTTTCACATCATGGTTTGCAATCACTTTTTCTTTTACGGCAACACGGATTCCATTAAGAAAATGGTCCGAATGTGTTTCAATAAACAGCTGAACGCCATTATTGGCAGCAATTGAGCACAGGCGGCCCAAAGCCGACTGACCACCGGGGTGCAGGTGAGCTTCAGGATTTTCAATAATTAGCATATCACCTGGTTTTGCCCGGAGAATTGACACCAGTACAGGCAGGGCAAAGGTAAGGCCGAAACCGACATTTTGCGGCTTAAAGTCAGCCGTCATATCCTTTCCCTGCTCAAAGGCATAACTCAAGGCAACCGTATTCATCGCTTGATGCAGTTGGGCATGAATACGAATTCCCGGCGAAATTTCAGACATCCACTTGTCAAGGTTGTCCAGAAGTGACAAGGATGCAGCCTTTGAATGTTTCAGTCCTTTTATTGGCAACGCTTTCAGCCCATACTCTGCAATATAATGGGCGGTGTATTCCCCATGGTTGCCAATGGAGTTCAAATCTTTGATGTAGTAGTCAGAGGCTTCATAGGCCGCTTTAGGGCTGATTCGATCTGCTGATAAGTACTGAAAATTTTGATTGAAAAGGCTTAAGGATTGGATGTCTTCTATCGGTTCCTTTTCCCCCAGTGGTTGAAGATCTGATTTGCTTGAATAGTTGAAGATGAAGTTTACCGGAGGCCTCTCGTCCCAGACAATCGTAAACTCGATTGTTTCTTTCTCTGCATTTTCAGACAGAATATCCTGGCCGGTTCCCACTGAAACATAATCCCCTTTGAGTAGAAGGCCTTTATTTAGCAGGGTGTTTTTTTCCTGAGATTGCCTTAAAAGCAGCAGCGTTTGAATCAGTGATGATTTTCCCATGCCGTTCAAACCACTGAACAGGTTTAAAAATGAGAGAGGGAAGGTGGCATCATTCAATGCTTTAAATCGTTGGACGCGTATGAACCTAAGCATCAAGGACCTCTTTTATAATTTGGGAAACTTTGGCTTTTCTTGTTCTGAAATGGTCTTTTTTCTGGGTTGAATAGGTGATTGACCGAAAGTAATCATTATCATGAGTCATAAGATTAAGGTGGCTCTGAATCAACATTTCTTTATTAATGTATAACTTTTTTATCTCATTTTCAGCGAGTTGAGCAAGCGCGTTGGTCCAGACTTCAAATAGGGTTGAATTTTTTCTCACTCTCTTTGATGTTTGACCTGTCGTACTTTTTTCAAACGCTGATTCGCCAAATACCATCCAGCATCTTTCAATGGCTGTCTGAAAAGACGTTTTATACTCATTGAGTTCTTTTTTTGAAGCACCTTCCAGCTTTTTAATCATCTCATCAAGGAATGTGGCAATGTTTTTTTTGCTCTGTTCATAGTCCATGAACTGAAATGCGAGAAAGCGCAGCACCATCTCCTGGTCGACCATTCGTCGGCTCTGATCACCAATTGTTTTTTTCAGGTATTCATCATCAGCCAATTCTTCGAGATATTTTCTGAGTTCGGGGGCGGCCATGGCGTTGCGGATCTCCTGATCGTTTAAAATCAGACCTCCGGTATTGATTCGCCTGAAAATGGAATATTTCACAGCCTCTGGTGTGCCTGGCTGGATGAGGAAGAGGGTGACCTGACATTCATCAATTCTTCGCTGATAAGTCCGAGGTAGGTCGTCATAGCTTTTACCATTAAAATCTTTGAGATATTCAAGCCCTCGAAGTTTTAATTTTTTCTCCACGACAAATTTACGAATGGAAGAAAGACGTTGAAGCCCATCGACAACGAGCCAGCTGTCTTCGTTCGACGCGTCAAAGTAAAATGCAGGAAGCGGAAACCGAATGAGAATAGACTCGATCAGACGTGACATTTTGGGGTAATCCCATAGTTCGGCATGGCGCTGGAAATCGGTATTCATATCTATTTCGTTGTGATTCAGCCGTTCGATCAGGTTACGCAGTGAGTCTTGCTTAGAGATAATGTTTATTTCAGAGGGGTTGAATGGCTCCTGCATGACAGGGTCAGACATGTCCTCCTCTTCTCCAGGCGGGGGGGTCAGATCCGTGTATTCAATCTCAACGTCCTCATCATTGAGGATGGCTGATTGCTGCGTGTCTATAGTCATGAGTTTTTCCTGAAAGAATGTGTGCCTTATCGATGATCTACGGTTTGTGTCATATAATCTTTTGTTCCACCGTCAGTTTGAATTACACTACGAATACAACGTGGAAAGGTCAAGGGCATGGTGTTTGAATGCCGTGGAACAGTTCCTTTGAATTACGCTCATTCATCAAATAGAAACATTTCTTGAGATGAGCCTATCTCGTACCCCATGGCCTTATACCCCTTACATCTTTTGTTCCACATTCGTTTCAAGGGTGCGATTTCATGGTCTACGTAATCGTAGATTCGGATATCCTTTTTGCCTTTCTCTAAGCGATGAAGTCTGCCGGCATACTGTTGAAGGGTCCCTTTCCATGAGATGGGCATGGCAAGAACCAGGGTATCGAGCGGTGGATGGTCAAACCCTTCCCCGATTAATTTACCTGTGGCAAGAAGGAGCCTTGGTTCATCGACAGAAAGTGATTCAAGCCTTTTTAGAGCGTCTTCTCTCTTTTTTCGAGACATTCGACCATAGAGCGTAACATGTGGCATGCCCGTCTCCCTGAGCCTTTCCTGAAGCGTTTTTAAGTGTGCTGCCCTTTCTGTTAAAACCAGGATTTTTCGGCCTTCTGAAAACGCAGCTGAAATATCGTCAACCACCTGCCTGTTGCGCGCATCATCGTCAATAATATGCTTGAAAATTCCCTGAATACCAAGCTCCTCGTTTGGGGCGGGGGTGTCCAGAGTACGTGGCAGAACATTCAGCTTCATCTGGGTGTTCTGTGATGATTTTCCTTTATATCGGACAGGTCCGCATTGCATATAGATAATGGGTTGATGTCCATCCCGCCTCTGGGGTGTTGCCGTAAGTCCCATCACATATGTTGCTTTGGATTGTTTTAGCCCGGATATTTCATGAGAAAACAATCAGAACCAAGGAATAATCAATAATTACAGTTTTTTGCAGTAATATTTTTAGTCGTTTCAAAAATGCAAAATGTAATCAACGGTATTCTGTTTGATTTTCTCACCCTTCGGGCGAGCCGG
>NZ_JAQYWB010000127.1 GCF_030145185.1 Desulfoluna sp. | reverse complement strand
ATTTCTCACAGCTCGCGACTCAAAGCGTTTAAGGTCCCCATGAATTCCCTGGTGCTGGTTCCCCTGCAGATCCGGGCGAAAAGCTTGGGGGTTCTGATGACCAGTCACATCACACCGGATCGCCATTTTTCGGAGACGGATGTCTACCACCTGAGTTTTATGGCTCAAAAGGCGGCGGGCAACGTGGAAAATGTGGCCCTGTATGAAAATATTTATGACAACCTTTTCTCGACTCTCTCGGCCTTTGTAAAAGCCGTAGAAGCCCGTGATTCCTATACAAACCAGCATTCCAACCGGGTGGGAGAAATCTCGATTCTTCTGGGGACGGAGCTGGGTTGCACCCGAGAGGAGCTGGCCATTTTGAATTTTGCCGGCAGGCTCCATGATATCGGAAAGATCGGGATCCGTGATGCAATACTTCTAAAGCCCGGGCGCTTGACGGACGAAGAGTTTGAAAAGATCAAAGAGCATCCCGACATTGGTGCAGACATTGTCGGGCAGCTTGGTTTGTGGGATCGCGAAGCGCAGATTATCCGCCATCATCATGAGCGGTTTGACGGCTTGGGCTATCCCGAAGGACTTCACGGTGTGGCGATTCCCTTCTTGTCACGGATTCTTTCCGTGGCGGATGCCTTTGATGCCATGGCCTCCGACCGGGCGTACCGACGGAAGATGCCGTTGGACAAGGTGACCGCCCTTATTCGAGAAGGGGCCGGGAAACAGTTTGACCCCAGGGTGGTCGATGCCTATTTGAAGGTGATGCGGCAAGGGGGACTCAAGGTGTCCCACGGTGAGTAACGGTTAGGAAGATCAATACGGGCTGAAAAGCCGATGGGGCGAGTGAGTGCGTTATGGATGCAAATGTGATCAACCCATTTATTCACGCCACGTCCAATGTACTGGAGACCATGGCTTTTGTCAGTTGCCAGGCGGGGACTCCCTACCTGAAGCGTGATGACAGAGCCACGGGAGATGTGACCGGTATCATTGGTTTGACCGGTGAGACCAACGGCACCATTGCCGTGACCTTCGATGAGGGGAGTATTCTCCGGGTGGTGTCCAATATGTTCGGAGAGGAGATCACCGAACTCTCCCATGAGGTGTCGGACGCCGTTGGCGAGATTATCAACATGATCTCGGGGCAGGCAAGGCGTGAAATGGAGGAGCATGGTCGGATTTTTCATAGCTCCATCCCTTCCGTGGTGAGCGGTCGGGGCCATGCCATTACCCACTACTCCGATGGACCGAAGATAGCCATCCCCTTTACAACCGATGGGGGGGGATTTACGATAGAAGTCTGCCTTGAATATTAATGGCCGCCTGTTGTGGATTTGTGACGCCGATGCTATCTGTTAGATCATAACGGACTAGTGCACGATAGATTTGGAATCAGTCGATGAGTCGACATCTTTCGGTGTTATACCTCGGACAGGATACCGCGCCGTCGGGAATGCGGTGGAAGACCCAGTGGGGTTTTTCATGATGCTATTCCATGAAGGGTCGGTGGGGCCGCGTTAGAGAACGATGGAGATCAGGAAATGAGTACATCCTTGAAGATCTTAGTTGTTGATGATTTTGCCACCATGCGCCGAATCATGAAAAACATTCTCAAGCAGCTTGGGTACACCAATATCACGGAAGCGGATGATGGCACCACAGCGCTGGAGGAGTTGAAGCGGGGTAGCTTTGACCTGATTATTTCTGATTGGAATATGCCCAAGATGACGGGTTTGGACCTGCTTAAAGTCGTGCGCTCGGACCCCGATTATAAGGATATTCCTTTCCTTATGGTGACCGCCGAAGCCCAGAAGCAGAACGTCATCGAAGCGGTGCAGGCGGGCGTCTCAAATTATGTGGTTAAACCCTTTACGGCGGAAGCCATCGCAGACAAGCTGGGCAAAATTATTGGATAGGCAACAAGGGTGTCCCCTCGTTATCACTCCCTGAGCTTTGCGCAACAACTCATTCCACTTCCGAAAGCAGCAAGATAGGACCGTAGCAATCATGGCGGACACCAGGATGATCAAAGTGCTCATATCAGGAGGGCTGGACAGGTCTCTTCTTATGGGCATGCTCTCCCATTGCGACCTGAAGGTCGAAGCAGCTCCTGATATGGATGTATCCATGGGGTCCGTGGGCGACTCCGGTTATGGGGCCGTTGTGGCTTCCCACCTTTCCGAGAACGATGCCTCGGCACTTTCAGCTATTTTAAAACGCTGTGGCCAGCCTCCATTGATCCTTGTAGGACAGGGGCCGGCACCGGATTATGAGGACACCCTCCGTCTGGATGAGGGGGTGAGTGCCGATGAGGTGGTTGAGGCGTGTCGCGCCACGATCCTGTCCACCTCCGAAGAAGTGCCCACAGGGCTCTTTGATGTCCGGGGCCTCGTGGGGCAAAGTGAGGGGCTGAAGCGTGTGTTGAACGTTGCCCGCAAGGTGGCGTCCACGGACAGCACGGTCCTGATCACCGGAGAGAGTGGGACGGGCAAAGAGTTGATTGCCCGGGCCATTCATCGGAACAGTCCCCGGCACAACGCTCCTTTGGTGGTGATTAATTGCGGGGCCATTCCCGGTGAACTGCTGGAGAGCGAACTCTTCGGGCACGAGAAAGGGGCCTTCACCGGCGCCTATCGGTCCCGTCCCGGACGGTTTGAGCTGGCCAACGGGGGCACCATTTTCCTCGATGAAATTGGGGACATGAGCCCTGATCTGCAGGTCAAACTCCTTCGAGCCATTCAGGAGAAGTGCTTTGAACGTGTGGGGGGCACCAGCTCCATTCACGTGGACATTCGTATCATTTCTGCCACAAATAAAGATCTTGCCCAGGCCGTGGCGCAGAAGCGGTTCCGTGAAGACCTCTATTATCGCCTCAACGTGATCCCTGTCATTATGCCTCCTCTGCGGGACCGTCGCAGTGACATTCCCCTTCTGGCAGAACACTTCATGGAAAAATTGTCCCGACGGACCGGGATGGAGAAAAAGCGGTTCGCACCCGAGACCCTGGAGATTATGGGGGCCTATGACTGGCCGGGCAACGTCCGTGAGTTGGAGAACCTCGTGGAGCGTTTTTCGGTTCTGGTGGATGCCAACCTCGTGGAACGTGATGATCTCCCCGATCATTTTATCTCCGATGTCTCCGGTCACAGCTTAGGGGCGCCTTTCTATGGGGACTCCCGTGGTGGTGTGAATTTTCATGAGTCCGTGGAGCAACATCAGAAATCCTTGATTCTTCAAGCCTTGCACGAGTCCAACTGGGTGAAGGCCAAGGCGGCCGAGCTTCTTAATATGAAGCGGACCACTCTGGTGGAGAAGATTAAAAAAATGAAGATCGAGGAGTGCTCGACCTCACCCTCTCTGTAGTCATGGTGTTTATCAGCCATTTTTTTCACGGGGCATGGGGGGAGGAGCACCGATCTCCCCTGATGCCTTTCCGTGTTTTCTTCCGTCAATTTCTTGGCGGGCGTCCCGCCTTTCGATTCTTCCTTATTACAGGCAGTTTTTGTCTTGAATGTCTCCTTTTCTCGGCGCTTTTAATGGGTTATGGCAAGGGCTCGCAATGTGCTCCTGTGCTGGCACAAGGGTTGCAAAGCTTTCTCTCCGGACACCGGTGTCCCCGCCGAGGGCGGCGCCGGAATGATAAGGGACCAGTAAGGAGTTGGCGATGACGGCGTTCCCAAAAATGACGAGGGGATGGATCCCATGGGTACTGACAGCGTGTGTGCTTCTATCGTGCGGGCAGGTTCGGGCAGCTGAGGTGACGAAGGTGGTCATGACTCAATTCCCGGCCCGTGTGGTGTTTGAGTTGTCGGAGGCTGTGCCCTCAAAGGTGGTGAAGATTGACGACCATGAATTGCTGGTTGCCTTGAAGGATGTCTCCATCGACGAGGGGGTCTTTCCTTCGCCTGGGGCCTCACCCCGTGGGCTTCAGGTGGCGATCCGCCACCGTACCCCGGGGGTGACCACGCTGCTGGTGAAAACAGTGCAGCCGATTGTGAGGATGGATCATGCCTGGAACGCGCAGCGCCTTGTGATTTCCCTGGTGCTGAAGGAGGCGTCCCGCAATAAGGCCTCCCGAAGCCAAAAAAAACAGGCCGAGGTACTGACCCCAGAGCGGGTCCTGGGGCATGTGCCGAGCGAGGCCACGCCTTCCGGGGATGACATGCACCTGAGGGCTCGCGACGGATTTTCCGGCACCTTGGATGACCTCCGTCTGGAGGTGAAGAGCTCCTTATGTCAGGAAAGTGACGGAATGGATCGTCTTTTTGCCCTCATGCGAAGCGGCGCCTACCGCCAGGCCGAACAGGCGGCGGCAAAAAGCCTGAAACGTCTCGAAATTTCCCGTGGGTGTGCCGAGGGACTTCAGGTGCTCCAGGTGCTCAGTGCCTTTCGGGAGGCTGAAGCCCGCCCGGATCAAGGGGAGATGGTGGCACTGCCGGCGCGTATCAACGCCTTTATCAGCCAGTTCCCCGATTCGCCCTATCTGCCTTATGCCCTCTCCATGCTGGGGAGTGCCTATAGTGAGTTGGAAGATTACGGCATGGCAGAAGGGTATTACCGGGTGGTCCTGGAAGACCATGCGGGATTTACGGCGGCACCGGGGATCACCTTTCGGCTGGGGAAACTGTTGCGAGAGACCGGTCGCGCTGTGGAAGCGCTTCCGCTGCTGGAGTCGGTGGAGGCCCTGGGAGAGGCCCTCACCTTTGCTGGGGAGGCACGCAAAGAGATGGCCCTGGCTCTGTATGACGTGGGTGATTTTGCTCGCAGCCAGGCTTTGTTTGAAACCCTCATGGCCGAAAGTGACGAGGCCGTGTGGCGTGATCCCGATCTTCTTTACTACGGTGGCCAGGCAGCCTTACGAGCCGGTGACCGGGCGCATGCGCGCCGATATCTGGTGCAGTTTGCCAACCTTTTTCCCCAGGCGGAAGGGGCAGACATGGCCCTTGAAAGCGTGGGGGAGACCTGGCTCGATGATGGCCGCGAAGCGCGTGCTACTTCTTTTTTCCGGATGGTCATTGCGCGCTACACCGAAGGCGAGGGGTACGTGACGGCCCTGGTTCGTCTGGCAGAACAGCTTCAGGACCGCAAAGAGAAAGAGGCCCTTTACACCCAGGTGATGGATGATTTTGAAGAGCATCCCCTGGCCCGCCTGTCCATGCTGCGCCTGGCCGCCCTGTATGATGAAGCCGGGGATCATACGGCAAGCATTGCGATGGTCAAAAAGCTTCTGGTCTTAGGGGCCGGCGGCTTGAGGACCGAGGCGTATGCCCGACTGGAACAATCCGTTTTGGGGCACTTCAAGGGTCTCCTCGCCGAAGGGAGCTACGTGGACCTCATCTCTTTTTTTGAAAAGGAACGTCGCCTTCTTCATAAGCTGGAAAATCCCGATGTCTTTCTCCTGGCCGGAGAGGCCTTTATGACGGCCCACCTCTATGGGAGCGCAGCGGAAGAGCTGGAGCGCGCCATTGTTCTTTCCATCAAGCGGCAGAAGTGGTCGGGGGAGGCGCGGTTGGCAGGGCTCTATTTTCAGCTGGGGCGGGCACTCGATGAAGGCGGTCGGAAAAAAGAGGCACAAGCCATCTTTACCCGCTACCTTGAGCATTACCGCAAGGCGTCCAATCAGGGCGATGCGGCCCTCCGCCTGGGACGTATCCTGTTTGATCTTGGAGAGCTGGAACAGGCCGAGATCCTGTTTAAGAAGAGCCTGACCCTGGGCGGGGGCGCCGAATCGCGAGTCTGGCTTTCCCGGTGCCGTGAAGACCAGGGAGACCCCGCTGCCGCCGCCGGTTGGCTGGAGGAGGCGATTCCCCTGCTTGGGTCTGAAGAGCCCCTGCCCGGCGCAGCGCTTTATACCGCACATCGGCGTTTGGGTGATTTGGACATGAAGCTGGGGCGTTATAAGGCGGCCACCGCTGATTTTGCCGAGGCGGAAAAATATGCCGGCGAGGAGGTTTCCGCAGAGGAGCTTCGTTTTCTGAGGGCCGATGCCCTGGCCCGGGGAGGGGAGGAGGAAACCTCTCTGGTTCTCTACCGGGCGGTGGCGGCTTCAGACGATGAGTTCTGGAGTGGCATGGCCACGGAACGGATCCGTGCCATGGAGTTGTCGAAAAGATTGGGCGGGTCACAGTAGGCCCCGGCAAAAGTTTCCGGGGGGCCAGGCGGAGTCCGTTGATTTTTGAGTGTAAAAAAGAGGCAGGAAGAAGGGAAGTGCATGGCAGCGTGTCAGGTGTTGTTGGTTGATCAGGGATTGTCCCGAAGTCGGGAGTGGGGACCGGTTCTGGAAACAAAAGGGCACAGTCTGACGCGAACCGCGGAGCTCCCGGAGGTCGTGGAGCTGGTTTCGTCGAGCTATGATCTCGTGGTGGTGCATGGGCCGTCGGTGGGGGATGCCCTCCTGCCCTTTCTTTCGGTTCTGACCGCCGAAGAGGAGGCCCCGGATGTGGTGGTGGCGATGGACACCCCGGATGCCGCCCGTGCTGTGGCATGGATGAAAAGTGGGGCACGCGATTGCCTGATGGCCCCGGTGACCTCAGAACAGATCGGCCTCCTCGCCGATGCCCGCGCGGTGTCTTTATCTACCAGTCGGGGCCGGGTGGCCGGAAAGACCCGTATCATCACCTGCAACCCCCGCATGGAGGCATTGCTCACCATGCTGGATCGCGTGGCCGACAGTTCGGCGTCGGTGCTTATCTCCGGGGAGAGCGGCACGGGCAAGGAACTCATTGCCCGGTACGTTCATGGGAGGAGCGCTCGAAACCGCGGGCCTTTTGTGGCCGTGAACTGCGCGGCTCTTCCAGAGAGCCTGATGGAGAGCGAACTCTTCGGGCACGAAAAGGGGGCGTTTACCGGAGCCTCCGCGCGGAAAATCGGAAAGTTCGAGCTGGCCGAAGGAGGCACCCTGCTCCTGGATGAGATCACGGAAATGCCGGTGGTCCTCCAGGCCAAACTGCTGAGGGCCATTCAGGAGAAAGAGGTGGACCGGCTGGGGGGCACGGCTCCGGTCTCCATTAATGTCCGGGTGGTGGCCACCACCAATCGGGACGTGAAAGAGGCCATGGCCCAGGGAGAGTTTCGAGAAGACCTCTACTTTCGCCTCAATGTGATCCCCGTTAAGCTCCCCCCTTTGCGGGAACGTCAAGAGGATATTGAGGCGCTGGCCCGTCATTTTATGGCGAGATTCAGTGCCCAGGACGGGCGTTCTGTCAAAAATTTGACGTCCGACGCCGTGGATCGCCTGAGGAATTACCCCTTTGCCGGCAATGTGCGTGAACTGGAAAACCTGATTCACCGGGCGGTCCTCCTGGCCGATGGGGACACCCTCGGCGCAGATGCGCTCTGGTTTGAAGAGGGGGAGATGCCCCTGCCGTTGCCCGCACCGGTCGCCGCGATGTCCCATGATTTCAAGGGTACTCCCCTGCGTGAGGTGGAGCGTATGGTTATTTTTGACACCCTCGGACAGACCGGCGGCAACCGGACCCATGCCGCCAAAATTCTCGGCATCAGTGTGCGGACCCTGCGCAATAAATTAAACGAGTACCGTGCCGATGGAACGGAGATCCCTTAAGGCATGGTTGTTGCATTCTTTTATTTGTGACAGTTTGCAATAGATAGAGACGGGCGTGACCTCTGGGGCACGTCCACGGGATGGAGTCACCCTCCCTCTTGTTTTGACACGCGTACTTTTTTTAAAAAAGCAGGAGCATCATGCCACGCGAGTTTGCCATCGATCATACGTATGCCCTGCTCGGCAAGGCCATGGACGTCTCAGCAAGGCGCCACAATCTCATCACCGGCAACCTGGCCAACATGGACACGGTGGGGTATGAGGCCAAAGATCTCGATTTTCAGAAAACCCTGGATGTCGAGATGAGCCAGAGCACGGGAGCCTTGGACAGAACCCATGAGAAACACTTTCGGGGTCGGCCTGCCGGGGCCATGAACACCGAGATTGTGGAAGATGCGCCGGTGGACCTGGATCGTGAGATGTCCAGTCTGGTGGAGAACAACATTCGCTATCGCTCCACCGTGGAGATGATGATGCGTAAGGTGGCGACCCTTCGGGATGCCATCGGTGAAGGGG
>NZ_JAQYWB010000126.1 GCF_030145185.1 Desulfoluna sp. | reverse complement strand
GAATATAACCCCCTTTAAAGTGTACGTATTATACAATGCATACACCTCAAAAAGCAAGGGAAAAAAGCTTGATTTTTCAATTGAATAACGCAAATGAGAGTGGTTTTTTGGCTTAAGGTGTGCGCTTTATCCCATTTTCAGGATTTCATGTACTGCAGGTAAGGTTGCAGGAAAAAAATAAACGAACAAAAAGCAATGCCTCCGGCGGCAAGGTGTGCCACCTTGAAAGCTGGTTACCGTTGGGCTTTACCCCTCGTTCCTCGGGTCAAATCCCAGCGGTATTCCGACAAGCCACTGTATGATTATTTGTTTCCACCAGCCTAAAAGGATTCATGGCATAGATTTTAACGCAGCCACCTTAAAAAATTCACGAACAAATCCAAGCACCAGCCTTTAGCCCGGATATTTCACGAGAAAATCAAACAGAATAGCGTGGATTACATTTTGCATTTCTGGAACGACTAAAAATATTACCGCAAAGAACTGTCATTACGAATTATTCCTTAGCCCTGATTGTTTTCTCATGAAATATCCGGGTTAAAACAGAGCCGAAAGGAGAGTGTCTCCTTCCGGCTTTGTTTATTTTGGTACACAGGGTTGAAAAAGGTCTTTTCCTTCATTCGTGATTTGCTGATTCTGCGTTTTGCCGCGCAAGGAAAATTCCGTTTTTCAAAGAGGCACACCCTGCGCGTTTTTGTATTCGCTTTTAAGAGAGCTTACTGCTGTCGCAGAAACCGTGTTTTTTTTCTTGCACTGCAAAAGCATCGCGCCCTATATACACTCACCGGTGCCCGAAAACTATTTACTTGCAGGAACAAAAACTCATGCGCAAAACCATTTTTTACGCTCTGATCCTTACCTTTGCACTCCTTCTCATCACCCCACCCTCGCTCAGAGCCCACCCCCATGTCTTTATCACGAGCTCCTTGAACCTCTGCTTCGAAGCGGGGCAACCGATTCGTCTGGATGTGACCTGGGCCTTTGACGATGGATTTTCGGCGATGATCCTGGAAGATTACGATACCGATAAAGACGGACGCTTTTCAAAAAAAGAGTTTACGGTCCTTCGCTCCGAGGCCTTTGACTATCTTTCTGAACAGCACTATTTTACCTTTATCACTCACAGCGGGGTTAAAAATCATCCCGTCGCCATCGCCTCATTCCAGTGCGAGGCAAAGGATGGCATCGTCTATTACCATTTCTCCATTCCTCTTGACCCTCGCCCGGAAAAAGGCACCACCCTTCGCTTCAGCCAGTACGACCCCACCAACTACTCGGCCCTGTTTCTCTCCCAGGATCGGCCTGTCACATTGACCGGGGATTTTCCCGAAGGCGTCAGTTACGTCTTAAGGGAGAACATGGAGGAGACTTATTACTTTGGCATGCTTCATCCCATTGAGGCGGTTATCACTTTGGGTGCAAAGGAGTCCAGGCCATGAACCTCCGCCCCAGAGTCGCCGCTCTCTTTTTCTTCATGGTTACGTTCATAAGCCCTCTTGCCGCTTATGCCGTTGGGCCCTTGGACAATGCATCGGGCTTTGTGGCACCGCTCGTTCACAAGCTGATCCTCCTCCAGTTTCAGATGCGAAGTGATATGGCGGTTTATCTGAAATCTTTTTCCGCAGCCCCGGACCTCACCACCCTGGCCCCCCTTTTTGGCGTCGCCCTCTTGTATGGCATCATCCACGCAGCAGGACCCGGCCACGGAAAAGCCGTGGCAACTGCCTACATGCTTCACGGAAACCGTAAGGTAAAAGACGGTGTGATTTTCGGCAATATTGTCGCCTTCAGCCACGGCCTATCCGGCGTTATGACCGTCCTTTTCATTAAATGGGTCCTTCAGACCCGCGTCTCCACAGGTCTGAAACACGCCACCCAGCTTACCAGTCAGATCAGTTTTTCTCTTATCATCCTTCTCGGGCTCTTTCTTTTTGCCACCGGCATTCGTGAGGCCATTCGCATGGATAATGACCAGGGGTCCAACCCAGATAAAGCGCCCAACCTCCTCGCCGCCGTCGCCTTCGGCATGGTCCCCTGTCCCGGCATCGTCACCATTATGCTCCTTGCCATGGGCCTTGACCTCATCCACTTAGGTATCCTCATGGCCTTGGGCATCACCCTCGGCATGGCAACCACCATTTCCGCCACCGTGATCCTCGTCGTGGCCGGTAAAAATGCCAGCATGAAAGCCCCCTCGAGCCACGCGAAGCGTCTCCCCGGTATCCTTACATCGATTTCAGGCGTTGTGCTGACGGCGCTGGGAGGGATGCTGCTCCTCGGAGCATGAGGTGATTGGTAGGAAAATTACAGCAGCATGTAAATGACTTAATAAGAGGTGTTTGGTTTGCTTAAAATATACGATTTCGCCTGATACAAAGGGAACGGGGCTTTTTTTCATCATTTTATTATGGTAAATAAAATTATACCTTTTCACTAAATTTGATGGTTTTATCTCGAGGGTGCACTCGGCTCGCCCGAAGGGTGAGAAAATCAGGCAGAATACCGTGGATTACATTTTGCATTTTTGAAACAACAGGAATTATTACTGCAAAGAACTGTAATTACATATTATTCCTTAGTTCTGATTGTTTTGTCATGAAATATCCGGGTTAGAGGCTATTTCTGTATGAGTCACAGAGTGTGAAATAAATGGTATCGGGGGGGGCGTCTGTATGATGGGTGATAACTCAAAAAAGAGAATGATTCTATCGGTTGTTTTTTTTCTGTTGCTTGTCACTCCTGTCGGAGCCTTTCAGCTCTCTTTGTTTGTTCCCAGAGATGACACGGTTTTCTGGGCCTCCCTTGTTGAGCTGACCCAATCGGCGGCCGATGATCTTGGCGTGAACCTGAAGGTTTACAATGCTGGCAATCGGGCGGATACGATGCTCGAACAGGTGAAGAGATCCTGTCTTCAGGGCACCGACGGCCTTATTTTTATGAATTATGAAAATCTGGGCGAAGAGATATTAAGCTTGTCCGACACCTTTAAAGTGCCAGCCCTCCTTTACAACACAGGGTTCGCTGACCCCTTGTTGATTCCAAGAAAAAAGTTTCCGTTTTGGCTCGGAAGCATGACTCCGGATGACGTCAGGGCCGGAGGGCTCCTGGCAGAGCGATTGATTGAAGTGGGGAAAGGGGCCGGAATGGAGACGATCCATCTCCTGGCCATTGAGGGCAATCCGCTGGAAAAGTCGTCTGTCGATCGCGTTGAGGGCATGAAAGCCGTGGTCTCGAATCGGGAGGATGTCGTCTTATATGATATCGCCAACGCCGGCAAGGCATGGAGCCGGACCCGGGCAAAAGAGGTGTTTACCGCGAATTACCGTCAGCACCCAGACATCAACGTCGTGTGGGCCGCCGGGGATGATATTGCTCTGGGAGTGCTCGATGCCATGGTGGAGTTGGGACTGCCCTGGGATCAGGTTCTCACGGGGGGCATCGATTGGAGTGACAAGGCCGTGGGGAGTATCCAGGCCGGTCAGAACCGGCTGAGCGTTGGCGGGCACATGCTTGAAGGCGCCTGGTCGCTGATTCTTCTGTACGACTACCTCAACGGCGTGGATTTTTCTCAGGAAAATACAGTGTTTAAAACCCGAATGCATGCCATCGACCGGATTAATGTGGATCAGGTCTCCAAATTTCTCTCCGGTAATTGGGGCCGCATCGATTTTAAAGGATTCTCCAAGTTTCATCATGATATGTTGCTCTACCGGTTCGATCTGCATTATCTCATCGACACCTTTTACCCCAAATCACGATCGTTTAAGCTGACAGAGCCGGAGCGCCGCTGGCTTGCAGAACACCCCACCATTCGGCTGGGCATCGATTTCAACTGGCCGCCCTTCGAATTTCTGGGACCCAAAGAAAATTATGAGGGGATGGTGGCGGATTATGTCCGAATCCTTGAAGATCGTCTCGGGATTGAATTTGTTTACTCCAAGGAGATGGCCTGGTCAGAAACTCTGGCATCCATGCAGGAGCGTCGGCTGGATATGATCTCTGCCATTGCGACGATTCCGTATTATGAAAAGGCGATGAATCTCACAGAGCCCTTCCTGAGCTTTCCCCTGGTGATCATCACGCATGAAGACGTCGATTTTGTGGAGGAACTGGCCGTCCTTACCGGCAGGAAAGTGGCGGTTGTCGAGGATTATTCCGAGGAGAAAATTCTTGCCGGTGGCTATCCGGACATTGAATTGTATCCGGCGAATACCACGGAGGAGGCCCTTGAAGCCGTCGCCACCGGTAAGGCCTACGCCTACGTGGGCAATCTGGCAGTGGCAAATTATGCCATCAAGAAGGGGCGCTTTACAAATCTTAAGGTCTCCGGGACGATGCCCCGTAAACTAGAAATCAGCATGGGGGTTCGTAGCGACTGGCCGATTTTTTCGAATCTGGTCACAAAAACAATGAACTCCATCTCGGATGAGGAGCGGGACACCATCTATCGTCGCTGGATTACCCTTCGCTATGAGCATGGTTTTGACTATGCGCTGCTCTGGAAATTTCTGGCAGGTGCGGCCTTTATCCTGTCTCTTTCCATCTATTGGAATCGGCGTTTGTCTTCCTTGAACCGGAAACTGAAACAGGAAATTGTGGTCCGGATCCAGGCAGAGGATGCGCTGCAAAGAGAGCAGGAGAGGGTGAAGCAGCTGGCCGTGACCGATCCCATGACCGGCCTGTATAACCGTCGAAAGTTTACGGAGGCCTTTCCCCTTGAAATTCGCAGGCTCCGTCGCGATGGGCAGTTTCTGGCCTTTGCGATTATGGATATTGATTTTTTTAAGCAGTACAACGATTGCTATGGTCACCAGATGGGCGATGAGGCCCTGATCCGTGTGGGGCACCTCCTTCTTGAGCGCTGTAAGAGGGCAACGGATTATGTTTTTCGCCTGGGCGGTGAAGAGTTCGGGGTGCTGTTTGTGGCGCGCAATCCAGAACGGGCCCTGGTTTTTATCGACCGATTGCGGGCGGCCATTCAGGGGCTGGGGATCGCCCATCGGCACAACAAAGCCGCAGAGACCCTGACGGTTTCCTTTGGTTTGATTACGTCCGATCATCCGTCCACCATGGACGCCATGTACAAGGCTGCGGATCAGGCCTTATACCGGGCCAAGGAAGCCGGCCGCAACAGGACGGAAATGGGGAGCTGACCCGAGCCTCCGCTCCGAGCCGAGGCGTCTGTCTGGGACCTTGGAAAACGTCTTGTTGGCAGATGCCTTTTTTTTAGCTAAAATATTATAGATAACCTCTCCTGCATCGCACCGAATCCACTTATTTTCATTGCGCCCCGGCCCCTGTACCGGGGAGGTACGTCTGGTCGCCGGAACTCCGGCACATCATGCAATGATGGCGTATGGGGCGTGCTCCTGTCCGCCATGCAAAGGCATACGCGAGGTGTCTTGACCCTTGGCTGTAAAGGCCGTCACGGGGGACTTCGCGTTGACTGTCGAAGGCTTTTTTATTTGGATGCCCTGTCCACGCTCAGCGTCCTGCTTCATCTTATTTTCCTGTCATCCAAATTTCGCCGTCATCCAACAACATCAAGAGGATGGGGATCGTTTATGCGTATCGACAATGAAGTAAAACTGGGATTTAAAGATGTCTTGATCCGGCCGAAAAGGTCCACCCTGAAAAGTCGTTCTCAGGTGGAACTGAAACGAGATTACTTTTTCCGGCACAGCCAGACAACATGGAGCGGGGTGCCGATTATCGCCGCGAATATGGACACGGTGGGCACCCTGGAGATGGCGGTGGCCCTGGCGCGGCATGGTGCCATCACAGCGCTTCATAAGTATTATTCACCGGAAGACCTCAAAGCATTTTTAGCGGCTCAGGACCCGTCGATTTACAATCATATCATGGTGAGTACCGGCACCCTGGATGCAGACCTGGAGCGGTTGACGCAGATGGTGCAGGCGCATCCGATGATTCAATTTATTTGTGTGGATGTGGCCAATGGGTATACGGAAAATTTTGTGGATTTTGTCCAGAGGGTTCGGGGACTTTTTTCGGACAAGGTCATTGTTGCCGGGAACGTGGTCACCGGAGAAATGGTGGAAGAGCTGATTCTTTCCGGGGCCGATATCGTCAAGGTCGGCATCGGCCCTGGCTCTGTATGTACCACCCGTGTGAAGACCGGTGTGGGGTACCCACAGCTTTCGGCCATCATTGAGTGTGCGGATGCGGCTCATGGCCTGAAGGGGCTCATCGTGGCCGACGGGGGATGCACCTGCGCCGGGGATATCGCCAAAGCGTTTGGTGCCGGCTCAGACTTTACCATGCTGGGCGGAATGCTGGCGGGGCACGATGAATCTGGCGGTCAATTGATTGACAAAGAGGGTGAAAAAGTGGTGGAATTCTACGGTATGAGTTCCAAAGCCGCCATGGAAAAACACAGCGGCTGTGTCGCTGATTATCGGGCCTCTGAAGGAAAACTTGTTACCGTTCCCTACAAAGGATCGGTGGATGAGACCCTCCTGGATATCTTGGGCGGCCTCCGCTCAGCCTGTACCTACGTGGGGGCAGGGAAACTCAAGGAACTCTCCAAGCGGACGACCTTTATCCGTGTGATGGAACAGCACAACCGAACCTTTGGTGACGAATAAAATGAAAATGTGATGATTCAATCAATCCGGGGACCTGGCCATCAGGTGTCCCGGTTTTTTGTGGCTTAGCCCGAAGGGTGAGAAAATGGAGCAGAAAACGTGAATTACATTTTGTATTTTACAAATATCTAAATTTCTCACAGTAACAGGTTGTAATGATAGCTTATTACTACGACAGGATCGTTTTCACATGAAATATCCGGGTTAGGTTAAAGGGGGCAGGGTAGGTTGTCGTTCTTGAAGAAATCAGTTATCGTTCTTTTGTCATGGTGGGATATGTTCCCGGAAGGGTGATGACGGTCACAGGGCCCTGGGCGGTATCCATAGTATGGAGAGTGCTATTTGAAACGCGTGTCGGCGGTTCGGAGGACATTCTTTTCTGAACGCGTGGGCAGGCATTTTTGAGCTTAGCCCGAAGGGTGAGAAAAGCGAGTTGAAACGGTAGTTTACATTTGTATTTTTGAAATACCTATATCTTTCTCGATAACCAGTTGTAATAACATATTATTATTTTGATCCGGCCGTTTTCTCATGAAATATCCGGGTTAGGAGGTTGGCGGTATGACAATACGATTGACAGCGGTCTCTTTTTTTCTGCTTTTCTGTGTGGGATGTGCCCCCGTTGTGCTGGGAACCAGTGCCACAGGCGTTTACAAAAGCGCTTCCGATGAACGCACACTGGGCAACCAGGTGGATGATGCCACCCTGACGGCCAAGGTGAAGGCCGCCCTCTTCGACAATCGCGATGTTCCCGCCCTTTCAATCGATGTGGATACCTTAGAAGGGATGGTGACCCTGACGGGACTTGTGGCCAACCAGGGCGTCTCAAAAAATGTGGAGACCGTTGTCCAGAGTGTCTCTGGGGTGCGTGGCGTCAAAAACCTCCTTCAGGTGGGGACCTCTACCCTGGGGCAGAAAATGAATGACAAGGTCGTGGGCATCAAGGTGAAGGCAGAATTGCTCTCCGCCGATGAGGTTGACGCCCTGAATATCGATGTAGATGTGAACAGGGGGGTGGTGACTCTTACCGGTGTGGTGGCGAGTGCTGAAATGCGGGATGAGGCGATTCGCCTGGCTGACAGCCTGGTGGGGGTGCAGCGCGTGGAGGATAATCTTCGGGTGAAATAAAAGGCCAATGGCGGCAGGGGCTTCTTGCTGTCGGCCTTTATGTCTCGATGCATTGATGGGCGAAGAACGGTGGCTCGAAGTTGTGTTTTCAGAGAACACCCCATGTCTTATGGCTGCCATGACTGTTTGATTGTTTCCTCTTGAGCTGAATTTCAAGAGGAATTCACTGCTTTTGCTTTCATATCCTTGCGTTTTATTCCTTTCTTTGTTACCTCGTTTCTAACCTTCAGTTCTCCTTAATTGAAAAATTTGGAAGAGCATTTGTGGCCGTTAGCCCGGATATTTCACGAGTTGGGTGCGCTCATATGCAAGGCATCAGAGCTGAAGATGTAGTGGTTTACCTCAAAGCTCTGATAACGCGGCAGATGAGTGCACCCGGCTCGCCCGAAGGGTGAGAAAATCAAACAGAATACC
>NZ_JAQYWB010000125.1 GCF_030145185.1 Desulfoluna sp. | reverse complement strand
GGTATTCTGTCTGATTTTCTCACCCTTCGGGCGAGCCGGGTGCACTCATCTGCCGCGTTATCAGAGCTTTGAGGTAAACCACTACATCTTCAGCTCTGATGCCTTGCATATGAGCGCACCCAACTCGTGAAATATCCGGGCTAAACGTTTAAAAAGTTTAACCAATCGGTCTTAAAGATTCATTTTAGATGAAGTCTTTTCAAAGGCGGATGTCATTTGGCCCGAAGAACCCACCTACAGCTCCGGCACATGCGAGGAACTGTGCGTTTTGTTGCACTACACGCGAATGCGGACGCATTTCAGCCTGGAGTGACGACTCCAGAGGCGCATTCGCAAACCCGCTTTCGAGGTGGCACACCTCGCCGCCGGAGGCAATTTTTAAGCGTTGAATAGTGACAAAAAACCGATCGAGTTTACTCTTATTATGACTCTCACCCTTAAAAAGTCAACAAAGGGTCTCCCCGGACACTCCGCGATTTTTCGTTTTCCCCGCCCACGACCAATGGTATACTTGTTTATCGTTTCCTGATTAAAATCCGATCCTTCCAAACGCCCACGTGGAGAGGCCTGCACCGCAAGGGAACGGCCCCTCCCCCGGCATCATGCCCACCGCAACCCGCCACATCGCGAGGATGCCATGCCCCTGATTCCGCCGTATACCCCTCCGGATTTTTCCCGGGAACCCCTGGCATCCGCCCCGGTGATTACCACCGAGAAATCACCGGCCGACGGCGTGGCCCCGGAAAATTTTCACGCCACCAGCAACCACCCGGAGTACGTCCATGTCAGAAGGGGATCCTGGGTTTTAATCGAAGAAAATCGCATGGACACGGTGATTCGAATGCAAAGAGGTCAACCGGAGGCCGTTGAAGCGCGCAGACTGAAAAAAGGCGATGAGGTGGTGGTGGGCCGGGGGGAGGAGGGAGAAAAAGGCGTCTATATTCATACCGAGGGATTTGATTCGGCCGATGCGGACAAAAAGAAAAAATTCGCCTTCATGACCCGAGGAAGCCGGGAAACCCCCTTCTCACGAAGTTACGACCATCTCTACGAGGTGCTTCGCCACGAGAAAGAGCAGGGGTTTATTACCTGGGTCCTGGGACCCGCCGTGGCCTTTGACAGGGACAGCCGAAAGGCCATGGCCGACCTCATTAAGCGGGGATACTGCCATGCTCTGCTCGCGGGAAATGCCCTGGCCACCCACGACATGGAGGCCGGGCTTTACGGCACCGGCCTGGGGCAGGACATCTACACCCGGGAGATCAAACCCCTCGGCCACTACCACCACCTCGACCTCCTGAACAAGGTGCGCCGGACGGGATCCATCCCCAAGGCCCTTGCGGAGCTGGGCATCACCGACGGCATCATCCATGCCTGCGACACCGCAAAGGTCCCGTATGTCCTTGCCGGTTCCATCCGCGACGACGGCCCCCTGCCCGAAGTGATCACACGGACAGACGAAGCCCAGGACCGCATGCGCGAGGTGGCCCGGAAAGCCACCTGCGTCATCACCCTGGCGACCCAACTCCACACCATCGCCTTCGGGAACATGACCCCGTCCTACCGGGTCCTTGCAGATGGCACGGTCCGGCCCGTCTTCTTTTATGTGGTGGACATCAGCGAGTTTTCGGTCGATAAACTGGCCAACCGCGGATCCGCCCAGTCCACCGCCATCCTCACCAATGTGCAGGATTTTATGATCAACCTCTCCAATAATTTAAACCCATGAACCAGACCCTTCGCATCATCGGCGTTCCCATCGACCTCGGCCAGGCACGCCGGGGCGTGAACATGGGACCCGACGCCATCCGGTACGCCGGACTCGCCAAACACCTCACGCGGCTGGGCTACCAGGTCGAAGACGCAGGAAACCTCCACGTCCCCGTGCGGGATACCGTGGCGGACGCCCAGCGTGTGCCCGAGATCGCCCGGATCTCCGAGGCCTGCTACGCCCAGGCCAGACAAGCCACCGCAGACGGAGCCATCCCCCTGTTTCTCGGAGGAGACCACACCATCGCCGTGGGCTCCATCGGCGGGATCACCCATGAAACCCCCTGCGGCGTGGTGTGGATCGACGCCCACGCAGACTTCAACACCCCGGCCACCTCCCCTTCGGGAAACGTCCACGGCATGAGCCTCTCGATTCTTCTGGGAAAGGGACACGATGCGCTGGTGGGGTGCGGGCGACCGGGGCCGAAGATAAACCCTGAGGATGTGGTGATGGTCGGCATCCGCGATCTTGACCCGCAGGAGAGGCAACACCTCACCCACTCGGGCATCACCGTCTTCACCATGCGGGATATCGATGAAAAAGGCATGAGCCAGGTGGCCCATGACACGGTAACCCACCTCTCCCACCTCGGCCGGATCCATGTGAGCCTGGATATGGACAGCTTAGAGCCGGCCGGGGCCCCCGGAGTCGGCACCCCGGTCCCCGGCGGCCTCACCTACCGAGAGGCCCATCTCCTCATGGAGATCCTGGCCGACTCCCACCTCTTAAGCGCCATGGACATCGTGGAGATCAACCCCATCATGGACACCGCCAACCAGACCGCCATCCTCGCCGTCAAACTCGCCGTCTCCCTCTTCGGCAAACGGATTTTATGAAACAAACGCATCGCCTTCTATGGTTAAAGTTCGGGTCAAAAACATGCCTCCGGCGGCAAGGTGGCGCCACCTTGAAAGCGGGTTTGCGAATGCGCTACGGCTGTGGGTACTTCGCTTGAAGGTTGTGGGCCTGCATCGTCCGTCTCAAGCGCATTAGCTGCCGGTGCTTTCGTATCAATTCACGGGATGACAATAAACGAAGGGGTACAAAATAAAAAAGCAGGCCATGGGCCTGCTTTCACTCCAACGCCGGTCGCACGAGAATAACGGTGACTATTTTTTCCGTCGATAATGGGTCTGCACCATGGCATTCAAAAAGACATCGGTCCGTACATGCTCAAACGCGCTGTGATCAGGAAGCTCTCCAAACAAAGGAGTCCCCCCACCAAGCAGAATGGGAATCGTGGTGATGATCATCTCATCGATCAAGTCTTCTTTAAGAAAGCTTTGCACCGCCATGCCGCCGTCGATGTAAAGCTCCCGGTGCCCTTGCCGGTGAAGGGTCTCCAGGACGTCTGAAAGCGACCCGCTGATCAATGCGGCCTTTCCCTCATACGCTTCCGGGAGGAAGGTCAAGGTGTTGCTTAAGACAAACACAGGACGGGTGTAAGGCCAATCGCAATCAAAACTGCTGACCTTCTCAAAGGTTTTCCGCCCCATGACCACTGCATCGATACGCTCCATGAAGGCGGCCCAGCCAAAATCCAGGTTGTCCGGGTTGGGGATGGACTGCAGCCAATCCAGCCCGCCGTTTCTATCAGAAATATAACCATCCAGGCTGGTGCCTACATAAACACTATTTGACATCGTTGCCTCCGATAATGAATGAATGCTATCACAGATGAATCTATGGATGAGGGCAGACCGTACAAGAACCGTCTCACCTCATCGCGACACCTGTTATTGTAAATTCTACAGCGTAGAATTTTCGACCAATATGCATTGCGCAAAACACCTCATGCGCACCGAAGGAAAAGTACCCAGCATTCGCAAAATCGCCGGTACCCTGAATGTTGATGCCATGGCGATCTACCACTATTTTTCAAACAAAAACGCACTACTCGAAGCAGTGACTGTGTCTCTTGTTGAGGAAATTTATAAACCTTTAGGAGAAAATCCCTGGCAGGAAGAGCTGAAGCTATTATGTAAGAGTTATCTTAAGCTGTTAAAGGATCATGCGGGTTTACTGAAAACGATGTTGGCCATGACCTCTGAAGGACCTGCAGCCGTATTTACCCAACGGTTTCATGTTGCGCTGGCCCCTTTGAATGCGAAGGAGACACAGCTTAAAAATGCGCTGGATTTTCTTGCCGATTACCTGCATGGGTTTGCATTGGCAATGAACTGCAACCCAAAGGACGAACACCTGTGTGTGGATTTCGTAGATGGGCCACTTGCGTTCTATATCAGAACACTGTCCCTGGAGGCCTCACGATAGGGCAGATATCGAGATCGATTGATGATGCGGGTCCCCTTTTCTTAAACCCCATGGGCATCGAGAGGGTCCGCCCCATCGTTTGCCCCACCCACAAGCTCCGCCTCTTTGCCGTCAAGCCGGACGTCCCCCCCGCTGGCAAGGGCATCCTCAGAGAAGTTCACAAGCACCATGCCGGAGAATTTCTCTTCGTTATAAAATTCCACCCGGTACAGCATGCCTGACTTATCAACGGAGAAACGTTTCTGGATATTGTTTTTTGTGATGGGGACGCCCGATTCGTTCTGAAACCCTTTCTTTGTAAAGCCGATGACATTGACCCTGAGCTTGGACGTCGGATGCACATTAAACGAATTTTTCACAGGGACAATGTCGCCGAACTGAACCTGCCGGCTCACGCCATCCACCGTGATCCCCACCGAGTCAACAGAAGTATCATAGTCAAAGTATTCCGGATGCAACCAGGTAACGCGCCTGTTTCCGTAATAAATCCGATACCCCTCACCCGTGTCGATGGCCGCCATCAAGGGGTTGCTTGGAAAAAACTCAAGGCCCCCCTCTTTTCTCATGGGAATGTACCGAATATTTCTTCGGGCATCCTTTACATCAAGGACGATACGGCTGTCATTTAAGGCAAATTTAACATTGTCGTTGATGGCATGCTTGATCCCGGCGGCAGAGAGTGTAAAACCCCGCTCAAACTGTATATCGAGCTGTTTCATAAACGACTCAATGGCGGTGAGATGGTAATAGGCCCGCTCATGGGTCGGTAACGACTTGCTGGCTTCAATCCCAAAGGCGGGTTTGCGGTTTCGGATGGCAAAATAACTCAGCGTCTTGGCCATCTCAACATTGCCCTCACGGGTTCGTGTATTCATAAAGGTATAGGTGTGATCGGGCTTGAGAAGAGCCCCATTCAGGCTGTTAACGGCTTGTGTGGCCAGGTCTGCAAGACCGCCGAAAGGCGTGTCCTCGATCGTCTCCTGATCCGCAATGATACATTGCCCCCACCGGTTCGGGTTGCGCAGTTTATCCATGTAAGTTTCACGAAAAAAACCGCTCCCGTCATGCAGGTTCAGGACCAGGTCCACCTGGTCATTCAAAATCAGGGATTTTATCTTTTCAATGGTTTTGTATTCCGGATCATCGGCTTGAAGCTCATCAAACTTCCGGTTCAAGTCGCCGTAGACACCCCTGGACCGCTTGATGATGCTGAGAAAATTCAAGTTCGGAACGACCCAGATGTTCCCGGATTTTATCTTGTACTGTGTGGTGATCAGCGAGGCAGCATTAAATCCCCCCGGCTCGTCCCCCTGGATCCCCCCCACAATCAATATGGTATGGCCGGGTACCCCGGACTCCAGTTTATGCACCGAAAATTCCAGAGAGGACGCATGGGCAGGCAGCGTTGACATCAACACGAATAGTAATACCACGATGAATCTTAGCATGCTTACAAATTTACCTTAATATGCCAGGGTTCGAAACGGACTCCCAGAAGGTTTCCCTTGCTGTAGCGGAGCTTAATATAACCTAAGTCTGCAAGTCGTTGATAGATGGGTGTCTCCGTGAATTTATCCGTAAAATTCTGAGCACCGAACCCCACCTGGCCGACATCAAAATCGCCGACACCATGAAAGGAGTAGCCCGGAGGGGCAAGGGATCGCGACGCAAGGGAGAGATTGCCATCATTGTGGTAGGCTTTGTTGAGAAACAGCATAAACTGCTTGGTAACGCTTCGCAGACCGGACGTCAGGATCACCTTCTCCCCGATATCTTTCTGTATTTTATAATACATCTCAAGGGGAGTCCCCTTGTATAAATAATTCCCTGTATAAGGAATCTTGATGACCTTGGGCCCGTCGATGGTATCAGTAAGATTTTTCAACGGCTTATCACCCATAAACCCATAGAAAAGACTGTCTTCATAGAAAATCATTTCCAGAAAATCCAGTTCTTCCTTGGAAAACGGTCCGATGCGCGAATAGGCTTTGGCTGTTTTGATGGCATCGTCAAAGCTTAAAAGGGCAAAATGCCCATGTCCCACGGTATGCTGGATTCGCTGAAAACGCATGAGGGTGGTTTTAAGAATGACTTTCTGGCCTGAATCGAGAAAAATATCTTCCGTGTGCTTTTTATTAAAATTCTCAATTTTCTCGAGGTAATCTTTAATATGCCGATCATCGATAGACTCAATCGTTTCTTTAGAAACAAACCTCCACGCGGCATAGACAGGAGAGGGAACCATCGAGCCCATGGTACCTGCTGCGGCCAGTTTTAAAAAATCTCTTCTCTTCATAATCACCGGGGAATGAATACATTAATATAACGGTTGACTTAAAGTGATCTTTGTCCACATGGCAAATTTAATCAGCTATAACGTTTAGAATCAACCTATCATAACAAATCCTCTGAATCAAACCTACTACCAGAAAATATAGTCAGAAATCATGCCTGAATCTATAACTAAATCTTCAAAGAGACCTCGAAACAGCGTTCAATGTTTTTTCATGCGAATACTGATTGAGTGTTAAGCATCCTATACGTTCCAATCGTCACCCAACGAAATAATCACGGTTTTTCAGCCGGTAAAATACCTGAGCCGAAGACTAAATTAGTTATCATTTGTTTACTAATTTACGAGAGTTATGCCAAGGCATCCATGAGGGGAGGGCACCCCGCAACCCCAGCCGACTAAAAACCATACCGAAAAACAAAGGGCCTGTCTCGCAGACCTCCCACATCTGAGGCGTATCGGCTCAGCGCAGGGCCAGAACAACGGCCCGGGGATGCCGCCTCTGGCCACTAAAAAAAAGCTGTGGTATGACCGTACAACATGGGTGGTGCCCATCCATGGCGATACTTTTTTAATCCCGGGTCCCAAACGCCCCGTACAAGGAGACGCCCATGATCCGCCCTGGACACTCTGTTTTCCCCCTGCTTCTGGCAGCGATTCTCCTCTTCACGACGGCATGCGCCACAAAGCAGGCTCCGTCCCCGATAAAACCGGAACCCCTGCCCCGCCCCTACAAAGTTCTGGGCAAATGGTACCAACCCCTGGCGTCATCCCAAGGCTACGAAGAGGTGGGCATCGCCTCCTGGTACGGCCCCAAATTTCACGGAAAGCCCACGGCCAGTGGCGAAAAATACAACATGCACGCCATGACCGCCGCCCACAAGACCCTTCCCCTGGGGACCAGGGTGCTGGTCAGGCACCTGGGCAACGGCAAAGAGGTCACCCTTAAAATTAACGATCGTGGCCCCTTTGTGGGCAAACGCATCATCGATCTCTCCAACAAAGCGGCCCATGCCATCGGCATGGTGGGTACCGGTACCGCCAAGGTGCGGGTGACGGCCCTTGAAACCAAGGCCTCACCTGCGGTCACAGCGCTCACCCCAGGCGATTACGGCGTCCAGGTCGGGGCCTTCGGAGACCTGGCCAACGCGAAAAGCTACGCCTCCCGAGTCTCAGACCGCTACACCCTGCTTCCTGTCAAGGCCATCACGGGCGACGATGGCCTCAACCGGGTGGTGGTAGGACGCCTCACCAACCGGGAAGCGGCCGTGGCCCTGAAAATCCGTCTCATGGAAGACGGCTTCACCCACGCCTTTATTCTGGCCCTATAGGACGGACACATGCCCATCACCACGCTCTTCATCGACCGAGACGGAGTCATCAACCAGGACTCCCCCGACTACATAAAAACCGCCGAGGCCTTTCACTTCCTGCCTCGAAGCCCGGAAGCCTTTGCCCTGATGAAAGCGCACAGGCTCTCGGGTATGGTCATCACCAACCAGTCCATCATCGGTCGGGGGTGGGTCACTGAAGAGACCCTGACCGCTATTTTTAAAAAAATGGTCACCGGCATCGAAGAGGCGGGCGGCCATGTGGACGACATCTTCTTTTGCCCCCACACCCCCGATGACGACTGTGCCTGCCGAAAGCCGAAACCAGGGCTCATCATGGAGGCATGCCGCACCCACGGAATCGATCCGGCCGACTCGGTGATGAGATCGGCAATGGTGTAGCTGTTTTCATCGTTTCGGTACCGGATCCGTTTGATGCGTCCGGAGAGGGTGAGGGAATTCATGGGGCTTGCCTTGCTAGGAGATCAGAGTGTCGATGACCCAGCGGACCGCGTCAAA
>NZ_JAQYWB010000124.1 GCF_030145185.1 Desulfoluna sp. | reverse complement strand
GGGTTAAACGCACCTGTTGCGGGTCTTTACACGTGGAGGCAGGGACTCCGGAGAGCATGCCCTGGCTGGGCCTGGGACCGGTGTGAATACGCGTGCTTGGTGCTTGGTTCTTCGTGCTTGGTTCGAGGAGTCGCTGTGCTCCGGCAGTTATGGAAAAACCAGCACCGTCTTTCTCGCCCCCAGGCTCTGCCTGGGGGTGTCGGGTACAAGTCTCTGCCTTGCCGGTATGAATAGCCGTAGCGTGGGGGTAAAACTCACAGAATGCGGAGCTTCAAGCTTGGAGGCAGAGCCTCCGGGGAGCATTCCCAGGCGGAGCCTGGGAACGAGGTGAAAAAACGTGCCTGGTGCTTGGTTCTTCGTGCCTGGTTCGAGGAGTCGCTGGGCTCCGGCAGTTATGAAAAAACCAACACCGTTCTTTCTCGCTCCCAGGCTCTGCCTGGGGGTGTTGGGTGCAAGGCTCTGCCTTGCCGGTATGAATAGCCGTGGCGCAGGGGTGAAACTCACAGGTTGCGGAGCTTCAAGCGTGGAGGCAGAGCCTCCGAAGAGCATTCCCAGGCGGAGCCTGGGAACGAGGTGAAAAAACGTGCCTGGTGCTTGGTTCTTCGTGCTTGGTTCTTGGTTCTTGGAGTCGCTGCGCTCCGGCAATTATAAAAAAAGCCACACCGAAGACCGTCACGGGAGTGACCCAAATTTCTGGTAAAATCATCACAGCCGTCGTTTACCCAATCTCTGGTGCACAGAGAGCACCTTACAGGGTGACAACCCGCCGCAGGCGCATTAAAGCCAACGTTGCATATAGAATAATTTTTATATAAATGTGGCTGTGAGCGAAGCGATTTCCACGAACGAAGAACCAGGCACCAAGAACGAGGAACGCTTTATTTTATATGTGACCATGAGCGAAGCGATTTCCATGAACGAAGAACCAGGCACCAAGAACGAGGAACGCACTAATTCACATGACTCAAACTCAAAAATGCCCCAAATGTGGATACGATAACGCCTCACGCTCGCAGGAGTGCCTGCGATGCGGCGTGATCTTTTCACGGATCAAGTCGATCCATGGATCCTCACCAGAGCCGCAAGAAAAGCCGAATAAGCCCAAAAGGCACGAAGCCTATGGTAAGGACACCCACGTTACTTTTTACGAGCAGGAAAACGCTTCTGAAGGGATTTTTTACGTGGTGCTCAAAGGCGGGTTGCTGGTATTGCTCGCGCTTTGGGGGCTCAAGCTGGCCGCCATCCCCCTCATCGAGGGCGGGGCGGGTAACTCGTTTCTGCACAATGTGAACCTTCCGTTCCATGAAGCGGGCCACCTTCTCTTCAAGCCCTTCGGTCGGCTGATACACTCTCTGGGCGGCACCCTGGGGCAACTTCTCATGCCCTTGATCTGCCTGCTCACCCTGCTGTTAAAACAACGGGATCCCTTCGGAGCGTCGGTCTGCCTCTGGTGGATCGGCGAAAATTTTCTCGACATCGCGCCCTATGCCGATGACGCGCGTCGCCTCACACTCCCCCTTCTGGGCGGAAATGTCGGCAGCGCCGCACCCTATGGATTCCACGACTGGCAGTTCATCCTGACGGAGACAGGGCTTCTTGAAAAAGACCACGCCATCGCCGCCGGGTTCAAGGGACTGGGGATCCTGCTGATGGTGGCGGCCATTGCCTGGGGTGCCCACAGCATCTATGAAAAACACATCAAAGAGTAAAAATATAAACAGTTAACAAAAATCACCTGGAGTACTGCATTGACACCTGGAATCAACCTGCTGAAAAAGAAGAAGATCGCACATAAGGTCCACAGTTTCAAACACGACCCCAACTACGGCGCCTACGGGGATGAGGTCGTGGAAAAACTCGGGCTCCCTGCGGAACGGGTTTTCAAGACCATCATCGTGGCCCTGGACGGCAATGGAAAGAACCTCTGCGGCGCCATCGTCCCCGTGACCGGCCTCACCGACCTCAAGCACGTGGCCAAGGCCGCCGGAGCGAAAAAAGCGGCCATGGCCGATCCCAAAGAAGCAGAGCGGGCCACCGGCTATGTCACCGGAGGGATCAGCCCTGTGGGCCATAAAAAACGCATTCCTCTACTCCTGGATGCCCAGGCCATGGAGCATCCCACCATCATGGTCAGCGGCGGCAAACGGGGCCTTGAGATCGAACTCTCGGCACAGGACCTCATCACAGCCACCGGAGCCCGTGTGGCGAGCATTCATAAATAAAAAATCACTCGGAAATCAAGGAAGCGAGGGCCGCATCGTAGTCCGATATCAGGTGCTGCCAGCCATAGGCCTTCATATGATGAGCCAGGCTGACAGCGGATTCTGAGGCCCCCTGTTCACCGCAACTCTGAAGGAGTGCGCGAAGCTTGGCGATGCAATCTCTGCGGCTGGTGTACAGGTGGGCCTCATGGAAGGCTTCGGGGAGGACCTCGGGATAGGCCAGACGCTTTGGCAGCAGAGGGAGGCACCCATGGGCCATGGCCTCCACCACCGAGATGCCGAAATTTTCCTGAACCGCGGAGCTCACGACCACGGCCCCGCGTGCCAGCCACGCCCGATAGGCCTCGGCTGAATCGCAGTAACCGAAATGAACCACGCGGTCTTTCAACAGCTTTCGGGCTTCATGAAAGGGGGCTTCGGCCTTTCCGCCCGCAGACTCACCCAGGAGAGCGACCTGGAAGGCCACCCCTTCTCCGGCAAGAGAGGTCAACACGTTCAGCATGGCGGGAAAATTTTTATCGTAACTCCAGCGATGGTTCCAGATGATAAGGGGAGGATCGGTCTGCCTGGTCTCCAAGGATGGTGCCCCCACAGGAAGACGGCAGCCCGGATAAAGGACCTTTGATTTTCTTGCGAGGGTCTCTTCCAGCCCCCTGGGGAGAAAATCCGGGAAACGGGAAAAAAAAGGATCGAGGCTCTTAAGAAATAAATCGCGGTGGTGGCCGGAGTTAAACACAACCCCCTCGGCGGCAAGGACGGTTGCGATCTCCTGCATCACCAGATCCACACTGACTGTCTCTCCCTTGGGGGGCGGATAGGTGAGCTGGCTTTCATGCATGTAGACCAGGGTGGAAGGGCAATTCGGCACCCACCCTTTCAACCGGGCAAGGTCCACCATGTTGGAGACGATCATGCCATCGACATCGCAGGGTCCGTCACTGCCGAAGAACCCGGGCAGGACCTCGGCATAATGCAGAGCGGAACCCCGCATGCGCCACTTCCAGTACTCGCCAGGCAGGGTCAGCAGCTCGATATCATGACCGCTGTGATCCCTGAGCCCTTCGGCAAAGGCTTTGTGTGATCCGCTGAAATGGGGTTCCAAAAAGAGAAAACGACGGGACATAAAAAAACCACGTGTCAAAGGTAAGGCCTGAAACGAGGTGTGGGCATCGTCAGGTCATCAGCATCGTCAGATAATATCAGCATCACTCGTCGTCGGTGAGCTCACGGAGACGGTCGGCCATCTTCGCCTGAAAGGAGACCAGCTCTTCCTCCAGGAGCTTCAAATCGTTAATGCGCTCCTGCACATCGGTGATTTTTCCCTGCCCCATGGCCAGCGTCTTGCGAATCTGCTCTACCTCGTCAATATCGATATCGGTCAGACCGATGATCTCAGAGATCTCCTCCAGAGAATACCCGAATCGCTTCCCACGGAGGATCAACTTCAGCCGCACATGATCCCGACGACTGTAGATTCGTTGATTGCCGTCGGTGCGGCGGGGGGAAATGAGGTCCTTTTCTTCGTAAAACCGAATGGACCGGGTGCTGATGTCAAACTCCCCGGCGAGGTCCGAGATGGTGTAGTATATTTCTTTGCCCTGGCGCTTCAATGCTAAGGATCTCCTGGTTTAATCATCAATCTGCCTGCTCCACAGCAAACTAAGGAGGCATCGTTTTCAGTGCCCGTTCACTCATAAAGATTGGAAACAAGCGTGCATCCATCCTGCGAGAACTCGTCCGTACATATGCGCTCCAATGATTCTTGTCAAGAACTGCCTCAGAACCTCTTAAATCAGCACCATCCATGATAAATTGAATTTTTACGGGCAACTGATTCTTGCGCTTGACACACAAAAAACTTTCGCATATACAGTTGACGTTAACGTCAATTCATAAAGTTTTCCCGCCAGGCTGAACATCGTACTCCATACACAACACGCATCACAATTAGAGACAAGGACTGCGGAGGACTATGAAAAAAATTTTCTATCCCGAATCCATTGCCATCTGGGGCCTTTCCAATCGAGAGAACAACATCCCCCGGCTGATGCTTGAAAACCTGATTCGTTGGGGCTACGAGGGCCGCCTCTTCGGTATTCACCCCAAAGGAGACGAGAAGCATGTGGATGGGGTCAAGATGTATAAACACATCAACGATCTCCCGCAAACACCCGATCTGGCCGTATTTCTGCTCCCCGCCCACCTGATCCCGGCGGCCCTTCGCGAAGCGGGCGAGGCCGGGGTGGATCGCGCCGCCATCCTCTCCGGTGGGTTCAACGAAACCGGCCCGGAAGGGGAAAAATTAGCCCAGGAGCTCATGGACGTGGCCGAGGCCTTTAAGATCCGGTTCATCGGTCCCAATGGCCTGACCGTCGCCAACACCGCCAACGGCCTCTGCCTCCCCTTTACCCCGACCTTTAAAACCCCCAGCGGCGGGATGAGCCTGATCACCCAGAGTGGCGGGATGGGCCTGTTCCTCTGGCACCTCATGGACGACGAAAACATCGGACTGGCCAAATTCGCCAGCATCGGCAACAAACTTAACGTCAGCGAAATCGACTGCATCCGCTACTTCGGGGACGATCCCGAGACCAAAATAATCTGTCTCTATCTGGAGAGCATCACCAACGGCCGTGAGCTGATCCAAGCCGCCTCCGAAGTCGACAAACCCGTGATCATCTTCAAGTCCAACACCACCGATGCAGGCAACAAAGCGGCCATGAGCCACACGGCGGCCATCAGCAACGACGAAGCGATCATCGACTCCGCCTTTGAGCGGGCCGGGATCCTCCGCATCGAAGAATTTGAAGATTTTATCAACGCGGCAAAAGTCTTTGAGTTGCCCCCCATGATGGGCAACCGCATCATGGTCATGAGCCCGGCCGGAGGCTTTACGGTCCTCATGGCCGACCTCTGTGAAAAAGCAGGGTTTGAATTTGCCGATCCCGGCGAAGCGTTCTACCGGGAGATCGGGGCGTTCACCAACGCCGGGGTGATCAAGCTCTCAAACCCCCTGGACTTAGGGGATATCTACGACCCCTCGGCCACGGCCAGCGTCATCAACCTCGTCCTTCACAACGAAAACGTGGACGGGGCCGTCTACCTCACCCAAAATCCGCAGATGCCAAAAAACGATGATGTCTTCAACAAAATGTTCAAGACCGATATCTCCAAAGAGGTCACCGGCGCCATCCGCTCCTCTGGCAAACCCATGGCATCCTGCCTTTACGGCCCCTCCCGCACCATCAACCGGGTGAAAAAAAACGTTAACGTGCCCATCTTCAATACCCCGGAGGCCATGATCCGCATCATGAAACTCCAGCAACGCTATCACGCCCGGCGCTTAGAGCCCGCCTTCACCACGGCCCTTCCGGAAGGAATCGACATGAAAGCCGCCGCCACCTGGGTGACATCCCATTCCGGACCCTGCGGTGAAGAGACCCTTGAGCTGCTCACCGCCTTTGGCATCCCCGTGGCCCGAAACCAAACCGCAGCCACCCTGGAGGAGGCGATCAAAGCAGCCGACACCCTCGGCTACCCCGTGGTCATGAAAGTCATCAGCCCCGATGCCATCCACAAATCCGACGCCGGGGGCGTCCTCGTGGGCCTGAAAGACAGGGACGCCGTTAAAAATGGGTTTTCAACCATCCAGGCCAACTTAACCGCCTATAACAAAGAAGCCCGATTCAACGGCGTCCGCCTCATGACCATGGCCGGCGACGGCGTCGACATGTTCGTCGGCGGCAGCGTAGACGACGCCTTCGGCCCCGTCACCCTCTTCGGCTACGGCGGTATCTACATCGAAGTCTTCAAAGATGCCCAGACCGTCTTGTGCCCCTCCAACCCCCAGGAGATCACCACCCGAATCAACCGCCTGAAGACAGCCCCGATCCTGGAAGGCACTCGGGGAAAAACCCGCACCGACATCGAGGGCTATATCGACCTCATCCACCGGGTCACCCACCTCATGGCCACCTTCCCCGAGATCCAGGAGCTTGACCTCAACCCGGTCCGGCTCATAGAAGACGGGTCCGGGGTTCTTGCGTTGGATGCGAGGTGCCGGATTGTGTGAGTGGAATGAATGAGAACACGAGGGAGGGAGGGCACCACAGCGCCCTCCTGGGTGATTGCCTCCCCTGATCCGTCACTGGTTTGTAAAAACCGTTCTTGGTTCTTGGTTCTTCGTTCGAGGAGTCGCTCCGCTCCATCAATGATTAACAACCATGCGCTGGTGGCTGGCGTAATTTTAGAAGTAGTGCGTATGGCCTAAGCATGGGTGAGAAAAAATGGGACCGCTGCTTGGGTTTTAAGAATGGTAACTATTCAGCGTCTAAAAAGCCTCCGGCGGCAAGGTGTGCCACCTTGAAAGCAGGTTTTGGTGCAAAAAAAACTCTGCACACTGGGTATTGTTGGCAACCTGTAGGATGGGCAAAGGTAGTGCCGTGCCCATCTGGCGCGGGTGCAACCGATCACGCCGGGGAGAGATGCTGCGTCGTCAAAATTTATCCAATTTTCAGCGTTGTGGGTTTCCCGACGGGATTGTGTGAGTGAGAACACGATGATGTTTATGGGATGAGATCACTTCGGGCATGGATCCCCGGTCACTTGGCGATACAAAAGGTGGCGAGTTCCGGTCTGTAAAACGGCACAACCGCATCCATTTTCCGGGCAGCCGGGGAAGACGAGGAGGCGAAGAGTGTCCTCTACCGTCTTTCCCGCGAAGGCGGGAACCCATGGTGGATAGAGGACACTGCCAGAATAACGAAAACACACCGCCACGTGACAACACGTAGGGTGTGCTTGCGCACCATTTATCCAAGAGACCAACACATTTTGCTATTCCTGGACGATGTGGGGGAGAGTCGGGTACGGGTTTTTGGGCGGTTCGGTTCATCCGCGGTGCGCAAGCACACCCTACCTTTGTGACCCGAAATCCGGCGGTAACGCGTCACATAAGGGTGCCTGATCCAAAGTACGTTGAGTTCCCAAGTCCACGGTTTTGATGTCTTTACGTTCTGCCATCTCGCCTTTAGCCATTAGCCTTTTGCCATCTCCACCAGCCCCGGCTTTTTTATAATAGATTGAGCGCAGCGACTCCTCGAACCAAGAACCAGGCACGAAGAACTAAGAACGCTTTTGCCTTTATCCAAGAACCAAGAACGCTTTTAATTGATAGATCCCCGGTCACTTGGCGATACAGAAGGTGGCGAGTGTCGGGCTGTAAAACGGCACAACCGCATCCATTTTCCCGCGCTGTCTTCGTCTTTCCCGCGCAGGCGGGAATCCACGGTGGATAGGGGACACTGCCAGAATAACGAAAACACACCGCCACGCGACAACACGTAGGGTGTGCTTGCGCACCCTTTATCCAAGAAACCAACATCTTTTGCTATTTCTGGACGATGTGGGGGAGAGTCGGGTACGGGTTTTTGGGCGGTTCGGTTCATCCGCGGTGCGCAAGCACACCCTACCCTTGCAGCCCGGAGATTGTCGGGAATGTGTCAGTTAAAAGTACCCGAACGCCTTTAAAAAGGGATATTCAACCCAATCTACTTCAGCCTGCCGGAATAGCGAAAAAATCCTCCCACGCGACATCACGTAGGGTGTGCTTGCGCACCATTTGCTCGTAAAACCAGCAGCTTTTGGTATTTCTGGGCGGCGTGGGGGAGATGCGGGCATAGGTTTTTGGGGCAGTGCGGTTCATCCGCGGTGCGCAAGCACACCCTACCCTTGCAGCCCGGAGATTGTCGGGAATGTGTCAGTTAAAAGTACCCAAACGCCTTTAAAAAGGAATATTCAGCCCAAGCTACTTCAGCATGCCGGAATAGCGAAAAAATCCTGCCACGCGACATCACGTAGGGTGTGCTTGCGCACCATTTGCTCGTAAAACCAGCATCTTTTGGTATTTCTGGGAGGCGTGGGGGAGATGCGGGCATGGGTTTTCTTGGCTGTTGCGGTTACCCGCGGTGCGCAAGCACACCCTACCCTTGCAGCCCGGAGATTGTCGGGAATGTGGCAGT
>NZ_JAQYWB010000046.1 GCF_030145185.1 Desulfoluna sp. | reverse complement strand
CAAACCCGTCTTATCCTTCGGCGTGGTCCCTCAGCAGTCTGCCACCCGCCTGGCCCGCTTGTGGACTCCCCTGCTCCAGTACCTGGGAGCGAAAAGCGGGGTCACCCTGCATTTCAAAACCGCACGGGATATTCCAACCTTTGAAAAGCGGCTGGCCCAGGGAGACTATGACCTCGCATACATGAATCCCTATCACTACACGGTGTTTCACCGCGCCCCCGGGTATGAGGCCCTGGCAAAGGAAAAAAACAAACGCATCCGGGGAATCATCGTCGTGCTGGTGGAGAGCACCGTGCAAAGCATTGACGCCCTGGAAGGGGCCACCCTTGCGTTTCCAGCGCCCGCGGCCTTTGCCGCCAGTGTGCTGCCCCGTGCAAATTTCCGCCACGCCGGGATTTCCATCACGCCCCGGTATGTCTCCTCCCACGATTCGGTCTATCGAAGCGTGGCCAAAGGATTGTTTCCAGCTGGCGGCGGGGTGATGCGCACCTTTATGAATATCGACGAAGAGGTGAGAAATCAATTACGTATTCTCTGGCGCACAGAGCCCTACACCCCCCATGCCATCGCGGTTCACCCCCGAATTCCGGAGCCAATCCGGCAGGCCCTCCGGAAGGCCATGATCACCCTGGACCAGGACCCGATAGGGATCCCTTTGCTGGAGGCCTTAAAATTTAAAGGGCTGGAGGCAGCCCAGGATCAGGAGTGGAACGATGTCCGGGCACTGGGCATTGAATTGCTGGACGAATTGATCCATCCATAGGGGTCATCACACAAGGCGTCGGCATGTCCTTCAGGACAAAAACCATACTGGGAATCGCCCTCATCGAAGCGGTGCTGCTCTTTATTATCATCTTAAACAGCCTCACCTTTCTCCAACGGACCAACGAAGAGGCCCTGGAGCAGTATGCTCACTCCACCGCCAGGATTTTTGCCGCCATGGCCCGGGACTCTCTGTTGGCCAGCGACCTGGCCTCCCTGGAGAGCTATTGCCAGGCCATACTCAAGAGCCCTGGCCTGAAGTTCGCCCGGATCATCAGCACCTCCGACGGCGTGCTGGCGGCCACGGGGGATGAACAGGCCCTGGCAAAACCCTTTGTCGCCGATCGACAGGTCACCGACATCACCGACGGCACCTTCGAAGTGACGGCCGAGATCTCAGAAAGTGGCTATGAATTCGGGCGGGTTGAGATTTCCATTGCAACCGATCGGCTGCAGGGGCTGATCAACAAGGCCCGCTACCGGGTCCTGACCCTTGCCGGGATTGAGATGATCCTCACGGCCCTTTTTTCTTACGTCCTGGGCTATTTCCTCACGCGCCAGGTGGGGCGCTTATCCATCGCCTCCACACGCATCGCCTTAGGAGAGTTCGGCTATCAGATACCGGTGTCCGGCAAAGATGAAATCGCCTCCGCCAGTCGGACGTTCAACCACATGTCCACCGCGCTGAAAGAGTCCTATACCGATATCCAGTCGGCTCTGGCAGAAGCAAAACGAAACAAACACGCCAGTGAAGAGAGCGAGGCGAGCATGCGAGCCGTCCTGGAAGGCGTGGTCGATGCCGTCATCACCATCGACACCGAGGGCCTGATCCTCTCCTTTAACCCGGCGGCAGAAAAAATATTCGGGCACCGAGCCGAAGGTGTTCTCGGAAAAAACGTCGCTATCCTCATGCCCGAGCCACACCACAGCCGCCACAATCGCTACCTTCAAAGGTATCTTGAGTCCGGGGAAAACAAGATCATCGGCATCGGCCGGGAGATGGAGGCCATTCGCCAGGACGGAGGCCGATTTCCCATCGAACTCTCCGTGAGTCAGGTGAACCTGGGCACCAAAATTCTATTTACCGGTATTATCCGGGATATCACGGAACGAAAAAAAGCCGAGAAAGAATTAAAAGGATACCGGGAAGACCTGGAGCAGAAGGTCGCCAAAAAAACAACCGAACTGCAAATGGCCCAGGAAAAATTAGTGCAAAGAGCAATAGAATCGGGTCGGGCCGAGCTCTCCGCCATGGTGCTCCACAACATTGGAAACGCCGTCACCCCTTTAAAAATTCAGGTCGAAGGGATGCAGCACACAGAACTGGAACAAATCAGCGACCTGTTTTCCAAGGCGTATCAAGATCTTCGTGCCCAGGTTGGAAATCTGGACGATTACATTCAGGAAGGAAAGCGGGGGCAGCAGGTTTTTGACTATTTGGGAACGCTGGGCGAATCCCTTCAACGCCACGTATCCTCTCAGTTGTCCATGGTGATGAAAATGGAAATCGCCTTGAACTATATCTCTGAAATCATCAGCCTGCAGCAGGCTTACGCGGCGGGGAAACAGGAGATTCAGGAGATGGTAGACCTCAACCGCGTCCTTGAAGACGCCCTTCAGGTGCAGGGCAATCTACTGAGCAAACAAGGCATTGCGGTTCACAAGGAGCTCTCCCCGAAGCTCCCACGGGTCCAGATTGATCGCAGTCGCCTCCTTCAGGTGGTGGTGAACCTGCTCAAGAATGCATCGGACTCCATTATGGAACAAAACGCTTCCAACCAACGCATCACCCTCCGGTCCGGCCTGGAGGGCCCCTCCCTCTTCATGGAGGTCCTCGACACCGGCATCGGGATCGAGCCCGCCCGACAGCAAAAGATTTTCGAATTGGGAAACTCCAGCAAGGGCACCAGTGGATTCGGGCTCTACTATTGCCGACTCTTCATTGAAGAACACAACGGCACCATTGCGGTCACCAGCTCGGGGAGGGGACAGGGGGCCTGTATTCGCATGACGCTTCCGGCGGTGGCAACCGCAGACAAAAAGCTCGCGGCCCCCCCGGTCGAAAAAAGATCCCAGGGATAACCGCGGCGACCACCCGATCCTGTCACCGGGGAGACGCCCCTTGCCCGAGGACACGATAAATGTTCAGGAGAATGGCCATGACCCCACCCCCCACCCTATCCCACCGGGACCCGACGCACGACAGGTCGGCAGCAGGAGACGACGAAAACCGGCGCATCCTGATCATCGATGATGATCCGGGAGTCCGCCAGGCCTACGATGACATTCTCTCGACCACCGCCCCCCAAGAAGTGTTCACCCAAGGGGCCCAGCTCTTCGGAGAAGAGCCCACCCAGAAAAAAACGGTACCCCAAACCACCTTTGAACTCTCCATGGTGGAGTCCGGGTTAAAAGGGATTCAGGCGGTCAAAGAGAGCCTGGATCGTCAAGCCCCCTTTGCCATGGCGTTTATTGATATGAAAATGTACGGCATGGATGGGGTAGAAACCACGCGAAACATCTGGTCCCTGGACCCCACGCTCAAGGTGGTTATTGTCACGGCTTTCAGTGAGTTCACCCCAGATGAGATCATCACGGCCCTGGGTCGGGAAGATATCTTCTATCTACGCAAGCCCTTCAACGGAGAAGAGATCAAACAGTTTGCCCGGGCCTTGACCCGCACCTGGAATCTGGAGCGGGACCGGGAAGGGTTGTCCATGCGATTGCGCGACACCAACAACGCGCTGATTGCAGAAAAAGAGAAGATCGAAACGGTGCTTCGAACCGTGATGGATGGGGTCTTGGTCACCAACGAGAAGGGCTGCATTCATTTGATCAATCCGGCCGGAGTCGCTTTGCTTGAGTTGCCTGACTCCGAGGTTCTTGGCGCATCCCTGGAGCAAGTCGTCCCTGACAAGGCCCTGGCCCTCTGGATCAAAAAGAGTTTTGAAGAGGCCGCCCATCAGGAGGATTATCAGCAAGAGATCCCGGGAGAAAAAAGACCCCGCTCACTTCGCATCCGCTCCGTCATCCTCCCCGGGCCTGAGGAGGGGATCCATGAACGGGTCTCCATCGTATACGACATCACGGAAGAGACAGAATCAGGCCGGATGAAAAGCGAATTCATCTCCACGGCGGCCCATGAGCTGCGAACCCCCCTCACCTCCATCCAGGGGTATTCTGAGATTCTTTTAAATCGCAAAGACCTGGAAGAATCGGAACGGTTCCGATTTCTGGAGTATATCTACCGCCAGTCCGTGGAGTTGTCCAAGATTGTCACAGACCTGTTGGATCTCAGCCGCCTCGAAGCCGGATTCGACATGGTGTTAAACCGATCGGAATGTGTCGCCGGTGAGGCCATTCGCAGCACCGTCCCCCTTTTTAAACCGACCTCTGAGATTCACCACTTTGAGGTCCAGGTCTCCCCGGACAACATCACTCTCTACGTGGACAAGGAAAAAATGGGTCAGGTCATGAAAAATCTCATGGGAAATGCGGTGAAATATTCTCCGAAAGGCGGGATCATTGAGGTGGGCAGCGGCGTGGAGCAAGAGGACTACCACGTCTGGGTCCGCGATGAGGGACAGGGCATGACCCCGGACCAGGTGAGCCATGTGTTCAACAAGTTCTATCGGGCGGACATGACCAACGCCGCCCCCATGGGCACCGGCTTGGGAATGACCATCGTCAAACACATTATCGAGGCCCATAACGGCCGAATATGGGTCGAGTCAGCCCTCGGTGTGGGAACAACCGTCCACTTCACCCTGCCTGTGTATAATGCGGACCCAAAGGGTACCAAGGAAGCCTAACCGGAAAAGAGAACCATGAAGCCAACCGATGCGTTTATCCAACTCAGCAAATACGCCGAAGACCTGACCAAGGTCTACAAAGCGGAAAAAGGCAAACGGGCCGAGCTCAGAGCCGCAAACCTGCAGCTCAGCCAATACGCCCGCGACCTGACACAAACCCTGGAGAACCTTAAAGGGGCCCACACCGAACTGAAATCCGCCTACCTGGACACCATCGGACGCCTGGTCGCGGCCGCCGAATACAAAGATGAAGACACAGGGGACCATATCGTGCGCATGAGTCGATACAGCGAACTCATGGGGAAAGAATTGGGGTTGTCCGAACGGGATGTGGAGCACCTCCTCTATGCCTCCCCCATGCACGATATCGGAAAAATCGGGATTCCCGACAGCATCCTCTGGAAGAACGGCAAACTCTCCACCGAAGAGTTTGAGGTGATGAAAACCCACACCACCATCGGCGCGCGCATCCTTGCCAAATCAGAAGCAGGGGTGCTGCGGGCAGGCCAGCAGATCGCCATCACCCACCACGAGCGATGGGACGGCAGCGGCTATCCCCAGGGGCTATCCGGTGAGGCTATCCCACTTTTCGGACGTATCGTCGGTCTGGTGGATGTCTTTGATGCCCTCTCCTCCAGGCGGCCCTACAAGGACCCCTACCCGGTGGAGGTGGCCCTCAGCCTCATTAAAAAAGGACGCGGGACGGCCTTTGACCCCGCAATTGTCGACCTCTTTATCTCAAAATTCGGCGGAATTCTGGATATTCGCGAAGAGACCGGCGGAGAGGATCTCCCCACGTCCCAGGAATTCAGTTGGAGCGAACGAGATGTAAGTGATGGAACCGCGGCCCACTCACCGAAGACAAACCCCTGATGTTCAAACGCCAAGGAGATACGGTTGAAGACAATCATGATTGTAGACGATCAGATGGAAGTCCGGGAACTGGTGGCCGTCACCCTTCAGGTGGGTCCCTACCGCACCATTAAGGCAAAAAGCGGGGAAGAGGCGCTGACCCTGGCGGCCACCGAACACCCGGACCTGATCATTATGGACGTGATGATGCCCGGCGGAATTGACGGCTACGAAGCCACCCGCCGCCTGCGCACAGAATGGGAGACATCGGCATGCCAGATTCTGCTGCTCACCGCCAAAGGCCAGAAAGAGGATATCGAAAAAGGATATGAGGCCGGGGCCAACGGCTATTTCATTAAACCCTTCAGCCCCCTGGAGCTGATCCAGCGAGTCGAAGAGATTCTGGATCCCGAACAATCCAATTTATAAAAAATGAACGCCCCTTGACGAATCCGTGCCGGTTTCACCGCAACGTGCCAGATTCTCGCAAGGGCCCTTGCAGTGGCAGGCGGATACCATTGCAAGGGGCCATGCCAAAAAGGAAAAAAACTGTATTTTCCCATCCGTTACCGCGCCCATCTCGCCAGGAGGACTTGCACTTGACGATATCTGCATTATTTTTCAATGACGTTCAGACATGACATCCCCTTCTACCCACCTCGACATGGAGTGCCCATGAAAGACAACATCCGTCCCCTTAATGCCCCTCTTGCCCTCCCCTGCGGAACCGTCATCAAAAACCGTATCCTGAAATCTGCCATGAGTGAAATCATGGGAGACCGACAGCACGGCCCCACCGCCAAACTCTCTCGTCTTTATCGGCGATGGGCCGAAGGCGGCACCGGCCTTCTGGTCACCGGAAATGTCATGGTGGACCGCCGCGCCCTGGGAGAGCCCGGCAATGTGGTCATCGAAGACGACCGCCACCTGGAAGCCCTCTCGGCATGGGCTGAAAACGGGAAAAAGAACGGTACCCACATCTGGGTGCAGCTCAACCACCCGGGACGCCAGTCTCCCGCCTTTCTCTCCCCGGAGCCGGTGGCACCCTCGGCCATCGCCTACACCTCAGACCTCAAAAGGGTGTTCAACACCCCCAAGGCCCTGTCAAACTCAGAAATTATAGAGATCATCGACCGCTTTGCCCTCGCCGCGGAGACCGTCAAACGCGCCGGCTTCACCGGGGTGCAGATCCATGGCGCCCATGGCTATCTCGTCAGCCAGTTTCTTTCGCCCCTTTACAACCAGCGTACCGACCAATGGGGAGGCGATATTGACGGGCGCATGTTATTTGTTCTGGAGATTTACCGCGCCATCCGGAAAAAGGTGGGCCCGGAATACCCGGTGGGGATTAAGATCAATTCGTCGGATTTCAAGCCGAATGGATTGACCGAAGAAGAGGCCCTCACCGTCATCAAGACGCTCTCGGAAGAGGGCATCGACCTCATCGAAATCTCCGGCGGAAACTACGAAGCACCGGCGATGATGGGGCAAAGGAAAGGCACGGCGAAGGAGGCTCCCTATTTTATTGAATTCGCCGACCGAGCCGCAAGGCACGTGGGCACGCCCATTGTCCTCACCGGTGGTTTCCGGACCGATCAGATGATGGAGACAGCCCTGTCAGACACAGGGGTCGCCATGGTGGGGCTGGCGCGGCCCCTGGTGGTGGACCCGGAGTTGCCCGAAAAGGTGCTCTCCGCCCAACCCTACACCAGCCCGGTCAGGCCCCTGACCACTGGAATCAAGGCCCTTGATCGCATCGCCATGCTGGAGATCACCTGGTACGAAAACCAGTTGCGTTACCTGGGCATGGGAAAAAACCCCAAACCCAACGAAAATGTGTATAAAACGGTCTGGAAAATTCTTTCCGGGATGGGGGCCGTGGCGTTCAAGAGGCGTCGGGCTTGACCGATTAAAAGAGGTTTCACGGGCCTCAGGGGCCGGCTCACGCCGCCCCGCCTTGGGCCAGCCCGTTCATACAACAATGGTTTTTGTACCGAACACCCATTTTTTATTTTACTCGGATTCATTAACTGATATGTATGGATCTTCATTGTTTTAGCAATCACTCCACACTCGAACCCCTGACACATATCTCACGGAGATGTTATGAAAAAAGCACTCGGCGGCATTATTATTCTCGGTCTTATTCTACTTTTGGGCGCCCCATGGTATGTCGGCAGGCAAGTAGAGACGTTTTACAGCCAGATCACCGATGAAACGCTCCAAAAAAACCCCACGCTCGAACTCACGGACCTCAACTACCAGAGGGGATGGTTCTCATCCACGATCACCGGCAGCATGTCCCTCAAAACCATGGGACAGGACCTGGCCCTCCCCGCTGAACTTCGCTACAAAAGCGTGATCACCCATGGCCCTGTGTTTTGGGGTGCCCTCTCCTCCAAATCCCCCGTGGGCCTGGCCCTTGATCACTCCACCCTCTGGATTGAGCCCACCGAAGACGAGGAGGTGGATTTAAACGCCGTGCTCAAAGAGCTCCCCCCCTTTAAAATGGAGAGCCTCATCGGTTTTGACAAAACAATCGACAGCGTTTACAGCATCGAGGCGTATACCAAGACCATTGAAGGCGATAAAAACCCGGTCAACATCGCTTTCGCGGGATTAAACGGATCCGGCACCTTCAACTGGGCCACCCGTGACTTCAACTTCAAGGCAGAGGCTCCCTCCTTTACCGTCACGGAAAGCGACACGGAAAAACTCTCCATCGACTCGGTGATCTTGTCTGCCAATAAGAATCAAGGGGATACCAGCGCACGGTACGATATCTCCCAGGTCGCCATCACAAGCAAAGATGCAAGCATCCGCTTCAACCTGGATGACGCCTACGTAGCCGCCCAGGGAATAGAAAAGGCCGAGGTTTACAACTCAACCCTCGAGCTCGGCTTTAAAAGCCTCAAGACCCATGAGTTAAGCTATGCACCAGCCTCGCTCCAAATCCTGCTGGACAACCTGGACAAGGCCTCCATGGACGCCCTTCGGACCACCATCAACGAAGCCACCGCCAACGCCGATGAAATGGGTTCGAATATGTACGGCATGATGATCATGGGAAAAGTGATGGAACTTCTGCCGGAGATCCTGAAACGAAACCCCAAGCTGACCCTGGCCTCATTGAACCTCGGCACCGCCAAAGACGAAGCCCTCACCGCCACTGGCTATGCCGCCGTTGTGGGGGAAAAGGCAGCCAATCTTCCCTCCATGGCTTTGATTATGCAGGCCCTGGATGCCCAGTTTGAAGCGGCTCTGCCCAAAGCCTTTCTCAACACCTTTATGGACCTCGGCAAGTTGATGCAGCTCATGGACCAGGGATTCCTCGTCTCTGACGGCAAATACTACCGCACCCAGGCCACCATCAAAGAAGGCCACGTCACCATCAACGGCAACACCATCATGTAAGGCCACAAACCATACGCCCTCACCAAAAAAGGCCCCTTGAATAGACGCAAGGGGCCTTTTTTTATACCCTGCGGCCTGGCGTGAGCGGAAAGACGCCGACCTCAACCCTTCCCCTTTCAACGCCCTTGATTTATAATTGACAGGATCACTCACTGTGCTCAGGTCGACCGGACACATCCCCCCCATCGACTCAGTCGCAATCCAGCGGAGACACTGCCATGCCCCAGACCACCGCCAACGGCCTCTCCATGCACTACGAAACCCATGGTGACGGCCCCCCCTTACTGTTTATCCACGGGCTGGGATCCAGCCTTCGGGATTGGGAATACCAGGTCGAGGCATTTTCCTCTCGATTCCGGGTCATCACCCTGGATCTCCGCGGCCACGGGAAAAGTGAAAAACCCATAGGACCTTACAGCATCGCCCTCTTTGCCGAAGACGTGGGGGCCTTTCTTCAAAAAATCACCGATGAACCCGCCCACGTGGTGGGGCTCTCCATGGGCGGTGCCGTCGCCTTCCACCTCGCCCTGGACCACGCCCCCCTCCTGCGATCCATTGTGGTCACCAACATGAGCGCCATCGTGCCGGTGGAGACCTTTGCCCAACAGCGTTTTTACTACGGGCGTCTTCTTATCTCCGCCCTCCTCGGACCGAAACGCATGGGCGCACTCATCGCAAACAATGTCTTTCCCACGCCTGAGATGGCCGAGCTTCGAGAGACGTTGATCTCCCGATGGGCTGAAAACCCCAGGCGTCCCTACCTCTCCTCTCTGCGTGCCCTGAAAAACTGGAGCGTGATGGAAAGGCTCCCCCACATCACCTGCCCTGCCCTGCTCATCCATTCAGAGCACGACTACGCTCCGTTGCCCCATAAAAAAGAGGTGGCCGCCCGCATGCAAAACGCCATCCTCATGACCCTGCCCGGCACCCACCACGTCGTCAACGTGGAAGAACCGGAGTCTTTCAACACCCTCGTGATGCAATTCCTGAAAAATTTAGAGTCACGGGAGTCCCCCTGAAACAAGAGACTTGTTTTACAGGCCCCAGCCCTTCACATTCACCATCGAAAAGAGATGCCATGGAACCTCTCCTGACTCCAATGACTCGAAAACGCGCCCGGGAAATCGGGTTGCTGCTGACCACCGCCGGTATCGAACATCGCATTGCTGCCGAAAACGGATGCCTGACCCTGTGGATCCATCCCGAGGAGAGCCAGCGCTGCCGAACTCTGATCGCCACGTATGACGTGGAGAATCGCCCCCGCATCGAAAAAACATGGTCCCTGGCTCCGTCATGGTCCGGCCTCTTTGCCGCCTGCGTGATCCTGGCGATTTTTCTTAAAACCGGCTCCCTGACCGGGTTGGATGAACCGGTAAAACTTTATGCCGCCTCCTCTTCCCGCATCCTGTCCGGTGAGTGGTACCGCACCCTCACGGCCCTGTTTCTTCATGCCGACTGGCCGCACCTCCTGGGCAACATGGCTGGCCTGATTATTTTTGCCACCGGGGTCTTTCAGATCTGCGGAGACGGCGTGGGGTGGGCTCTTCTTCTTGGGGCCTCGGCCCTGGCCAATGGGATGAATGCCTTCTGGTTTTCCGGTATGGGTCACGTCTCTTTCGGCGCATCGACCCTGGTCTTTGCAGCCGCCGGACTCCTCGCCTCCGGGGGCACCTTAAGGCGCCTTTCCGCCCGCACTCCGCTTTGGAGAGCCCTCCTGCCCCTGGGCGCGGGTCTGGCCATTCTCGCTTTTTCCGGGGTGGGACCGGGGTCCGATGTAACAGGCCACCTGCTGGGATTCGGCTTTGGCCTGGCGGCCGGGGTCCTCCCGGGGCTGCTTCCAGAGAAACAAGGGCCTCTCCTTCAACAAATCGGCCTGGCGTTCTCCACCCTTGTCTGCTGCCTCGCCTTTTATGTCGGCAGGGGAGGGGCGCTGTGAACCCCAGGATACTTCTGCTGGCTCTGATGCTGCTTCTTTCCACCGCCTGCACATCTCTTCAGGACGTGGATGAGGTCTCCGCCTACCCCGACGAAAACCCAAGGCTTGCTCCCACCTTTACTCTGGTGACATGGAATGTCGCCAAAGGGGCCAAGAGTTCAACCCCTGAGATAGCGGAAACCATAATAAAGCTCACCGAAGGCAGCCCCTCGTCTCTGGTCGCCCTGCAAGAGGCGACCCCGAAGATGCTTTCCATCCCGGGCCGAGGGGCTGATTTTGCCCGCAGCTTCCGCTGGTGGTGGAGCGATACGCTCTCGGGGGTCGCCCTCCTTTCATCGACGCCCCCGATGACCACCCACCCCATCACAGTCGCACAGCGTGAATTCGGTTACACCACCCCCAAGATGGGACTGGCCGCTGTATATCCTGTGGCCGATCGGAACGGAAAAACACACCGCCTCCTCGTGATTACCCTCCATGGCCTCAACTTTGAGCTCTCCCCAGGAGGCCTGTCCGCTCAAATGGAAAAAATCCATGAAAGGGTCTCCCCCTTTAAGGGGCCTGTGGTGATCTGCGGAGATTTCAATACATGGAGCAACCAGCGACTCGCCGTGGTCAAAAAAGCCCTTCCTCACTTCATGGAAATACCTGTCACCGGAAAACGACCCGGAACCTCACCGCTGGTGGCTCTCATCGGTGGAAACACCCAGCTCGCCCTGGACCATATTTTTTACCGAGGGCTCACCCCCAGGGGGCCGGCAACGGCCTTTCCAACCCCCTTGTCCGACCACGCCCCTGTCATGGCTCGATTCACCCTTCCATGACATTTACAACCGGACATCTTTCTGTTCTAATACGCGATAGAGAGTTCGTAAAAATGTTCACAGGTATTTTATTCTTAAGGCATACCGGGTGCCTTTATGCTGCAGATCGCAGATATAAACGCACCCCTTTCACGCCGGATGGTTTTTTTATCAAGGGTGCCCCTTGCAACCATCATCGGCCCGCCAACCATGGAGAGCAACATGATCCTTAATATATCCACCCTTTCAGACAACTGGAGCCCCTTCTCCGCGAGCGAGTCCCCTGGCTGTTTCCCCGTCCTTGCCGACCTGGAGAAAAAAGGAGAGGTTCGATTCACCACCCCTGTGGCCATCGATCTTTCAGCGCGTATCACAGGAGGCCAGGTAGAGGTCAAGGGAACGCTGGCCCTCACGGTCGAACAACCCTGCGGGAGATGCCTGGAATCTTTTTCCCACGCCCTGACCACCGAGATCGATCTTCACTTCGTTCCGGACTCCGCCCAGGAGCATGAACCGCAAGAAGGTGAGGAGATGGAGGTGGAACTCAGCGAAGAGGCCCTGATCCGAGAGACCTTCGAGGGTGATCACATTGACCTGACCCCCTATCTTCAGGACGAAGTGGTGATGTCTCTCCCCTTGAACCCGATCTGCAAGGACACCTGCAAGGGACTCTGCCGTGAATGCGGAAAAAATCTCAACCAGGGTGCCTGTCAATGTGAAATCTTCACCGGACACCCTGCCTTCGCAAAACTCAGAGTTCTCAAGGGGGGGAAATAACCCATGACGCAACTCCAGGGGTTCTCGGACTACAAAAAAGAGCACTATGAATTCAGTGGCTTCAACACCCTTGAGACAAGCCAGGAGAAGACCCGGTTCCTCCTGCATAACCAACGCTCCCTGGCGGGAGTCCTCGTGCGGCAGACGACCTATGACCTCCACGTCGCAACGGATCAAGACGAGGTCGTCATCCCGAAGGTGGAGGTTAAATGCCACTTTCCGGAGGCGTCAACCGAGGTCATTACCCGCCTCATAAAAACCGATAAAAAGGCAACGGCCCTTGGCATGGGCCCCATCCATGCACCGGCCCATCGCTACTTCATCAAAAATAAAACACTTTACCCTCTCATCAGGGAGAGGCAGGTCATCCTTCTCACTCTCCTGGAAGGGGAAGTGATCAAAGGGCTGCTGGAAAATTTTTCTCGCTATGATATTGAATTAAAGATGAAAGGCGGGGTCGCCATCACCGTCCTTCGACACGCGGTCTACGACATCAGGGATAAAAAGGGGCGCTGCTACCTGAAAAGTTTTCAAAAAGAGGCCAGAGACTGGAAACGAAGCGAATGGTATGCATAGGGTGCCCTTGCGCTCCCATTCCACCGGAGCCTCAGACTGGAGGGAAATGTAAATTTAGGCATGGATCCCCGGTCACTTGGCGATACAAAAGGTGGAGAGTGTCGGGCTGTAAAACGGCTCAACCGGATCCATTTTTCAGGACAGCCGGGGAAGACGAGGAGGCAAGGGCGTCACTCTTCTCTACCGTCTTTCCCGCGAAGGCGGGAACCCATGGTGGATAGGGGATACTGCCGGGCTTTATGAAGAGGGTGGTGACGTAAACTCAAAAGGTGGGCGAAACGATGATCAATCAAGACCGGCGAATCACAACCGCATTGGGTTCGACGTAAATCTGAGACTGAGACATGTATTAAGGCCTGTTATCAACACCCAGCGCATGGTTTGTTTTAAATTGATGGAGCGTAGCGACTCCTCGAACGAAGCACCAAGCACGAAGAACGGTTTCCCTTCACTCTCCCTGCAAAATGTTTTTCAAGGCACCCTCAAGGGAAGGGTAAGCAAAAGAGAATCCCCAGGATGAGAGTTTTTCAGGCACCACACGCTGGCTGGCGATGATCTCATCGGCAAGCTCTCCCATGGCCATGCGCAGGGCAAACAGTGGAACAGTGAACGGGGCCGGACGCCCGAGGACGGCGGCAAGGGTTTTTGAGAACTCTTTGTTTCTCACCACATAAGGGGCACAAAAGTTCACGGGTCCCTCGGCACTGTCATGCCCCATCAAAAAGATCAAGGCTGTCACAAGATCATCCATATGAATCCACGGGAACCACTGCTCCCCGCTGGCAAGGGGACCGCCAAGTCCCATCTTATAGGGCGTCAGCATCGCCCCCAAAGCCCCGCCGCCCTGGCCCAGGACCCCGCCAAAACGCATGATCACCACCCGCACACCCTTGGCTGAGGCGGCCATGGCTTCTGCCTCCCACCGTTTGCACACATCGGCGAGGAACCCGTCACCACCCGCATCTTCCTCTGCCAACAGTGTATCGCCCCGGTCTCCGTAAAAACCGACGGCTGAAGCACTCAACAAAACAGCCCCCGTTGACATGGCGTTCACCACGTTTTCCGTGGTAAGCAAACGCCCCTCCAAAATGTCCGCCTTTTTCGCCTCATTCCACCGGGTGAAAATGGTGCGACCAGCCAGGTTAATCACCACGGCGCTGCGTGCCACCTCTTCCTGCCAGGTACCGGAAACGGTGGTGTCACAGGTAATGGTTCGAAAGCGGTCCCTGCCGATCAGGGAAGACAGGCCGCTGCGCCCAGTCACCGCCACCTCGTGTCCCTCACTTAAAAGGCGGGTCGCCACAACCGTGCCGATAAAACCGGTGCCTCCAGTAATCAAAACGTTCATGACTCCCCCCTGATACCATGTCAGACAGGAGACCCCACCCCCCTTGATACTCACAGGAAGAGTGGGGCCTCCAGCGCGTCGCCCTTAGCCCTGATTGTTTTCTCATGAACTATCCGGGTTAGGGCGATATCACTCTTGCCAGGTAATACAATCGGCGGGACAGGCATCCATCGCTTCTTCGATCAGTGCGAGATCGCCCCCCTCGGGCAGGGTGACCAGCGCCTTTCCGGCATCATCATCAAATTCAAACACGTCCGGAGCGATCTCCACGCAGGCTTCGCATCCCATGCACTCCTCTTCATCAATCACCACACGCTTTCCCATACTCTCCTCCTGTTGATAATAAACCACGGTTTGTCTGATACTGCCGGTAAAACGAGCTCACACCAGGGTGACACGCCACCCGGGTCCATAACGCTTGCCACATCGAGGACAAATAAGGATCACCTCTGCCCTCTGGTCCTTGACGGCGGCAAAAGAGACATGAAAGCCATCTTCATACCCACACTTCAGGCAACGGCTGAACTCTTTATCTACATGAATCAACTCCGGGTTATCGGCCCCGGTCCCCTCATCAGTCATGGATAGGCGCCGGATTGCAGACATCTTTTTCGCTGACGGCGCTTCGCCCGCAATCATTGCAGAAAAACTTGAACTCCTGCACCTGGGGTTTGCAAACGTGTTTCTCTTTGCTCACCTGCTTGCCGCAATGCTCACAGGCATAAATCTGTCCCACCTCCGTGGGGTCGCAGAGGTGCCCTTTATCCAGAGTTATCTTGCCACAGGTTTTACATTCGTGGGCTGTCATGATCGGCTCCTTTCTTTGCCCCACACACAGGCCGTCTTCCCGAACGCCCTCGAATTGAAGGCGGTTCATGATTGGGAAAAAGGGGCTTCAGGCATCAAAGGTCAACAGATCGCCATGGGCCGACGCACGCGGAAAATCCATGAATAAGAGCTGTTAAAATCACGATAGAAAAAAAAGAGAGCGCGTACCGCCAGACGGAAACAGCGAATCTGCACATCGGGGTCAACACCTGCCAGAGAAAACAAAGGGATAGAGTCGTTCTCCCCGGGTCAAATCGCCAGACACGGGGTCATTGGGGATGAATCAACAGGGAAAGGTCCCTTTTCATGCCTCCAGATGGTGAATCCATACCACGTCAACCCATGGAGATAGCAGGCATTTGGTTTGTTTAAATCTGCACGAATCCCGTGGAGATGTCAACACCCTGTTCCCCTACCGTCCCGCCGCACCCATTTCTTCCCGGCGAAACCTGGGACACGCCCCTTCCCCATAGATAACAAAAGAGTATCGATGGGTCCCTCGACGATCAAACCCAAACTAGCAAATAGTCTGTCACTACGAAATACAAGACACCGTTGTGCGTATAGGCCGTTTCAGCCTTTGCCTGAAGATATCGGGGCGTGGGGGGTACCGGTGTGTGGGGGGGGGGGCCATTGATGCCAAAAACAAAAAGGCCGGCTCCGTTGAGGGAGACCGGCCTTTTCCGGCAAAAGCACTATCCCGGATATTTCATGAGGTGAAATATCCGGGATAAGGGCAGGGCTTTTACGAAAACGAACTGTCGCTTACGCCTTTTTTTTTGGCGTTTTGGCGGACGAGGCCGCTTTTTTAGGGGGCTTGTCAGAGACCTTTTCCGGGGCGGATTCCGCCTTCAGACGAGGCGCACTCCCTTTAAGAATAGCCCCTAACGGATCTCGATTCTCCGCCAGGTACAAAGAGAGGCTTTCCAGCATCTCGTCAGGAAAATCAAGGCCCGATGCACCGATGAAACCATGGAGATTCTCGGCAATATCGAGCATCTTGTCGTAGGCATCTGCCTCTTTTTTGGTGGTAAACGTCATCTTTTCGACCCCATCGCGAACCACTACAAATTTTACGATGACTGCCATCTGTTTCCTCCAGCGTCTCGTCGGCTCGGGTCGTGAAGGCGGGCAATCCATGCCCGCCATCCCTCACCCAAATCTTTATGATTAAGCCAGATCGTCGGGAATATCGGCGTTGGTATGAACATCCTGAACGTCATCACAATCATCCAGCATATCCATCATCCTCACCATTCTCTCGGCTTCTTTGCCTTCCAGGTCACACATAGTCTGGGGGATCATGGTAATTTCTGACATTTCAGTAGGAATAGACGCGGCGTCAATGGCATCCTTCACATCAAGGAAGTCTTCCATGGCGGTGATCACTTCAAAGCTCTCGCCTTCATCTTTGACATCTTCAGCGCCCGCGTCAATGGCGGTCTCCATCAAGGCATCTTCATCGACCTTTTCTTTGTCGACCACGATGATCCCTTTTTTATCGAACATCCAGGAGACGCATCCGTTGGCGCCGATGTTCCCGCCACACTTGGCAAAGATATGACGAATTTCAGCAATGGCCCGGTTCTTATTATCGGTCAGAGACTCCACGATGATGGCTGCACCACCGGGGCCGTAGCCTTCGTAAACGATCTCTTCGTAGTTCACCCCTTCGAGTTCACCGGTGCCACGCTTGACGGCACGCTCCAGGGTGTCTTTGGGCATGTTCTCAGCGCGGGACGCCAGCATGGCGGAACGCAGGCGCGGGTTGGAAGCGGGGTCTCCCCCACCCATACGGGCGGCGACGGTGACCTCTTTGATCAGCTTGGTAAAGACCTTGCCGCGCTTGGCATCTTCACGCCCCTTCTTGTGCTTGATGTTGGCCCATTTACTATGTCCAGACATAAATCCTCCTAATTATCCATACCTGCTACCAGTCCACAGTGGCTGACACTCCCGAGCCACGATGGATGGCATTCATTCATAAAAAATATCGATGATCATCAAGGCATGCAGGCGCCCTGATTACCCCTTCAGTCCAATCCCGATGACGTAAATTTCTTTACTCTGCTTACGGCAGCTCTCGGGCTTGAATATTTTCACCTGCTTGAAGTGTCCCTTCACATGGGCCACATAGGCATCGAAATCCCCGCCCTGGAAAATCTTGCAGATAAAATGCCCCCCGGAAAGCAATCGCTCCGTCGCCACCGTCAAGGCCATCTCACAAAGCTCCAGAGACCGTGCCGCGTCCACATCTTTCATCCCGGTGGTGTCCGGAGCCATATCACTCATCACCACGGAAAAACCGGTGGAGAAAGAGGCTTCCAAGGCTGGCGTCAGGTTGAGAATATCCCCCACAAGGGCTTCGGCATGAGAGGAAAGCTTAATCGTCACCGGCTTGAGATCGATGCCGATCACACGCCCGGCACCTCCCGTCAACTCCGAGGCATAAAGAAGCCAGGAACCCGGCGAACATCCGAGATCCAGCACCTTACCACCTTTTTTTATAAGAGTAAACTTGCGTTGTATTTCCTGAAGTTTATAGACACTGCGTGCCGGATATTTCTCATCCTTGGCCTTGCGAGTATAGTGATCTTCCCACTTACCTTGCTTGGGAGGTCGTGAGATCTTTCCTTTTTTTACTGCCATGGGGTCCTGATTTCATTTAAGTTCATACAATTAGCTAAAAGCCGGAAGACAAAGCGCGCCCTCTCTGCGAGGTGAGCCCCCTCACGAACCGGCTTGCGGCCGGACTCGCTCGTGGAAGGTGACCCTTAAAAGCATTCACAGTCCCGGCTAACCCGGATATTTCACGAGTCGAGTGCACCCATATTCAAGGCATCAGAGCTGCAGATGTAGTGGTTTACCTCAAAGCTCTGGTAACGCAGAAGATGGGTACACTCGGCTCGCCCGAAGGGTTAAAAAAGCGAGTAGAAAACGGTGAATCACATTTTGCGTTTTTGAAATGTCTATATTTTGTCTTGCTCATTTTCTCATGAAATATCTGGGCTAAAACAAAATTTCCATGGCCTGGGCCACATGGCGAACGCCGCTGACCTTCAGACCGTCGATCTTTTTCAGCCGCTTGGCCCCTGATTCCGGGACAATAAAATGGGTAAACCCCATCTTCTGGATCTCAGCGGCGCGTCCCTCCAGCTGGCTGATACCCCGCACCTCACCCGTGAGACCCACCTCCCCTAAGACCACGGCCCCTTCGGGGAGGGGACGGTCCAGGAAACTGGAGGCTGTGGCCGCCAGGATCGCCAGGTCCACGGCGGGCTCGGTAATGCGCACCCCCCCGGCCACGTTCATAAAAATATCGAGGCCGGCCAGGTTCATGCCCATCTTCTTCTCCATCACAGCCACAAGAAGGGCCACGCGGTTGCTGTCCAGGCCGAGTACCGTGCGCCGGGGGGTGCCCAGGCCAGAGCGACTCACCAGCCCCTGGATCTCCACAAGGATGGGACGGGTCCCCTCCATGCTGGCCGTCACCACCGAACCGGGGGCGTTCTCCGGGCGTTCAGCCAGGAACAGGGCCGACGGGTTAAGCACCTGAACCAGCCCGCCTCCACGCATTTCAAAGACACCGATCTCGTTGGTGGAGCCAAACCGGTTTTTCACGGCGCGAAGCACCCGAAAGATGTGGTTGGTATCGCCTTCAAAATAGAGCACGGTGTCTACCATGTGCTCCATGATACGCGGGCCGGCAATGGCCCCGTCTTTGGTCACATGGCCCACCAGAAAAATGGGAATCCCACTTTTTTTGGCCATCACCATCAGCTTCATGGTGGTCTCCCGGACCTGGCCAACACTCCCCGGCGCCGAGGAGAGCTCGGCGTTGTACATGGTCTGAACCGAATCGATAACCACCGCCGCCGGTTTCTGGGTGGCAAGAATAGACAAGATGGCGTCCACGTGAATCTCCGTCACCACGAACAGGCTCTCCGCCGAGACCCCCAAGCGCTGGCTCCGAAGATGAATCTGACCCTTGGACTCCTCGCCGGAGACGTAAAGAACCCGGCGCCCATTCTGTGCCAGGCCATCTAAAACCTGGAGCATCAGCGTTGACTTGCCAATACCGGGGTCTCCGCCGATTAAAACGAGAGATCCCGCCACAATGCCGCCCCCCAACACCCGATCGAACTCCGGGATGCCTGAGGGCATACGCGGCTCTTCCAGGGTTTCGATGGCGAGAATACTCTCCGGTTCAGGCACCGCCACGCCCCGCTTCGAAGGGGCCGACTGGAACCGATCGCCGTCCTCCACCACTTCTTCGGCAAGGGTGTCCCACCCCCCGCACTCCGGGCAGCGCCCCATCCATTTTGGGGCCTGATACCCGCACGATTGGCAACTGTAGAGGCTTTTTCTTCTCTTTTTCACGGTGTCAATTCACCCCGGATTCTGGTAAGATGGCTGGCCTGTAACGGCAGTCGTAAAGCATGCCGATGCGGGCAATAGGAGGCCGTATCGACTTCCTTGCGTTTGTACCATTTTTGCCCGACATCTTCAAATGATGGTCGCGTGGACAGTGGCCGAAATCGCACCGATGAACGGCCACAAATTCCTGGGCGACCCCACTTCTCCTGTGATCGGTAAAAACGATGATTGACTACCACATCCACACATTATTGTGCAACCACGCCGAAGGAGACATCCGAAGCTACGTGGAAGCGGCGGTTCGAGCCGGCTTAAGCGAAATCTGCTTTCTTGAACACTTCAGCCTTGACACAAACAGCACGGCCCATGCCATGCACCCCAACGAGGTGCCCCTTTATGTCTATGCCGTCCAGGAAATGAAGAGAGCCTATCAAGACCGCATTACCATCCGCACCGGACTGGAGATCGACGTCTCCCCGGAAGCCATCCCCGCCCTTGAGCACATCATCCAGACCTTTGATTTTGACCTCATCGGAGGGTCGATTCACTTTGTAGACGGGGTCAATATCGCCAGCCGTCGACACGCAGCAGCCCTCTCTACCCCGGAGTTCCAATCCCTCTGCAGGCGCTACGTTGAAAGGGTCCGGGAGATGGTAGAGACGCCCTTCTTTGATGTGGTGTGCCACCTGGATGTCATCAAGAAAAATGGACGCCCCCTTCCCGAGGATGTCCAGGCAGGGCTCTTGGAGATCATCGACCGCATGGCCGAAAAGAATCTCGCCCTGGAGGTAAACACCGGAGGCCTCACCCACCCGGCCAACGCCTGCTACCCGGCCAAGACACTTTTGGCCCATGCCATCTCTCTCGGGATCCCCCTCACCACCGGCTCTGATGCCCACACCGCCCAACGGGTGGGGGCCGGTCTTGCCACGGCCATTGAAACCCTGCAAGAGTTGGGCGCCACACACCTGGCCCAATTCGAAAAACGGCGACGGACCCTCGTGCCCATTGCCCCGACCCCTTAGGAGCCTCCATGACCCAACGACTGCTCATCCCCTTGTTCCTGACCCTGCTGCTCTTCGGCGCGCTGCCGCCCTCCGGACATGCCATCGTCAAGAGCCCCGACCCCTTTAAATCGGTGCGAGCGCGACTGGTCAAAGATGGGTTTCCCCAGGAAAAAGTGGACCTCTACTTCCAGGAGGGCGCCCGCCTGTTCGCTGTGAAAGGGGTCTCCGGCTACTTCATGCACAACGAAAGCAAGCTGAATTACGGGCGGTTCCTTAAAGAGAGCGCCCTGGACACCGGTCGCCGCTACCTCAAAGGTCACCAGGCCGTCCTCGACGCCACCGAGGCCGCTTATGGCGTGGACAAAGAGATCATTACCGCCGTGTTGATGGTGGAAACGGCCCTGGGGTCCTACATCGGCAGCAGCCGGGTCTTCGAGATTCTGGCCACCCTGGCCTCCCTGTCAAACGATGACGCCAAAGCCCGACTCTGGAAAGCCGTCCCGGCGAACCGTCGCATCACCCGAAAACGGTTTGAAAAAAAGACAAAAGACAAATCAGAGTGGGCCTACCGCGAACTCAAAGCGCTGCTTCGCTACGGCGACCAGGTGGGGAAAGACCCGCGCACCTTTATCGGTTCCTACGCGGGTGCCATGGGCATCTCGCAGTTCATGCCGAGCCGTATCCTGCAGCTCGGGGTCGACGGGGACAAGGACGGACAGGTCGATCTTTACACCCATGAAGATGCTATCGCCAGTGTGGCCAACTACCTCCGCCACTTCGGCTGGAAACCCGGCATTGAAAAAGAGAAGGCACTTCGCGTGCTGATGCGCTACAACCACAGTATCTATTATGCCAGAACCCTTCACGACATAATGGACGCCCTGAAACGCCAATCATAAGGATTTATGACATCATGACCAGCTCCACCTTCTTCACCTGGATCATCATCGGGTTTGTCTTCTTCGCCCTCACCATGCTCGCCTTTGCGGACGTGGCCCGAAAAGATTTCGGCTCCACCGGGAAAAAGGCCCTCTGGGCCATCATTACCCTCCTCCCCTTTGTGGGCTGGCTCATCTATGTTGTCCTGGGAATGCGACGGGGCACGATCCCCCCAAGCAACGAAGAGATTTAAAGACGCTGCAGCAGATAGAGAAAAAGGGGGGCGCGGCTGATCCGCTTGAGGGCCGTAAACTCGGCCATGGTGGTCCGCCGGTGTGCGTGATCTTTCAAGGGAGAGAGGTAAAGGGGAGCATCCCGCGTGTCACGCGAGGCGACAAAACAGGACAGGCTTTCGTGGTGGGAGGGGGGCAGGGCGTCTCCCGTTACCATATTGAGGGAAACGGAAACATTGCGGCACCGGCGCATCACCTCGTCGGCCCGTTTCACGGCCTCTTTCACCAGAGCGACCGGGGTCGGACGCCCGAGATAATCGAGGGTGGGTGGATCCAGGGACTCCACACCGGTGTTGATGGCCACGTTAAAGGGAAGATGGTCCAAAGCCTCCCAACCCGCCTCCGAAACGTTCAACAGCGCATGGGGACTCCCAAAAAGAAAGAGAGAGGGACGATCGGCCATCCGACCGTCACCGGAAAAGAGCGTTTCACACGCCTCGGCCGCGGCCACCACCGGGCCTTCCCCGGCAGCCAGGGCGTCATGTTCTCCTAAAAACACCCCCCCCATATGGATCAGATCGGCCTTGAAATGATCGGAGAAAGAGGCCACCTGCTCGGTCACATGGTCCGGTGCCTCCACAGCAAAGGTCTGAGAGGACTTCACCTCGCAGAACCTGCAGTGATACAGGCACCCGCGGGCCAGGCGAAGGGGTAGAATATCGTAGTCCACGTGGCGACAGTCTGGAGGCAGCACGGTCAGGGGGCCATGGGTCAGCTCATGAAATCTGTCTGCCTGGGAGGCCAGGGTGTCTTTCTGATTTTTCCGGGCAACACAGGAAAGAAAAGCCGCCCCTTCCGGCGGGAGCTCCTCAGCCACCTTTTCGGCCCACGCCGTCAGCGTCTCCAGGGCCTGAAGCACCGCCCGCAATGTTTCGGCGGGATAGGCTTTCTCTCCGATCACCGGGTTACTGTGATACGGGAAAATCGGAATATAGTGTTCGCCGATGGCTGAAAAAGCCCCGTTGTAGCCTCCCGACGAATAGTAAACCCAGTCCCCACCCGCGGTGCGCTTAAACCAGTCGGTGTGCTCATGCCAGGTCCCGGGGCGCCCCTGAACAAAGCGAATCACCCCTTCCGCGCTGAATTGAAAAAGATACGAGGGCGTTCGAATTTCATGAAACAGGCCGTACCGTACCGGCCAGCTCGCTTTGAGGTAACGCTGGGCCCCCACAAGCCCCCACCGGACCTGGATTCCATCGCGTGAAAACCCCTGAACCCTGTTCTTCATATCCGCCCTCAAAAAAAAAAACGCCCCATACGCCTTACCGGCATCATGGAGCGTTTTAGAAATCAACACCGGCATCACACCCTTAACCCGAGTATTTCACGAGTTGGGTGCGCTCATATGCAAGGCATCAGAGCTGAAGATGTAGTGGTTTACCTCAAAGCTCTGATAACGCGGCAGATGAGTGCCCCCGGCTCGCCCGAAGGGTGAGAAAATCAGACAGAATACCGTGGATTACGTTTTGCATTTTTGAAACAACTAAAAATACCCCCGCAAAACACTGCAATTATTGACTTTTCTTTAGGCCTGATTGCTTTCTCATGAAATATCCGGGTTAATCCTGGCCTCCCAGGGTGTAGGTGGAACACGTGCCACTGGAACATTTACGTTTCTGGATCCCAGGCTGGCTGGAGGGGTTTCCGCCGGAAGAGGCGCCCATCTTGATGTTCATGGTGCTGATGACCCGTTCAAAAGTCTGGGAACCGCACTTGGGACACTTCAACTCCTCCTCGTCCTTTTTACCCATGACGAGCAGTTCAAAAAACTCTTCACACTTGCTGCACTTAAATTCGTAAATGGGCATAAAATCTCCCTGCCTTTTTCATCATGAAACCACGGCACCGCCGCAGGTCGTATCCAAAATCATCCCGCACAGGGCGGGTTTAAATTTGCCGTCAGTTCCGTATATTATCTGCACTTTTCGCCTGTTGTCAAGGCCGGGAGGACCGGGACACAGAGCGATCGCATCTCGTTTTGCCTCCGGCAGCCAGGAAAAGCCCGCCAGACCCCATGCGCTCATTTTTTCATATGATTACAACTGTCACCTGCCCGACCACAGAAACCTGTTTATCAAACCCAGCTCATACACGCTGGCAAAAAATGGATCCCCGGCAGGGCCGCCGGAGGCTTTTTTTACCCCGCGTTTTCCAGCATCTCACGGGCGTGATCCAGGGTAGCCCGAGTCACCTCGACCCCACCGAGCATCCGAGCCATTTCAGCCACACGGCCCTCGTCGGAGAGGGGGGTGATGGAGGTGCAGGTGCGCCCCTTGACTACCTGTTTTTCAATGCGGTAATGATGGGTTCCGAACTTGGCGATCTGGGGAAGGTGGGTGATGCAGAGCACCTGATGGTGATGTGAAATCTCTTTGATCTTCATGCCCACCACTTCGGCCACCCCGCCGCCAATTCCGGCGTCCACCTCGTCGAAGACCACCGTACCCACGGCGTCTCCTTCGGCAAGGATGGTCTTCACCGCCAGCACCACGCGGGAAAGCTCACCGCCCGAGGCGATCTTTGTCAGGGGTTTTTCCGTCTCCCCCACGTTGGGAGCGATCATAAACACCGCCCGGTCCATACCGGCCTCCCCCAGGCGAGCCCCTGCGGGGCCTTCCGCCGTGGAGCCGGACTCGGCCCCCAGGGGCGCAACGGCCACATGGAATTGGGCGCGGGGCATCTCCAGGTTTTTCAGCTCCTTCTCCACAAGAGAGGAGAGGGTCACGGCGGCCTTCTTTCTCTTATCAGAGAGGCGAACGCACTGGGCATGAAGCGCTTCTCGGGCCTGCAAAATGGCCGCATCCAGCCCCTCCATCTCCACCTCAAGGGTCTCCAGGGAGGCCAGCTCGTCGTCGATGGCCCGTTGGCGATCCAGAAGCGCCGAAAGATCGGCGGAGGCTCCCACGTACTTTCGCTTGAGTTTGTTGACAAAATCAAGACGCTCCTCCACAGCATCCAGGGCCCGTTCATCCACGGTGATCCCATCGCGATACTGCTGAAGATTGCGGGACAGATCCTCCACCTGATAGCAGAGCTCTTCGGCTTCGGAGAGAAGAGGGGCCATGCCGCCATCGGCGCCGGCTCCCTTCTCCAGCTCTTTTTTCAGCTGGGTCACACGCTCGTAAACCGCCCCTTCCGCCGTATAAAGGGTTGCCACCCCATCATTTGCGGTGCGCAGAAGCGTCTCCGCATTTTTCAGACGCAGGCGCTCCGCCTCAAGAAAGGCATCCTCATCGGCCTCAAGGGCAGCGGCATCCAGCTCCTCTTTTTGAAACCGAAGGAGCTCTTCCTGCTCTTTCTGCCGTTTTTTCAAGGCCTCTTTTTTTCGACGTGTCTCAAGGAGAGGGGCCAGGGCGTGGAAGGCTTTGCCCACCTTGTCGCGCAAGGGAATCAACCCCGCAAAGCGATCCAGGAAAAGAAGGTGGAGCTCTTCTTTCAGCAGGGCCTGATGGGCATGCTGGCCGGAGATGCTGGCCAGGTTTTCCGTGAGCTCGGCCAGGAGCTGCATGGTGGCCAGCCGGCCGTTAATATACACGCGATGGCGATCCGTGGAGGAGATGACCCGGCGCACGAGAAGCCCCTCGGCGGGATCGTGCCCCATGGCGGATAAGATCTCTGAGGTGTCACTCCCGTCCGGAACGGAAAAACGCCCCTCGACTTCGGCGGAAGATTCTCCGGTGCGCACAAGGGCCGCCGAGGCCCGTCCGCCAAGAAGTAAATTTAATGCATTGATGATAATCGATTTTCCCGCGCCAGTCTCCCCGCTCAGGACCGTCAGGCCCTCAGAAAAAGAGATGGAGAGATCATCGATGATGGCAAAATGTCGAATGGAAAGATCTGTGAGCATGGGCGATGCCTTCCCCCAAAGTTGACGTGGTGTCCATAAAACACAGCAGCGCGCACAGGCGTAGCGCGTCGGTATGTTATGTCACAGCATCCCCTGTTTGTAAAGCTGTCTGCCTTCGGCCAAAATCAGAACAAAAAATATTAATTTCAAAGCCTTGCGGCAATACAGCCCTTAAAATAACGACCTTTTTGAACGCCTGTCAAAACACCCGACCCAAAAATCAGGGCGAAAAGCCTTTGATAAAGGCCCCCAGCTTTCCACACTCCCGTTCCAGAGAGGCCAAGTCCGCCTCGAGGGTCAGAAAGGTCTTATTTCGCCCGGATTTTTCAAGTTTGGAGGCCGCTTCGGCCGCAGGCTTGGCGGCAAGGTAGGTCAAACTCCCTTTCAAGGCGTGGGCGGCTTGTTCCAGGGACTCGCCATCCCCTATACCCGCCGCATCACGGATGGCCCCCATCATCCCCTCAAATTCACCGACAAAATCGGCCAGGCAATCGCGGACCAACTCCCGATCCTCACCCATAATTTCCATCAACTCGTCAACATTGATGGGGGCCTCTTCAGAGATACGTACCATATCTACCATAGTGATTGAGTTCCTTGTCATGACGGGTTGACCTGGAGGTCAGAGCGTTCCGGTCACAAAAAACACCTGCCTCACAGGGCCGTTACGAATAAAAAATTATACCAGAACCTTTTTCACAGGGTCAAAACAAATCATGGGCGTGGCTCACGCCACGCCCATGAAAAAAGGACACACCCAAAATAAAGAAGCCTCGCATCGCAGGCGAATCAGATATTGATCACCTTGTCCGCCACCTGAAGGCTGGTGACAATATCGAGCATGTTGGTGGTCTGACCCGCGCCCTTTTCCGCCATCAACCCGAAATGTTCCAGGCAGGTGCCACAGACCAGAAGGCTGACGCCTTGTTTCTCCAACGCCTTGAACTCTGCCAGGGTATCGGTGTCACGGCAGACCAGCTTGACCCCATCGTTTACCAGCATGATGCGCCAGAGGCTGTCGCCCATCTCAGGCAAGGTCTTTAAAAAATTCAGCATCAGCTTCCTGCCGAGTTCCAGATCCCCGGTCCCAATCGTGCTGTGGGTAATCATCAGCACCACGGAACCGGCGGCCCCCTGACTCTCGCCTGCAGCAGGCAAGCTTTGGGCGTCGGTGCGCTGCCCGCAAAGCCGGTAAAGCGCCCCCTCTTCTTTCACCGCAACGACAAACCCCTGGCCTTCCAAAAAGCGGGTCACATTCTCCGCCGCCGCCTGATTATCCAACACCACGGCAAGCTGAAGGCAATCGGCCGTCTCTTCCAGGTACGCCTTGGTCCGAATCACGGGCTGAGGGCACGAAAGCCCTTTAAAATCGAGTTCTTTCATATTTATCCTTCTGACTGCTAAAAAAACCGGGTTCCACAGGCGATACATCACCCAGTTCCGGTACGCCTTTTCACAGGGGAATCATGCCAACCTGATATCTTATTCAAACCTGTCAGATGCCGGCCCAGACCCAGGGGGTTCCAGCCAAGGCAAGCACCTCAAAGCCAAAACCCGGGTTGGAGACCCGACATTTTTCAAATAAACGCCACCGCACCGAAACCTGTCCAATTGTTTTTATCGATACAAACCCGCCTTTCCATAGGATTCTTGCCATACGGCCCTTCAGAGTTTTTTGGTGACAGGGGCAAATTGATAGGTGTATATATCACACAACCGTCCTTGATAAGCCTGAAAAGACGGCCTATATTCATGCGTTTTTCAGGAGGTGACATGCCCATGAAACCCCTTGCGCTGTTCGCATCGATTGCGTTCCTCGTCGGATGCTCTGCCTGTGCCGCCGGTGGAAAAACACCGGTCACCACAAACCATTTCTACGAAGAGGGGGCTCAGGCCCTCACAAAGGGAGACCGGTCCGCAACAAAGGGATGCAACACGGGAGCCATCAAATATTATTTCACGGCGGTGGAGCTGTTCACCCTCGCCGACGCCCCGGAAGCCCTGGCCACCTGTTACAACAACATCGGCACCCTTTATACAGGGGAAGGCAAACGTGCAGACGCCCTTGCATACTATCGTGAAGCACAGGCCATTCACACCCGAATGAACAACCTTCAAGGCAACATCAGGGTGCTGACAAACATCGCCACGGCCTATCTCGCGGACGGAACCCCGGACAAGGCGGAAGCGTCCCTGAACCAGGCCGACACCCTGGCAACCGAAGGCCAGATCACCTGGCCGCAGAGCACCATCACCCGTGCCAGCCTCATGCTGCACAGGGGCGATGCCACAGGAGCCCTGGCCCTTCTCCTGGACCTGAAGACGACAATAGGGGCCCCTGAAGCCTCCCTTGCGGCGTCCCTTCATTTTACCCTGGGCCGAAGCTTTTTTGCCCTCACACACCACGAAGAGGCCCTCGCCGAATTTTCAAAGGCCCTGGACGTGGACCGAAAACGGGGCGCCCTTCACCTGATGGCGACGGATCTTCGAGAGATGGGACGCTGCCTTGCGGCCATGGATCGAAAAGACGAAGCGATCTGGCACCTGGAACGAGCCCTGCGGATTACCACGCTCCTGGGAGCCACGGGCGAACAGAAGGTGCTGCAGGAATTAGTCATCGAACTCACCGGAAACACAGAGGCAGCGCCCTTGTCTGTCTCCGGCTATTTTATAGAGCGTTGGACCCACGGAGACAGTTTCGCCGCGCCTTGCGACTGACCCGATATCCCAAGACATCAAAACGGACACCTTAAAACCTATGGAATCAACGGAAATCAACACAGAGATGGTCAAACGCCTGACGCGTGACGGCCAGGAATACATCATCATCGGCACCGCCCACGTATCCCGGGAAAGCGCCGAGCTGGTGGAACACATGATTCAAGAAGAGACCCCGGACACCGTCTGCGTGGAGCTCTGCCAGGCACGTTACCAATCCATGACCGACAGCGACAGCTGGCGCAACATGGACATCATCAAGGTGATCCGTGAAAAGAAGGCCTTCCTCCTGCTTGCCAACCTGCTTTTGGCCTCCTTTCAAAAAAAAGTGGCCGCAAAGTTCGATATCCGACCCGGCGAAGAGATGATCCGTGCGGTGGCCAAAGCGGACGAAATCGGAGCCACGCTGGTGCTTGCCGACCGAAACGTCCAGACCACCCTCTCCAGAGCCTGGAACTCCATGGGATTCTTCAAAAAGATGTCCCTGCTCTTTCAGATGCTCCTCTCTGTGGGCAGCGCGGACGAGATCGAAGAAGAGGAGATCGAAAAGCTGAAAAATCAGGATATGCTGGAGAGCGTGTTAGAAGATGTGGGCAAATCCCACCCGGCCCTTCGAGAAATCCTCATCGATGAACGGGACCGCTACCTCGCCCACAAAATCCGCCACGCAGGGGGCGAAAAAGTCCTGGCCGTCGTGGGGGCCGGACACCTCGCCGGCATCCTGCGCTATTTTGACGACACCATCGACACCTCCGAGCTCGATCAGGTTCCCCCGCCGGGAAAGACCGGAAAGATCATTAAATGGGGCCTGCCCCTGATGGTCACCGCGTTTATCGTCTACGGATTCTTCACAGGCGGTGCCGAGGCCGGTGCAGGCATGATGGGCTGGTGGATCGCCGCCAACGGAATCCTTGCCGGTATCGGAGCCATCATCGCCTTTGGTCATCCCGCCACCATCATCTCAGCCGTCTTAGCCGCCCCTTTGACCTCCCTGAACCCCATGATCGCCGCAGGCTGGGTCTCGGGCCTGGTGGAGGCCTTTGTGAGCAAGCCCAAGGTCATGGACTTCGAAACACTCGGTGACGATATCCTCTCCGTGCGAGGCTTCTGGCACAACAAGGTAACCCGCGTCCTCCTCGTCGTGGTCTTTACCAACCTCGGCAGCACCCTGGGCACTGCCGTGGCCCTGCCCATGATGGCCCGGATCCTTCACGGGTAAGAAATCAAAACAAGGGCCTCTGCTCACGCCCATCGCCAAGGGCCAGAGCGATGTGATGCCGCCCCGACAGGACTAAAAAACACAAAAACCGGGCCATGGAAGCAACGCTTCCATGGCCCGGTTTATTTTTGTAAGAAGAAACACACAGGCGTTACCCGGCAGGCAGGATCTCCACCACGCGCGTGCCCTGGTGCTCCACCACCTTAAGGCGGCCTTCGGCATACAGGCGAATGCATTCGGGGAAGAGGCGCCACTCTTCGGCGAGCCCTTTCTCCTTCACGGCATCCAGATCGTCTCCGGGAAGAATGGGAAAGCTGCTCTGGCCGATGATGGGACCGGAATCTTCGCCATAGTCCACGAAATGCACGGTACAGCCGCCCACTTTGCACCCGTAACGGAAGGTGTCGCCGTATCCATCGGTCCCTGGAAAGGCCGGAAGAAGGGCGGGGTGAATGTTCATGATCCGGGGAAGATCGGAGCCGGTGGTAAAACCGTCGATAAAATAGGGGGTAAACACCCTCATAAACCCGGCCAGCACGAGAAGGTCCAGCTTGTACGGAGCCAGCTGGGCCAAAAGATCCGCTTCTGCGATGGCCCGCTTTTCAAGAAAGCCTTTCAGGGCGGCCGGCGCCGCGCCTTTCATCAGGCTCTGCCGGTCTGCCACAGCCTCCAGGGAGAAATCATCCGGCGCGGGAACCCCCTCTTTCCAGCGGGCAAAATGGGCACTGTAATCGGTCACAAAGGTAGGAATCCCTGCCTTTTCAGCGCGGTTTAGCCCCCCCGCCCCAGAGTTGTCCGCGCCCACGCAGACGATCTCCACGTCCAGAACTCCCACGGACACGGCGTCCATAATCGCCTGGAGATTGGACCCCCCACCGGAAACCAGCACCCCTATTTTCATCTTTGAATTCTCTTTGATCCGACTCATTTTTCTGCAACTGTTCCTTCTTCAGCAACCCATCATGATTGTTGATGATCGTCTCTTTTCTTTTGACCACCCCGAGCCATTTCCCTATACTCCGTACTTTGGACCTTCCTTCACGTCAGAAGGCCCCTCTCCACGCCGAACCCGGCACATCGGGAACGGCTATAATCCAGGAGTAACGGATGGATACCCACATTGCACGGCAACCGATCTTCGACACCCAAAAGCAGGTCTACGGTTATGAGCTTCTCTTTCGAAACGGTCCGTACAATGCCATGCCCGATAATGTAGACGGAGACACGGCCACCTCTCAGCTCCTCTCCAGCAGCTTCTTTACCATAGGCATCGACACCTTAACAAACGGAAAGTACGCCTTTATCAACTTCACTGAAAAGCTGATAAGCACTGGAATCCCCAATCTTTTCCCCTGGAAACAGACCGTCATCGAAGTTCTGGAGACCGTACCCGCCACCCCCGAGGTGATGCGGGCGCTCGCCTCTGCACGAGCCCAGGGGTACATGGTGGCGCTGGATGATTTCGTCCTGAATGCCGACTCCAGCCCCCTGCTCGACGTGGCCGACATCATCAAGGTGGATCTCATCGACACCCCTCTGGACAGAGCCGAAACACTGGCCACCACCGCCCGGAAGCGGGGCATCACCCTCCTGGCGGAGAAGGTGGAAACCGAGGCGATGTTCACCCGTGCCCAAGAGATGGGGTTTTCGCTCTTCCAGGGTTACTTTTTCTGTCGCCCTGAGATCATCTCGGGCAAAGAGATTCCCGCCGCGAGCCTCACCCTGCTCCAGCTGGTGGCGGAGATGAGTCACCCCGAGGTCGATATGGAGACCATTGAACAGCTGGTGGTCAAAGACGTGGCCATCGTCTACAAGCTCCTCTCCCACCTCAACAGCGCATGGTTCGGAATGCGAGTCCCGGTCGCCTCCCTCAAAGAGGCCCTGCGGATGCTGGGGGTAGACGAAATCCGACGCCTCATCGGCCTCATCGTCATGAGCAAGATCGCCTCCCAGGCCCCGACAGAGCTGCTCCGGGTCTCCGCCATACGCGGGCGCCTGTGCGAGCTGGCCGGTCAAAGCGCCTCCCTGACCACCGAGCCCTCGGAGCTGTTCACTCTGGGCATCTTCTCCCTGATCGACGCCATTTTACAGCGCCCCATGGACGAGGTGCTGGCCCACCTGCCCCTCTCCCCGGCCACCGTCTCCGCCCTCACCGAGGGATCCGGCCCCCTGGCCCCCTTTCTCCACTTTGCCCAATCCTTTGAGCAGGGGCACTGGGCGGAGATGACCCATGCGGCCCAGGCCATCCATCTTCCGGAGAAACGCATCGGAGAAATCATCATCGACACCCTCTCCTGGAGCCACAGCCTGCCCATCTGATTCAGCCTGCCCGTCGGACTCAGCGGCCTCCCAAACGGTGGCCCGCGCCCACGGGAAAAGCCTCCCATCGCCGGGGCCTGCCGCCACAACCCTTCCACATTTGAGCCAAAGGGAGTATACTCACAAAGATTGTTTTTCAGCACCCGGCCCCTAAAAAAACGACGCCACCCCCCGGTATCGCTTCCTCAGCCCGGGATTCCCGACAGGCGCCACTTGACAAGCCCGTGAAGCGTAAATATATTTCAACGCAAAGAAAATCATTAAAAAAACAAACCATATCAAATAAAGGAAAACGATCATGGCTGAAGGTATTCTCGATATTACCGATGACACATTTGAAACTGAAGTTATGAGCGCCGACCTACCCGTTGTTGTAGACTTCTGGGCCCCCTGGTGCGGACCCTGCCGAGCCATCGGCCCCATCATGGAAGAGCTCTCCAGCACTTACAGCGGCAAGGTAAAATTTGTAAAATGCAACGTGGATGACAACCCACTTTCACCCAGCCGCTACGAAGTGCGTGCCATTCCCACCCTGCTCTTCGTCAAGGGCGGGGAGATTGTGGACACCATCACCGGCATGACCGCCAAGGCAAAGCTGGAAGAGACCATCGGTAAAATGCTCTAAGACTGACTTAGATGTCTGTGTAAAACCATCTCCGCCACGCCCCGAAAACGCTGTGGCTTTATGCTTTTGCACCGGCCTATTTCACGACGGAACCACTCAATCGGATCATCGGCCCGGCACATCTCACCCCTCGGGCGAGGTGCGGGGCCGTATCGCCCTTTACGCCCGGCAATTCTGGATGGAAGATATGGCAGAGACCCACTACGACTTGATTATCATCGGCGGCGGCCCCGCCGGCCTCACGGCAGGCATGTACGCGTCCCGCGCACGCCTCAACACGGTCCTGGTAGAAAAAGTAGCCACCGGCGGCCAGATTCTCATCACCGACTGGATTGAAAACTACCCCGGCTTTCCCGAGGGCATCAGTGGCCCCGATCTTTCCGACAAAATGCTGGAACAGGCCCGGCAGTTCGATCTCCAATTCGAATACGGTGAAGTGGAAAAGGTGGAGCTGGAAGGTGCCGTAAAATCCATCACCATCGGAGACAAGGTGCTCACGGCAAAAGCCGTCATCATCACCACCGGTGCCTCTCCCCGCTCCCTCCACGTGGGTGAAGAAAAATTTCACGGCAAAGGGGTCTCCTACTGCGCCACCTGTGACGGCCCTTTTTACAAGGACAAAACCGTTGTGGCCGTCGGCGGAGGAGATACCGCGGTCCAGGAAAGCCTCTACCTCACCAAGTTTGCTAAAAAAGTTCACCTCGTGCATCGACGTGACCAGCTTCGAGCCGCCAAGATTCTGCAGGAACGCGCCCTTGCCAATGACAAAATCGACATGGTCTGGGACTCCGTGGTCACCGGTATGGACGGTCTCTTTGGCGTGGAAAATGTCACGGTAAAGAACGTGAAGACCAACGAAGAGACCAAGATCGCAGCCGCCGGCTGTTTTATCTGGATCGGCATTCTTCCCAACACCGATTTCCTGGGCAACGCCCTGGAAATGGATGAATGGAATTTCATTAAAGCCGATGCCAACATGGCCACCAGCATTCCCGGTGTGTTTGCCGCCGGTGACGTTCGCAGCACCCCCCTGCGCCAGATCGCCACAGCCGTCGGTGACAGCGCCATTGCAGCCATCTCGGCTGAACACTATATTGAAGGGCACTGATCCATGAAGCGTTTGATCTCCTTCTCACTCGTCGTCTTTGTTGCGCTCACCTTTCTCGCCTGCGGACCTAAAAACAAGCAGGAGAAGCTGGCCCCTGAGTTGGCTGCAGATGCCAAGGTCCAGTTTGATAAAGAGCGCTACAAACAAGCCATCGATATCTACACCAAACTCCGGGACTGGTACCCCTTCGACAAGCTGGCGATTGAGGCGGAATACAACATCGCCGAGGCCCACTTCAATATGGAAGAGTACGATGAAGCGGCCCTTGCCTACGCAGAGTTCGAAAAACTCCATCCCCGGCATGGGTCCATCGACTACATCATCCACCAACAGGCCCTCTGCTATTTCAACCGCCTGGACACGGAAGACCGGGATCAAACCCATGCGATCAAAGCGCTCTCTATTTTTACCCGTCTCATGAAGCAATTCCCGGAGAGCGATTACATCAAAAAGGCAGAAGAAAAAAGGACGGCCTGCCTCAAAAGCCTGGCCGACCACGAGATGTACGTCGGGCGCTATTACCTGAAAAATAAAAAATATAAAAGTGCCCTCCACCGCTTTCAAACCGTCCTCGATGCCTACCCCGGCATAGGGCTTGACACCGAAGCCGAAGAACTGAGCGCCCGTGCCAAGGATAAACTGGCGGAAGAGCCAGAGGACAAATAGTCGTGGACCTTTCATTTATGCAGGTCTTGCCCTCTTTTGGTTTGATCTGAAGCGATAAAAAGACTTTACACGGCCTCACTTTTGTTTTATACAGACTCGTTATTTTTTTACGTCACCTGAAGCATTGACGGGTTCGTAAAAAAGAGCCGGTAAACCACTTGTGTCTTGCCGAATGGATATCCGGCCTGCCGGCCGTTTTACAAAGCCATCAACGTGAAAAAAGGAGTGTGTAACATGTCCAAGATGTGTGAAATATGTGGTAAAAAACCGATGGTTGGCAACAACGTGAGCCATGCCCACAATGTCAACAAACGCCGTTTCAATCCCAATCTTCAGAGCGTTCGTGCCATGAAAAACGGCGTCGCGAAGAAGATGACCGTTTGCACCAACTGCATCAAAAGCGGCAACGTGATTAAAGCACCCAGATAATGCTTTGAATCGCTTGCGTGATCGTGCTTGTAAAAAATCAGGTTTAAGCGCTTCACAGCGCATGGACGTGTTGCCGTACGGGTGTTTTACTTTGCAGTCCCCGGAACACAGATGAACCGACAGTTTACATTTCACATCATGCCTACGTTTCGCCCGCAGAAGACCTCAGGCTCTCTTGACGCCCGCCGTGACCGATTCAAGAGGGCCTGTAGTGTTTTCTCACCCCGGGCGACGATTGCTGCTCAACCCGTCGTTTTCTCTTATGATAGATGATGCCCTCCCCTTCTCCACGCACAAAAAAATTGCGAAAAATCTAAAAAAGGTTATGATACCGAAACCGGAGTCCTGGCCCATACGGGCCCCCGATCCCCACGTCTGAAAAGACCATATTATAGGGTCCCCACTCCGAGATCGATAAACCCCACGGCACACGCCTTGCCGGATTTATCCCTTGTTTCCAACCCATGAATCGGATTTTCAGGAGCGTTGTTTCACCGCTATGGATATGGATGTAAAACGATATGATGCGGATGCGATTGAGGTTCTGAAAGGCCTTGACCCCGTCAGGCGCCGGCCTGGGATGTACACCGACACCGAGCGCCCCAACCACCTCGCCCAGGAAGCCATCGACAACAGCGTGGATGAAGCCATCGCTGGCTACGCCGACAAGGTCTCGGTGGTGTTGTTCGAAGACGGATCGCTGGAGGTCAGCGACAACGGCCGTGGCATGCCCGTGGACATTCACCCCATCGAGGGAATCACCGGGGTCGAGCTCATCATGACCCGGCTCCACGCCGGAGCCAAGTTTTCGGGCAAAAACTACCAATTTTCCGGCGGTCTCCACGGCGTGGGCGTCTCTGTGGTCAACGCCCTGTGCAACAGGGTCGAGGTAGAGATCCGGCGGGACGGCAAGAAATACGCCATCGCCTTTGAACACGGTGAAACCGTGGAGCCCCTCACCCAGACCGGTGAGGTCGGCCGCCGCAACACAGGGACCACGGTCCACTTCTGGCCGGACCCCAGCTACTTCGACTCCCCGAAATTCTCCGTTCGGCGCCTGATCCATATCCTCAAAGCAAAGGCCGTCTTGTGCAAAGGGCTCACCGTCTGCTTCCGAGACATCCCCGGTGGCGAGAAGCACCAGTGGCATTATGAAAACGGCCTCTCCGCTTACCTGACCGAGAGTCTGGGGGACGTGGAACAGGTCCCGTCACCGCCCTTTATGGGGGAAATCGAAGCGGAGGGCGAATTCGCCTCCTGGGCCGTCACCTGGCTCCCCGACGGAGGAAGCGTCCTCGCCGAAAGTTACGTCAACCTCATCCCCACGGCACAGGGAGGCACCCACGTCAATGGCCTGAGGAGTGGACTCCTGGCGGCGATGCGCGAATTCTGTGAGATCCACAAACTGCTTCCGCGCGGAGTACGCCTGGCCCCGGAGGACATCTGGGACAGCTGCGCCTACGTCCTCTCGGTCAAAATGGAAGACCCCCAGTTTTCAGGGCAAACCAAAGAGCGCCTCTCATCCAGACAGATTGCCGCCTATGTCTCGGGCATCGCCAAGGACGCCTTCAGCCTCTGGCTCAACCAGCACACGGCGGAAGGGGAATTTCTGGCGGAGCTGGCCCTGGACAAAGCCCAGAAACGCATGAAGGCCGGAAAGAAAGTGGCGCGGAAGAAAATCACCCAGGGCCCCGCCCTTCCCGGCAAGTTGGCGGACTGCGTGGAAACCGATATCACCCGAACGGAACTTTTTCTGGTGGAGGGAGACTCCGCCGGCGGGTCGGCCAAACAGGCCCGAGACCGCCAGACCCAGGCCATCATGCCCTTGAGGGGCAAAATCCTGAACACCTGGGAGGTGGAGGCTGAGATGGTCTTGAACTCCAAGGAGATCCATGACATCGCCGTAGCCTTAGGGGTGGACCCCGGCTCCGACGACCTCAAACAGCTCCGCTACGGAAAGGTCTGCATCCTGGCCGATGCCGACTCCGACGGCCTGCACATCGCCACCCTGCTCTGCGCCCTCTTCCTCAAACACTTCCGCCCTCTGGTGGAAGAGGGGCACGTTTATGTGGCTATGCCGCCCCTGTTCCGCATCGATATCGCCAAAGAGGTCTATTACGCGCTGGACGAGTCGGAAAAACAGAGCATCCTGGACCGCATCGCCAAAGAGAAAAAACGCGGCACCGTCAACGTGGTCCGATTCAAGGGCTTAGGGGAGATGAACCCCCTGCAGCTCCGGGAGACCACCATGGCCGAAGACACCCGCAGGCTGCTTCAGCTCACCACAGGGGATGAGGAGAACACCCCCGATGCCATGTTCGACATGCTCCTGTGCAAAAAAAGAGCCGGAGACCGACGCCACTGGCTGGAGACCAAAGGCAACCTTGCCGACGCCAACACCATGATCATTTAAGCCTGAATGACGACCGGCGCTAAAAAAAACCACAATCTTAAGGGACACGAGGCGACCCACCCCTCTCCCATCAGGATGCACGGATGAAACACGAAACACACTTCACCGAAGAGGGTGGCGAACAGCAACCCATCAAACATTTTGCCGAGGACGCCTACCTGGAATACTCCATGTACGTCATCCTCGACCGCGCCCTGCCCCACATCGGCGACGGTCTGAAACCCGTTCAACGGCGTATTATCTACGCCATGAGCGAGTTGGGCTTAAAAGCCACCTCCAAATACAAAAAATCGGCCCGTACCGTGGGCGATGTCCTGGGCAAATTCCATCCCCACAGCGACTCCGCCTGTTACGAGGCCATGGTGCTCATGGCCCAGGATTTTTCGTATCGTTACCCCCTGGTCGACGGCCAGGGAAACTGGGGAGCTCCGGACGATCCGAAATCCTTTGCCGCCATGCGATACACCGAGTCCCGGCTCTCCCCCTATGCCCAGGTGCTCCTGGATGAGGTGGGCCTGGGCACCGTCTCCTGGGTTCCCAACTTCGACGGGACGCTTAATGAGCCCTCCGTGCTTCCGGCCCGGCTCCCCAACCTCCTGTTGAACGGCACCACCGGCATCGCCGTGGGCATGTCCACGGACATCCCTCCCCACAACCTGAGGGAGGTGGCCGCAGCCTGCATCCACCTGCTGGACGACCCCGAGGCCACGACAAGCGACCTTCTCACCCACATCAAGGGGCCTGATTTCCCCACAGAAGCCGAAATCATCACCCCGGCCGAAGACCTCCGAAAGATGTATGAAACCGGTCATGGCTCCATCAAAATGCGTGCCATCTGGTCCCAGGAAAACGGGGACATGGTCATTACCGCCCTCCCTTATCAGGTCTCCGGTGCCAAGCTGATCGAGCAGATCGCCGCTCAGATGCAGGCCAAAAAACTGCCCATGGTGGCGGACCTGAGGGACGAGTCGGATCACGAAGCCCCCACCCGCATTGTGGTGGTTCCCCGCTCCAACCGGATCGACAAAGAGGCCCTGATGGACCACCTCTTTGCCACCACCGACCTGGAACGCAACTACCGGGTTAACATCAACGTCATCGGCACCTCGGGCAAACCACAGGTCAAAGGGCTCGTCCAGCTCCTCGCCGAGTGGCTGGAGTTCCGGAAAGAGACGGTGACCTCCCGCCTCACCCATCGCCTCGAAAAGGTCAGAAGCCGACTTCACCTGTTAGACGGCCTGTTGGTGGCCTTCCTCAATATCGATGAGGTCATCGCCATCATCCGAAGCGAAGACAAGCCCAAGCCTGTCCTTATGGAGCGTTTTGCCCTCTCCGAACGCCAGGCCGAAGCAATCCTTGAGTTGCGCCTGCGCCATCTGGCAAAACTGGAGGAGATAAAAATCCGGGGCGAGCAGGAAGAGCTGGCCAAAGAGCGGGAGGGCCTCGAAAAAGTCCTGGGCTCCAGCAAGCGCCTCATCAAGATGATTCAAAAAGAGATCAAAGATGACGCCAAAGCCTACGGGGACGACCGGCGATCCCCCGTGGTGAAGCGACAGGAAGCCCAGGCCCTCTCTGAAAAAGACCTCATGCCCACGGAGCCCGTCACCCTCATCCTCTCTAAAAACGGATGGATTCGCTCCGCCAAAGGCCATGATGTGGACCTCTCCCGGATCAAATACAAGGCCGGAGATGAGCTCCTCTGCGCAGCCGAAGGCAAAAGCTCCCAGTTCGCCGCCTTCATCGACTCCACGGGCCGCAGCTACAGCCTGGAATCTCATACCCTGCCCTCGGCCCGAAGCCAGGGAGAGCCCCTCACCGGCCGCTTCACGCCACCGACCGGGGCCACCTTCGACCACATGCTCATCGGCCGACGGAAAACCCACCTCCTCCTCGCCTCGGATGCAGGCTACGGGTTCATTGCCCAATTCTCGGATCTCTTAAGCAAAAACAGGGCTGGCAAAGCGCTCCTCACCCTGCCCGCAGGGGCCAGCCCGATCCCGCCTCTGTCCGTTCCTGAACTGGACGAGACCCTTTTGGCAGCCATCACCAGCGAAGGTCGCATGATCATCTTCCCCTTGAAGGATCTCCCCGTACTTCCCAAGGGCAAAGGAAACAAGATCATCAATATCCCCACTGCCAAGGCAAAATCAGGGGAGGAGCAACTGATCCGCCTCTTCACCCTGAAAAAAGAGAGCAGCATCATCATCTACGCAGGCAAACGCCACCTCACCCTCAAGCCGGGGAACGTCGCCGAATACATCAGCTCCCGAGGCCTAAGGGGAAAAAAACTCCCCCGTGGCTACCAGAAAGTCGACCGCGTGGAGGTCAAAGAATCCGAACAGCCCATGCTGATCGGATAACAGAGTCGTGCCTCCGGCGGCAAGGTGACGCCACGTTGAAAGCGGGTTTGCGAATGCTCTTCGGCGACGGGTACTCCGGGGGCCTCGCTTCCGCGACGGCTGAGGGGTGGCAACGGCTGTCGCAAGGGCATGATGCCGGTGCTTCAATGCCAATTCACGGGTTAACATGAACCGGAATAACTCAGGCGGCCTGACTGAGACGTGTCCGTAACCGTCCATGCCCCTCCCCAAACCCAAAACGCCCTGCCGACATCGGCAGGGCGTTCCCTATTCCCTATTCCCTATTCCCTATTCCCTATTCCCCACTCACTATTCCCTATTCCCTATTCACTATTCCCTATTCACTATTCACCACTCACCACTCACTATTCACTATTCACCACTCACCACTCACTATTCACTATTCACCATTCACTATTCACTATTCACCATTCACCATTCACCATTCACTATTAACCATTCACCACTCACTTCCCCGGTCGCCAGGTCTCCGAAACCACCATCCCACAAAGAATCAGGGCCGCCCCCCCGAGGGCCATTCGCCCCATGGCTTCCCCGGCCAGTCCCCAGGCAAAAAGCGCCGCAAACACCGGCTCCAGACAGAAAATAAGGGCCGTATCCGAGGGTGAGACCCATTTCTGCACCGTGGTCTGAATCAAAAAGGGGAGCACCGTGGCAAAAAAGGAGCAGAGCAATAGAGCCCCTGCGATCTCCGGCTTCCAGGAAAAAACGGGGTATCCCTTCAGCAAGGCGGTGACCCCAAAAATCCCGCCAATGGTTCCCAGCTGGACCACTGCCAGCCAGTAACTGTCACACCGGCCGGCATAGCGCCCCGTATAGAGAATATGCAGGGCAAAAAACACCGCACACACCAAGGCATAGAGATCGCCTTGATTCATGCCCCCACTGCCTCCTTTTCCCATAAGCCCGCACATCAGATAAATCCCCCCCACCGCCAGGACGGCGCCCACGGCCTTGGGCATTTCCAGACGCCGTTTGAAGAGAGGCACGGCCAGAATCGGCACCCACACCACGTTAAGGCCCGTTAAAAAAGCAGTATTGGAGGCGGTGGTATCAATCAATGCCACGGTCTGCAAAGCATACCCCGCCACCACAAGCCCCCCCAGAAGCATTCCACGCCCCAGGGTATATGTATTCAAAGACCCCTTGGCCAAAGGGCGGCCCAGAAGCAGAAGGCCAAAGGCCAGCAAAAACCGCTGGGCCAGAAACAGGGAAACCGCCACATCATCGAGGGCTCCTTTGATCACGGTAAAAGTCATCCCCCAGAAAAAAGCCACCAGGACCAGACCACTGAGTCCCAGGAGACGCTTGTTCTTAGTCATTTCATCACTCCATATCATTCCATTGGGTTGTGTTGTCTCTCCCATGAGTCATCGGTTAAACAGGGACAGGAACTTTACACCAATCGTCCACCTCGGGTCATCTATTTTCAACCCTTCGTTTCGCAATGGGGACCGATTGACACCAACATGCCGATCTGATAGTATATTTTCTAGTATATTTAGCCATTGTCTCTGTCGGTAATTTTCAACATCCAATCCCCTTGCACACCGGGTAGGGCTCTTGAAAAGAATCCTGCACGCATCGTTTCAGGATACCGTCAAAAAACCAGTTATTTATCAAATATCCCCGGCCCTTGCCGGTTTCACGCGTCATCGCGTCATAGAAGGTGGTAACCCGAAAAATGAAGATTGAAGTTGGAGGTCAGATACAGGGAATTTCCCTCAGCTCATTCCTGCAGATTGTCCAAATGGACAAGACATCCTGTACACTTAAAATCTATTCCAATGATGAAGTCGGCTATTTGTGGTTAAGCGACGGCAACCTCGTCGCCGCGGAATCCGGATCTCTGCGAGGTCTCGATGCCGTCTACGAGATCATTTGCTGGAACGATACCATCATCGTGATCGACAATGCCCCGGCACCCGAGCACAACATCACCACCCCCCTGCTCACCATCCTGATGGAAGGCTTGAAGCTGCGGGACGACAAAGCGGCCCTGGCCGAGAAGGTCGAAGAAACAGCCCCGGACCTACCCGACCAAAGCCCATCCATCGACGATCAGATCGCCATGCAGTTTGTCATGGAGGAAAAACCCGACCTTCCAAAATTTATGGACGACGTGCCCTCCCCTCCGGCCCCGGCCACCCCAAAAATGGCCACCCCTTCGCCCTCCCTCCCCCTTCACCCGGCCGTTGCCATGGACCTGAAAGAGCAGGCCGCAGCGGCCGGCGACGGCAAGAAAAAGGACGAGGACTGGCTCTACGAATATGAAGACGAGGAGGCCAAAGAGACCTCAAACCCCGTCCGCACCATTTTGCTCTCCTTTCTCGCGTTTCTCGTCATCGCAGGAGCGGGCTTCGGAGGCTACATCTGGTACCGGTCTCATACCCTGGAGACCGAGTTCAACACCCTCATGACCGACCTTGCGGCCATGAAAGATTTCCAGCAACAAAAAGGGTTCCTGGAGAGCTACCTGAACGGCCACGTGAACAATCGGTTTACCCTTCAAGTCACCGATCGTCTCAACGAGGCCAATGCGCTGCTTGATCTCGAAACGCAGATCAAGGCCATGCCCCGGGACGGAGATTTTATCGGCACCTCGGTGGGGCTCTTCAAAGACTACCTCAAAACCCATCGCGGCACGCCCTTCATGACTGCCATTCGCATGAAGATGAAGAACCTCCCCACCCAATTAGACGGCCTGGACTACAAACGCCTCCGAGAGGTAGACGACCAGAGCACCCCGGTACGCCTGGGCCTCTACCGGGCCTACCTGGACGACCATCCCCACGGCAAACACATCAGAGCCGTCACCAACCTGGTGGCCTCGATCAGCGATGAATACTACCTGATACTCAAGGAAAAAATCCCCTCCTGTTACAAGGCGAAAAACTGGGAACCCTGTATTGCCGTGGCAGACACCTTCACAGCCGAATTCCCCAACGATCACCGATTTAACGAAGTCTGGCTCCTCAGAGGCGAGATGATCGACATGGGAGCCCTTAAAGAGATGCGCAGGCAGGCCTCAAGCCTCTCACTGAGCGACTCTCGCAACCTGTACATCAACTACCTCCAGAAAAATCCGAACACCACCATCGATACAGAGATCCGAAAAGAGATCATCTCCATCGGAAAGAAAATCGAACAACAAGGGCAGTGGGCCGAAGTCCAGGCCATCGCCGACAACCCTCAAAAGCCCATCAACATCCGCATCCGTGAAGTGGAACTCTACATCGAGCAATACCCCGACGGCGCGTTTATCAAAGACGCACGCCAAAAGAAACGCACTCTGGAGTCTCAGCGAACCCGGTTGCTGAAGGCAGAGCAGGCATCACGAGAAAGCCTGCGCACCCAACAGGCGGGGCAACGGCGCTTAGAAGAGCAGGAAAAGGCCCTTCTCTCCCAACAGCAGGCCGCTGCCGAGGCCAAGAGGAGACGGAAAACAGCCGCCCTCATCCAAGCCCGCGAAGCCGATATCCGAGCCCATCTCCGCGGCAAAGAGAGCCGGTTTGTCGATCACAACAACGGCACCATCACAGACACCCAGTCCGGTCTCACCTGGATGATACTGGATTCCAGAAACAGGGGGCTCTCCTGCACGTCCTTTAAAGCGGGGAAAGCCTGGGTGGATGCTCTCACCCTGGGGGGCTTCACCGACTGGCGTCTGCCCACCCCCAATGAGCTGGCTCTTCTCTATAACGGGAAGCCCTATTACCCCAGCAGCGGCGCGCCATGGTACTGGACGGCCGAGCTTGAAACCAGCGCCTGGGGCACAAGCACCGAGGCGTTTACCTTTGATCCGAACAACAAAGCCACCTACAAACGGGAGACCCATCCCCTGACAAGCTGCGGATATGTTCACGCCGTTCGAACGCCTTGACCTGAAAAAAGCGGCCCCTTAATAATTAGGTGCCGCTTTTTTAGCGGGTTAACCTCGAAGTCCCTCCCTTCGACAGTTTTGTTTGACAACCTCTCCCAAGTATGAAAAAGATTTTTAACAGGCCTTTTCAGGGTCTGTTTACCGAAGCCGCCATCACCCCAAATCAGGAGGGTTTCATGTCACATCCCCACGACCACGATCACAGCCACGAGCACAGCCACGATCACGACCACCATCATCATCACGAATCCGCACCCCTTTCTCTGAAAGAGCAGCTGGCCACCTTGATCGCACACTGGGTGGACCACAATGAATCCCACAAGGGCAATTACCTCACGTGGGCCGAGCGGGCACGTGAAGGAGGCTTCGCAGAAGCCGCAGCCCTTATCGAAGAGATCGCTGGCATGACCGACGCCGTCACCGACAAACTCAAGCAGGCCCAGGAGAAGGTGCACACCGCCCCATGAGCCCTGCCGCCTCACACAAAAAAGCGCAGCCGAATGCATCGGATGCGCTTTTTATCTACTACCTGGAAGGGGTGATCCATCCGGCCACCCCCATGCCTCATCCAGACTTCCTCGGCAACTGGGTCGAGGAGACCTCCACCTTTCTTTTTTTTGGCAGCCCCGCCGACGACATGGTGCAGGGCTTTTGCCGATCCATGAGCCACCTGACCTTCATCGACCGATATGAGATGACCTACGAGCAATGGCAGGGAGGGGATGCCGAGCCCTTCACCGCCGGGGGACTCACCATCACCCCCTTTCGCAAGGGGACGCCCCCCGAAGGCAGGCCCGGGCCAGGGGATATTTTTCTCGATGCCGGGGTGGTGTTCGGGAACGGGGCGCACCCGACCACGAGTTCTTGTCTATCCCTGCTGGCCAGACTCGGCCCGGAGCTTGCCGGACAAACCGTTCAGGACCTGGGCACGGGAACCGGCCTCCTCGCATTGGGCGCGGCCCGCCTGGGTGCCGAAAAAGTCCTGGCCGTGGACTTAAATCATCTGGCCGTTCGTACCACCCTTGCCAATGCCCGAATCAACGGACTGACCCGGCAGATCGTGGCGGTTCAGGGACGCGCCGAAGAGATGGTCCACGCACCGGCAGATCTCGTGGTGTCCAACATCCACTATGACATCATGAAACACCTGGTGGTCTCCGAAGGCTTTCTCATCAAAAAAGAGGCCATCCTCTCAGGCCTGATGACCACCGAGGCCCGAACCATCGAACAGGTGCTGAAGTCCAAGGGCTTTCTCATCGCCGACCACCTGTCACCGGATGGTATCTGGCATACCTTTCACGTAAAAAGAGGGTAATACAGATTGCTTTCCGTGTGACCGTTCATCTCATCACACTGTTCGGCGGGGATCTCAAAACAAAGACGGGTCCCCTCACCCGGAGTGGACTCAATACGAGCCCTGCCTTTGATCAGCCGTGCCCGATTTTCCATCCCCTTCAGTCCCATCCGTTTTTCCCAGTCCCCCTCCTCCATGCGCCGTGCGACATCAAACCCTTTGCCGTCATCATCGATGCGAAGGATCACGTGGGGATGCGCCGCAACCAGCCGGATAACCACCCTCTGCGCTCCAGCGTGCTTCCACACATTGGTTAACGCTTCCTGAATGATCCGCTGAATATGATGATTATGCTCCCTGTCAGGGACGACATTATGCATCCCGGCCGTATGAAAATCGACACAAATACCGAAGCGTTGTTTGAACTCCTCGCAGTAATTGTAAATGGCATCCACAAGGCTCATTTTATCTGTATTGGGGGGTTGTAACGCGTACGCCATCTCTCGAACGGTGTTGATCGAATGCTGTAAAATATCTGAAAATCCCGTCACCGTCTTTTCCAATTCCCGGGGGGATCTCCGCCCGGCATCCACCAGGGTGTCACAGCTGATTTTCAGTGTCGCCAGTTCCTGGGCCACGTTGTCATGCAGATCGTAGGCAATCCGTTGACGCTCTCCCTCCTGGGCCATCACCAACTCCCGGGTCAGATTTCGAACGTTCGTTTCTGCCTCCTTGAGAGGGGTGATGTCATGGGAATAAAAGGCCACCTGCTCCACGCCCCCCTGAACGTTAAAGACCGGGTAGATCACATTGGAGAGAATCAGGCCGTTGTTGTCGTCTTGAAACCGAACAGGTTGACCGCTCCTCACCACCTCACTCACCTGCTTGCGGCGAAACCGCGCCAGAAAAGGAGGGATAAAACAATAGAAGATTTTTCCTTTGATATGCTCCGGGCTGGTTTTCAATCGACACGCAAAGGATCGATTAATGGCCAGGACCGTCCCCTCGATATCCATCAGCACCGCCGAATCCGTGGTGGCATTGATCAGGGCTGAAGCCAGCGATTCCCTCTTTTTAAGCTCCATCGTAAGCTCTACCTGACACATGGAACTGATAAAAAGCCCCTCCACCGTTTTCAGAAGTCGCATCATCAACTCTTCGGGCCACAGGTACTCTTCGCCCGGCCCTCCAAAGAGGCAAATCCCACCCTCCTTGCCGTCGCGGCTTCGAAGGTGAAGCCCCACCATGGCTCGAAAACCATGGGACCGCATCCACCGCCTCTGCTCAAAATTCAGGGTCGCCACGTCCGATTTTTGACTCACAACCATCAACTTATCCTGGCGCAAACGGGGCAAGAAGACAGAAAAAGCTCTGGAAGTGACTGTCTCAAAGCTCGCCTCTGAATCTGCCTCCGAGATCCACTCAAAAAAAAGCCCCCCCTCCCCATCCCCCTCGGGACCCAAAAAAGCAATGCCACGGGTGGCTCCGGCAAACTCAGCCACTCGTTTCAGGGCTTTTTGAATCACATCACCGGTCCATCCGCCCGACGCATCCAGAAAATCAGAAGAGACCGCTGCGATCATTCGGTCCAGTTCCCTTCTGTCCTCAAGCTCCTCCCGGAGCTTTTCATGGTCGGCGACGATATCGGCCAACGCCTTACCCGTCGGCAATGGAATCACTTCCGTCATGATATCCTCCAACTTGTATCAACGCGTGTCAGGGGGCATTAAGAAAAAAACGATCACACTTTCACCTTAGTATTCAAGGACGGTTGAAAGCCTGTAAAATGGATTTTCATCAGGAAAAGAATCGATTTCAGGAAACAGCCTGGAGCTTCAGAAGGTTCGTGAGAACCCCTTAGAAATAGACCAGTTTGCCCGATGTGTCAACAGGGTATATACCGCGAAACCCTGTTAACACATCGCGACAAAAGTAAGGGAGCCTTCGGCCGAAGGCCCCCTGAAACGCTGAATAAGGCCTCACTTTCAGGCCCGTTTACACGCGAAAAAAATCAGGACAGCCGGACCTTCACCGATTGGGCGTGGCCCTGGAGTCCCTCGGTTTCTGCAAGGAGCATCACCGCATCGGCCTCTTTGTGAAAGGCCTCTTCAGAATAGCAGATCAGGCTGCTCTTTTTGGTAAAGTTCTCCACAGAAAGGGCAGAGGAGAAACGTGCGGTGCCGGCGGTGGGCAGCACGTGGTTGGGACCTGCAACATAGTCCCCCATGGGCTCGGGCGTAAAGTGCCCCATAAAGACCGCACCGGCATTTCGGATCAGACCCACCACTTCAAAGGGAGCCGTCACCAGAAGTTCCAGGTGCTCGGGGGCCAAACGGTTGGCCAGTTCACAGGCGGACTCGATCGTATCCGTCACCAGGATGGCCCCGTAATCGCGAATGGACGCCTCGGCGATCTCCTTTCGCGGCAACGCGTCCAGCTGACGGCCCACCTCGGCGAGGACCTTTTTGGCCAGCTCTGCGTCGGTGGTGACAAAAATGGAAGACGCCAAAGGATCATGCTCGGCCTGGGAGAGGAGGTCCGCAGCCGCCCACACCGGGTTGGCGCTCTCATCGGCAATGGCGAGGATCTCACTCGGCCCGGCGATCATATCGATCCCCACGGTGCCCGAGACCAGCTTCTTGGCCAGGGTCACATAAATATTGCCCGGTCCCACGATGACATCGACCTTTCCCACGCTCTCGGTACCATAGGCCAGAGCCGCCACGGCCCAGGCGCTGCCCGCCTTGTAGACCACATCCACGCCGGTCCGTCGTGCCGCGGCCAAAAGGTGCTTGTTGACAGTGCCGTCGGCCATGGGAGGGGTCACCATGGCGATATGCTTCACCCCGGCGATCTTGGCAGGAATCGCGCCCATCAGCACAGAGGAGACCAGGGGGGTCATCCCGCCTGTGGCTCCGGGAACATAGACGCCCGCAGCATCCACAGGGTTCACCATCTGCCCCAGGGTCACCCCTTTCCTCGGCATATCAATCCAGGAGTTCTCCAGCTGCTTTTTGTGAAAGGATTCCACCTGGGTCGCGGCCAAGTCCAAAGCCGCCATAAAGTCATCATCCACGGCAGCCACGGCCGCGTCAATCTCCTCTTCGGTGACCACCAGCTGAGAAAGGGTCATCTCCGGAGCGTCAAAACGACGAATATAATGCAAAAGGGACTCATCGCCGCCCGTGCGAACCGCTTCGATAATATCGATAACGCCCTTTTCATCTTTCGCCGTGTATCCCAGGCCCCGGCTCGTGATGGCACGAACCTTGGCTTCCGCTTCTACCGAAGGGTAATTGAAAATTTCCATGATCTCCCGTCTCCATATCCGCCTGTGAAGGCTGGCTCACTTTCTTATATTAACCCGGCTCCCCAAAGACACGGAAACCGCTCCCGGACCCGCAATGGGAGAAACCAACTCCGGGCGATGATATCTGCTCATCCGATTCGTAAGTTATCGCAAGACGTCTGCAGATCCCAAACACGACCCACCTAAATGTCTGCGTCGCCACGTTAACGCCGGTATCATCGTCATAAAAAACACATTTGTAAAAAGGGGTGCATTATACCCGGAGGTCCCCCTCGTGTAAACCTGCTTTCCCCTTGTATACAAGGAAATAATCACTTTTTCTGTTCTTCTCACCCCCGGCCCCCCGCTCTTTCTCTGACCAGAAGAACCCCCGTAAGCATATACCCGGCGGGGACGGCCATGGCCAAAGGAAAGGCATAAAGTGCCAGGGTGTTCCCCACAAAAAGAAGGGGAGACGCCGTCACCGCCAAAAGACTGAAGGCCACCATCGAACGCCGAAACGTGTCTCTTTTTACGTAGGGGATATCCCCTTTCATCCCGTCTATCAACCGGCCGTACTTGGGCGTCCGGTGGAACACCCCATGCCGGGTAAACAGGCCTTCCACCGCCGCACAGGCCAGAAAAGGGGCCACGCCGATACAGATCAGGGGAAGCAAGGGGACATAGCGCAAAAGATGCCGGGTCCGCGGCTCCAGCAACGCGTAAACCATATAATAGAAAAGAATGGCCCCACAGCTCCCGGTGAGAGCTGCCACACCGGGCACCCAGGCCAGGGCCGAGCTGCCGGTGCCGTGAACCAGCAGCGCCGGCCAGAGAGTGACCGTGGCCAGAGCCCCGGCCAGCCACCCCATCCCTCCCAGAAGATGAAACAGCGCCTCCACCTTCACCCGCAAAGGCAACGGAGCCGCCAGCAGCCGGGGAAGGATCTTCACCGCCGTCTGGCTGGCCCCTTTGGTCCATCGCTGCTGCTGAGAAATAAAATCCGTCAAAGTGGGCGGAAGCTCCGAGGGTGCCACGCATCCCCCATGATAGACAAGACGCCACCCCGCGAGCTGGGCGCGGTAACTCAAATCCAGATCTTCGGTCACGGTATCCGCCCGCCACCCCCCTGCCCCCACAATCGCCTCTTTTCGCCACACCCCGGCGGTTCCGTTAAAATTAAAAAATCGCCCCAGCGCATGCCGGGTGCCATGCTCAATATCAAAGTGCGAGGAGAGGGTCAGGGCCTGCACCCCCGTCACCAGAGAGTCGCTATCGTTTAAAAACCCCCAGCGGGCCTGCACCATCCCGATATCCGGGGAGGTAAAACGCGGCACCGTCTGCAGAAGAAAATCCGTGGGCGGAATAAAATCGGCGTCAAACACGGCCAGAAAGGCTCCTCCCGCCTCTGCCAGCCCCTCGGCAAGGGCTCCGGCCTTAAACCCGTGCCGGCTGCTCCGCCGCAGCACAGAGACAAAAAATCCATCGGCCCGAAGCCTCGCCACCCCCCGATCCACCGCCTCCCGCGTCCCGTCCGTGGAGTCATCCAACACCTGAATCTCCAACCGATCACGGGGCCAGGAGAGTTCCCCCGCCGCCGCCAGCAGCCGTTCCGCCACCGCCTCTTCATTATACAAAGGGAGCTGCACCGTCACCTTCGGCAAGGGGTCCGCAAGCCGCGGCACAGGCGGCGCGGGCCTTCCCCGCATGCGGAGCCATGAGCGCAAAAGAGCCAGCCGATGCACCCCGTAAAGGGCCACCAGGAGCACCGACACCAGATGCAGCACGTAAACGGCGGTAAGAAACGAACTATTCATAAAAACAAGCCTTCGTGGGTTAAGGTGCTTGGTGATAAAAACGTTCTTCGTGCCTGGTAAAAAAGCGTTCTTCGTGCTTGGTTCTTCGTGCTTCGTTCGAGGAGTCGCTGCGCTCCAACCGTATTGTACAAAACGTTCTTCGTGCCTGGTGCTTCGTGCTTCGTTGAGGAGTCGCTGCGCTCCAACCGTTATAAAAAAAACATGCGTGGGTGGGTGACGTCGTAAGGCTTCGAGGGTTAACGTGCTTCTCTCGTTCTCTGGCTCCGCCTGGGAATGCTCCACGGAGGCTCTGCCTCCAAGCTTGAAACCCCGCAACCTATGCGCTTGTGACGAACCTCGCATCCCCTCAAAGATCGCGCGAATGCGGATGCATTACAGCCCGTCAGTGAAAAATCCGCGGGGCATTCGCAAACCCGCTTTCAAGGTGGCTCACCTTGCCGCCGGAGGCCGCTCTCTGACACTTTTTTCTCTCGTCCCCAGACTCTCTTCTGCCTCCAAGCTTAAACCCCGCAACCTATGCGCTTGTGACGAACCCCGCATGCCCTCAAAGATTGCGCGAATGCGGATGCATTACAGCACGTCAGTGAAAAATCCGCGGGGCATTCGCAAACCCGCTTTCAAGGTGGCTCACCTTGCCGCCGGAGGCCGCTCTCTGACGCTTTTTTCTCTCGGCCCCAGGCTCTCTCTGCCTCCAAGCTTGAAACCC